>NZ_JBFBAJ010000013.1:0-288256 GCF_040682215.1 Actinoplanes sp. NPDC051346 | reverse complement strand
GCGGCGATCCTGTTCTCGGGGAACTGGATGCTGCACGAGATGATGACGTACACGACGCAGCTGTTCGAGAAGCTGCCGACGCTGCTCGGCTGACCTCAGACGCACGAAAACGGCCGTCCCGCGCTCAGCGGGGCGGCCGTTTCGCGTGTGCTACGCCGCCGCGCCGGCGGCCCGCACCAGGGCGACCGTCTGCTCGATGGTCGCGGCGCGGTCCGTGGCGAAGGCGTCGTCGATGACGACCAGCGGGTCCGCCGGGTAGACCAGGGCGGAGATGTGCAGATGGCCGCCGGGCACATCGGTCGCCCCCAGCTCCCGCCGCAGCCGGTTGGACCTGTACATGCTCTCGTTCGACAGGTAGTTGCCGCCGCCACCCGCCTGGGCCTGGCCGCCGGGCGAGGGGCCGTCGTTGCCGCAGCGCACCGGGCCGGTCGGCCGGGTGCCGGCGGGCCATTCGCAGCTGCGCGGATTGAGGGTGGTCGGCCACGGACCCGTCCCCGCGCCGGTCATCGCCGGGTGCGGCAGCGTCGTCTCGATGAACTCCGGGGTGGGCGACGGCTGCGGCCAGCGCGGCGCCGGCGGGATGAGCTCCGCCTCGCCCTCGTTGTTGTTGTCCGGATAGCCGCCCCGCCACGCGCCGGCCCACTGCTCGACGACCATCACCCCGCGGTTGCCCTGGCTGATCGTCATGATCAGGTCGGCGCGTTCGGTGGCGGTGGCGCTCAGGTGCGGTCCGAACGCGTCCTCCACGATGCCGGCGTCGAAGCCGCTCCAGGTCACGGGCAGCACCACGGCGCGCACCCGGACCGTCTCGGCGCCGTTGCGATACGTCAGACCGTCGAGCGCGAGCGCCGATCCGCCCGACGGGTTGGAGCGGCGGATCTCCCCGTTCAGCTGGTACGGGTCGAAGCCGCTGACCAGCACCCGCCGTACCCCGCCGCCGAAGGTGGTGTGCGACACCCCGCGGGAGGCGTACTCATAGGTCCGGAGCAGGGTGGCGCGGTCCGTGTCGGTGAGCGGGAACCGCGGCAGCCACTGCCGCAGGTCGCGGGTCCCCATCAGGCGCGACCAGTACAGCGGACGGTCGTCGTACCGATCGATCGTGCCCATCGTCAGACGGCCCTGCGCGCGGGCGACGGCGGTCTGCCACAGCCGTGTGCCGTGCGCCTCCAGCAGCCGACGCGTGGCCTCCGGTGACGAGGCACGGCAGAGATCGCGCTGCAACGCCGTCACGTACGGGCTGAACCCGCCCACGTCGACCAGGTGGTACGGCACACGGGTCCCGCCGGGCAGCGCCGGCGTCTCGATGCGGCTCTCCTCGTAGGTGACCGCGGCCGCGCGGTCGAAGCAGCCCGCCGGGGCGGCGGTCGCGGCCTGAGGAACGCTCAGGAGTGTGGCGCAGAGGGCGGCCACGGTGAATAGTCGCAAAGGGACACTCGCCTTCCGGGAGGAGGCATCGACGTCCGTGACTATATCTGGTCAGTGCGACGGCCGGGTGTCGGCGAGGAAGTCGAGCAACAGGTCGTTGACGACCTCGGGCCGCTCCAGACTGGGCAGGTGCCCCGCCCAGTCGAGCTCCACGTGCCGAGAGCCCGGCAGCCCGGCGGCCAGCCGCGAGGCGATCTCCCGGAAGTCGATCAGGTCGTGGCGTCCGGCGACGACCAGGCTCGGCGCGGTGACCGCGGACAGCTCCACCGGGGTGCGGACCGGTGGAAACTCCTCGGTGGCCGCGAGCTGCACCTCGAAGGCGTGCCGCTGCATCCGCCGGACGTGGGCGCGGGTGGCGTCATCGGCGTACGGGCCCAGCCAGGTCGCCACGTTCAGCTCGGTGGCGCCCTCGACGTCGCCCGCCTCGAGCAGCTCGTCCTCGCGCCCGCCGAACGCGCGCAACTCCTCGCTCGGCTCGTGATCCGCGACCGCGCCGCACAGCAGGGCCAGGGCGTAGACCCGGTGTGGCCAGCGGGCGGCCAGTTCCAGCGACACCCGGCCACCGCCCGACGAGCCGATGAGGGCCGTCTTCTCGATCGCCAGCAGGTCCAGCACGTCCAGGACGTCG
The DNA here is from genome assembly GCF_040682215.1 of Actinoplanes sp. NPDC051346. NCBI lineage: Bacteria > Bacillati > Actinomycetota > Actinomycetes > Micromonosporales > Micromonosporaceae > Actinoplanes > Actinoplanes sp. NPDC051346. Next base: position 286,203 of record NZ_JBFBAJ010000013.1, on the reverse strand, counting down.
CGGGCGTTGTCGTACGGGCCGTCGGGGACCGGGCTGTCGCCGAAGCCGCGCAGGTCACACCGCACGACGAGATAGCCGGCCGCGGTGAGCGCGGGAACCTGCGGGTCCCACATGCGGCGGTCGCAGACAGTGGAGTGCACGAGGACGACAGCGGGGCCGTCGCCCGCTACGTCATGGGTGATCGTCATGTCCGATGATCTTTCTATACCGGCGCAGTGTCCGATATCGAATTCCCTGGGGCAACGGCGGGTGACGGTATGGACTACCGTCAGTCGATCAGGACGCGGTGGAGGGAGGCTGGATGGCCGCTGCCGACGCGCAGCTGCAGGCGCTCCGAACCCTGCACGCGGTCACCAAGCGGGTGCACGCCAGCCTCGACCTGACCCGAACGCTCGAGGCCGTGGCGTGCGGGGTCGTCGAGGCCGCCGGATTCGGCCTGGCCGCGGTCAATCTCGCCGAGCCGAACGGCGACTACACCACCGTGGCCGTGGCCGGCAGCGACGACCTGCGCCGCGACCTGCTCGGCACCCGCGGCTCGGCGGAGAGCTGGCAGGAGCTCTTCCGCCGCTCCGAACGCTGGGGGGCGCTCTACTTCGTCGACCACCGCACCGGCGTGCCGGAAAGCCTCTACACCTGGACCCCGGACATCGAGGCGACCGACGACCCGGACGGATGGCACCCGGAGGATTGCCTGTTCGCCCCGTTGATGGCGCCCTCGGGGGAGTGGGTCGGGGTGCTCAGCGTCGACCTGCCCGAGGGGCTGCGCAAGCCCGGGCCCGAACAGCAGGAGATTCTGGCACTGTTCGCCGAGCACGCGGCGATCGCCATCCAGCACGCCCGCCTGCACTCGGCGCTGGAACGCAGCCGGGCCGAGGCCCAGCACGCCGCCACCCACGACAGCCTCACCGGGCTGGCCAACCGGACCCTGCTGAAGTCCCGCGCGGACGCGATTGCGCGACAGTCCGGCACGCAGATCGGCGTGCTCGTCGTGGACCTGGACGGCTTCAAGCGCGTCAACGACGCCGACGGTCACGAGGCGGGCGACGAGGTGCTCCGGGTCGTCGCCGGCCGGCTGCGCGGCCAGCTGCGCGGCGGTGAGGTGGTGATCGCGCGGACGGGCGGCGACGAGTTCGTGGCCGTGCTCACCGGCGCCGACCTGGCCGCCACCATCGCCGAGACGGCCGAGCGCCTGCGGACCGCGATCGCCGAGCCCATCGCGGCCGGCACCGGAACGCACCGGGTGGGGGCGAGCGTCGGCTGGGCGCTCGGCACGGCCGGCGACGACGTCCAGTTCCTGGTCGCCCGGGCCGACGAGGCCATGTACCGGCGCAAGCGGCGCTCCGGGGCGGCGGTGCCGTGAGCCGTCGCGCAACCTTCCGGGTCGCGGTCCAGCTTGGCGGCCGTGACCACTGCCGGACGACCAGCACGATCCGCCAGCTCGGCTGCCCGGCGGGCTACGCCTCCCGGATCAAGCTGGCGGCCCTCGACCGACACGGCCGGCTGACCGCCTGGAACCCCCGCGCGAACGGCACGGTCGGAGTGCACGTGCTGACCGCCGACGCGGCCCGTGCCCGCCTCGCCGCCGGAGGCGCCCTCACAAGCATCGGCGGCCGAACCCGGACCCGCTTCGCCCTCTCCGCCGCCTGACTTCACCAGCCGGTGGCAGGTTCCCCGATGACACGACCGCCGACTTTCGCAGCGAGCTCGTGCGCGTCTTCCGGCCGCCAGGGGGAGACGTGCACATAGACGCTGTGCCCGGCCGGGGTCTCGAGATGCCACAGTTCGGCGCCGTTGACGCCGAGTTCGAAACCGTCGTGACTGTGACTTTCCGGCCAGCAGGCGTGCCAGCTGATCGTCGCGGAGTCCGCGTTCAGCACGGCGAGGAGTCGGTCGGGCAGGTCGCTGGAAAGCGGCACGTCGGGAGTCAGGATCTCCGCGGCCATCGGGGGCAACCGCCGCAGAGCGGCGATGACCGCGGGTGTCAGCTTCGTCCTGAGGTACGCGCCGCCGTCCCGGCGCCGCGACGGCTGGTCGTTCGGTCCCCGGTGGGGCCGCAACGTCTCGGTCACCGGTGAAACCAGGTCCGCCGGGACGGACAGCGCCATCGAGGCGGAATCGAGAACCAGGTAGCGGTCCAGCGCCGCGTGTGTGCCGGTCTGCACGTCGGCGGAAATGTACGACGGACAGTTACAGGTGGTTTCCGCCAAGGCCAGCAGGCCCCGCGCCATCGCGTAGGCCTCCCGCACATCTTCGCCGGTATGGATGCGATACGTCGCCGAGTTGCCCACGGCGGAGCAGTCTGCCAGCGATCCGGCGACCCGCCGAGCGTTATTCGAAGGATCGTGCGCCTGAAGGCAACGGGCGCTGGTCATTGACCGGATCTTCTAACGTAGAAGATCATTCTCGGTCAATGGCCCGAGCCTGCAAGGGAGGGCAAATGCGCGACCGCCCCGCCGATCGCTTACTGGCTGAAATAGCCGGGTTCCCTGACGACCTCGGGCTCCGGGGTCCGGCGGTGCCGGCACACCTCGTGGATCTGGTGGAACGCGGTGTGTTGACAATACGCCCGGGCGACGAGGGGGAAATCGTCGTCGCCCTCACCGACCAGGTCGCCGCAGCCGGCGAGGCGGACGCGGAACTTCTGCGCGTGCTCTTCCCCGAAGGCTACGGCTCGGAAGCGGTGCTGCGGAGATTCGCCGGGAAGGCGAAAGTGCTGGAAAGGGCAGCTCGGCGGCGCGCCCGGGCAGCCGGGTGGTGGCGCACCGAAGTCTCGGTCCGGCCGTTGCTGCTGGCCAGCATGATCCCGTTCATCGGTGGGTTCCTCATGTGGCTGCTGCACACGCTCGTACGACTCGGCGCGCCCAGCTGGGTGGAGGGCGTCGGCTCGTTGCCGGTGTTGTTCGCAACGCTGATGGCGACGGCGCTGATGGTGATGTCGGCGTTCAGTCGGGTGCTCACCCCCGCCGGATCAGCGGCGGCGGCCGAGGTGCGGGCGTACGTCGCGGCGTGCCGAAACGGCCCGGTCGCCGGCTTCGGCGATCTGGTGGCGCTTGGCCGGGTACGGGAGTGGGTAGCCGGTGACCACGAGTCACCCGTGTGGGCCCGCCCGTTCTTGGTTACCACGCCGGGGCTGACCAACGCGACGGCCACTGACCGGGCAGCCGCTGATCGCGCGGCCGTGGCCGAATTGACGCGCCAGATCAGCGCGGCCTTCGAGTACGCGCCGCGCGGGCCTGACATCCCGGGAGGTGGCGGTGGCAGCTGATCACCGGTGCCCGGCGACGAGGCGGGGAGCCCCAACCGGCTAAGGCTGGCGGGGCTCCCGAACCCACCCGCGAAACCCGGGTCAAGCGCCGACGTACTCCGCGAGGTGTTCGCCGGTGAGGGTGGAGCGGGCCGCGACCAGGTCGGCGGGTTTGCCCTCGAAGACAACGCGGCCGCCGTCGTGGCCGGCTCCCGGGCCGAGGTCGATGATCCAGTCGGCGTGGGCCATGACCGCCTGGTGGTGTTCGATGACGATCACCGACTTGCCGGAGTCGACGAGCCGGTCGAGCAGGCCGAGCAGCTGTTCGACGTCGGCGAGGTGCAGGCCGGTGGTCGGCTCGTCGAGGACGTAGACGGCGCCCTTGCCGGCCATCTGGGTGGCGAGCTTGATCCGCTGCCGTTCGCCGCCGGACAGGGTGGTGAGGGGCTGGCCGAGGCTGAGGTAGCCGAGGCCGACGTCGGCGAGGCGGTCGAGGATGGCGTGGGCGGCCGGCGTGCGGGCCTCGCCGGCGCCGAAGAACTCCTCGGCCTCGGTGACCGACATCGCGAGTACCTCGCTGATGTTGCGGCCGCCGAAGTGGTGTTCGAGCACCGCCGCCTGGAAGCGCTTGCCGCCGCAGTCCTCGCAGGTGGTGGCGACACCGGCCATCATGCCCAGGTCGGTGTAGATGACGCCGGCGCCGTTGCAGGTGGGGCAGGCGCCCTCGGAGTTGGCGCTGAACAGCGCCGGTTTCACGCCGTTGGCCTTGGCGAACGCCTTGCGGATCGGGTCCAGCAGGCCGGTGTACGTGGCGGGGTTGCTGCGCCGGGAGCCCTTGATCGCGGACTGGTCGACCGACACCACCCCGTCGCCGCCGGCGACCGAGCCGTGGATCAGGGAGCTCTTGCCCGAGCCGGCCACGCCGGTGACCACCACGAGGACGCCGAGCGGGATGTCGACGTTGACGTTGCGCAGGTTGTGAGTCTTCGCGCCGCGGATTCTCAGTTTGCCGGACGGTGTGCGTACCGATGGCTTGAGGGTGGCGCGGTCGTCCAGATGCCTTCCGGTCAGGGTGTCGGCGGCGCGCAGGCCCTTGACGGTGCCTTCGAAGACCACCTCGCCGCCAGCGGTGCCGGCGCCGGGCCCGAGGTCGACGACGTGGTCGGCGATGGCGATCATCTCCGGCTTGTGCTCGACCACCAGGACCGTGTTGCCCTTGTCCCGCAGTTGCAGGAGCAGGTCGTTCATCCGCTGGATGTCGTGGGGGTGCAGCCCGATCGTCGGTTCGTCGAAGACGTAGGTGACGTCGGTGAGCGACGATCCTAGGTGGCGGATCATCTTGGTGCGCTGGGCCTCGCCGCCGCTCAGGGTGCCCGAGGGCCGGTCGAGCGAGAGGTATCCGAGTCCGATCTCGGCGAACGAGTCGAGGAGATGTTGCAGGCCGGCGAGCAGCGGGGCCACCGACGGCTCGGTGAGCTTGCGGACGAAGTCGGCCAGGTCGCTGATCTGCATGGCGCAGAGGTCGGCGATGTTCTTGCCCTTGATCTTCGACCCGAGGGCGGCCTCGCTCAGGCGGGTGCCGCCGCAGTCGGGGCAGGTCGTGAACGTCACCGCCCGCTCCACGAAGGCGCGGACGTGCGGTTGCATCGCCTCGACGTCCTTGGACAGGAACGACTTCTGGATCGCCGGGATCAGTCCCGAGTAGGTCAGGTTGATCCCGTCGACCTTGATCTTGGTCGGCTCCCGGTACAGCAGGTCGTGCCGTTCCTTCTTGGTGTACTTGCGCAGCGGCTTGTCCGGGTCGAAGTAGCCGCAGCCGCGGAAGATGCGGCCGTACCATCCGTCCATGCTGTAGCCGGGGATGGTGAGCGCGCCCTCGTTGAGCGACTTGCTGTCGTCGAACAGCGCGGTTTCGTCGATGTCGTTGATCGAGCCCATGCCCTCGCAGCGCGGGCACATCCCGCCGAGGCGGGTGAAGGTGACCTTCTCGGCCTTCGTGCCGGCTCCGCGTTCGACGGTGATCGCGCCGCTGGCCTTCACCGACGGGATGTTGAACGAGTACGCGTTGGGCGGCCCGATGTGCGGGCGCCCGAGCCGGCTGAAGAGGATCCGCAGCATCGCGTTGGCGTCCGTGGCGGTGCCGACGGTGGACCGGGGGTTGGCGCCCATCCGCTCCTGGTCGACGATGATCGCCGTGGTCAGCCCCTCCAGCAGGTCGACCTCCGGCCGTGCCAGCGTCGGCATGAAGCCCTGCAGGAAGGCGCTGTAGGTCTCGTTGATCAGCCGCTGCGACTCGGCGGCGACGGTGCCGAACACCAGAGAGCTCTTGCCCGAGCCGGAGACGCCGGTGAACACCGTCAGCCGGCGCTTGGGGATCTCGACATTGACGTCCTTGAGATTGTTCTCCCGCGCGCCCTGCACGCGGATCAGGTCGTGGCTGTCGGCAGCGTGCGGCGCGGGCCGCCTCGGGTTACGGTCCATGCGGCCACGGTACGCAGTAGCCCGCCACCGTGCTTCTCGATTCCTGATCGTGTCTCACCCGCGGACGCGGTCCGCCGTGCGGCACGTCGCGCCGCGACAGGTGGTCAGCTTCTTCAGCGCCTCGTGCAGGTCGGCCCGCCGGGCTTCGGAGAGCAGGGGGAAGATGTTGCGGAGCTGATGCGGATCCGCGCGCCGGTTGTAGAACTCCCGCGAGCCATCGACGTACTCGACGTAGGTGTAGGTCCCGGTGCGCAGAGCCGCGTACGAGGGCGGGTTGCCGCTGCCGGGACGGGGCCGGTCCGGGTCGGTGGGGTCGAAGTCCGGGCCGTGGTGCTCGATGAGCGCGGCCGTACGCCAGGGCGCGTCGCCCGACAGCAGCGGCCGGATGTCGCGACCGTGGAGGTCGGCGGGCACGGCGGCCCCGGCGAAGCCGGCGAAGGTGGGCCGCAGGTCGACGTTCTGCACCGGCTCGGCGACCCGCCGGCCCGCGCGGACCCCCGGACCGGCGACGACCAGCGGCACCCGTACGTCGGTGTCGAAGGCCGTCTGCTTGCCGGGAAGGAGCCGGTACTCGCCCAGGTGAAAGCCGTTGTCGGAGGTGAACACGACGACGGTGTCGTCCGCGACGCCGACCCGCGAGAGGGTCGCCTGCAGGGAGGCCAGCAACCGGTCGATCGACCGTACGGACTGGGCGCGCTTGCGGAAGACCACGTCGAGCTCCGCCTTCTGCTCGGCGGTGAGCGGCGCCCGGTCCGCCAGCCACGCCGGGGCGTTCGCGGGCAGGGCGTCGAAGGCCGGACTCCGAGGCGCCGTCACCCCGGCGAAGGCGCCGGCGTCCCGGTGGGCCGGCGTGTACGGCGAGTGCGGCGCGAACGTCGCCACCTCGACCAGGAACGGCGTACGGGCGGCCGCCGACTCCTCGATGAACGCCGACGCCTTGGCGCCGATCACGTCGGTCAGGTAGTCGTCCGCGGCGCTGCCGTAGTGGCGGATCACGCCGTTCTCGTTGAGCTCGTAGTCGAACTGGGCGTACCCGTTGCCGGCGGCGTACCAGTCGGTCCAGCCGGGCGGTACGTACGGCCGGCGGCCGCCGAGGGTGTTCGCCGGCTCGTACCGGTTGAGGTACTTGCCCAGGAACGCCGTGCGGTAGCCGGCCCGGCGCAGGTCCGTGGCGAACGTCGACCGCTCGTGGCCACGCCGATGGAAGTGGACGAAGCCACCGTCGACGCCGCCGTTGGTGAAGATGCCGGTGCCGTGCGGAAACTTGCCGGTGAGCAGCGATGCCCGCGACGGGCAGCACAGCGAGTTCGAGACGGTGTACTCGGTGAACGTCGTGCCGCGGCGTTGCAGGTCGCGCAGGTGCGGCATGAACGGCAGGAGGTTCATCGACAGGTCGTCGGTGAGCACGAACACGATGTTCGGCCGGGTGTCGGCCGGCGCCGACGGCGTCGCCGGGGCGGCGGGTTCGGGGGGTCGGTCAGACGTGCAGGCCGTCAACAGGCAGACGGCGGCGAGCGCTCCGGCGAGGAGTCGAAAACCCATGTCCCGGACATTACGGGCGACCAGCCCGTGAGAGCCCGCAGCACGTCCCGCGCGTCAGCGTACGGATGGCCTAATGCTCGGGGAGGCGGGTCTCCACGCGTAAGCCGCCCGCCTCGCCCGGTACGGCGCTGATCGTGCCCTGGTGGGCGTGCACGATCGAGCGGGCGATGGCCAGCCCCAGCCCCGCGCCGCCGCTGTGGTCGATCCGGTCGGAGCCGAGGCGCTTGAACGGCTCGAACAGGCCGGCGACCGCGTCGGCCGGCACCGGGGGACCGGTGTTGGTCACGGTCAGGGCGGGGGAGGCGGCCACCTGGACGTGGATGGTGCCGCCCGGGCGGTTGTATTTGATCGCGTTCTGGACCAGGTTGGTGATCAGGCGCTCCAGCAGGACCTCCTCGCCGTCGACGGTGCGGCGTGCCAGGTCCGTGAAGATGGTGACCCCGGCCCGCGCGGCCTGTTCGGCGTGGGCCTGCACGACGGTGGCGGCGATCTTGTCGAGTTGCTGGGGGGTGCTGCCGGCCAGGCCCTGTTCCACCTCGGTCAGCACGAGCAGGCCCTCGATGAGGCGTTCGTTGCGTTCGTTGGTCTCGAGCAGTTGGGCGGTCACCAGGGCCAGCTGGTCGGCGTTCATCACCTTCGCCATGCCGACCTCGATCAGGGTCCGTTGCACGGCCAGCGGGGTCCGCAGTTCGTGCGACGCGTTGGCCGCGAAGCGGCGCTGCCCCTCGTAGCCGGAGGCGATCCGGTCCATCATCGTGTTGAGCTCGGCGGAGAGGTCGGCCAGTTCGTCGCGGCGCCGGCCGCCGGTGGCGATGCGGAATCCGAGGTTCTGCGGGCCGACCTGGGCGATGACGGGCACCAGGTCGCGGACCGGCCGCAGGCACCAGGCGGTCAGGGCCCGCCCCGCCAGCAGCAACATCATCACCATCACCGCGTAGATGCCGAGGTCGGTCTTCCAGCTGATGACCTCGATTCTTCCGCAGGGCCGGAGCTGGTACGGCAGGGAAGTCAGCTCGCAGCCCCAGCCCTGGTCGACCCAGAGCAGCAGGTCGTACCGGTACTCCAGCATGAAGTAACAGGCGGTGATGAGGACCATCCAGATGATCATGAGCCGCAGGCGCAGGTTGCGGCGCAGGACGGAGGTCATCTCGCGATGATGGCCGAAGTCGTCAACCGGCGCCATCGAACGCCGGAACCTCATCGCCAGGCGTCGGTCCAGGTCGCGGCGCAGGGCGCGGACGCCGGGGTGGTCCGGCCGCGGTTGGGCCCGCTCTCCCAGACGACCGAGGATCCCTCCTTCTTGATGTACTTGTACTGCACCGCCGCGTCGCCGGGCAGGGACACCGTCGCGCTCCACACCGGGTATGTGGCCGGGGAGAGCGGGACGGCCGCGGCCGGGTTCCATCCGCCGAGCGCGGCGATGTCACCGGTCACGAAGACGTTCTGGCCCCAGGTCGTGGTCGCGGTCGCCGCGACGGAGACCGACGCCGTCGCGCAGCCGGTCGGTGTCGTGGGTCCGCCGCGGGCGCCGACGTGCAGCGCCAGCGCCGAGTTGCCCGCCACGGTGGCGGTGACCTGGCCGGACGCGTTCACCGTGTACGCGGGCCCGGTGCACCCGCCGGCGGTGTGGTCGCCGGCCATCACGTCGCAGTAGCCGCCGGCGGGCAGCGATGTCTGGAACGTACGGGTCAGCGCGGCGCCGGAGCGGTTGAACACGACGTACGCCGCGTCGCCGCGCCCGAACGCGATCTGGTTCGAGCCGTTGCTCCACCAGTGGGTGACGGGGGAGCCCGCGGCGGTGGTGCGCAGTGCGACCATGTTGGCCGTGGTGCGGGAGCGGTGCTCGCACTGCCAGCCGCTGCCGCAGCGGACCGCTGTGGTGGTGCCGTCGCTCGCGGCGGGCGGCCCGGCCTCGGGGTCGGTGAAGGTGAAGCTCGACATGACCTGCGGGACGCCGTACGGCCAGGCGATCATGAAGGCCTCGGCGAGCGCGTAGGGGACGCCGTCGGCGTAGGTCAGCTTCGCGCGGCCGTTGCGCTGGGTGTCGTGGTTGTCCACGAACGCCACCGCGTCGCCGGAGCCCAGCCGCATGCGGGTGGCGAGGTCGCGCAGCCCCGACAGATTGCCGTCGGAGAAGGCGCCGCCGACCACGTCGCCGTAGCGGAATTCCGTGACGTCGCCGATGGCGGTGTACTCCTCCGGTCCCGGTTCGCCGGTGCCGCCCTCGATGACCTCGGAGTAGACGTACGGAACGCCTCCGACCGCGTCGATGACGGCGGCGAGGTCGGCCGCGGGCAGGTGTTTGGCGGCGTCGACCCGGAAGCCGTCCACGCCCAGCGAGACCAGGTCGTCGAGGTAGGCGACGAGCTTGCCGCGCACATAGCCCGACTCCGTCCGCAGATCGGAGAGGTCGGCCAGCTCGCAGTTCTGCACCTCCCAGCGGTCGCCCCAGTTGACGATGTCGTCGGTGCCGTTGCGGCCGCAGTGGTGGAAGTCGCCGTCGCCGTAGGGCACCGCCGGATACGCGTACTGCGAATAGGTCGAGCCGCCGCTGCCGGGGCCGGTGGAGGCGCCGCCGGCCATGTGGTTGACGACCGCGTCGACGTAGACCTTCACGCCGGCGGCGTGGCAGTCGCGCACCATGTCCGCGAACGCCTTCCGGTCGCCGCGCCGCGTGGTGAGCTGGTAGCTGACCGGCTGGTAGTCCTGCCACCACGGGTAGGCCTTGCCCGGCAGGACGACGTGCTCCTGCGGCGGGGAGACCTGGACGCCGCCGAAGGCCTTGGGCCCCAGCACCGTCGTGCATTCGGTGGCGATCGACGCCCACGGCCATGCGAAGAGGTGCACGATGACGTCCCTGGCCCCGGGCGGGGCGGCGGCCGCCTCGGCCCGGCCGTGGACGGCGCCGGCGACCGGGAAAGTGGCGGCGAGCAGGGTGGTCACCGCGGCGGCGAGGACCGGTCGGATTCGCATGGGTGCCTCCGGAGACGCGGGAGCGGACGAAACTCCTTGCGCAGGTGGAGGAAGTTATCAGCGTGTTTCCGGCCGGTAAAGTGACATCTCTCGATGTTGACGGTGCGATTCCGGCGTAGTCCCAGCTAGCGGCGGCAATGTGCCGACGCAAGGTTGGAAAGCGATTCCAAAGATCAACTCATGCGGCGGAGAAGGTCATGCTTTCCGGTCCGCGCCCGCTCTTGTTCATGGCCGTCGAGCCGCGCACCACCAGCTCCGGCGGGAACACGTACTCCGAGCGGGGCGCGCCGTGTCCGTTGATCTCGTCCACGAGCTGGCGGATGGCGGCGTTGCCCATGGCCGCCACCGGCTGGCGCACGGTGGTCAGCGGCGGATCCGTGAAGGCGATCAGCGGCGAGTCGTCGTAGCCCACCACCGACACGTCGCGCGGCACACTGAGCCCGCGCCGGCGGGCCGCCCGGATGGCACCCAGCGCCATCAGGTCCGAGCCGCACACGACGCCCGTGACCCCGCGCGCCAGCAGCTGGCCGGCGGCCACCTCGCCGCCCTCGACGCCGAAGAGTGTCAGGGCGACCAGCTCGTCGAGCTCGCGCTCCGACAGGTCGAGCTCGCGGCGCATCGCCGTACGGTAACCCTCGAGCTTGCGCTGCACGTTGAGGAACCTGTCCGGGCCGGAGATGAACCCGATGCGCCGGTGTCCGAGCGCGACGAGGTGGTTGACCGCGAGTTCGCCGGAGAGCCGGTCGTCGCACGAGATGAACGGGGCGTCGAGGCCGTCGGCGTAGCCGTTGATGAGCACGATCGGCAGCGGGCGGCTCACCAGGCGCCGATAGCGCTCGTGGTCGGCGGTGGTGTCGGCGTGCAGGCCGGACACGAAGACGATGCCGGACACCTGGCGGTCGAGCAGCATGTCGACGTATTCGTCCTCGGTGACGCCGCCGGGGGTCTGCGTGCACAGCACCGGCGTGAACCCGGACTGCGCCAACGCCGACTCGATCGTCTGCGCGAACGCGGGGAAGATCGGGTTCTCGAGCTCGGGAACGATGAGGCCGACGAGACCGGCGCTGCGTTTGCGCAGTCTTTCGGGGCGCTCGTAGCCGAGGACGTCGAGGGCGGTCAATACGGCCTGCCGGGTGTCGGCGGACACGCCGGGCCGGTCGTTGAGCACCCGCGACACCGTCGCCTCGCTGACCTCGGCCTGGCGCGCGATGTCGGAGAGTCGTGCGCGCATGGCCGTCACTGTAGTCCCTGGAACTTTTTGCAAGAGTTGCCGACCGGGACGCGCCTAGGGCCGGACCGGTCGTTCGTAGATGAATTCCGTGCCGTCCTCGTCGTCCCACTGCTCGCCGACGTGGGCGAAACCGAAGCCGGCGATCGTGGCCAGCGACGCGTGATTGTCGGGGCGGATGCTGGCCCGCACGGTGACCGCCGACGGATCGGTCGCGGCCCAGCGCAGCAACTCGGCCACCATGGCCCGGGCGTAACCGCGCCTGCGGAACGCCGGGTCCGTGCTGTATCCCACTTCCACCATGCCGGCGTCATCGGGCGGCCCGTGGAAGCCGCCGGCTCCGACCACCACCTCGTCGGGCACCGAAACCGCCGCCCGCACGACCCAGTCGGCGGCACGGGGATCCCCGGCGATCTGGTCGAGCCGCAGCCGCCACAGCCAGGTGACCTCGTCGGAGAGGAACCACTGCGAGAGCCGGACTCCGGTGATGCGGCGGGCGGCCGCCAGATCCCCGGCGATCAGGGCCTCCAGGGCGTGGGGCGGCAGCGGCACGAAACGCACGGCGGGCATGGGAAGCGATGGCATCGCGAAGATCTTCACACGTCGGGCCGCTCCCGGACCATCCGATTTCGGGGCGGATGGGCGGAACCGGTCGGGCCGACGATAGATTTAGATGTCTGAAAGTGACCTTGCTCCGGTGAACTGCTGACAAGCAACTCACCCGAGGGATGTCCATCAATGACGAAACGTCGCATCGTCAGCGCGGCCGCCACGGCTGCGCTGGCCCTGCTGAGCACCACCGTTACGGGTTCGGCCCAGGCCGCTCCGACCGCTCCCACCGAATACACCGTTGTCGCCGAGGAGGGGGTGACCACCGCCGCCGCGACGGAGGCCATCGCCGCGGCCGGCGGCAGTGTCGTCGCGCGCAACGACGCGATCGGCCTGTTCCGGGTCACGTCGACCCGTGCCGACTTCTCCGCGAAGGTCGCCGAGAGCGGCACCCTGATCGGCGCGAACCTGCGCGCACCCATCGGCCGTACGCCTCGTCGTACCCCCCGGCTGGACGCCGGCGCGCAGTCGGTGACCGCCGAGGTCGCCGCACTGCCCTCCTCGACCGTCGTGACCGCCGCCCGGGCCGGCAGCACCGCGGGTCTCGACCCCCTGGACACCCGGCTCTGGGGCCTCAAGATGATCGGGGCGGACCGGGCGCGGAGCGTGGAGGCCGGCGAGCGCGGCATCACCGTCGGTGTGCTCGACACCGGGTTGGACGCCAGCAACCCGGACCTCGCGCCCAACTTCAGCGCGAGCCTGTCGCGCAACTTCGCGCCCGACATCCCCGAGGACGGTCCGTGTGAGGTGGCGAGCTGCCTCGACCCGGTCGGCACCGACGACGGCGGCCACGGCACGCACGTCGCGGGCACCGTCGGCGCCGCCGCCAACGGCTTCGGCATCTCGGGCGTCGCGCCCGGCGTGACCCTCGTCGAGCTCAAGGGCGGCCAGGACTCCGGATCCTTCTTCCTGGAGCCGGTCGTCAACGCGCTCACCTACGCCGGCGACGCCGGCCTCGACGTGGTCAACATGTCGTTCTACGTCGACCCGTGGCTCTACAACTGCACCGCCAACTCGGCGGACAGCCCCGCGGAGCAGGCCGGACAGCAGGCGACCATCGCCGGCATGCGGCGCGCGCTCGAGTACGCGCACAGCCACGGTGTCACGCTGGTGGGTGCGCTCGGGAACAACCACGAGGACCTGGGTAGCCCGCGTACCGACACGTCGAGCCCCAACTTCGGAGGCACCCCGCGCCCGCGGCGCATCGACAACGCCAGCTGCTGGGACCTGCCGGTCGAGGGCCCGCACGTCATCGGCGTCTCGTCGGTCGGCCCGTCCGCCGCGAAGGCGGACTACTCGAACTACGGCGTGGAGCAGATCTCCGTCGCCGCCCCGGGCGGATTCCGCGCCGACGGCTACGGCACGTCGAGCTTCAACTCGGTGTCCAACCAGATCCTCTCCAGCTACCCGCTGAAGGTGCTCCGCGAGGAGAACAAGGTGGACTCCGCCGGGAACGTGCGCTCCTCGTACACGAGCTCGGTCTTCAAGCGGTGCACCACCGGCGGCGCCTGCGGCTACTACACCTACCTGCAGGGCACCTCGATGGCCGCGCCGCACGCCAGCGGCGTCGCAGCGCTGATCGCCAGCAAGTACGGCACCCCGGACGCGTCCCGGGGCGGGATGACGATGGACCCGGACGCCCTCGAGCGGCGCCTGTACGAGACCGCCGCCCAGCGCTCCTGCCCGAGCCCCCGGCTGCGCACGTACACGCGGGAGGGCCGGTCGACCGAGTACAACGCGTACTGCTCCGGCGACCGGAGCTTCAACGGGTTCTACGGCCGCGGCATCGTCGACGCGTACGCGTCCGTCACGCGCTGACCCGGCATCACCCGTGAGCGGGTGCCCTCCGCGGAGGGCACCCGCTTTTCGCGCGACGACGCGAGTCCCGTGCCCCCCACGGCCAGGGAACATGAGGTAGTTTTCGCCGGCGATGATCACGTTGCATCCATGGGGGAAACACAGTGACGACGACACGTCGACGTATCTTGGCGGCCGTGGCGGCCGCCGCCGTCTGGGCCGCGAGCCCGCTCGGACCCGTTGCGGCCCTGCCGGCCGCCGCGCAGGCGCGGGCGGAGGCCGCGCCTAACGAACCGGTGACCAATGGTGACTTCACCGACGGCACCAACGGATGGGTCGCTGTCGGCGGCGCCGCCATGGGGGCGGCGCAGGGTGGCCTCTCGGTCGACGTCCGGGGCGGCACCGCCCAGGTATGGGACGCGATGGTGGCACAGAGCGGCATCAAGCTGCGGGCCCGTACGTCCTACGTGCTGTCGTTCGACGCGTCGGCGTCGGCGCCTGTCGACATCACGGCGACGGTTCAGCTGGCCGACAAGCCGTACACGAACACACTGACCCGGGCCGCCGGGGTGAAGGCCGCCACCACGCGCTACTCCTACCCCTTCACCTCGACGTTGGACACCGACCGCGGCCAGGTGACCTTCCAGCTCGGCGGGCATCCCGCCGTCAAGTTCACCCTGGACAACGTGTCCCTCGTCGAGGTCCGCACTCCGTTGGGGCCGTCGGGGCCGCTCAGCCTCGCCAGCGGGTTCTACGTCGACCCGGACGCGCACGCCGCGGCCTGGGTGCGCGGCAACAAGGACGACCCGCGGGCGCCGGCGATCGACCGGGAGCTCGCGCACACACCCACGGCCCGATGGTTCGGCGAGTGGAGTGGTGAGATCGGCGTGGCCGTCGGTGGCTACGTGGGTGCGGCCGACGCCGTCGACCGGCTTCCCGTCCTGGTGGCGTACAACCTTCCCGACCGGGATGCGTGTGGCGGGCACTCCGATGGTGGTACCGGTGACGTCGACGCCTACCAGAAGTGGATCTCGGCATTCGCCTCGTCGATCGGCGGCCGGCCGGCCATCGTCGTGATCGAGCCCGACGCCTTCGGCGATTTCGAATGCATGACTCCCGCCGAAGCGGCGACGCGTCGGGAGTTGCTGACCTTCGCCACCGAGCAGTTCCGCGACCGCGCCCCGAACACGTGGGCCTACCTGGACGGCGGCAACGCCGGGTGGGTGAACGCCGCGACCATGGCCGCCCGCATGAACTCCGCCGGCCTGCGCAACGTTCACGGCTTTGCCGTGAACGTCTCCAACTACTACACCGACCAGGAGTCGGCCACGTACGCCACGAACGTCAACAACGCTCTGGCCGCCTATGGATACCGGCGTCCGTTCGTGATCGATTCCAGCCGTAACGGCAACGGCGCCGTCAAGGACCCCAGCGTCAAGTACCCGTGGTGCAACCCGGCCGGACGGCGCCTCGGCGTCCCCACCCAGGTCGGCGGCGCGGGCGCGGAGCTGCGCCTGTGGGTCAAGGTGCCGGGAGACTCGGACGGGCTCTGTGGCATCGCGGTCGACGCCCCGGCCGGCACGTTCCGGCCCGACATCGCCGTCCGGCTGATCGAGGGCCGCTGAACGACAGTCGTGGCGCCGGCCCGCACCCGCCGGCCGGCGCCACGACGATCCGGTCCACCGTCAGAACGGCGCGGGACCGTGACCGACCAGGGACACCAGCAGCTGCGTGGCGAGGAGCTTGCGCATGCCGGTGACGGAGACCTCTCCTGTGTTCTCGTAGGGCAACTCCAGGTGCACTCCTTCACCCGCGTTGCGAAGTTCTGCCGTGATCTCGTCCGGGCGGAAGGTGCCGCCCCAGCCGTTGAGGCCCCCGCGCTGGTTGGTGCTGAGCGAGGCCATTCCGGATATGCGGGCGCCGTCGACGAGAATCAGCCTGGCGGGGCCCGAGTAGTTAGTAGGCATGATCGCGAAGCTCAGCCGCTGCGCCGGTTGCCGTACTGGCGGGGGCTCTGCACCGTGCCGGAGCGGACCGGGCGCCCTCCGGCCGCCGTCACCGGGGGGTTGGCGGTCTTCTTACCCTTGGCCCGGCGTGCGGCTCGGTTGGCGAAGGGCTCGGGCAGCTCCTCGGTTCCGGGTTCGGCCTCGGGGGTGGCGTCGGACATCGGTGTCTCCTCGAGGTGTCGGGATCAGCGGGCTGCTGGCGGTCGCCCGAAGGTTTCCGCCATCTGCAGAAGGTATCGCAGGTCCGGTAGCGGCCGGGAGGGCACCGCGAAGTCCCGAGCGGCGTGTTCCCGCCGGTGGGGGCTGTCCGCGCCGGGACGCTGCTGTCACGCGGACGTGTCCGCGAGGCCCGGTTCACCGCACAATCCCTCGGATGAGCGACGTCCCGTGCCTGGTCAGGCGGCGTACTCGAAGCGGCGGAGCTCGCGGGCCTCCTTGGCGTAGCGGGCGAGCAGATGCACCGTGCGGGGCCCGGCCACGCCGTCGGGGTCCAGGCCCAGGCGGGTCTGGAAGCGGCGGACCGCGGTGGCCAGCGCGTCGTCGCCCTCACCGACGGTCAGGCCGAGCAGCGCGAACAGTTCGCGGACCGCCGCGGGATCGGCGGCCGGGGCCGGGCCGTCGGTCCAGCCGATCAGACCGCCGACGGCCGTTCCGACCACGCTGAGCATTCCTCGTGCCGACATGGCGTACCTCCTGGGGGATCTCGGGGTGCCTTTCGAGAATCCGCGAAGCGCCTGTGCGTGACATCGGACCGTGGTCCCGACCTGCTGTGAGCTCGCTATGACTTTCGGCGGATCCCGGCTAGAACTCGTCGACGCGGCGGTCCTGCTCCGGGCAAACCGTGTCGATCGCCAGTTTGACCAGCTCGCGGGCGGTGGCCGCGTCCGTCGCGGTGGCGTCGGCGGTGCCGAGGCTCCGGGTACGGGCCACGATCCCGGCGGCGGCGTCGCCCTCGGCCAGCGACCTGCAGGCCCGTTCGGCGATGGCGGCGAGTTCCTCGTCGCGGCGGTCGAGGGCGATCTCCGGGAGCCTGTCGCGCACGGCCGCGACGAAGGCATCCGTGCCCGCGGCGGCCCGGGCCGCGACGGCGGTCTTCGGCGTGCGGGGGCGGGCGGTCGGCGCGGTGCCGCCGGCCCTCGTGCTCTCGGTCACCATGGCCCGCGCCGAGGGCGAGCCGCTAGCGGTCGCCGTCGGCGCGGTCGCCGACTCCGCCGCCGGCTCGTCGCCGCATCCGCCCATCGCCAGCAGAAGCGCCGCCGCGGTCAGCCACCTCTTCATCAGTCCACCCGTTCGTCGCCTGTTGTCCTGCCGCAGGCTCAACGGGCGTGGCGCGTCGGGGGGACGGACCGCGGGGCACGCTACCCGCACGGGTGAACGGCGGCGGGACGTTCAGCGAACCCACAGACCGCTCACCGGGAGCTGACAAGGTTCCCGGCGACAGTGGTGTCGTGATGACCGATCTGACGACCCGTTTCGGCGACCCGACCACCGCCGCGCCGCCGATGAGCCACCCTGGGGTAGAGCACCGCTGGCAGCGTCGGGCCGCCGTCGGCGCGGTGGTGCTCACCCTGATCGCCGGTGGGGGCGAGCGACGACAGCACCGGGAGCGTGGGCGTCGGCTTCGCTATCCCGGCGGACACCGTCGCCGCGGTGGTCCAGCGGTTGCGGGCCGACGCCCGCTGACGAGGGCCGACGCGCGAGCGGCCGGCCCCCCGCTGACGAGGGCCGACGCCCGCTGCGAGCGGCCGACGCGCGCTGCGAGCGGCCGGCCCCCCGCTGACGAGGGCCGGCCCCCGCTGCCGAGGGCCGGCCCCCGCTCAGCCGGCCAGGTCGCCATACCGGTCCTGGAGCTCGCGCCACGTTCCCTGCGCCACCGCGCGGCCGCCGATGAGGACCACCACGCGGTCCGCCCGTGACAGCGCCGCCCGCTTCGACGTCGAGCCCACGACGGTGACGCCGTGTTTCCGCAGCGCCCGCCACAGCTCCAGCTCGGTCGTGACGTCCAGCGCTGACGACACGTCGTCCGCGATCAGCAGCTCCGTGCGCGGCGCCAGGGCGCGGGCCAGCGCCAGGCGCTGGAGCTGGCCGCCCGACAGCCGGGTGCCCTTGTGACCGATGAGCAGCTGCAGGCCGCCGCCGGCCGCCGCCAGGTCGTGCTCGAGCTGGGCGGTCGTCACCGCGTCCGCGGCGTCGACCTGATGGCCGAGGGCGATGTTGTCGGCGACCGTGCCGGACAGCACCCGGGGTAGCTGGGCGACGTAGCCGACCTGGTTGGGACGCAGGAACGTCTCCGGCTCGTCCACCGGCAGGCCGTTCCACGCCAGCGTGCCGGTGTGGTGCACGATGCCGGCGAGGGCCCGCAACAGCGAGGACTTGCCGGAGCCGACCGGGCCCACGACCAGCACGAGCTCGCCGCGCTCCACGGTCAGGTCGATGTCCTGGGCGCCGACCGTACCGTTCTCGTGGACCGCGCTGAAGCCGGCGAGCTCCAGCCGCCGCAGCGGGCTGCGCGGCGCTGCCGGAGGGGCCTGCGCCGTGCCGGCGGCGATGTCCACGCCCGGCACCGACGACGAGTACGCCGCCGCGCCTGCCATGGCCACCGTCCGCCGCGTCCAGACCCGGGCCGAGGGGAAGTGCGACACGAGCGAGGCCGTGGTCCACGCGAACCAGCGGGCCGCCCCAAGCACCGCCACGGCGATCAGCGTGGCCGCCGCCGACAGGTTGCCGGCCAGGTACATCGCCCAGGCGGCGATCGGCAGCAGGCCGCTGAGCACCGACGGGGTGGACCGGGCCCACACCTGGATGGCGATCTCCCGGCGCTGCCGCTCGCTGCGCGCGGCGTCGAGCCCCGCGAGGTGCTTGAGCACCGGCACGGTCGCGCCGGCCAGCTTCACCGTGCGCGCCGCCGACAGCGAGGACACCAGAGCGGTGGCGAAGGCCGCGCGGGCGGCGACCGTGCGCCGCGCCGCCCGCTCCAGCCGGGGACCGAACAGCGTCGCCGCCAGGCCCGAGACGACCATCGTCCCGGCGAAGAACAGCGCGGGAATCCAGGAGCCGGACGCCAGCGTCATCGCCACGATCATGACCAGGCTGACGGCGGTGTCGATGAGGTTGTCGGCGAGCATGACGACCCGCTCGGTGTCGCCGCCCTGCGCCACCACCTCGGCCGGGGTGTGCTTGCTGATCCGGCGGGGCCCGATCTGCCCGTGCACCAGCCGCATGCTGATCCGCAGCATCTGCCGCACCCACCACTCGGGGAACCAGGCGCCGGTGTAGTACAGCGTCGGGATCGCGAGGATCAGGGCGGCGGCGATCGCGACCGCCGGCACCACCGGGTCGCCGACGCCGTCGACCACCTGTGACCAGAGCAGCGGCAGGATCGCGCCGTCGAGCCCCAGCAGGATCAGGACGACGAACAGCGCCACGGCGGCCAGGCCGTACCGGGCGTCGTTGGTGGTCAGCCGGAAGATCTCGCGCATCGTGCGATCCGGCGGCGGCTCGGGCAGCGGCGGCGGGTCGGCCAGCGGCAGGTTGTTCCCCAGCTCCGCGCGGACCGGCTCGGGCTCGCGTTCCAGGACCGCGACGCCGCCACCGGCGCGGGCCGGAGCCACCACGTTCGAGGTGGCCAGCAGCTCCGCGAAGCGGCGCGACTCGGCGAGCGGACCGGCCTCGAGCACCTCGCCGTCGGCCAGCACCACAACCTCGTCGCAGCGCTGCACCGACGACAGCCGGTGCGCCACGATGACGCCGATGCGGCCCCGCAGCAGCCGGTCGGTGGCGCGCTGCACCCACGCCTCGGTGACCGGGTCCATCCGCGCGGTGGCCTCGTCGAGGATCACCACCTGCGGGTCACGGACCAGGATGCGGGCGAAGGCGACCAGCTGCTCCTGCCCGGCGGACAGCACGTAGCCGCCCTCGCCGAGCTTGGTGCCGACGCCGTCGGGAAGGCTGTCGACCCAGGCGGTCAGGCCCAGCTCCGCCAGGGCTTCCGCCGAGCGAGGCAGCAGCCCCTCGTCGAACAGGGCGATGTTCTCGGCCAGCGTGCCGGCCAGGATCTCGGTCCGTTGCGGGACGATCGCCGTCCACCGCCGCAGGCCCTCGACATCGAGGTCGTTGATGTCGTGACCGCCGAGGAAGACGGTCCCGCGCGGCACGTCGACGGCGCGGGTCAGGACCTTGGCCAGCGTGGACTTGCCGGATCCGGTGCGCCCGATCAGCGCGTACGAGCGGCCACGGCTGAACGTCAGACTGACGGCGCTCAGCGCGGGCGGGCGTCCGGACTCGGACTCGGAGTACCGGAAAGTCAGGTCGCGGACCACGAGGTCGCCGTCGGTCGGCGGGAGGCCGCCGGAGGGTTCCTGCGCGACGGCGCGCAGCAGCCGCACCCGGCTCCAGGCACCGAGCGCGTTCTGCAGCTCCGGAACCATCCGGGTGACATGTTCGAGGGTGCCGCCGAAGCCCAGCGCCAGCAGCCACACCGCGGTCAGCCGGGCCCCGTCGATGTGCCCGGCGGCCAACGCCCAGGCGCCGCCGACGACCAGGACCGCGATGAGCGTACGGGTGATCGCCCCCGCGCCCATCGTGACCCGCGCCGACATCCGCCACACCCGGCGCCCACGGTCGAGCACCTCCCGGGCACGCTGGGCGTAGAGGCGGCGCACGTACGGCGCGGCGAGGCTGGTGCGCACGTCGTCCTGCCCGTGTATCGCCTCCTCCATCACGGCGGCCAGGTCGGACCAGGCCTCCTCCTCGCTGATCCGGGCGGGGGAGATGCGCTGGATCGGCTTGGTCATGACGGCCGCCAGCAGGATCGACACCGCGATCATGCCGAGCGCTGCCGGCCACCACGCGAAGAACGCGGTGACGATCGACAGGGCGGCCACGGCCAGCGACTGAGCCAGCCGGACGCCGCTGCCCCGCAGCTCGGAGCCCACCTGGTAGACGTCGCTGTCGATCCGGTCGAGCAGCTCGCCGACGGGGGTGTTCTCCAGGGTGGGCACGTCCTGGCCGAAGGCCACGCGGCACAACCCACGGCGCACGGCGGCGGCCCAGTCGGCGGTCAGCCGCGCGGCGACCAGCCCGACGAGGACGTCGCCGAGCACGGACACGACGAGGGCGGCGGCGAGCACGCCGAACAGCGACACCGAGCGGTCGATCAGGACCGCGCCGGCCAGGCCCAGCGCGGCGGCCTGACCGCCCGCGCCGAGCACGATGAGGACGGCGATGAAGGCGGTGCGACGGGGCGAAACGCGCCATAAGTCGCGAAGCAGAAGCATCGAAGGTCCTCAAGGCAGCAGGGAAGCGGTGCCACCATCCTGCGGGGCCGGCCGGAGCGGCTCAACGCAATTACGCGGCGGCCGGTCGTGACGAGGTACCGTGCGGCGGATGTACCCCCCGTCGCCGTGGCACCTGCGCGGACACCTGTACCTGTCGGTCTTCGCCCTCCGCCGGGCCGAGCTGCCCGCGCTGCCAGCCGGCATCCGGCCGCTCACCGTTGCCGGCCGGGCCCTGGTCGGCGCGGCGTGGGTCGCCTACGAGCCCGGCGGCACGCTGCACTACCGCGAACTGCTCGCCGCCGTCCTGGTCCGGCCGCTACGGTTCTCGATCACCGACATCTGGGTCGACAGCCCCGAGTCGTGCGAGGGCGGCCGTGCCCTCTGGGCCATTCCGAAGGACCTCGCCGAGATCGCGATCACCCCGCCGGCGGCGGCCGCGCCCGGAATCGCCCGCGCGAGCATCACCGTGGGTCGCCGTCTCCCGGGCCGGTGGCCCACCCCGCTGCCGCTGGTGCAGGAGCGTGACGGCTCGCTCGTCCGTACGCCCGTGCGGGGCCGCGCCGCGCTGCGCCGTACCCGCGTCACCTGGCAGATCGAACCCGGTGGCCCGCTGTCCTTCCTGGCGGACCGCAAACCGCTGCTGTCGGTGACGCTGGCCGACTTCCGCATGCGCTTCGGCACCTGAGCTTGCCGTTTGACCTTGGGCTCCAATCCAACGTTGTTCCTGACCTGCTACTCGTTCTCCTGCGCTGGGCAGGTGGACCCACCCCGGCGAACCTGCTCTCGCCCGGGTCATGCCCTGGTTCCGCGATCCGCTGGACTTCCTTGGTAGCGCTCAGGAGATGGAGCGGCAGTCGCAGTCGCTCGACCGCCTGGTCCAGGATGAAGAAATGGCGGAGCTGTTCGGGTTAGCGCGAGAATCGGCGGCAACCGGTCCGGTCGAGCTTCCCCGGCTGGATGTCGACCGCGCCTTCTTCATCGCCATGGCGACATACGCCGGTGACGACACTGCTGTCGCGCTCGACTATCGAACGAGCTCGTCCGATCCACGGGTAGTTGCCAGCGACGTCTGGACCGGCGCGCCATCCTGCGACTGGCGAACAGTCGCCGATACCTTCTCCACCCTTGTGGCCGAGCTGCGCCTCGACTGAGTCCACTCCGAGCCGACCGCTGGTTAGCGTGACCGCCATCGAGTACGCGCCCCACGCTCATCGGCAGAGGCGGCTACGGGCTTGCTGCGGTTCCGCTACCACGACGCTCTGCAGCAGGAACAGCATGAGATGCTGCGCCATGGCGGTCCGCACCTGCGGATCGTCGGGGTCGGCGCGCTTATCAGCGTGCAACGCCGATAGCGGGTCCTGCTCCGCGACCCAGGCGACGAAGTCTGCCGGTAGCGGGCAGCGTCCCCGCTGTGGCCAGCGGCCATCGCGAGATTCGACTGTTTGTCCACAGCATGCGGACGATCACGTGGTGGCCGCCCTACGTCTACCGGCCCGGACCCGAGTCCTGAGGGGTCGCTGCCGTGCTAGATCTTGTCGGCCGCGAGGTTGACGGGGTCGGCGGCGAGGCGACGGTCGGTGGCCAGATCGGACATACGTGCCCGCTGACGCCGCTGATCGCGGACGGCGCCCTTCGCTACCGGTACCAAGGCTGCTCCTTGCGGGGGTCCGCTGTAACGACGTCGATCCGTGAATCTGCAAGGAGCTCGGCGATGGCAGACACGTCGGCCCCGATCCCGGCCCAGTGCGGGTCGACATCATTGGCGATGCACCACGCCTGGTCCGCCGGCCAGATGAACGCCGGATCGGGCATGCCCACTCTGGGCTGCCCCGGCCACATGTCGGCTGCGCCCCAGTCGCCGAAGTCCGACACTGCGCCACGGAACAGGAAGTAGGCGCGAGCCGGCACGACGACCCGGGGCCCGTCCAGCACCGAGGCAGGAAACGCCGGCGCCATCCGAGGGCGACGCTGAGGAGCATCGTGGTCGTCGTCGTGATCGCTCCAGATGTCCGAGCTCCAGCCGTCCCACAGGCAGAAGTACAAGTCATCCGGCGTGCGGGTATGGCGGGTCAGCGTTTCCAGCACGGTACGCAGCCGCGCCGTCTCCGACGGGGAGTCAGCATCATCCATCTCGAAGTCGTTCTCGTTCTGTCCCTCATGGGCGGGATCCGGTATGAACCGCAACCTCGCATATGCCGGGAAGCCTGCGGGCCCGAAGCCGACCAGCTCGTCCCACGGCTGGTCACTGGCCGTGATCCAGGTCGCGGCAGACAGGTCAGCGCAAGGTAGGAGAGCCACACGGTCATCCTGCCTGATCAGGGCTGATGGACGGAACGACGCCGCCTCGACCACGGTCGCCACGTCGAGTGAGCCGTCCGTGCATTCGCGTGGCCTCGCAGCGGCCGTCCGCAGCCGTCGCGGACGGTCATCAGGGAGGCGCTGGTGGAAAATCCGCCAGCACATCAGTCGCTTCTGCTTGGTCCGCCATGACCGACATGACGATCATCGATGGGCTGCGGGCGCGGAGCAGGATGGCGCTCCATCACAGCCAGCAGGCTCGGAAGCGGTTCCACGAATGCGCGGCGTCGCCGAATCAGTGCGCTGACTGCCGCAGAACTAGGACTAGGCAGGTGGATCCGCCTCCGTCAGGCTCGCCTCGATCGCAGCTGCACCGGGGACCTCGTGTACCGCGACGACCGCCCCGAGGGTCAAAGGTCCGTACAGATGCGGGTACGGCCCACCGTTGGGCATCATCTCCCACCTCAGCTGATCCGCGAACGCGCGCTCATCGACCTCCGCAAGGACGAGTGAATCTTCGTCCGCGAATCGTCGCGCGGCGGTGCCGGCCACCTGCTCGCGGGTGGAGAGGTGGATGTATCCGCTGGCGCGATCGAACGGCGACCCGTCAAAGCGTCCGCCGGCCTTGAAACGGGCCCATTCGGCTGGCAAAAGAATCTTGTAGACGGACACCTTCGGATGCTGGCACACAGCTCACATGAGATCAACTTCTGCTGATGCAGCTACGCAGGGACATGCCGCAGACACTGGAGCGCTCGATCCGTCGCTGCCCGCACTGGTCTCATCCGCCGGCGCCGGCCAGTAGTCAGCCCTGTTCTCGCAGCGGGTTCGTCCGCAGCGAGACTAGTCCACAGCCGGAGGGTTAACCGCGAGCTTAGCTTGCTGTTTAACCTTCGCCGGGCGCCGCCCAGCTTGTAGGCAACCCGAGAGTTGAAGCCCGCACTCGCCGCCGCTGCTCTACTGCGGTCGACGAGTCCGGTGGTGACACGGCCGGTGATCGGCCTGGTCAGTTTCACCCGTCCCGGGCAGCTGAGGCAGGATTGCACCAACACCAAACCCGACCGCGCGGTCGCATCGTCAGCATCTGAGTCCATACGAGTCCAAAGGGGACCGAAGTGCCAGCTGAGTTGGCCGCCAGCGGTGGCGACACCGCCGCGTCCTTGACGTTGATCGGCACGCTTGGCGGAGTCGTGATCACGGCGCTGTTCGGCCTGCTCACCGCCTATTTCTCGCAACGATGGCAGTATCGCCGCACCGAGCAGGAGCACCGTCTCCAAGCCGACCGTGACGTCCGTACCGCACGACGCGACGCCTACGTTCGCTACATCGTAGCGGCCCAACGTGTCTTCGATGCAGCGATGAGGCTCTACAGGAGCAACCGGACCGCACCAATAGACATGGCCGAATTCTCCCGGAACCTACCCGCGGACCTTGTCGACGCGGTGGCCGATGCCGAAACGCGCCGGGTCGAGGCGCATCTCCTGGCTGGTGAACGGGTCGCGGTCGCGCTCGCCGAGTACACCGGTTGGCTCAGGGGGTTCTGGCCGGAAGCCGCAAGTGGTGCCGGCACTTCAACACTAGACAGTCGGGACGAGAACGCGCCCTATCACCGGCTGATCCGCGCCATGCAGGCAGAGGTCTCCAACCCACTCTCGCCCAGCCCATTGGATTGACACACAGATCGATGTGTTGGCGGGGTTCCGGGAGCGGTTCTATCGGTGCTTGAACCGGCGGACGGCCGCTTGGTCCTCGCGGTGGACGTTTCGCCGTGGCTGCGCCCGGACGGCAACTGCAGTCCGCAGCGCTCGCGGATCGGCCCTGTTCGGCTGAACAGGTGACCACTGGAGAGGGCTGTGACCCAGCTGCCCAGACAGGTTGAAGGGCAGCCACTGAGCTGGCCGTCATACTCGCCATGTGGATCACGCCAGCTGGGTAGCCGCCCGGGCCCGGGAGTTCGCACACCTGCACGGCTGTCAGTTCGATTCGTGGACCGGCACCGAAATGGCCGTGCGGGAATGACCGACCCGCAGGCACCAGAGTCGGTCAACTGGACCCCACCGCGTGATGATGTCATCCCGTTCAAGCGTGGCTGATCAGGGCGAGCGCAGCACCAGCAGGGTGATCTCGCTCGGCGCGAAGATGCGGAACGGCGGCCCCCAGAACCCTGTTCCCCGCGACGTGTAGAGCTGGGTGCGGTCGCCGTGCCGGCTCAGGCCCTGTAGGACCGGCTGGTCCAGTCGGACGAGGTAGTGGAAGGGCCAGATCTGTCCGCCGTGGGTGTGGCCGGAGATCTGCAGGTCCACTCCGTGCGCGACCGCCCCGGTGATCTGCTGGGGCTGGTGGGCCAGGAGCAGGATCGGCAGGTCGGGGTCGGTGCCCCGCAGCGCGGCCTCGTGGTCCATGTGGTGCCCCGGTAGGCCGGATCCGGCCGCGGTGCGGTCGTCGACCCCGGCGACGATCAGGTCGCTGCCGTCGCGGGACACGACCAGGTGCCGGTTGTGCAGCGCCTCCCAGCCCAGCGAGGCCATGTGCTCGACCCAGCGCTGGGCGCCGCTGTAGTACTCGTGGTTGCCGGTGACGTAGACGCGGGCCAGGCGGGCGTGGACGTCGCCGAGCGGTGCGGCCTGCTCGCGGCGCTGCGCGACCTCGCCGTCGGCGATGTCGCCGGTGTGCGCGACGATGTCCGGCTCCAGCGAGTTCACGACGTCCACGACACCGCGGGACCAGCGCGCGCGGTTGATCGGTCCATAGTGGGTGTCGGTCAGCAGGACGACCCGGAGGCCGTCGAGGCCGGGACCGAGGCGGGGCAGTGTCACCTCGACGCGCCTGACGCGTGACACGCGCATCGCTTCGGCGTACCCCCAGAGGAGCAGGAGCAGCGCGGTGAGCGCGACCGCCGCCGCGACGATGCGCGAGCGGATCGGATCGCCGATCCCCGCGACGAGCAGCGCGAGGCGCAACACGCCGCCGAGCAGCGACCACACGAACAGCACCCACACGACGCCGAGCAGGGTGTCGGCGATGCGCGCGGCGGCGTCGCGGTGGTGGCGGCCGTGGCCGCTGAACATCAGCACCGGGAAGGCGGCGGCCAGGACGGCGAAGAGGGCGGTGCCCGCGGCGAAGACCGTGCCGGGCCAGTGGTTGCCGGACCAGACCAGCGTCCACCAGGGCACGCCGAAGAGCAGCAGGATGATGGCGGTGACGATCAGTCCGAAGCGTACGGCCCGGCCGAGCCGCCGCCGCGGCTCCGTCTCGACGGCCTCACCGACCGACACTGGTTGACTCAAGGAAGCTACGCTCCGTTTCGCAGTGCGCTCGCGGCGTGGGGCCGGACAAGCGTATCGCCAGCCTTGGCGACATCGAAGCGCGTCCAGGAGGCTCTCAGGGCTTGCGGGTCAGGGCGTAGCCGAACGCGGCGCCGGCGACGGCGAGGAGCGCGATCGGCGGCGGTGGGAACGCCAGGACCGCCACCGCGAACGCCGGCAGCACGATGCCGAGGTTGAGCCAGAGTGCCGCGCGGGTGTCGACGAACAACCGAGGTGCCCGGCGCAGCGCGAGCAGGTTGAGCGCCCCGAGACCGGCGATGAACAATGCCATCGTCAGGCTGAATCCGAGGAAGAGCTGCCAGAGCGTGCGGTCGAGGCCGGCGACGGCGACGTGCGTGGCGGCCATCGCGTCGTGGACGGCCCGCTGTGCGGCAGGCGCCTCGGTGGCGGTGCCGACCGCCACCGAGGCCGCATGGAGGACGCCGGTGGCCACCAGCGCCCAGGCGCCCACGGCGCTTGCTCGGCGACGCCCGGTCGAGCTGGGGGAACTCTCTACATTCATAGAGGCGGACGCTACAGCCGTAGAGGCTGGAACCGCAACCTCTACAGCGGTAGAGTTCGGTCATGGTTTCCGCCCGTCACCAACTCGTCGCCGACGCGGCCCTCGACGTGCTGGCCGGCCAGGGTTCCCGCGGTCTGACCCACCGCGCGGTCGATACCGCCGCCGGCCTCCCTCCCGGCTCCACCTCGTACTACTACCGCTCCCGGGAGGCGCTCCTCGGTGCCTGTGTCCGGCGCCTGATCGAGCAGGACCACGGCGAACTCGACGCCCTGACACCCCTGATCACGGCGAAGGAGCCGGCCGCCCTGGCGGAAGCCCTCGCCGCGGTGCTGCGCGGATGGTTGACCACGGGCCGGCGACGCCACCTGGCCCGGTACGAACTGTCGCTGGAATCGGTGCGCCGACCGGAACTCGCCACCGAGCTGCACCGGGCCGGACGCACCCTGCGCGAGCGGATCGCCGCGATGCTCGCCGAGCTCGGTGCCGTCGACCCGCCCCGTCAGGCGCGATGGCTCGTCGCGTGCATCGACGGCATCCTCTTCGACAACCTCGCCGGGGCCTACTCGGACGATCCGGTCGCCGCCGCCGATCTCCCTGTCGTCGCGCGCGACCTCATCGACGTCGTCCTGCCCGGGTCCCGGCGTTAGGGCGTGTCCCGCGGGACACGCCCTAACGGCGCAGCCGGCTGCGCAGGGCGCGGCGGGCGATCGGGCCGAGGTCGTCGACCACCTCGGCCAGGCCTGCCAACTGCTCGAGTGCGGCGAAGGCGCTGCCCGCGCGGTGCGGGTCGACGCCCTCGTACAGCTCGAGGCCGATGAACGCGGCGGACACGGCGTTCGCCAGGCCGGCCGGGTCGGCCAGGTCGCCCAGCGGTGAGTTGTGGAGCAACCGGCGCAGGATTCCCTCGATCTCGTCGGTCCACAGCGCCAGGGCCGCGGCCGTCGGGGCGGCCAGCTTCTTGTCGTTCTGGGCGCCGGCCATGAGCTGGGCCAGGACGGTCACGTTGCCGTCGGTCTTCTCCCGTTCGTGGAGCTCGCGGCCGACGTCGAGGAGTTCGCGCAGGGTGCGCACGCCGGCGAACCGGTCGCGGTAGAGCTCGACGCAGGCTATGGCCGAGGCATGGCAGGCGGCGGCGAGGAGCTCGTCGACGGTGCCGTAGTGATAGAAGATCAGGGCCTGGTTGACGCCGGCGGCCGCGGCGATGGACCGGGCGGAGACGCCGGCGATGCCGTGCTCGCGGATCGCGGCGAGGGTGCCGGTGATGAGTTTGGCGCGGGTGCCGGTCATCCGCGCGGATTCTCCCGCAGCGGGCGGACGGCCGCGGGCACCGGTGCGCCGGCGCGGATGTAGTTGGCCGTGAAGCTGCCGTAGTAGCCGAACAGGGGCCCGAAGCGGCGGTTCGTGACGGTCACCTGGATGCGGAACCGCTCGGCCTTGTCGTCGAACCACTCGTGCACCTCGGCGTCGCCGGTCAGCGCGGCCGGGCAGCCGAAGCCGCCGCGGAAGGTCTGCGGGCCGCTGCGGATGCGCAGGCCGCCGGCGCTGTCGACCGACACGTCCAGGTCGACCGCCACGTGCTGGGTGGTGCCGAGGTAGTCGATGATCACGTCCCGCTCGGGGTGGTAGACCATCGTCGCGTCGAAGCGCCGGCGTCGGTGCGAGCGGACCTGGAAGGTGCGCACGAACGTGAGCGTCGGGCGGTCATAGGTGTCGCGGTAGGCGTAGTTCTCGATGGTGAACGGCACGTCGGTCCCGGTCTCCGGGAACAGGACGTGCCGCAGCGTGCCGACGTGCAGGAACGGCGCGGTGAACGCCGCTCCGCGCCAGACGCGGTTCATCACACCGGTGCCGACGCAGCCCTGGTCCGTCTCGCCGTCGACGCCGAACCGCCGCCGCAGTCGTGGGTGCAGCCGGCCGAAGTCCTCGCGCAGGGCGGATTCGAAGACCGAGGTCATCGCTGGTCGTCCTTTCGGGGTCGCCGCCGGCACCGTCGTGCCGCGGGTGTGTGCGGATGCGGGGGTACGCCGAAAGCCAGGCCCGCCGCCACCACGACGACCCACGGCCGCCCGTCCAGCGCGACGGCGGCGGTGACGAGCGCGGCCCGCGACAGGACCTCCGCTATGCCGTGCGTGCGGGCCCGTTCCGGGGACACGCCGTGGTCGAGCCACAGCCGGAGGCGGTCGAACGACCAGGCCGTGGCCCACCCGAACGCCGGGCCGAAAACGAGATCGACGAGTCTGCCGGTGCGGCCCCAGCGGGTGCGGTAGGCGTACCCGGTCAGGAAGCGCACGCCGCCGGGGACCGGAACGTAACGCCAGTAGCCCGAACCCTCTTCGATCGGGGAGCGCGGGTCGGCGGAGCCGAACCGCAGCGCCGACGTGGCGTCTCCGCCGGGGCGTCGCCGCTCGCCACTGTGCACGCCATAGCCGGCGATCTCGACGCCGGGCAGCACGGCCGTGGCGTAGCTGAACGCGGCGGGTGCGCTGCCCGGCACCGGGTCGATGCGACCGAAGCGGGCGTCCCACCGGGTGTGCTGCCGGTGGTCCTGGGTCGCCGCCCAGAGCCGGTCCAACGGCGCGGCGATGAGCGTCTCGACGTAGATCCGCGCCACATGCTCCCCCTGGATTTGAGCGACTGCTCAAACCTAGGGCATGTTGAGCGATCGCTCAAGTCCCCGGGGGCGGCGGAGTGCCGATTGCGTGGATCAACGGCGCCGGGACGATGAGGTCGGCGCGGTCGCGGGTGGCCGCGATCACAGCCGCGTTGCGGTCGTCGGTGCCGGTCGCCCAGGCGATCGCCGACGACTCGTCCTTGCCGAAGCGCCGGTGCCGGGCGATCAGCCGGTCGAGGCGGGTGGCGCGGTCGAGGTCGGCATACCAGATCTCGTCGCACAGCGGCCGGACCCGCGACCACCGTTCGTCCTCGACGAGCAGGTAATTGCCCTCCGAGACGATGAGGCGGGCTTCGCGGTGCACCGCGATGGCGCCCGCGATCGGCTGCTCGATGACGCGTTCGAAGCCCGGGGCGTACACGACGTCGTCGGTGTCCTCGCGCAGCCGGCGCAGCAGCGCCGCGTAGCCGAGGGCGTCGAAGGTGTCCGGGGCGCCCTTGCGGTCGCGGCTGCCGAGGCGCTCCAGCTCCAGGTCGGCCAGGTGGAAGCCGTCCATCGGCACGTGCGCGACCCAGCCCGGGGGGCCCTCGGCGGCGATTGCCGCCACGAGCTCCTCCGCGAGGGTGGTCTTGCCGCCGCCCGGCTCGCCGACGATGCCGAGGATGGCCCGCCGCCCGTCGTGGACCAGCGCGCGGGCGCGCCGCACCAACTCGTCAAAGGTGGTGGGCGCGCCGGGTGCGGTCATGCGGGCCGGGCCGTGAGGTGGTGGGCCATGAAGCCGTGGGCGTGCCGGGCCAGGTCCTCGCCGTCGTTCCACAGGTTGCGCCAGATGGCCAGGTCGTTGGAGAGGCCCCGGGCCACCACCGCGGACGAGAACGACTCGAACGTGATCGGGCCGGTGTAGCCGATGTCGGCCAGGGCGTGGAAGAAGGAGGTGAAGTCGAGGTGGCCCGAGCCGAGGTAGCCGCGGTGGTTCTCGCCGATGTGGACGTACCCGAGCCGGTCGCCGACCTCGAGCACCGGCCGGACGAGGTCGTCCTCCTCGATGTTCATGTGGTAAGTGTCCAGATGCACGAGCACGTTGTCCGCCCCGACGTCGTCGGCGAGCCGCAGGGCGTCGCGGGCGGTGTTGATCACGTTGGTCTCGTAGCGGTTGCAGACCTCCAGCCCGAGGGTCATGTCCCGGGTGGCGGCCTCGGCGGCCAGGTCGCGCAGCACCCGGACCACGTTGGCCCGGCCCGCCTCGGTGAGCGGCGCGCCGTACTTGCCGAGCGCGCTGTAGAGGGCGCCGGTGAAGTGGGTGCCGCCCAGTTCGTGGGTGATCACCAGCGAGTCGTGGAGCAGTTTCGCGCCGCGGTCGACCACCGCCGCGTCGGTGCTGGAGACGTCGGCGTCGAAGGCCAGCCCGCGCGAGCAGGCCACCGACAGGCCGTTGTCGCGCAGCAGCGAGCGGGTGGCCGGCACGTCGAGGTTGAGGGAGTCGTGCAGGGAGAATTCGAGCAGGTCGAAGCCGGTGCGGGCGGTCTGGCTGATCGCGTACGCGACGGAGGCGGGCGAGGTGTCGCCGGCCCAGACCAGGGCGTGCACGCCGAGGGGATTGCGCAGCTGCATCGGGGGTGTCCTTCGCGGGGTCAGGCGCTCTTGGCGCCGGTGATGAGGGCGACGATCTCCTCGCCGGTGGTGTCCGCCGTGCGGCGCCCGCCGACGCAGCGCCCGGCGCGCATCACCCAGACCTGGTCGCTGAGCGCCATGACCTGGACGAAGTTGTGGCTGATCAGCAGCACGGCGTGGCCGTCGTCGCGCAGCTTGCGGATGAGGCCCTCGACCCGGGCGGTCTCCTGGACGCCGAGCGCGGCGGTGGGCTCGTCCATGATCACCAGTCGGGACTCGAAGCCGGCGGCGCGGCAGATGGCCACGGCCTGGCGCTGGCCGCCGGAGAGGCGGCGGACCCGGCTGCGGACGGCGGGCACGTTCACGGCGAGGGTGGACACCATGCGCTGGGCCTCGCGCTGCATGCCCCGGCGGTCGAGCACGGCCAGCGGCCCGAGCCGGTGCACCATCTCGCGGTTGAGGAACAGGTTCTGCCACACGGTCAGGTCCTCGACCAGGGCGAGGTTCTGGTGCACGGTCTCGATGCCGGCCTCCCGCGCGTCCTCGGGGGACTTGAAGTGCAGTTCCTTGCCGTCGAGGGAGATCGTGCCCGCGTCGGGGCGGTGGATGCCGGCGACGCACCGCACGAGGGTGGACTTGCCGGCGCCGTTGTCGCCGACCAGGGCGGTGATCTCGCCGGGTCGCAGGGTGAGCGAGACGTCCACGAGGGCACGCACGCTGCCGAAGGAGAGGGACACGCCGTCGGTGGAGAGCAGTGGGGTCATTTCTGGAACCTCGTGAGCAGGGCGGCCAGCACCACGACGACGCCGACGGCGAGCGGTTGGTAGAACTGCGAGACGCCGAGCAGGGTCAGGCCGTTGGTCAGGGCCGTCAGCAGCAGGGCGCCGATCACCGGGCCGGTGATCGTGGCGCGGCCGCCGAGCAGGCTGACGCCGCCCAGAACCACCGCGGCCACCGAGTTGAGCAGGAACGAGGTGTTGGAGGCGGGCTCGGCCGCGCCGACGCGGGCGATCAGCAGGATCGCGCCCAGGCCGGCGAGCAGCCCGGAGATGGCGTACACGGCGATCTTGACGCGGGCCGTGCTGATGCCGGTGGCGGTGGCCGCCTCGGCCGACCCGCCGGTGGCCAGCACGTGGGTGCCGAAGCGGGTGTGGAACAGCAGGGTGTGCGCGATCACGGCGATGACGGCGGCGATGACGACGCTCCAGCCGATCATGCCCAGGCCGCCGGTGGACAGGCGCAGCAGGAAGGTGTCGATGATGGTCACCGGCCTGCCGTCCGCGAGCACCAGGGCGGCGCCGGAGGCGGCGGAGAGCATGCCGAGGGTCACGATGAAGTCGGTGATCTTTCCTCGGGCGATGATGAAGCCGTTGAGCAGCCCGGTGAGCAGCCCGGTGGCGAGCGCGGCGAGCAGCGCCCCGGCCAGGCCCCAGCTCGCATAGGTCGCGCCGAAGACGACGGCGGCCAGCGTCATCATCGACGCCACCGACAGGTCGATGCCGCCGGTGGCGACCACGAACGTCTGGCCCACCGCGAGGACGACCAGGATGGCGGAGGCGATCAGCATCGATCGGACGTTGCCGCTGGACAGGAACGTCGGGTTGAGGATCTGGAACAGGATCACCAGGGCGATGAGGCCGACCAGGGCGGCCCACTCGGCCCAGAAGCCGATGTCCTTGAACCGGTGGGTCCAGGGTTCGGTGTCGCGCGCGGCGACGGCTGCGGTTGTCATGGTCGTCATCCGCCGATCAGGGCCTTGAACGGGTCCTCGTAGTCGCCGAACGGCTTCGGCGTGCTGGCGAGCGCCTTGTCGGCGTTCTCCTTGGTGACCAGCTCGACGGGCGCTTCGACGCTGGCGGGCAGGGTCTTGCCGGCCGCGGCCGCCTGGCAGGCCTCCATGCCCATCAGACCGATCGCGTACGGGTACTGCGCGACGACCGCGTCGATCCCGCCGCTCTTGACCGCCGTGAGCGCGTCCTTGTTGCCGTCCACGCTGATGATGTGGACCTTGCCGGTCTTGCCGGCGTTGGCGACCGCCTGGGCGACGCCGAGCCCCATGTCGTCGTTGGCGACGAAGAAGCCGGCCAGGTCGCTGTGGGCCTGCATGACGTTGGTGGCCTGGGTCAACGCCTCCTGGCGTTCCCAGTTGGCGGCGACGGTCTGGACGAGTTGCAGCTTGCCGCTGACGGCCTTGGTGAAGCCGTCCACGCGGGCGCCGCTGGTCACGTCGCCGGCGATGCCGCCGATCGCGGCCACCTTGGCGTTCGCGGGCACGAGGGTCGCCATGTGCGCGCCGGCCTTCTCACCGGCGGACTCGTTGTTGGTGCCGATGTAGGTGGCCGGGGTGGCGCTGGCGGCCTTCGCGGCCGAGGCGTCAACGGGGCTGTCGATGTTGACGATGGTCTTCTTCTGCGCGGCGAGCTGGGCGAGGCCCTGCACCAGGTTGGTCCCGGTGATCGGGTTGACGATGTAGCAGCTGAAGTCCTGCCCCGCCAACGCCGTGAGCCGGTCGGCCTGGCCGGCGGTGTCGGTGATGGAGTTGGCGGCCTGGACCGTCGGAGTGATTCCGGCGGTGGCGCCCTGGTCCTTGATGCCCTGCTCCATGGACTGGAAGAACGGGTTGTCGAGGCCCTTGATCACGGCGGCGATCTTGGCCTGGCCGCCGGCAGTCGAGCCCGAGCCCGAGTCAGAGGAGCAGGCGGTGAGCAGGACGAGAGCGGTAGCGGTCGCGGTCGCCGCGATCGCCCGGTATGGCGCGGAGTGGGGCATGGGGGGTCCTTCCGTATGCCAGTCGATACGTGTC
This sequence comes from Actinoplanes sp. NPDC051346, assembly GCF_040682215.1. NCBI lineage: Bacteria > Bacillati > Actinomycetota > Actinomycetes > Micromonosporales > Micromonosporaceae > Actinoplanes > Actinoplanes sp. NPDC051346. Next base: position 251,896 of record NZ_JBFBAJ010000013.1, on the reverse strand, counting down.
GATGAAGTTTCGTTGATTAGATGCTTGACTTATAACTTCTGTCAAGCAAAAGAGTGGAGTCTTTTGCATAGTGCCTAGACGTAATAGGATCGCGGCGTGAGCATCAGCCCCCCGACCCCCGGGGTCTCCGCCGCCGGCCTCGGCGAGGTCCTCGCCCTCTTCCGCGCCCAGCCCAGCCTCACCCGCGCCGACGTCATGCAGCAGACCGGGCTGTCGCGCTCGACGGTCAACCAGCGGCTCGACGCCCTGCTCGCGGCCCAACTGGTGATCCCCGGCGGCGAGGGCTCGCCGACCGGTGGGCGCCCGGCCAGCCGGTTCACGTTCCACCACGAGCGAGGCGTGCTGCTCGTCGCGGACATCGGCGCCACCGGGATGCGTACGGCGCTGTGCAACCTGCGCGGCGAGGTCAGCGCCGAGCGGGAACGGGTCGTCGACGTCGCCACCGGCCCGCAAGCGGTGCTCGGCGCGGCGGAGGAGATGTTCGCCGCCCTGCTCGCCGCCGCCGGCCGGTCCGCCGACGACGTGCACGGCATCGGCATCGACGTGCCCGGCCCGGTCGACTTCGACAGCGGCCAGGTGGTCAGCCCGCCGATCATGAACGGCTGGGACCGCTACGACATCCCGGGCTGGTTCGCCGGCCGCTACGACTGCCCGGTCCTGGTCGACAAGGACGTCAACGCGATGGCGTTCGGCGAGCACCGCAGCATTTATCCCGAGGTCCGCCAGTTGCTGATGCTCAAGGCCGGCACGGGCGTCGGTGCCGGAATGATCATCGGGGGAGAGGTCTACCGGGGCGCCGACGGCGCGGCGGGCGACATCGGGCACATCCAGGTCGCCGTCGACGACGCCGAGAGCGAGCCGCTCTGCCGCTGCGGCAACACCGGCTGCGTCGAGGCGTACGCGGGCGGCTGGGCCCTGGTCCGCGACCTGCGCGAGGCCGGACGCGACGTCGCTTCGGTCGACGACGCGGTCACGCTGATCCGCACCGGCGATCTCACGGCCGTGCGGCTCGCCCGCCGGGCCGGGCGCATCATCGGGCACGCCATCGCCGACTCCGTCAGCCTGTTCAACCCACGGGTCATCGTGATCGGTGGTCAGCTCGCCCGCATCGAGGAGCAGCTGTTCGCCGGCATTCGGGAGATGGTCTACCGACGGTCGCTGCCGCTGGCGACGCGCAACCTGCAGATCGTGGCGACCAAGCTGGACACCCGCTCCGGACTGGTGGGCCTGGCCCTGCTCCTGGCCGACGGCATCTTCGCGCCGGACCGGGTGGGTGCCCTGATCAGCCGGGTCTGACGACCCGGGCCGTGGGCGCCGGGGTCACGATCAGGCGGGAGGGCGGACCGCGCCCGTGCGGGTCACAGCCCGAGCCGCAGGGCGGTCACGCCCGCCGGAGACAGCGGCCGGGCGGTGGCCCGCACGAGGTCGGCGTGGATGGTCGTCGGGAGCTGCGTCCCGAGCGCGCACAGCGACGGGTAGTGGTCGAGCACGTCGCGGTGGCTCAGCGCGCCCACGCCGATCAGCAGGCCGTTGATCGCGCCCGGCGTGCGGGCCAGCTCAGCGCAGAGCTCCATGCGCCACACCGGATCGCCGATGTGGGTGGCGAACTCCCGCGCGATCCGGGTACCCGCCGGGCAGCCCTCCTCCGGCGCGGCGTGCCGGCCGGACGGGGCCAGCACCGGCGCCGGGCGTACCGCGACGCCGAGCCGCAGTGCCAGCTCGGGCAGGGTGAGCACCGCCAGCCCGAAGGCGCAGGTGTCGCACAGCCGCTGGAAGGTGTCGGCGTGCACGACGGCCGCGGGCCGCCGGCATCCGGCGGCGGCCCCGCAGGTGGTGTCCATGATGATCTCGGCGAGCCGTCCCGACTCGTCGAAGCGCCCCACACCGGAGAACATCGCCGGTGTCTCTCGGTAACGGGCAAGGGCGGCCCGCTCACTGCCGTAGCCATCGGGATCCACGCCGATGCGCGGAACGCCCTGCTGAGACTGGAGCTGGATGAGTCGGAACATCCTGGTCACTCCCGGGGGTGTCGAAGGACGGTGCATCCCCGGATACGGGCCAGATCCTCCGACGGTTCATTCCCTACGCTGGGTATAAGAAAAGTTGCCCTTCCGCCGCTGAGCAGTCAGTCTGAGGCAGTCGAATGTCACTGCGTGTAACGCGTAGGTCGCGGCGGTGAGGGCGGCGAGCATGCCGACGAGGATTGCCGTCACCTCGCCGTCGAGGGTGCGCCAGGCGGTCGGCAGGGCCGTGATGCCGAGCAGGAGTCCCGCCCCGCAGGCGGACTCGACGAGCCGACGCGCGCGGTCTGAGGTCATGGTGACCACCCTGCCGTCACGGTGGGTGCGCGCGCTTCCCTCCAGAGCCGGATCAACTCTATGACTTTCGGCAGAGGGCGCAGGCGTCGCGGGTAGGGTCGAAAACCCTAAAATGCCGCATTCCGTACGCGTGAGGCCTACCGTGGGACAGGTGGCCGCTCTCCGGCGGCGACACCCCGCCATCGGCGAAAGGTGACCCCATGACCGTGCAGATCCCCGCCGCCCGGTACGAAGACCTCGCCGACCACCTCGCCGCCCGGATCGAACGGCGCCTCGCCCTGCTCGCGGACGAACTGGAGCACGCGGGCGTCGTCGCATACGGGGCGGACCGGGGCCTGGCGACCCGGGGCGGAACAGTGCGAATGACCGTCGCCGATATGGCTGCGGTCGTCGCCGCAGTCGTGCTGGACACCGCTGAAACTGCCCCGTAACGTGGCCTGAGCGGCGCGGATGTGCGCCGCCGCACCCTGCGGAAGAGTTGTCCAAACCACAAAGCTCGCCGGGTCGCAGACCGATAATGGTCATGTCCGGAAGCCTGTGGGAGGGAAATACGGTGACCGTCACGGCGCCGTCGGCATGGGAGACCATGCCGGCGTTGATGTATCACTCCGTGTCCGCGGTCGCCGGTCCGATGCGCGACCTCGCGGTGCCGCCGAAGCGGCTCGCCGAACAGCTGGCCGCGCTCACCGCCGCCGGCTACCGGCTCGTCGGGCTCACCGAGGCCCTCGACCTGCTCGAGCAGGGATGCACCGACAAGCTGCTCGCGGTGACCTTCGACGACGGCTACCGCGACTTCCTCACCCAGGCCGTGCCGATGCTCGCCGAGGCCGGCGCGGGCGCCACGCTCTACGCCTCGGTCGGCCACCTCGGCGCCTACGCCGACTGGCTGGGCCGCTGGTCGCCCGACTTCGGCAAGCTGCTGACCTGGGACGAACTGGCCGAGGTCGCCGACGCCGGCATCGAGATCGGCAACCACAGCCTGATCCACCACCCCCTCGACGTGCTGCCCGCCGACGTCCTGCGCGAGGAGACGACGCGCAGCAAGGACGAACTGGAACAGCGCATCGGCCAGCGGGTGCGCAGCTTCGCCTACCCGCACGGCTACAACGGCGCGAAGGTGCGCGCCGCGGTGCTGGCGGCGGGACACGACAACGCCACCGAGGTGGGCCGGCGCCTGCACACGCCGGGCGAGCGGCGGTTCGCCGTACCCCGCCTGCAGCCCACCCCGGACATGACCGGCGCCGACCTGGTGGCCCTGGTCGCGGGCGGCGGCTCGCCGCTGGTGCCGCGACTCAAGCAGCTGGCCCAGCCGGGCTGGCGGGTGGTCCGTCGGCTCGCCCGCGCCGCGGGACGGAACCTGACATGAGCCCCTCCCACCGCGACGCCACCCCCGCCCACCGTGGCACCCGCCGCGCACCGGGCCGGGCGCTGAGCCGCCGCACCATGCTCGGCCTCGGTGCCCTCGTGGCGGTGCCCGCGTCCACCCTCGGCGCGCTGCAGTTGCGCTCGAAGGACACCGCGGCCGAGGCGACCACCTCGCCCGGGCGGTCCTCGGGCCCGAAGCCGTCGGCGAGCGCCGCCCCACCAGCGGTGGTGGCGAAGGGCGGCGGCACCGTGCCGTTCCGGCCGGGCAAGGCCATGCTCGGCGCGTACCTCTCCCTGTCCGATCGGACCACGGCGCAGGCGCAGACGCTGCGCCGCGAGCAGCTCGGCCGCGACGAGCGGATCGCGCACGTCTTCTACGACTGGGCCGACCTGCTGCCCACCTCGATCGCGGGCCTGCCCGCGCAGGCCTTCCCGATGATCTCCTGGCGGGGCACCAAGCTCGCCGACATCACCTCCGGCGCCAGCGACGAGCTGATCGCCCGCACCGCCCGACGGCTCAAGAGCCTGGGTCGGCCGGTGCTGCTGCGCTGGGGCTGGGAGATGAACGGCGACTGGTACGCCTGGTCGCCCTCGCGCAACGGCAAGGACCCGGCCGGCTACATCCAGTCGTGGCGCCGGATCCACGGCATCTTCGCCGAGCAGGGCGCCACCAACGTCTCGTGGGTGTGGAGCCTCAACTGGAACTCGTCGCCGGCGGCCGACTGGAACACCTTCGCGGCGTTGTACCCGGGCGACAAGTACGTCGACTGGGTCGGCGTCTCGGGTTACAACCTGCACCGCGAGGCGCCCGACAAGCTGTTCGGGCCCATCTACCGCTCGTACGCCGCCCGCAAGCCCATCATGATCACCGAGGTGGGCTCCGTGGACCGGGGCGGGCGCACCAAGGCGGACTGGATCACGCTCCTCGCCCAGTGGGTGGAGGCGCACCCGGCGGTGGGCGGCGTCGTGTGGTTCGACACCGACACCCACCCCGGGTACGCGGAGAAGTGGCGCGTCGACACCGACGCGGCGTCGCTCGCGGCGTACGTGGCGATGGCGAAGAGCGCCCGCTTCAGCGGCTGACGGCCGGCCCCGGCGGCCCGCCACGCGATGTCTCACGCGGTTCGCGGCGACCCCCGGGACCGGCGGTGCTCATCGGCTGGCCTTCTCCGCGGCCTCGATCGCGTTGCGGAACAGCATCGCCACGGTCGTCGGGCCGACGCCGCCGACCCGCGGGGTGAGCGCGCCGGCCACCTCGGCGACCTCCTCCGCCACGTCCGGCAGCAGCCGGCGGCCCTCGTAGCGCACGCCCGCACCGATGACGGTCGCGCCGGGGCGCACGTGCTCGGGCTGGATGATGCCGGGCACGCCCGCGGCGGCGACGAGGACGTCGGCGCGTCGGGTGTAGCGCTGCCAGTCCGGCACTCCGGTGTGCACCACGGTCACGGCGGCGTTGGCGGTCGGGCGCTTCTGCGACAGCAGCATGGCCAGCGGCCGGCCGATCGTGGCGCCGCGACCCAGGATGACCACCTCGCGCCCGGCCACCGGGATCTCGTAGTGGGCCAGCAGCGCCTCGATGCCGGCCGGGGTGCACGGCCGCGGCCCGGGCAGCCCGACGGACAGCCGGCCCAGGTTGAGCGGGTGCATGCCGTCGACGTCCTTGTCGGGGTCCACGGTCATCAGCGCGGTGTCGTAGTCGATGTGGGCCGGCGGCGGGTACTGGATCAGCAGGGCGTGCACCGACCGGTCGGCGTTCAGCCGATCGATCACCCGGTGCAGCTCGTCCTGGGTGGCGCTGGCCGGCAGATGCTCGTGCGGGCTGACGAAGCCGAGTTCGGCGGCCTGGCGCTGCTTGATCCGGATGTAGCCGGCGCTGGCGTCGTCGTCACCGATGAGGATGGTGGCCAGCGAGGGCTGCACGCCGCCCTCGCGGAGCTTGGCCACCCGCTGTGCCACGTCGGCCAGGACGGCGTCGGCGACGGGCTTGCCGGGCAGCAGCCGTGCCTCGTGAGCCGGCGCCGGAGGGGTTTCGGACATGCGCGTCTCCCAGACCGTGGGCACCCAGGCGGACGGCGCCCACGACGAGCTCCCCGATGGTGGTCCATCCTCGATGCCGCCAGTCGCGTGACGCGGACAAGTATGCCGTGCCCCGGAGAGCGCCCCGGAACGTGTCACCCCGGGGTGCGCTCCGCCTAGGCGACCGCGCTGATGAACAGCGTCCGGTAGGCCGTGGTGTCACCGGCCCGGAAGAGGCTCACGGTCATCCGCTGGTCGCCCGGCATGGTGAGGTTCTCGGACCAGGTCCCGTCGGCGCTCACCGCGATGATCCGGCGCGTCGGCGGCGTGCCGGTCGCCCCGGCCACCGTCAGCGTGTACGGGGCGTCCGCGTCGAGCAGCCCGCGCACCGACACCGCCACGACCCGGTTGCCCTGCGAGTCCACCGGCCCGGACGGCGCGGCGGACAGTGCCGTCACCGGTGTGTCGAACAACGCCCGGGAGGTGCCGAAGGACAGCCAGCTCGCGCCCGCGAGGATCGCGAGGACCAGGGCCAACGGCAGCAGCTGCCGCGCCAGGCGGTAGCGCTGAGCCTTCTCGGTCGCGGTCACCTCGCTCACGGGCTCGGACGGCGCCACCGACATGACGATCGTGTGTGCCTCGGCGACCGCCTCCGCGTCCCGGGCGGAGAGTCGCGGGGCCGGTGTCGCCTCGGCGACCGCGACCTCCTCCTCAACGGGTTGCGGTGCGACGGCGGCACGACGCGGCCGCAGCGCGGCGACGAGCAGGGCCACCAGCGTGACGCCCGCCGTGGCGACGGTCCACGCCGGCCGGTCCAGGTCGGCGCCCGTCAGGTGGATCCCCAGCCCGGCGACGATCAGCACGCCCAGGCTGAGCGCCGGGGCGAGCAGGGTGCGCTCGACCGACGTGAGCATGCGGCCGGTGAACAACGCGCCGGTCAGGGCCATGCCGGGCAGGGCGAAGCCGAGCAGCAGCCCGCCGGCGACGGCCAGCGGCGCGGGCCCGGCGAGCACGGCGGCGCCGGCGGCCACGGTCAGCACCGCCAGGATCCGGGTGAGCATCGGGTTCACGAGGCCCCCATGCGATAGACGCGAACGGTGCCGTTGTCGTAGAGCCGGTCGACCTCCCGCAGCGAGTCGAACTTGGAGATCTGCGTCGTGCTCAGCGGCCGGGTGATGGAGCCCGCGTTCGGGTCGTTCTCGAAGTAGGCCTCGCCCTCCGGCAGCTGCTCCGACAGCCGCCGGTCCACGACCAGGTACTGCAGGTACAGGCCGGCGACGAGCTGCTCCTGCGCCAGGCCCCACTCGTCGGCGTAGTAGAGCGGACCGACCTCGCGCACCGGGTCCTGGCGGCCGTAGGTGGAGGCCAGCGACACCGACGTCACGTCGCCGCCGACCCGGTTGCCCCTGCCCAGGGTCCGTCGCTGCCAGTCCGCGGCGTCCACCCCGTACGCGTCGACGGACCGTTCGAAGCCGCCGGCCAGGTACGGGCCCGGCAGGATCGACTGCAACGGCGGCCAGCCGCCCGCCCGGGCGCCGATCATCAGCAGGGTGATCATCGCGGAGCCGGCGGCGACCCGGCTGTAGAGGTTCCACCCGCCCGGGGCGACGACGTCGATCGCCGGCGCCGCGGCTCGCCACCGGTGTCCCTCGGCGTCCTTCGCCGGGATGAGCTGCACGCCGCGAACCAGGGCGATCGCCGCCAGAATGGAGATCGGCACGTAGGTGAAGGTGGAGAGCCGCCCGGCGATCTCGGGGCCGTTCTGCCCGAGGAAGCGCACGCCGTTGCCGGCGAAGAAGATGGCGCCGCCGACGACGGCCGCCCAGCGCCAGTAGTCCCGGTCGTGCCGGTGGACCATGTCGCGGACCAGGGCCAGATAGAGCACGAAGAGTCCGAGCAGGCCGGTGCCCTGCACGACGAGCTGCCCGACGCTGACCGCCGCCGTGGTGGAGGAGGCCTCCTCGCGGCCGCTGAGCAGGTTCGAGATGGTCTGCTGGACCTGGTCGATCGGCGCCTCGAGGTAACCGAGCACGTCCCGCGCCACGGTGAATATCCATGCGGCCACGAGAGCCGCCGCCACCGCCGGCATGATCAGGGCACTCCACCGCCGGGGCCGCTGCACGACCAGCTCCGCCGCGGCGAGCAGCAGCAGCGTGAGCACCAGCGCGAAGGCGGTGACGTGGTGGCTCACCGTGGTCAGCGCGATGGCTCCCACCGCCAGCGCCACATACTCCCGGCCGCCCTCGACGCGCCACCGCCGGACCGCCCAGATGGTCAGCATGAAGAACGGCAGCGCGGCGGTCTGGTAGAGGAACATCGAATTGAAGAAGAGATAGTGCAAAGCGGTCGCGTACGTGGCGCAGCAGACCCCGGCGACGGCGGGGGAGTTGCTCGCCCGCAGCACCGCGGCGAACAGCACCGCGACGAAGACCAGGTGCGCGATGCCGGCGACGATGACCCCGGCCGCGGTCACCGGCAGGCCCGTCATCGACGTGACCGCCGCGCCCATCTCCGCCAGGCCGGGGAAGTGCACCGCCGGCGGAAGGGCCGGGTTCGGCTGGAACAGCTCGCCGGACTCGACGATGATCGACGACGCGAGCCAGTGCTGCAGCTCGTCGGGGAAGCGGAACTGGTCCGGGCTGTACATCCACTTCAGCAGGTACTGGTGCAGCGCCAGCCCCATGACCAGCAGGAACGACTCGGCCACCCCGGCCATGCGGCGGCTGAGCAGCCGCACCACGACCGGCGTGAAGACCACGACCTGACCCACCCAGTACGCGAACTGCGCGTTGCCGGTGCTGACCCGGCCGCCGGCGTACGCGAGGGCGACCATGAGCACGCCCAGCGCGGAGATCGTCAGCACCGCCGGGGCGTGGCCGAGGTCCAGCGGCTCCCGGCGGGGCCGGGCGGGCTTCGGGGCCCGGCCGGGGTCCGGCGCGCCGATCAGCCGGGTGAACCTGCCGGCCTTGCGTCCCGGCACGACCGGGATGATGGCGGTGACGGCGTCCGCCGGGGGCGGCTTGAGCAGGGCGGCGGGCAGCGCGACGGTCTCGTCGGCGGGCCGGGACAGGATGACCATGGTCTCGTCGACCGAGTCGCCGGCCTCCGCGCCCACCTTCCCCGTCTTCTCCGCCTTGACCGACTTGTCTGCCTTATCCGAAACGCCGGGCTTAGGCGCGGCGGTGGGCTTGGGCGCGGCGGCGGACTTGGGTGCGGCGGCGGGCTTGGGCGCGACCGTGGGTTTGGGTGCGGCCGTGGGTGTGGGCGCGGGCAGCACGACCGTGTCGTCAGGGGAGGCCGGCGTCGCGGCCTTCCCGGAGGGCGGGGGGAGCGCGATCGTGGTGTCGTCGGACGGCTTGTTGTCCGCGGCGGCGGGCCGCAGCTTGAGCACCATGGTCTCGTCCGGGTCATCCTTGGGCTGCGCCGCGGGCAGCCTCATCACGACGGTCTCGTCGGGATCACCCTCAACCTCGACCTCAGGTCGAGACTTGCCACCCTCACCCTCGACCTCACGTTGAGGGTTCTGGCTCTTTTCGGGCTCAGAGTCTGCTTTGTCCGCAGTCTTGGGCTCGCCGGCGCCCAGGGGGATGGGCTTCTTCGGCACGCCCGACGTGGTCTGGAGGTCGGCCGTCGCCGGGCCGTCCGCGCCGTCCGGCACACCGGGGCGCACCCGCGACGAAGCCGGCCGCGTACGGTCGTCGTCGTCCTTGGCTCGCGCCGGCTCGGCCGCGCGCTGGTCAGCCATGGTTCGGGCCTCCCCGGCGGGGTCGGGGGCCCCGGTCGACCGGATCTCGCCGCTCGGGGCCTCGTGGTGCGGATGGGGTACTGCCGGCCGCAGCGCCGGCTCCTCCGGTTTCGGATCGGGCGCGGTCAGCATCCGGCCGCCGCCCCACGCCGCGGGCGGGCGGCGCCGCGGTGACCCGCCGTTCGCCACATATGTACCGAGAATGCCCGGTGCGCGGGCGACTGTCCGGAGAACGGCGGAGTCACCACGATCAGCGGCCGCTCCGGGTCTTGGCCCGGGCCGCGCGCCGGCCCTTCAGGTACGCCCGCGGGCCGGCCAGCATGCCCCGACGGTTGGCCGTCAGCAGCTCACGGGGGAAGTCCTCGCGCAGCGTCGACACCCGCAGGCTGTCCTTGCTCGTCAGGTCCCGCAGCGCGCCCGGGGCGAGTTTCAGCAGCGGCCACAGCAGGCCGGGGCGCTTCATCAGCAGGCTCGTGTAGGCGGCGGTCAGCCCGGCGCCGTACCCGACCATCTGCTTGTGCAGCCCTTCGAGGTCACGCCGGTGGTAGTGGTGGGTGACCGCGGTGGGTTGGTAGACGATCGTGCCGCCACCGACCAGCACCTGGGTGAAGGCGAGGGTGTCCTCCGAGCCCATGGCGGGGGTTCCCGCGCCCAGCGCGGTGTCCCAGCCGCCGATGCGCTCGATGACGCCGGGCCGGAAGGTCATGTTCGCGCCGGTGCCGAACGGCGGCAGCGGGTACAGCGGGCTCTGGATGTGCGCGGTCGCCGGGCTGAAGACGTCCGGCTTGAAGCCGCGACCCTTGCTGTGCCCGCCGAACTGCTCGAACCACAGCTGCGCCTGCGTCTCCAGCTCGGCCGGGACGATCACGCCGGAGACCACGTCGGCCTCGGGGTGGTCGGCCAGGGCGCGGGCGACCTCGGCGAGCCAGTTCGGGTCGGCGTACTCGTCGTCGTCGATCCAGGCGAGGATCTCGCCGGGCGCGGCGGCGACGGCGGCGTTGCGGGCGAAGGACAGGCCGGCCTTCGGCTCCTTGAGATAGGTGACCGGGCCGCGGCGGGCCGCCGAGCGGACCACCTCGGCGGTGGCGTCGGTGACCGGCGCGTTGTCCACGACCAGCACGCGGAAGTCCGGGTACGCCTGGGTGAGCAGGCTGTCCAGGCAGCGGGCCAGCGCGCCGGGCCGCTCCCGGGTGCAGATCACCACGGTGATCGGCGGGGCGTCGGCGAGCACCTCGCGGCGCCGGGCGAGGAAGGCCGGCTCGGTCGCGGGGGTGAAGCCGTCCATCGGCAGGCCGGTCAGCCCCAGGCCGGCGAGGCGCGGCGCCAGCGTCGCCCCCAACTCGCCGTCGATGGCGGCGGACAGGTCGGCCGGGCTCAAACCCTCTGCGGGTACGTCGATCAGCACGGTGCCGAGCGGCTCGGTGAAGAGGCGCACCAGCACCCAGGCCCGCAACACCCGGCGCCCGTCGGGCCCGACCGCGGCGAGGTGGGGCAGCGGCTCGGAGAGCTCGACGTCGAGGACGGCGGCCGGAAGTTGTTCGCCGGTGGGCTCGAAGGCGGGGGCGGTGATCATCTCGTCGGCGCGCAGCGGCGGCTGCCAGGCGGTGCCGCTGACGTCGGTGCCGTTGTTCAGTCCGGCGGTCATCGGGTCGCTCCCACGGTCTCGAGGCTGGGCTGCGTGCGGCGGGCGGCGATCGTCTCCACCAGACCGCCCCATCCGGCGGCGGCGACACCGGCGAGCACCCCGCCGGCCTTCAGGGCGTGGTGCAGTCCCCGGCCGCGACCGGCGGCGAGGAGGTTGCGGACCACGGCCTTGGGCAGGGAGCGCAGGTAGTCACGCTCCGAGCCGAGGCTCTCCGAGCCGTCGAGCAGGCCGGCCATCGCGACCTTGCCCCGGCCCTCGGCGTAGCAGCGGCGCACGAACCAGGCGAAGGTGGACCGCTCGGCGGGCACCTCGTGGCGGATCACCGCGTCGGGGACGTACATCCAGTGGCCGCCGTTCAGGCCGCTCATCCGCAGGCACAGCTCGGTGTCCTCGGGCCGGTTCTGGCTGCCGAGCTTGCCGAAGCCGGTCCGGAAGCCGCCGACCGCCAGGAACGCGTCGCGGCGGACGACCATCCCCGCCGACCAGACGTTGCGCACGCGGCTGGTGGTGGTGGGCAGCCCGGCGTACGAGCCGCCGACCGCCCAGAGGAACTCCGCCGGCATCCACCGCGGCTCGGGCCCCTCCCACGCCGGGGCGATCCCGCCTCCGGCACCGATCACCCGCGGGTCGGCGAAGGGACCGATCAGGTTGCCCAGCCAGTCCGTGTCCATGATCACGTCGTCGTCGACGAAGGCGATGAGCGACGTCGAGGTGTGGAACGCACCGGTGTTGCGGTTGCCGGAGACGCCCTGGTTGTAGAGGTTCTCCAGGACCGTCACCCCGCCCAGGTCACGGCGTGCCCGGCGGTAGAGCGCCGGGTTGTGGTCGACCACGACGACGATCTCGGCCGGCGTGTAGAGCTGCGACTTCACGGCCGCGACAGTGCGCACGAGCGACGCCCAGCGCTGCTCGGTGTGAGTGGGGATCACGATGCTGACGGCGGGGCGGGGGGTGGGTTCCACGGGTGGTGCTCCTCGGGCGGGGGTGTGGGCTGCGGGGGGACGACGCTCAGGCGGGAGACCCGCGCGTCGGTCAGTCCTCGCGGGTGGCGCGGGCCTCGGCACGGCGGCTACCGGCCTCGTCGCGGCGCAGGCCGCGGTTGAGGTGGGCGACGTGCTGGCGGTCGGCCGCCGGGTTGACCGCGGCGGCCGGCGGGCGGTTGGCGACCTTGTTCCGCACCGGGGCGGGCGCGGCGTCCGGGGTCACGGCCGACGGGCGCTGGTGCACGACGACGCCGCCCGGGCGTGCGCCGTTGCGGTGGGTCCGGCGCATCCGGCCGTACTCGCTGAAGATCGTCCGCAGCACCCGGAAGCCGTCGCGGAAGGTGTTGAGGTTGCTCTGGCCGTGGATCCGCTCGTGCTCGATGCTGCCGACCTCGCCGACCTTCATGCCGTCGGCGGCGGCCCGGATGTTGATCATCGTCTCGATCTCGAACCCGTCGCCCCACAGCTTGGAGCCGTCGGTCGGACGCGGCAGCGTGGTCTCCGGCAGGTCCAGGACCGGCACGACCCGGCGCCAGAAGGCGTTGTAGCCGTAGCACAGGTCGGTGAAGCGGGTGCCGAACAGCACGTTCACCACGAGGTTGAGCCCGTCGTTACCGAGCTTGCGCAGCTTGGTGATGTCGTGGCTGTGCCCGCCCTTGGAGAAGCGCGAGCCCTTGACGAAGTCGGCGCCGGCGATGAGCTGGTCGACGAAGAGGGGGATCTCGGCCGGGTCGGTGGAGCCGTCCGCGTCGATCATCACGATGATGTCGCTCGTGCAGGCCGCGAAGCCGCAGGCCAACGCGTTGCCCTTGCCGGTGCGCGTCTGCTGCACGATCACCACGTCCGGGCGCAGTTCGCGGGCGACCTCGACGGTGCGGTCGACCGAACCGCCGTCGACCACGATCACCTCGTCGATCCCGTCCGGCAGCTTCGCGAAAACGTGCGGCAGATTCCGCTCCTCGTTCAGCGTCGGGATCACGACGCTCACGGTCGGTGACGTTGTCTCGTTACTCGGAGTGTTGCCGGAGTTCGGGGATTGCGGCATGTCGGTCCTTCCGGGCGCGGCAGATGCGGGGGAAGCGGCGGTTTCCGGGGGCTGAAACCCAAGTCGTTCGCTTCTGGTGACAAATCTAGCCGCACGCTACGTAGCGTCAACTAACCGAAGGGCCAGGGTGACGAGGCCCGTGCGGTGAACCCCCACCATACGGATGAGCAGCAGTTATGCCCATGTACAACAGGAGTGATCACGAGTCTCCTCCATCACACTCCGTAAGGGTCAGAGAGGCATTTGCGACAACAGAACCCCAGAGAATGGACATTTGCCACGTGATCATTTGTTCATGGCAGTCAATAGCGCAATTTTGTAATGTCCGACTTATAACGGTGATCCGCCTCACTCACCGTAGTGTCACGGTATGTAAGGCAACGGTTGCTGGACGGTTGCTTTCGGCGTGGCGACTGCGGGTGTGGCGGTCGATGCCTAGGCTGAGCGCATGAATAACCGCAGGCCTGGGGCCGTATCAGCAGGTCGCCGGCACGGTGGGTGAACCTATGACGACCACGGCAGCGCTCTGTGTCTGCGGCCATGCGCGGGAGGCCCACGAACACCATCGCCGGGGCACCGACTGCGCCCTGTGCGGGCCGGAGGTCTGTTCCCGCTTCCGTCGACGCACCTGGTGGCGGCGGCGCTAAGTCCCGCAGTCCCACAAAACCTACTAGTTCTGTAGGCTTAACCTCGCTTCGGTGGGTGCCGCGCCCCGGTCCGGCACCGTTGCCACGCGAGGAGGGACCCTCATGCCGCTTCCGGACTTCCTGATCGCCGGCGTTCCCAAGGCCGGCACCACCGCGCTGCACACGGCTCTGGTCAGACACCCCGGGCTCTACCTGCCGGCGGTCAAGGAGCCCAAGCATTTCCTCACCGACGGGCGTCCGCCCGCCACGGGCGGCCCGGGCGATGTCCAGACCTACCAGGAACACGTGTGGCGCTGCGCCGACTACGAGGCGCTGTTCGACCCGGCGCCGCCGGGCGCGCTGCGGGGTGAGGCCACGCCCTTCTACCTCTACGACAACCGCGCGCACGACCGCATCCAGGCGGTGCTGCCCGGGGCGCGGATCATCCTGCTCCTGCGCGACCCGGTCGACCGCGCCCACTCGAACTGGACGCACCTGTGGAACGCCGGGCTCGAGCCGGAGGCCGACTTCCTCGCCGCCTGCCGGGCCGAACGGTGGCGCAAGGCCGCCGGTTGGGCCGACTTCTGGCACTACACCGGCCTCGGAATGTACGGCCGGCAGGTGCAGCACCTGTTCAAGGTCTTCCCGAGGGACCAGGTCCTGCTGCTGCGCTACCGAGACCTCAAGGACGCGCCGGCGGCCACCCTCGACCGCGTGTGCGAGTTCCTCGGCGTACGCACCGGCGTGCTGCGGGAGATCCCCAAAGAGAACGTCAACCGGCACGTCGTCGAGGACAACGCCCTCAACAGGGTGCTGCGCGGGCTGCTGCGGACCGGCGGCAACGTCGGCCACCGGTTCCCGAGGTCGGTGCGCCTCGCCGCCCGAGGGCCACTGCTGACACTGCTGCATCGCAAGCGCGGCGCCCGGCCGGTCACCACCCCGGCCGAACGGGCGGCCCTGCTGCCCCTGTTCGCCGACGACATCGCCCTGCTCCAGGACGTGACCGGCGAGCGCTACGACGACTGGCTGGCGGTGCACCGACACGCCAGCGCGTCGTAATCCCTATATTGCCTATAGATGCAGCAAACTTGTGCGGAGACCTGCCACGGAACGGAGCCGCCTTGTCCCTCGGAACCCCGACGCTGCCACTACCTCGGTGGGAAGACTCGATCGTGGTGGTCGAGCCCCCCGGTGACGAACCGGGGGCCTGGGCCGGTGCCCCGTCCTGCCTCGAGGCGGACGGATACGTCTACCTGGCGTACCGGCTCCGGCTGCCGATCGGCGAGGGTCGCGGCATCTCCAACGTCGTCGCCCGCTCGACCGACGGCGTGACCTTCACGGTCGTCGCCACCGTGGACAAGGACCGCTTCGGTGCCGAGTCCCTCGAGCGTCCGGCCCTCGTGCGGACGCACGAGGGCCGGTGGCGGCTCTACGTCAGCGCGGCCACCCCCGGCACCAAGCACTGGCGCGTTGATCTCATCGAGGCCGGCACCCCGGAGGGCCTCGCGACCGCGCCCGCCCGCACCGTCCTCGCCGGCGACGCGACGATGGGCGTCAAGGACCCGGTGCTGCACCACGACGTGTACGGCTGGCACCTGTGGGCCTCCGTGCACCCCCTCGAATCCTGGGACGACGCGGACCGGATGACCACCGAGTACGCGACCAGCCCCGACGGCGTGCACTGGACCTGGCGCGGCACGGCGCTCGCCGGCCGCCCCGGCGACTGGGACGCCCGTGGCGTACGCGTCTCCTCGGTGTCGGTGACCGGGGACACGATTCTGGCGACGTACGACGGTCGCGCGACGGCGGGGGAGAACTGGGAGGAGCGCACGGGTGTGGCCCGGGGTTCCCGCCTGCCGGACGGCAGCTTCGGCGAGTTGACCGCGACCGACGACGAGCCGCTGGGCAGCCCGCACGCACCGAACGGCCTGCGGTACGTGAGCCTGGTGACGCTGCCGGACGGCCGGCGCCGCAGCTACTTCGAGGCCACCCGCGAGGACGGCGCCCACGATCTACGGACCGAGTGCGCCGGCTAGGTCGGCACGGGGTGGATATGAGCGGTGTCACCCGTCCCGCCCCCGACGGTGGGCCGTGATCCACTTCGGCCTACCGTCGATCCCATCTCGCTCGGTCCTCCGCGGCCGCCCTACCCGGCGGCGCGCCGCGAATGAGTGACCTCCCATGGCGGAGTCGTCCCACAAGGACGGTCTCCGCCATGTCTGTTCCCGTCGACTTCGCTCACCGTCAACGAGGCGCTACGCAGCGTTACTGAGTCGGGCGTGAGCTGTACCACTTCGTGGGTGGGGCATTTTCCGGCCCGAAGGGCCGTTGTGCCCTGCGGAGTGCGAGAAGTCCGCATCTGGCGGGGTTGTCGGGAGAGTTGGGGCCGTGGAGACGAAGCCCCCGCCCGCCGCCGAACTCGCGTGCCATTGACGCTCCGTAGCAACTAGCTACATTTGGTGTGAGACGGGCTTACCGCCCGGGACGCGCGAATCGGACTCTGTGTCGTGGCTCCTCGTGACGGTTCACGAGGCGTCGGCCCCTCCAGACAAGGAAGCGGATGCTGGACTTCAAGGACCTCGCCCCGACCATCACCCGCCAGCGCATGGTCGTCGAGGGATACCCGACGTTCGTGATCACGGACGCGCACATCAAGGACTACCTGCGCCAGCTCTCGGACGTCACCGACATGATCACGATCATCGACCCGGTGACCCACGTCAGCGAGCTGTACGGCTGGGCGGGCTGGATCCACTGGGAGACCTCCGGCGCCCACTTCTACTCCTGGGAGCGCCCGATCTCCTTCTTCAGCGTCGACATCTACACCTGCAAGGCGTTCGACCCGCGCGCCGTCGTCGACTTCACCCGCGCCTACTTCCGCACCACCGAGATCGTCGCGAAGGAGTTCTGAGCGGTGACCGCCGCGACCGGCACCCGCTACGAGCTCAGCCCCGAGACGGCGCGCCGCGTCGTCACCGAATTCCTGGCCGCGCATCCCGGGCGCGGGCGCTTCGTCAGCGCGGTCGTCGGCCCCGACGCCCCGCTGGCCGACGTCGGCCGGGCGCTGGAACGGCAGGTCTTCGAGCACGCCTTCGGCAACGACGCGACGGTCATGGCCGACGAGTACGGCGCGTACGAGGCGAACAGCATCTTCTTCGTTGTTCTCGACCGCCGCCGAGGCGTCCCGGCCGGGGTGGCACGCATGATCGAGAGCACCGGCCGGGGCGTCAAGACCATCGACGACGCGCCCCGTCTCATCGGCGTGGGCACCGACGACATCCTGGCCGCCCACGGCATGGACGGCGGCCGGGTCTGGGACTGCGCCACCCTGGCCGTCCTGCCCGAGTACCGGGGCGGCCGCTCGTCGCTGATCGTCAGCTCCCTGCTCTACCGCACCTTCCTGGTCATCGGCGCGCGCCGGGAGGTCCGGCACGCGGTCTCCATGCTCGACCGCGGCGCCTACCGCAACATCGGGTTGATGGGTACGCCGCTGCGCCCCCTGGCCGGATCGGCACCGTTCGCCTACCTCGGCTCGCCCGAGAACCGCGCCGTGTACATGGATTTCCCGGCGATCGCCCCGGCGGTCGCCGCGAAGGCCGCCGAGCACCGCCGTCGAGCCCGTCCGACCCTGGCCACGCTGCGCCCGCGTGGCCTGCGCCGGATCCTCACCCACCGCGTCGCCGCGACGGTCTCGCGGCGCGTCGGCACCGGCCACGACCTCGATCACCTCATCGTCGGGCCTGACGGCGCGATACCCCTGTGACCTCCGCTTCTCAGGGCACCGATTGAGGCGTTTGTGCTGCCCGACGTCGGGGTACGGGTTCGGAGATCGCGGTGCGGGCGCCGCGTGACAACCACAGGAGGTTCGGCGATGCGCACCCTGGGCGGGCGGTACCAGCTCGTGCAGCGCATCGGAATCGGTGGCATGTCCGAGGTGTGGCGCGGCCACGACCGGGTGCTGGACCGGCCCGTCGCCGTGAAGATCATGGCTCCGGGGATGGAGGGCACGCTCGGCGACGTCAACGGCGTCGACCTCGTCCGCACCGAGGCGCGCTCCGCGGCCCGGCTGGCGCACCCCAACGTCGCCGGCGTGCACGACTTCGGCACGTCGCCGGCGCCGGACCGTGAGGTCCCGTACATCGTCATGGAACTGGTCGAGGGGCAGACCCTCATGGAGCACCTCGCCGGCGGCCGGCTCGACTGGCGCATCGCCGTGCGGGTCTGCGCCGAGGTCGCGGCGGCGCTGGCAGCCGCGCACGCCGAGCAGGTCGTGCACCGCGACATCAAGCCCGCCAACATCATGCTCACCCCGTCCGGGGCGAAGGTCCTCGACTTCGGCATCGCGGCCTCCACCGGCACCCCCGACCCCGACCCGGACGGCCCGGTCATGGGTACGCCGGCCTACGTGGCGCCGGAACGCTTCGAAGGCCTGCCCGCCACCCCGGCCTCCGACATGTACTCCCTCGGCGTGCTGCTCTACCACTGCCTCTCCGGCCGGCTGCCCTGGGACGCCGAGTCCGGCACCGCGCTCGTGTACGCCCAGCGCTTCCGCGACCCGGACCCGCTGCCGCCCGTCGACGGCCTCGCCCCCGAGGTGCTCGACCTCTGCTCGCGGTGCCTGCACAAGGATCCGGCGGAGCGGCCGACCGCGCTGGTCGGGGCCCTGCTGCTGGCCGAGGCCGTGGACGCCCGCGTCTACGTTCCCCTCGCGGACCTGGGCACCCGGACGCCGCGCCCGTCGACGATGTCGCCGTGGGACCAGCGGGCGGCGGAGGCGCCGACCGACATGGCGCTGCCGATGGACCACGAGACGGTTTTCCAGGATCGCACCGGCCGCCACCGCGCCTGACCTCGGTGTCAGGCGGTGCGCGGCTCAGCCGCTGCGCGGAACGACGACCACCGGGCGTCGGGCCCGGCGCACCAGGCGCGCCGACACCCCGCCGAGCAGCACCCGTCGCGCCGGGCCGTATCCACGGGAACCGCAGAACAGCACGTCCACGTCCTCGAGCTCGGCGAGCTGGTCGACCACGTCACCGACCCGGATCTCCCAGTCGACCGTGACGCCCGCGACCGACTCCGCGGCCCGGGCCAGCGCCTGCTCGTAGGTCTCCCGGGCCGTGTCGAGGAACGCGCGCTCGGCGTCCTGCCCGACGAGGAACGGCAGCGCCGCGTCGGCGTCGGCCACCACGGTGGTGAGCCGGATGCGGCTGCCGGTGCGGACCGCCAGGCGCGCCGCCGCCTCACACGCAGCCCGGCCGTCGGGAGTGTCCACATACGCCACGCCGATGCGGCCCTGCGCCCCGGGCGGCGTCTCGGAGGCCGACGGTGCCACCGCCACCGGGCACACGCTGCCGGCCAGGAGCCGGTCGGCCGTGCTGCCCGCGAACAGCCGGTCCCGGGGACCCGCACGCCCGGAACCCACCACGATGAGCTCCGCCCGGAGTTCCTCGGCGAGGTCGTGCAGCCCGTGCGCCGCGGAGGACGAGGCGACGATCCGGAACGCCGCGTCGTCCGGGGAACCGGAGAGCACCGCCCGGGCGCCCTCCAGCACGGCGGCGGCGGCCCGGTCACGGTCGGCGATCCACTCGGCGTCCACCCGGCCCGACCCCAGCGCCGCCGGTGCCGGGCGCACCACCGCGACGACCAGCGGGGCGCCCAGCACCGACGCCGCCCACCGGCCCAGGACCAGGGCGTCCTCGCCGGCCGCACCGCCGTCGACGCCCACGATCACCGGCCCGGTCACGATTTATTACCTTCCCCGCGGGCCCAGCCCGGCGTGCCCGTGTCGTCGCGGCGTAGCCGGGAGTTGCGGTAGCCGTACAGGAAATAGATCAACAGGCCCGCCGCCAGCCAGACGACGAAGCGGACCCAGGTGTCCCACGGCAGGTCGCTCATCAGGTAGACGGCGAACACGATGCCGAGGATCGGCAGCACCGGCGACCACGGCACCCGGTACGGCCGGAGCATGTCGGGCCGGGTCCGGCGCAGCACCAGCACGCCGATGTTGACCAGGACGAAGGCGAACAGCGTACCGATGTTGACGAGCTTGACGATCTCCGAGAGCGGGACCAGCGCGGCCAGGATCGCGATCAGCACGCCCAGGCCGACGGTGAGCGTCGCCGGGGTGCCGTAGCGCGGGTTGACCGTGGCGAGCCGCTGGGGGAGCAGGCCGTCGCGGCACATGGCGAAGAAGATGCGGGTCTGGCCGTACATGATGACCAGGACCACGCTGGTGATCGCCACGACCGCGCCCAGCGCGAGGACGGCCGCCGCCCAGCTGAGCCCGGCGCCCTGGTCGAGCGCGGCGGCCAGCGGCGCGTCGCTGCTCTCGAGCTGTTGCGGGCTGGCGATGCCGATCGCGCCGACCGCGGTCAGCACGTAGAACACCGTGCAGATCACCAGCGAGCCGATGATGGCGAGCGGCAGGTCCTTGGCCGGGTTGCGCGCCTCCTCGCTGCCCGTGGAGACCGCGTCGAAGCCGATATACGCGAAGAAGATGATCGCCGCCGCGGCGGTCACCCCGTCGACGCCGGACGGCGCGAACGGCTGGAAGTTGCCGGTGCTGAAGTTCATCATCGCCACCACGATGAAGAACAACAGCACGGCGAGCTTCACCACGACCATGACCAGGTTGACCCGCGCGCTCTCGGTGACGCCACGGACGAGCAACAGCGTGATGGCCAGCACGATGAAGACCGCGGGGAGGTTGAAGACGCCGCCGTCCTCGGGCGATTTCGCGATGGCGTCCGGCAGGGTCCAGCCGAACGAGGCGCCCAGGAAGGCGTTGAGGTTGCCGCCCCAGCCCACCGCGATCGCGGCGACGCTGACGCCGTACTCGAGGATCAGGTCCCAACCGATGATCCAGGCGACGATCTCGCCGAGCGTGGCATAGGTGTAGGTGTACGCGCTGCCCGAGACCGGAATCGACGACGCCAGCTCGGCGTACGACAGGGCCGAGAACGCGCAGGCGACGGCCGCCAGCACGAACGACAGGATCACCGCCGGCCCGGCCACCCCGGCGCCCTCGCCGATGACGACGAAGATCCCGGTGCCGATGATCGCGCCGACGCCCATGGCGGTCAGCTGCAGGGAACCGACGGCCCTCTTCAGGCCGTGCCCCTCCTCGGCGGTCTCGGTGATGAGCGACCGGACGTCGCGCACCGCGAAGATGCCCGGTTTCCGGCCCGGAGTCGTTGCCATAGCGCACCCTCCGCAGGGCGACGGCCGCGCCGTGTCCGCCGCAGTGATACCGCACCCGGCCGCGCCCGGGCGGCGGTCCACGCCAGCGTCGTACATTGTCGACCACCGCTGTCACCGTGTCGTCCACCTGCGCGGACCGCAAGATGATCTGCGTTATCCTCCAAACTTGCCCGCTGTGCTTGCCGATCCGCGCCCGCCCGGCGTAGGCCCGTGGCCGGACCGCGGCGGACCGGCTGTGCGCCCCGCTCACGCAGTTGTGCGGCAGCCTGCGGACGTCACGGCGGACGTTGTACGGTGAGTTCACCGGCACAGATCTTTCTCGAGGCGGGATGCATGGGCGAAGCCGTCATGACCACCCGACGCCAAGCGGACGGCGCCATCGTGGTCGACGTGCGCGGTTCGCTGGACGCGGCCACGGTCGACGCCCTGCGGGACGCCCTGGTCGGCACCCTGCACGGCGAACGACCGGCCCTCATGATCGTCGATCTCACCTTCGTGACCTTCATGGACTCGATGGGCGTCGGAGCGCTGGTCACCGGCCACAACACCGCCCGCGAGACCGGCACCCGGTTCGTGCTGCGCAACCCCAGCGAGTTCGTGCACCGCCAGCTGCGGGTCACCGGCCTCGCCGAGCTGTTCGGGCTGCCCGTCGCCCCGTCAAGCCCGCAGACGTACACCCCCTGATCGGCCGCCGACCGGCTAAGGTTCCGACATGGAGCCAGCGGCCGGATCGTGGTGCACCGCGACCGAGATCGGCTTCCGGCTGCGTGACCACGAGCACCGGCTCGTCGGCGTACGGCTGGAGTCCAGCGTCGCAAGCGGCGACTTCCACTACCGTGACGATCTGCGCGCCTGGGAGCTGCGCCTGCCCCGGCCGGACGTGCACCGCCTCGAGTACCGCCTGACCCTCGAGCTCGGCGGCCACAGCGAGACCGTCGCCGACCCGGACAACCCGCGCCGGCAGGGCGACGCGTCGGTGCTGTGGTGCCCCGACTACCGCGAACCCGGCTGGCTGCACCTGCCCCGCTGCGCCGGCCGGTGGCACGACGTCTACCTGCCGCTGCCCGCCGTGCACGGCGAGATGGTCGCCCGCGTCTGGTCGCCGGACGTGGCCACCGACCGGGTCGTCGTCGCCCACGACGGTCCCGACTACGACCGTTACGGCGAACTCGGCCGCTACACCGCGGCCATGATCGGCGCCGGCGGGCTGCCGCCGTACCACCTGGTCCTACTGCCGCCCGGGGAACGGCTCGAGTGGTATTCGGCCAGCCCGGCGTACGCCCGCGCGCTCGCGGGAGACGTGCTGCCCAAGATCGCCGCCGAGTTGGGCACCACGCGGCCCGTGGTGGGCGTCGGCGCCAGCCTCGGTGGGCTCGCCATGCTGCACGCCCAGCGCCGGCACCCGACCGGGTTCGCCGGCCTGTTCCTCCAGTCGGCCAGCTTCTTCCGGCCGCGCCACGACCGGCAGGAGTCCGGCTTCCGGCGCTACCTGCGGATCGTGCGATTCACCGGCCGGGTGGTCCGCGCCGACGACGGTCCCGGCGTGCCGGTCGCGCTCACGTGCGGCACCGTGGAGGAGAACCTCGCCAACAACAAGGACATGGCGCGTGCTCTGCGCGATCACGGGTATGCCGTGACGTTCGCCGAAGTGCCGGACGCGCACAACTGGACCGCCTGGCGCGACGCGCTCGACCCGCATCTCACCGCACTGCTGCGGAAGGTGTTCAACTAGCAAGGAGGCGCCAATGGCCGACGTCGAGCACACCATCGGACTGCTGCTGGGCACCGAGGACGACTGGCCACGGGCGTACGAGGCCCTGCTGCGCCGGGTCGGGGCGATCACCGACGCCGCCGGGCGCACGCATCGCACCCGCAGCGTGCGGGTCACCATCGAACCGTTCAACCTGCGCGACTCGCCGAAGCACGACCTGATCATCGACCGGCTCGCGTACTGGTACTACCACCCGCGCGAGTGGCTCAAGAAGGTCGCCCTCATGGACGACGTCTACCTGCTCAACAGCCCGTTCACCTTCCAGTCCATGGAGAAGCACGCCGCCTACTGCGCGATGATGCGGCTCGGCCTGAAGGTGCCCGAGACGGTCCTGGTGCCGTTCAAGAACCCCCTGGACAACTCCCGGTACGCCTACACCTCGGCGCGCTACAACCAGCCGTTCGACCTGGACGAGCTGGCCGCGACGGTCGGCTATCCGATGTTCATGAAGCCGTACGACGGCGGCGCCTGGGTCGGCGTGTCCAGGATCCGCGACGCGGCCGAACTGCACGCTGCCTACGACGCCTCGGGGGAGCGGCTCATGCACCTGCAGGCCGCCGTCGAGGACTACGACGTCTTCGCCCGCTCGCTCACCATCGGACCCGAGACGATGGTGATGAAGTTCCGCCCCGAACTGCCGATGCACGAGCGGTACGCGGTCGACCATCACTTCCTCAGCGACGCGGTGGGCGACGAGGTCGTCACCATCTCCCGGCTGGTCAACGCGTTCTTCCGCTGGGAGTTCAACTCCTGCGAGTCGCTGGTCAAGGGCGACGACGTGCACCCGATCGACTACGCCAACGCCTGCCCCGACGTGGCGGTGACCTCGCTGCACTACTACTTCCCCTGGGCGATGGCGGCCCTGGTGCGCTGGAGCGTCTACTGCGTCGTGACCGACCGCAAGCCCCGGCTCGACATGGACACCTCGGCCTACTTCGCCGTCGCCGACGACCCCGACCTGTCCTATCCGGAGAAGCTCGGCTTCTACCGCCGGCTCGCGGACGACTACTTCGAAATCGACAGGTACGAGGAATTCTGCGAGAAACACCTCTCCCACGTCGACGAGCTGGTCCACGACTGGGTCGACTCCCCGGAATTCCGGTCCCTGCTCGGCGAGACGGTCCGCGCCATGCATCCGCCGCACGAGCACGAACGCTTCCTCGGCCACTTCGGCGGCCTCATCGACGCCTGGCTGCGCGACAATGGCTGACCTCGCTGGCAGGACAAGGGCTGATCTCGCCGAGACCCTGCGCTTCGCCGCGGCCCTGCACGGCAGGCGGCTCGACTTCCTCTACCACGGGTACGTGCGGCGCGACCCGATGTCGTTGCTGCACCTGCGGCCCGGCCGCGACGACCCGTACGCGATCTACCGCGGCATGCCGGCCCTGGGACCCACCCGCCTCGGCCACTGGGTGACCACCAGTCACGCGCTGTGCGACAGCGTGCTGCGGGACCGGCGTTTCGGCGTACGCTCCGCGGAACTGACCGTGCCCACCCCGCCGGCCGAGGGATTCGACATGTCCTTCCTCGACCGCGACCCGCCCGACCACACCCGGCTGCGCCGCCTGGCGCAGCCGGCGTTCACCCCCAAGCGGATCGGCGGCTACCGCGCCCGCGTCGAGGCGACGGTCGACGGCCTGCTTGACAAGGCGGCCGCCGAGGGCGAGTTCGACCTGGTCCCGGCGTTCGCCGCGCCGCTGCCGATCGCCGTCATCACCGACCTGCTCGGCGTCCCCGACGCCGACGCCGCCCGGTTCGCCCGCTACGGCACCGTGATCGGCAGCGCCCTCGACGGCATCCGCTCGCTCACCCACGCCGCCCGCCTCCAGGCGGCGAGAAAGGACCTGAACGGGCTGTTCGAACGCCTCTTCGCCCTGCGCCGCACCTCGCCCGCCGACGATGTGATCAGCGCCATCGTGGCGGCCGAGGGGGACCGGGTGCGCCCCGAGGAGATGGTCCCGATGTGCACGCTGCTGCTGGTGGCGGGCTTCGAGACCACGGTCAACCTGATCGGCAACGCGGTCGACGCCCTGCTCGCGCACCCGAGCCAGTGGGCGGCCCTGTGCGCCGACCCGGCCGGTCTCGCCTCGGCGGCGGTCGAGGAAACCCTGCGCTACGACCCGCCGGTGCAGCGCACGGCCCGCTGCGCCCACCAGGACCTGGATCTGGCGGGAGAACGGGTCCGCGAGGGCCAGTTCGTGGTGACCCTCATCGGCGCGGCCAACCGCGACCCGGCGGCCTTCCCCGACCCGGACAGGTTCGACATCCAGCGCGCCCCGACGACCGAGCATCTCGCGTTCTCCAGCGGCATCCACTACTGCGTGGGGGCACCGCTCGCTCGGCTGGAGGCGACGGTGGCGCTGCAACGCCTCGCGGAACGCATGCCCCACCTCCGCCGCGCGGGCCCGCTGCGGCGCCGGGTCTCGAGCACCGTACGCGGACCGATCAGCTTCCCGGTCCGCGCGGACCACAAGGTCATGTCCGCGCCCTAGTCGGCCGGCGCCTCGGCCCCCAACAGCATCCGCATCCCGGTCTTGGCTTGCCGAAGCACGTCCGGATCGTCGTACGCCTTGGCCATCAGGGCATAGCCCTGCAGGTGAGCCAGCAGCCGCATCGACGCCTCGCCGGGGTCGACCGCCGCGGCGATCTCGCCACGGCCCTTCGCCTCGGCGATCGCCTCGGTGAAGTAGCGGGTCCAGCCCGCCAGGATCCGGGTGACCTGGGCGCGGGCATCGTCGCCGTGGCCGGCCATCTCCGCGGCGAGCCCGCCCAACGGACAGCCCGGGGTGGCACCCATCCGCTGCCGCAGCGCGGCGAGCATCTCGGCGAAGCTGTCGACGAACCGATCGATGCGCGCCAGCGGTGCGACGTCGTCGGCGAACGCCGCCTGGAGCACCGCGCTCATCATGTCCCAGTTGCGCTCCAGCACCGCGGTGCCGAGCGCGTTCTTGGACGGGAAGAAGTGGTAGAGACTGCCCTTGTGGATGCCCGCGGCGCGGCAGACCTCCTCGGTGCTGACCTGCGCGAGCGAGGCGCCGTGCACGAGGTCACGAGCCACCACGACGATGCGCTCGCGGGTGTCGTTCGCCATCCGCGGCCTCCTTACCGACGACCCGGCAAAGGTAACAAGACCCATTCCGCCCGCCGGCACCGCGCCTGGTCCGGCTGGCGGCTTTCGTCGTTCATTGCGCGGCTTTCGTGGGCGGCTCTCGTTCGGCGGCTCTCGTTCGGCCGCTCTCGTTCGGCGGCTCTCGTTCGGCGGCTTTCGTCGGCGGCGTGGTGCCCGTCTGTCGGGGTCTCCACGCCCGGCCGTGGTCGAGCGGCTCCGCGGCGACGCTACGAGCTGTGCTGGGCCGCCCGTCGCGTCAGCCGTCCCTGGCGCGCGAGCCTGTCCTGACGCCGCTGCTCCCGGGTGACCCAGCCGGCGACGCGGTCCGGGTCCAGTGGCCCGCCGTGCCCGACGTGCAGCGCCCGCGGCCGCAGCGCCAGCATCTCGCGCAGGCTGGCCAGGTTGCCCGCCGGATCGTCGTGGAAGGGCGGATTGGCCGGCCGACCCCGGATGAGCCCCATGAAGGAACCGGCGATCAGATCGCCCGCGACGAGGTCGCCCTCGCCGGTCAACACGGACACCGACCCGGCCGTGTGCCCGGGCGTGGGCATGACCCGCGCATCGACCCCGAAGTCGTCGAGCGCCGTCGGCCCGTCGAGCAGCACGTCGGGCTCGACCGGCTCGGCCCGGACATGCAAAGCCCGTGCCCGGGCCAGCAGGCGGCCCATCGGACCGGTCGGCAGGTACGGCTTGCGGACCCGTCCGCTGCGGTACTGCCCGGCGTCGGCGACGTGCCCGGCGACGGGAGCGCCGGTCCGCCGCCGCAACTCGGCCGCCGCGCCGAAGTGGTCGATGTGGGCGTGGGTGAGAACGATCAGCGCCAGGTCGCCCGGGTCGACGCCGAGCCGGGCGATGCCCTCGTAGATCCGGTCCGCGCTGCCGGGAATGCCGGCGTCGACGAGGATCGGACGCCGCCCGATCACCAGGAAGGCGTTGATGTTGTGCTTCCCGGCAACCGGCACGGCGGCGACCCGGGTACGGCTTGCCGCGAATTTGTCTCCCATGGTGGTGCCTTTCCTTTGTGCCCGCCTCACGGCGCGACCGTCGGTTGACCGACCGGTCAACTGCGCGGATGCCGCTTGACTGATCGGTCAACTCACCCTAGGGCCTGGTTGACTGATCGGTCAACTGGTCGCCGTCACCGCAGGTCCGAGTGCCGCGCCGGAGAAATGTCGGAGGGGCGGCCTAGAGTTCAGGCGTGTTCATCCGGATCGAGGGCGACGACCTGCCGGGGCGGCGAGGCGGAGCCGAGGCCGACGCCCTGCGGCGCGGCAACGTGCACGTCGGCGTGCAGCGCAAGGCCGAGGTCGTCGACCGCTTCCCCGCCGATGCCACGGCGGCGCGGTGGGAGATCGAGGTGACCAGCCGCGAGGTCGACGGTCTGCTCGACGTCGGCGGTCCCTGGGTCCACGGTCGTCCCGGCGCCCGCTTCCTCTACCTCAGCTGGGGCACGGTCGACGGCGCGGCCTTCGCCATGTTCCGGCGGGCGAAGCTGATGTTCGGCGACGTCCCCACCACCATGCTGCGCGCCGCCCACGACGGCGGCGGGGTCCTCGTGGCGCGCCTCGGCCTGACCGCGCCCGACGGCGGCCCACGGTGCGCGCGCGTGCGGCCGCCCGACATCGGATGGCACCTGGAATGAGCATGGCACCGGGAATGAGCATGCCTGGAACGGGTGTGGCGCTTGGGGCGGGTGTGGCGCTTGGGGCGGGTGTGGCGCCTGGAGCTGGCGTGGCGCTTGGGGCCGGTGTGGCGCTTGGGGCCGGTGTGGCGCTTGGGGCCGGTGTGGCGCTTGGGGCCGGTGTGGCTTTTGCCGCTGGCGTGGCTCCTGGAGTGGGCGTGGCGCCTGGGACGACTGGGGTTTTCGGCGCGGGCGTGGCACCTGGAACGGTGAGGCACGTGGCATGACCGGTGTGGCGGTGTCGCACGGGTTCATCGCCCGCGACGGCGCTCTGGCCGTCTGGCTCGAGGGGGTCGGTCCCCAGGGCGGCCCGGCCGGGGTGCGGGAGCGAGGCGCGCACCCGTGTGCGTTCGCCGCCGCCGGTGAGCCGCGGCCGACCACCCTGCTGCTGCCTTCGACCTCCGCCGGGCCGTTGCCGTCGCCGCAGCTCGGGCTGGCGCCCCGGCGGGGGAGGCCACGGCTGCGGCCGTGGCGGGTGCCCGCGGTCGCCGTTCCGTTCGTGACCGCCGAACTCGCGGACGAGTGGGGCGCCCGGCCCGCGCCCTCGCTGACCTACCTCGCCGAGGTCTGCGCCTTCGCCGCCGACCTGGTCGCTCGCGGGCGCGTCCTGCCCGCCATGCGGTCCGCCGGTGAGCGGGTCCGGACCCTGTGGCGGCCCGTCCTGACCGGGCCGGATGCCGCGCGGCACGCCGAGCTGGTCCGGGTCATGCCCGCGGCCTGCCGCGCCGAACGCCTCAGTCCCGGTGACATCGCCGGCCTGCCGGCCGTCGACGCACTGCACGCCGCCCTGGAGCGCCTGGTGGACGGGCTGGTCCGAACCCGGCTGGCGGAAGGTCGCGTCCACCTGACCGGCGCGCCGTGGCTAGCCGCTCTCACCGCCGACGAGGACCCCACCGTCGAGGCCCGGCCCCGAGAGCTCGACCCCGTGGCCGATGCCCTGGACGAGTGGCACGCGGAAGCGAGCAGCGGCGCCGCCGTCCGGCTCGTCTTCCGACTCAGCCACCTCGCCGACGACCCCGAGCCCGACGAGCCCGACGCGACGACAGTCCACGACGCGACAACCCCGGCCGACGCGATGACTGTCCACGACACGACAACCCCGCCCGATGCGACGACCGTCCACAACACGACTTCCCCGCACGCGACGACCGCGCCAGGGGCGGTTACCGGGCCGGGGACATCGAGCGCTGCCGACGGGACGGGCGCGACCGGCGCGATGACGGTCCGCGACGCGTCGACCCCGCCCCGCGCGTCGACCCCGCCCCGCGCGTCGACGCAGGCCATCGCGGCGAGCTCGGCCATCGCGGCGAGCCCGGCCATCGCGGCGAGCCCGGCCGACGCGATGACCCCCGCCGACGCGGTGACCGTTCGTGGCGACGTCTCCGTTCGCGACGCTGCTGCGGATTCCGGCGGGAGCGGCGACTCGTGGCTGCTCGAGTTCCTGCTGCAACCGCTCGACGAGCCCAGCCTGCTCGTCCCCGCCGCCGACGTGTGGCGTGACGCCGTTGCCCCGTTGCGGCGGTGGACGCATCGGCCGCAGGAGCGGCTCATCGCCGGGCTCGGGCGGGCCGCGCGGTTGTTCGGCGAGCTCGACGTCGCGTTGCGGCTGGCCCGGCCGGCGGAGCTGGTTCTCGACACCGAGGGCGCGCATCGGTTCCTCGGTCACGCCGGGGTGCTCGAGCAGGCCGGGTTCGGGGTGCTGCTGCCCGCGTGGTGGCGTGAACCGCAACGCCTCGGGCTTGTGTGTGAGGTGCGCAGCCCGCAGGCCGCCGCGCCGGTGCTGCGGGATGAGGCCGCCGACCTCCGGGCGATCGTCGGGTACGACTGGGGGTTGTCGCTGGGCGGGCGGGTGCTGACCGACACCGAACTGTCCGAGCTGGCCCGAGTGAAGGTTCCCCTGGTCCGGATGCGGGGGCGCTGGGTCTACCTCGATCCCGAGCGGCTGCGTGCCGGGCTGGAGTTCCTGCGGCGCGGCGGGGGCACGATGACCGCCGGGGATGCCTTGCGGCTGGTGCGGTTGCTGCCGCCCGAGGAGGTGCCGCTGCCGGTGACCGAGGTGCGTGGCAGCGGATGGGTCGCCGATCTGCTGACCGGGCGGCTGGGCGAGCGGCTCGAGTTGCTCGATCCTCCGTCGGGGCTGGTGGGTGTGCTTCGGCCGTACCAGAGGAGGGGCTTTTCGTGGTTGGCCTTTCTTGACGGGTTGGGTCTCGGCGCCTGCCTTGCCGATGACATGGGTCTGGGCAAGACCGTGCAGTTGCTGGCGTTGCTGCTGCATCGCGCGGATGGGCCGACGCTTCTTATCTGTCCGCTGTCGGTGCTCGGGAACTGGCAGCGGGAGGCCGCCCGGTTCGCGCCGTCGCTGCGGATCCGGGTGTTGCACGGTGCCGACCGGCCGGATCCGGCGGGGCTGGCTCGCGGCGCGGATGTCGTGCTGACCACGTATGCGACCGCGACCCGCGACGCCGACGCTCTCGCCGCCGTGGCGTGGGATCGGGTCGTGCTGGACGAGGCGCAGCACATCAAGAACAGCGCGGGCGGTGCGGCGCGGGCGGTGCGGCGGTTCCCGGCCCGGCACCGCGTCGCCCTGAGCGGCACGCCGGTCGAGAACCGTCTCGCCGAGCTGTGGTCCATCCTCGACTTTCTCAACCCTGGCCTGCTGGGCAGCGCGCACACGTTCCGTAACCGCTATGCCGTGCCGATCGAACGGTACGCCGACGAGGACGCCGCCGCCCGGCTGCGCCACGCCACCCGGCCGTTCCTGCTGCGCCGGGTGAAGTCCGATCCGGCGATCGTCGGTGACCTGCCGCACAAGCACCATACGCGGCATCTGTGCGGCCTGACCGTCGAGCAGGCCACGCTGTATCGCGCGGTGCTCGACGACATGCTGCTGCGGATCAAGGAGGCCACCGAGACCCGCCGCAAGGGCTTCGTCCTGGCCGCGATGACGAAGCTCAAACAGGTCTGCAACCACCCCGCCCAGCTGCTGCGCGACGGTTCTCCGCTGCCGGGGCGCTCGGGCAAGCTGGAGCGGCTGGAGGAGATTCTCGACGCCGCGCTCGGCGAGGGGGAGAGCGTGCTGTGCTTCACCCAGTTCGCGCGGTTCGGCGCGATGTTGGTGCCGCATCTCGCCGCCCGTTTCGGGGTGCCGGTGCGTTATCTGCACGGGGGCACCCCGCGCGGGGCCCGCGACGAGATGGTGGCGGAGTTCCAGGCCGACCGCCGGCCCGGGATCTTCGTGCTGTCGTTGAAGGCGGGCGGCACCGGGCTCAACCTCACCGCCGCCAACCATGTCGTGCACGTGGACCGTTGGTGGAATCCGGCGACGGAGGCGCAGGCGACCGACCGCGCGTTCCGCATCGGCCAGCACCGCGACGTACGGGTGCACACCCTCGTCTGTCTCGGCACCCTGGAGGAACGCATCGACCGGCTCATCGCCGGCAAGGGTGTGCTCGCCGAGCGGGTGGTCGGCAACGGCGAGGGCTGGCTCACCACACTGTCCACCGACGAGCTGCGCGACCTGGCCCGGCTGGATCCGGAGGCCATCGGTGACTGACCGGTATTCCGCGCCGTTCGTCGCGATGTTCGAGGCGCTGCGGATGGCGCCGACCTTCGCCCGTGGCCGCCGCGACGCCCGCGCCGGGCACGTCCGGAGTCTGACCATCTCGAGCAGCCTGGTCGTCGCCCAGGTCCGGGGTCCCGAGGACACCCATGCGTTCCGCGCGCGCATCGCGGTTCGGGCCTTCGGCGCGTCGGAGTGGGCGCGCGTCGAGGGCGAACTGGCGGCCCAGGCCCGCTATGTCGCCGACCTGCTGGCGGGCCGCATGCCGGACGACATCGACGACGTCTTCGCCGCTGCCGGCCTGACGCTGTTGCCGCTGTCGCTGGACGAGGTCGCGATGGATTGCGGCTGCGAGCGCTGGCCGATGCCGTGCGTCCATCTCGCGGCGACCTGCTACGCCCTGGCCGCCTCGTTCGAGACCGACCCGTTCGGCGTCTTCGCCTGGCGGGGCCGGGGCCGCGACGAGCTCCTGATCCGGCTCAGCGACCTGCGCGGCACATCGGTGCACGAGGCGGACGCGGCCCCGGAGCCCCGCGAGCCCGCAACCGCGGGTCTCGGCGATCCGGCGGATTTCTGGGGTACGGGTACGCCCCCGGCGCCCGCACCGTCCCCAGCGGCCACCCGCGCCGACCTGCTGCTCGACCAGCTCGACCCGCCGGCGCTCAGCTACGGCGGGGTGCCACTCGCGGAGCTGCTGCGGCCGGCCTATCTCGCGCTGCCCCCGGACGAGCCGCTCTGACCCGACCCGCCGGATCGATGGACCTCTCGGGTAAGCCAGCGCGTCGGCGGACGGCGGGGAGGCCGGGTGATCCGCGGGTCGTCGCTTCGACGGCCGTCGAGATCGGCCGGCATCGGGGGGCCCGGCCGCGTACGTAGTATCGTCGCTGCGATGTTCAGTGATCCGGTCAGCGAGAGGATGGCCAGGTGAGGGGCCCGCTACGGCCGAATGATCCGCGCCGGCTCGGCGGTTACCGCCTGGAGAGCCGCCTCGGCCAGGGTGGCATGGGCACCGTCTACCTCGGCTACGGCCGCGACCGGCGGCCGGTGGCGATCAAGGTCATCAAACCCGAGTACGCGTACGAGGAGCAGTTCCGCGCCCGCTTCCGCAGCGAGGTCAACCGGGCCCGGCAGGTGCCGCCGTTCTGCACCGCCGAGGTCCTCGACGCGGACGCCGACCACGAGACCCCGTACCTGGTCGTCGAGTATGTCGACGGGCCGAGCCTGGCCGAGATCGTCGCCGAGCAGGGCCCGCTGACCAGCGGCAACCTCTACAGCGTCGCCGTCGGCGTGGCCACCGCGCTGGCCGCCATCCACGGCGCCGGCGTGATCCACCGCGACCTCAAGCCGCGCAACGTCCTGTTCTCCCTGGGCACGCCCAAGGTGATCGATTTCGGGATCGCCCGGGCCTTCGAGGCCACCAGCCAGCACACCGGCACCGATCAGATGGTCGGGACGGTCGCCTACATGGCACCCGAGCGTTTCGAGGCCGACGCCAGCCGCACCGTGGGTCCGGCCGCGGACGTGTTCGCGTGGGGTGTCGTCGTCGCGTACGCCGGCACCGGCCGTACCCCGTTCGGCGGTGACTCGGCGGCGGCGACGGCCGCGTCCATTCTCACGCAGCCGCCGGATCTCACCGGCCTTCCCGCACCGTTGCGTGACATCGTCGCGTCGACGCTGGAGAAGGATCCGGGCAGTCGGCCCTCCGCGTCGGACCTTCTCGACATGCTGCTCGCGGCCGGCGCTCAGGACCCGTCGGGGGAGGCCGGTCTGGCGGGCCCGCCGGAGTTGCGGCGCGTGGTGCGGGAGGTGCGGCGTTCGGGTCCGGGCGCCGGCCGGCGCCGACGTGGGGGACATCCGGAGACTCACGGCACCGGGGTGACCTCACGGCGCTGGAGGCGTGCGGCGCCGGCCCTGGCCGCGGCGGCCATCGTCGGCATCGCGGCCGCCGGCCTGCTGATGTTTCCACCGGCCCGGCAACTGGTGCTGGGCCAGGATTCGGACGCCGCTTCGCGAGGTGCGGTGGCCGCCCCGGCGGACCTGCCGGCGCCGAGCGGCGGCGCGGGATCGAATGTCAGCCCCTCCAGCGAGGGGAAGCCGGGCCGCGGCCGGGCCTCCGACCCTGCGGCACCCGCGGGTGAGGCGGGACGCGACCGGGACGCGCCGACCGCGACGGCCACCCCGGCCGTGTCTCCGCCGGTCCGGCTGTGCCGTAACTCGGACATCGCGCTGTCTATCTCGGCGCAGGGCGACAACCCGGGAGCGCCGGGCACCCAGAAGGCGATCGTCGCGGTAGCCAACAAATCGGCCACCGCCTGCCGCGTCGACGGCCGCGCCTTCATCACCCTCTACAACGCCGCCAACGAGCCGGTGGCGGTGCCGACCGAGGTTGTCGACGAGCCCGGCCCGGTCGTCGCCATGGTCATCCGGCCGGAGAGGACCGCCTTCCAGGGCATGAAGTGGCAGGCGTGCGACCGGGGTGACACGGATTGCCCGGTCGGCAACACGCTGGTCGGCAGCCTGTCCAGGTCGTCCGAGGGCGTGGCGGCCACGCTGGAGGGATTTCCCTCGCCGCTGCAGAGCAACATCACCATGCGGACGCTGCAGCTCGGCACCCTGCAGGGCAGCACCACCGGCGTCGTGTCGTGGTGAGCCGGGAACGGCCCCGGCCCGCCCCACACGCAAACCGGTCGTCGCGTGGCGGCCCCACGCGCTAGCCTCGCGCGGTGATCAACGGCACCTTCGAAACGCACCTCACGGGGTGGGACCACGACCGCGCGGCGTTGGCCGCGTTCGCGGCGGAACACGGCCTCGGGTACGTCTACATCGAGCTCGACCGGGGATTCACCCGGCACCAACCGATGCTGACCCTGCCCGGATCCGGCACCCTGGAGCAGCAGCACGCCATGGTCCGCGACTGGTGCGCCCGGTTGAAGAAGGCGGGAATTCGGCCGACCCGCACCAAGATCGAGGCCGCGCCGTGGTCCACCGGGGTGCCGGACACCGACCGCGCCGCCAGCGCCGAGCCCGACGGCCGTTACTTCGAGCATCACGTCAAGGTGCGGCTGCCGTCGGCGGCGGTGGCCGACCTGCTGGCGCTCACCGATCTGAGCGAGGCCCACGGCGCGCGCCTGTCGCGCAACGCCCGCCGGCGCGACACCGACGGCGGCGAAGAGCGGTTCGTCAACCAGCGCTGCCACAAGGTGGGACGGGCGACCGCGACCGAGCGACTGGACCGGCTCGTCGCCGCTCTGCGTACGGCCGGGCACGACGTCGCCTCCGTCGAGCAGGAGTACGTGGTCTACGACAGCAACCTCGACCTCGACCAGGGCTGGCTGAACGCGGCCCCGCCGCCGGAGCCGTGGGTGACGAAGTGGGAGCAGCGCAACCTTCCCGCGCCGGCCGCGTCGCGCGCCTATCCGGCCACCTACCAGCCGCTGCGGCGGGGGTGGGACGTGGCGCAACGGGCCGCTTTCGACCCGGCACTCAAGCAGCACGGCAACGCGTTCACCGCGGGAGAGCCGGTTTTCGCCGACCCGGAGCTCGGGCAACGGTGGAAGGATGCCCGACGGTCGGCGATGCGCCACCTGTTGACCGTGATCGCGGGCATCAAGTGGGCCAACCACCTGGTGCTGCGCGGCAGCAGCACCATGGCTTCCTGGGTGGGCACGGCGGCGCGGGAGCCCGGTGATCTCGACTTCGTGGTCGTCCCGCCGGCGATGACCAGCGGCAGCGCGGACGCCGAGGCGCTGCTGGCGGACCTCACCGCGGCGGTGGCCGCCACTCCCGGCGCCGGGCTGCGGCCGGAGCGGACGACGCAGTCGGCGATCTGGACGTACGAGCGGGCGGACGGCCGCCGCCTGGTCATCCCGTTCACCGGTCACAGTATTCCGGACGGCATCGTGCAACTGGACCTGGTGTTCGGCGAGTCGTTGCCGATCCCGCCGGAGCCGATCACGGTGCTCGGCGTGGACCTCCCTGGGGCGGCCACCGCCGAGTTGTCGCTGGCCTGGAAGCTGCTGTGGCTGGCCACCGACAGGTACCCCCAGGGCAAGGATCTCTACGACGCGGTGCTTCTCGCCGAGTACACCACTGTGGACCTGGGGCTGGTCCGCGAGTTGATGCGGCCGGAGTTGCGGGAGCTCGCCGACGAGTTCACGGCGGCGACGGTGCTGAGCTGGCGGGACGTGGACTGGGCCAACTTCGCCGCCGAGTATCCGGGCGTGGAGGGCACGGCGGAGCAATGGCTGCGGCGGTTGGCTCTCGCTCTGGACCGCTCGTAAGTCCGGCGCCGATTGCCGGGGCCGGCGTGGCCGGCCCCGGCATAGGTCAGCGCTTCCAGAACGCCTTGCGGTGCGCAGCCGCCGGGGCGAAGCCGTCCAGGACCTGTCGGGCATATGCCCAGTCCGCGGCCAGGTCTCCCGGAGTCCGTAGCCGCTCGACCAGCTCGCGCAGGGCGGCGACCTCCGGCCCGGTCAGGGCATCCAGCACCGCGGACAGCCGGGTCTCCAGGTCGGCCAGCAGGTCACGCCGCTCCGCCGCGGGTCGGTCGTCGGCGTCGCGCAGGCGTGCCGCCTCGACCGCGACGATGGCGGTGAGGCTGTCGAGCGTCACGCCGGGGCCGCCCCGCGCGGCCATCTTGCGGCCGCCGCCGCGCGCCATCACCGTTGACGGCAGGGCCGCGAACGGCTGTGGGCCGCGCGCCGACCGGGCCTGGACCGGCGCGAAGCCTGGCGCACCCGCAGGGGCCACGCTGGGCGCGGGCGGAGGGGGCATGCTGGGCGCGGGCGGAGGGGGCATGCTGGGCGCGGCGGCCGCTGCCGCGCCCACGGCGAGCGGGAACGGCTCGTCCAACTCCCACCCCGATGGTGATTCCACGGGCTGGGTGATCCGGCGCCGCTCAGCGCCCTCGTGGACCACGCGGCTGTCCACGGCGACGAACGCCGTGAACCGGCACAGCACCCCGTAGCGCAGCGAGGTCGCGACGATCTGCGACTCCAGGCCGTTCTCGCCGGCGACGTAGCGGTCCTCCAGGTCCCGCAGGTGGGTGCGAGCCCATTGCGCGGTGATGGCGGGCACGTCGCGGACCTCGGCCGGGACTTCGACGGCGAAGTCGCTGTCGTCGCGGGTGCGGCCGCGCACCGCGACCGAGGCCGGGGCGGTGCCGGTGTAGCGGCCGAACACGACCAGCGGCACCCCGGGGAAGAGGGACTGCGGCCGGGCCTGCTCCACGCCGGTGACTGTCACGTCGGTGACCAGCGGCGCACCGATCCGGCGGTGGATGCGTTCCATCGCCTCGTCCAGCCGGTCCTCGCTCTCCACCAGTTCGCAGCGCCCGGCGCCGAGGGTGGCGAGGCGGCCGAGGAAGCCCGCGTTCACCGCCCGGTCGATGCCGACGGTGTGCACGCGGGTGGTGCCGATGTGTGCGCTCACCTCGGCGAGGATCTGGTCCTCGTTGCCCACCTGGCCGTCGGTCACCAGCACCAGCACCCGATCGCGCCCGGCCGAAGGTTCGGCCAGCAGGGACAGGCCCTCACTCAGCGGCGCGAGGAGCTCCGTGCCGCCGCGGGCGTCGACGCGGGCCAGGTGCTCGACCGCGCGGAACCGGTGCCGGTCGGTCGCCTCCGACAGACCCTTGCCGAGGTCGTCCGGGCGGTCAACCTGGTGGTCGAAGGTCAGCACCGCGAACCGGTCGGCCGAGGTGAGCGTGTCGACCACCCGGGCGGCGGCGCGGCGGGCGGCGACCATCTTCCAGCCGCGCATGCTGCCCGAGCGGTCGAGCAGCAGGACGACGTCCTTGGCCCGCGGGGGCGTGTCACCGGCGGCCGGCGGCAGCACGACGAGCTGGTAGGTGCCGCCGGGCTCGTCGCCGGTCCGGTCCGGCACGAACACCGCCCCGGAGCCGTCGCCGGCGTACGGAAGTCGCAGGATGAAGTCGCGGTCCGCCCGCTCGCCGGCGGCGATCTCGATCCGGGTGCCGGCCGTGGTGACCGTGTGCAGGCTGGACCGGATCTCGCCCAGCGGCAGCCCGGCGGTGTCGATGTCGACGCCGACCGACAGCCGCAGCGGGTTGGGGAAGCCGGGCAGCAGCACCGGCGGAGTGATCCGGGAGGCGTCCGGGACCGCGTCGGTGTCGCGCGACTGACCGTCGCCGACCGGGGTGCCGGGCAGGGGGATCCCGGGCACGTAACGGGGCGCGACCACGAGCGGGAACCGGAACGTCGCCGCGCCGTCCTCCCAGGGCAGCGGGCCGACCAGGCGGAGCTCGACGACGACCCGCTCGCCGGGCAGGATGTTGCCCACCCGCATGGTGAAGACGTCGGGACGTTCCTCCTCGGCGATGGACGCCCGCTGACCGGCGTCGACGGCCCGGTCGTAGGCCTCGCGGGCCGCGCCGCGTTCCCGCAACTCGGCCTCGACCGTGCGCCCGTCCGCGGTCATCGTCATGCCGGTGACCGCGGCCCGGTCGGGCAGCGGGAAGACGTACGTGGCCTCCAGCGTGCTGTCGTAGGCGTTGACGAACTCGGTGGTGACCGTGGTGTGGGCGACGAGCCCGCTGATCCTCGCCTGGACGTCGAGTCGGTCCAGGGGAAGGTTGCCCCGGTCGGTGCGGAGCGCGCCGAGGCCCGCGTCGCTCAGGGCGCGGATGCGGCCGAGTTCCGCCGGCTGCATCGGTGAGACGGACAGGGTCATGAGGGGCTCCCATCGTCGGTGTGCTGCTCATCGGGCGTGCGCGTGGTGTGCGGGGCGGGGTGGGTGCGGGCGTCGAGCAGCCCGCGGGTGGCGAGCAGGTCCAGGAGGGGCGCGGCGGCGGCGGCGATGTCGGGGTGGTCGGCGGGCTGGGGGCGTACCGGAAGAATCAGGATGGCGCCGCCGCCCAGCGCGACGCCACCGACCTCGGCAGGGGCCGGGGCCGGGGGAGCCGGCGGGGTGGACCAGAACCGGGGCCGGGCCGGTTCGGGCGCTGGCGCGGTGACTGACGGCACGGTCGGCATCCGGGCCACCTCGGCGAGCTCGGCGTCGGTGGCGCCGGCGAGCTCGGCCTGGATGGCGGCCAGCGAGTGTCCCTGCGCCTGGCGGCGCTTGACCGCGACGAGTTGCAGGAGATGGCGCGGCCCGTAGAGGGCCGTGCGTCCCCGCATGCCGGACGGGCGGTCGACCAGGCCGGTCGTCGTGTACCACCGGATGGCGCGCCGGTCGGGCACATCGCGGACGCGCCCGTTGGGGGCGCCCGGATATTCCGCCGCGAGGGCGCGGCGTACCTGATCAACGAGCTCGTCCATCGTCCACACGCCGACCATCGTGACACTGTCAATGTGACAGTGTCAATGTGCGGCGCGGGTTCGGGAGCGGCAGACTGGCGGGATGCGGCTCGATCTGGTCAACCTGTCGCACGTCGCCGATCCCGCGACGACCTGCGTCTATCCCGGCGACCCCACCTTCGCCGTGGAGGCCGTCGCGACGCTCGCGGAGGACGGTTTCCGCCTGAACTACGTGCGGCAGGGCGAGCACACCGGCACCCACTGGAGCGCGCCCGGGCACTTCACCGACGGCGGCGCGCTCGCCGACGACCTCGACGTGCAGGATCTCTTCCGGCCAGCGGTCAAGATCGACGTACGGGAGCGGTGCGCGAACGACCCCGACTACACGCTGACGCGTGCGGACCTGCTCGCCTGGGAACGCGACCACGGCCCGATCCCGCCCGAGTCGATCGTCGTCCTCTGGACCGGCTGGGACGCCAAGTGGGGGCGCGACGCCTACTACGGTTACGACCGCGCCGGCGTCATGCACCAGCCCGGCTTCGAGGTGGACGCGATCCAGTGGCTGATCGACACCGGACGCCTCGGCGGGCGCGGCGGCACCGGGACCGACACCTTCGGACCCGACCCGGGTGCCGATCCGACCTACGCGGTCTCCAAACTGGTCCACCGGGAGCACCGGATCAGCGTCGAGGTGCTCGCCAACCTGGCCGCCCTGCCCGAGACCGGGGCGTCGCTGTGGTGCGGCGGCCAGATCGTCAAGGGCGGCACGGGCTCCCCGGCGCTGGTCTACGGCGTGCTGCCGCCGACGCCCTGACGGGGGCTGCTACGGCGCTCCGCCGGGTTGCCGAACCCCATTCACCGTCAATGTGTACGGCGCATACTGCGTGAGCTCCCCGCTGGGCTCGTCGTAAGCCACCACCGCGACCACCTTCGGGTACGGCCGCAGCGCCGCGAACTGGCTCACCGGCACCTGCCGCGCCCGCCGCCCGGCCTCGTCGAGGCCGACCAGCCGCACGTTCCACGCGTGCACCGCCACCGGCGCGATCTGCGACGGCGACCGGAATTCCCGCAGGCTCGAGCCGTCGCTGATCGTCTGCGTCCCCACCGCCACGTCGTCGACATACCAACCGCCCTGGTTCACCGCGCCGTCGCTGACGTAGCGGAAGCCGAGCAGGACGCTCTTGCCCGCGAACGCGGAAAGGTCGTAACGATGCGGCACGAAGCCATCGGTGTCACCGGTGACGCCGGGGCCCAGCGGGCCGGAGACCGTCCGGTCGCCGGCGAGCGCGTGGTAGGTGCGACCACCGTCGGTCGAGACCGTCACGTACCCGTAGTCGTAACCCTCCTCGGCGCCGTACCGGGCGC
This sequence comes from Actinoplanes sp. NPDC051346, assembly GCF_040682215.1. NCBI lineage: Bacteria > Bacillati > Actinomycetota > Actinomycetes > Micromonosporales > Micromonosporaceae > Actinoplanes > Actinoplanes sp. NPDC051346. Next base: position 212,209 of record NZ_JBFBAJ010000013.1, on the reverse strand, counting down.
GCAATGTCAGCGCCGGCTCACCGTCGGGCACCCGCACCGTGACGATCGCGGCGGCGTCGGTGTTGCTGGCGTCGCCGGAGAACAGGGCACCGTCGCGGACCTGCCAGGTCAGGGACAGCGGCGGCAGCGTGCGCGCGCCATGGAACCGCACCGATCGCAGCGCCCTCCCCGTCAGCGACCGGCCGGCGGCATCGCGCAACCGCACATAGTCGGCGCCGTTCGGAGCGGCCCCCGGACGGTCGTAGGACGCGGGATTGGCCAGGTTGACCGTCGAACGCAGGCTGGGCACGCTGACCCGCTCCCGGGGCACGCCGATCATGGTGCCCTCGCCGACGACCTTGTCGACCAGGGTCATCGTCTGAAAGTCGTGCAGGACGCCGTAGAGGCGCGCGTCCGGACCGATCGCGCTCTGCACCGCGGCCAACCCCTGGTGGGTGCCGTCGCGGTGCAGCCGGGACAGCACCTCGGCGCCGAACCGGTCACGCAGATACAACATGAACTGGTAGGCGTTGCCGTAGTCGGCCAGGACCTCCGCGGGCTTGCCCTCGTCCCACAGGTTCAGCGAATTCTGCGCGCCGCCGCAGTCGCGCGGATTGGCGTTGAAGGTGGTCCGGACGACGGCGAAGCCCTGGAAACACACCAGATGGGTGTCCGCGCCGGGGTGGTGCACGGTGGCGTTGCCGTCCGCGTACCCGACCAGGCTCTGGGCATAGTCGGACAGGCCCTCGTTCACCCAGAGGTCCTCGCCCGGGTCGGTGTAGTGCTGCAGCAGGTGCTGCCACTCGTGCGCGAAGGTGCCCTCGTACATCCGGGGGCGGGCCGGGCGGCTGGTGCACAGGTCGTCGGTCGGCTCGTTCAGCGGGGCGGGGCCGGTGCGGTGCTTCCAGTCGTACACATCGATCGTCATGACATTGCGGTCGACGAGATCGTTGAGCTGCGAGGAGAAGAAACCCGCGATATAGGTCTCCGCGGCGGGGAAGTCGAAGTAGTTGTCGTCGCGGATGTTGTCGACCAGTGTCACCGTTCGGTCGCCGGCGCCGGTGAAGTCGCCGGAGAGCTGGGGAGCGGTGCCGTCGCGATTCGGCGGGGTGCTGAAGGCCGCGGTCTCGCGCGGGTAGATCGTCTGGTCGAACTCGCGGACCAGGTCGGCTACCTGGGCGTCGGTCACGTCGGTGGAGTTCGTCGGGCGGCAGTCGCCCGCCGGGAAGGCGATGTCGTCGGCTACCCAGACCTCGATGTGCTCGCCGATGGCGCGCAGCTTGAAGTTCTTGCGGTAGTACTTGCCGGCTAGGTCGTCGAGGGCGGGCCACTCGCGGACGGTGCCGGTCGTCGGGGTGGGCCCGGGGGCGCGCCGGGCGAAGCCGGGTTGGCGTGTGTCGAGGCCCGTGGTGGAGAACGTCTTGCGGGACGGCTCCCGGACGTCATCGCTCAGATTCTCCGTGCCGGGGGCGGTGGCCGTGGCGGGTGCCGTGCCCGGGCCGGCGACCGTCCCGAGTGCAGTGACGGTGCCGGGGTCGGGTGTCGTGCCCGGGCCGGCGACCGTCCCGAGTGCAGTGACGGTGACGGTGCCGGGGTCGGGTGTCGTGGCCGTGCCGGGTGCGGTGGCCGTGCCGGGTGCCGTGGCCGTGGCGGGTGCCGTGCCAGGGCCGGTGGCCGTGGCGGGTGTCGTGGCCGTGCCGGGTGCGGTGGCGGCGCCGGGTGCCGTGGCCGTGGCGGGCGTCGTGGCCGTGCCGGGGGCGGTGGCCGTGCCGGGTGCAGCGGTCGTGGCGATCGCTGTGCCCGGCGCTGCGGCTGCGGTGACCGGCGAGCCGGCCGGGAGCAACAAGGTGGTGGGCAGGAGGACGGCGGCGGAGAAGCGGAGTGAGGCGCGCACAGCCCAGGACGCTACCGCCACGTTGCGGACAAAAGGGGTAAGACGCGGCTACTCGAAGAGGGAGTGATGCCGGCCGCCCTCCGCCCTCGCCCGTGCCCGCCGTCGCAGCTGCACCACGACGGCGTCACCGGCGGCGACCACCGCCCACCCGGCCAGCAGCCAACCGGGCACCGGCCATCCGCGCCGGAACAGCACGACGGCTAGGACCGTGCACACGACGACGCCGAACAGGGCCAGGACGAGCCGCAGATTAAGCGCACTGAAGGGCTTGTCGACGGTTCCCCGCCGGCCGGGAGGCTGCGCACCGATCGGCATCTCATCAGCCTAAGCCCGCCGCCCCGCCCCGGCGAGAGCGAGCCGCCGGAGACGGCCCGCCGCTCCGGCCGCGGGACCCCACGCCGGCTGCTCTCGCTGTGGGGGCCCACGCCGGTTGCTCTCGCTGTGGGGGCCCACGCCGGCCGCTCTCACTGTGGGCCCCAGACCCGCCGCTCTCGCCTTTGGGGCCCGGCCGCTCGTGTCGCGGGGCCCTCACACCCGCCGCTCGCGTCGCGGATCCCGCTCGCGTTAGGAGATCTCCCGGCGCAGCATCCGAACCGTGCCGAGCACCAGTGGCAACCCGACCCAGACCGCACACGCCACACCCAGCCGCCCCCACTGACCGCCGCTCATCGTCGCCGCGCTCAGCGGCATCGACGTGACGTTGATGTCGAGCCACTCGGCCGCCCGCCCCAGCCACTTGACCATCGCGCCGAGCACCGTCCACGCCGTCGGGAGCGCGAAGTACAGCACGATGGCCACCGGTGAATTCATCAGCAGCGCCCCGAAGGCCGAACCCATGAGCACGAAGATGACCTGGTTGAGCAGCAGCCGGCCGATCTGACCCGCGGTGATCTCCCAACTGCCGTCACCGCCGGTGCCGATCGCGACCAGGTTCGCCGCCGCCGACAGTGCGGCCGCCGCGGCCGTCGACGCGAGCGCGATGAGCACCGCCGCGGCCAGCTTCGCCACGATGATCCGCCCCCGGGCCGGCGTCAGGGTCAACGTGCCGAGCGCCGTCCGCTGCGACCACTCGCTCGTCATGGAGAGGATGCCGAGCACGGGCAGGAGCACGCTCGACGGAAGCAGGCCGAACGCGAACAGCGCGCGAAACGTCTGCTCCCCGTCCGGCGACGCGGAGATCATGATTATCGCCGTCCCGGCCGCGGCCAGGCCGATCGCGATCAACAACCACAAACCCGATCGGGTGTCGGCCAGCTTGCGCAGCTCCACCCGGGTGAGTCGGGCCAGGGAGACCCCTTTTTCGGTACGGCTACCGGGCGAGCCAGACGCAACACCGGGCGCCGAGGTCGGCGCGTTCTGGACGGCGGTCATCGCATGGCCTCCTGGGGCTCACCGGCGGTCAACGTCAGGAACAGGTTTTCGAGCCCACTGCCACCGGCCGGACGCAGCTCGAGCAGCGCCACCCCCGCATCGGCGGCAAGGCGCCCGATGGTCTCGGCGTCCGCCTGCACCACGACGCCCCCGTCGGCCGCCGTAGTGCAGATAAGCCCGGCCCGCCGCAACGCCAACTCCAACGCGTCCACGTCGAGCGCCCGCACCACTGTGCCGGACGCGTCGAGCAACTCGGCCTTGTCGCCCTGGGCCACGATCCGGCCGCCGCCGATGACGACGAGCCGGTCCGCCACCGCCTCCACCTCCCGCAGCAGGTGTGAGGAGAGCAGCACGGTGCCGCCCCGGTCGGCGAAGTCGCGCAGCAACCCGCGCATCCAGAAGATGCCCTCCGGGTCGAGCCCGTTCGCCGGCTCGTCGAGGATGAGGATGCCCGGGTCGCCGAGCAGGGCGTAGGCGAGGCCGAGCCGCTGGCGCATCCCCAGCGAATAGGCCTTGACCCGGCGCTTGGCGGCGACGCGGTTGAGGCCCACGCGTGCCAGGCTCTCGTCGACCCTCCGCGTGTCGACGCCCATGGTCAGCGCGGCCAGGGTCAGCACCTCGCGCCCGGTGCGCCCGGCGTGCTGCGCGGAGGCGTCCAACAGCACGCCGACGCGCCGCCCCGGGTTGCCCAGTCGCCGGTACGGGACGCCGTCCACGGTCGCGGTGCCAGACGTGGGCGGGGTGAGCCCGCAGATCATCCGCATGGTGGTGCTCTTGCCTGCCCCGTTCGGCCCGAGGAAGCCGGTCACCGTGCCGGGCGTGCAGGTGAACGACACGTCGTCGACGGCCGGGTGGGGTCCGTAGCGTTTGCTCAGGTTCTGGACCGTGATCATGCGTCATAGCGTGTCGAAGTCGGGCCGCTGTCCACGACGGCCAAAGGTCGTCTTCAAGGGCGAACCTTGGTCTAGCGCACGGTTCGACTTTGGTCGGTATCGCGCCCGGAAACGGCGCCCGTACGATGGCCGCCATGGGAGAGCTCGCGCCGGTCAGCCCGCACGGGCAGCCGGAATACAGGTGGCTGCTCCCGGCCGTGCTGCGCGACGAGGCGGACGCGCCGCCCAGCCCGCGCACGATGCGCGACTGGCTCATCGACATCCTCTGCTTCGTGCTGAGCATCGGCTGGACCCTGCTGGTGACGGTCGACCTGCTGAGGCCGACCCCGGTGGTGATCCTGGAGTTCGGCTACACGCCGGACTGGATGGTCTGGAGCGACCTCCCCGTCGGTGTCGCCTTCTCCGTCGCGCTGTGGTGGCGCCGTCGCTGGCCGGTGCACCTCGCGGTCGCGGCGATGGTCTGCGCCACGGCATCGATCACCATCACCATCGCCGCCCTGGTGGCCATGTTCTCCGTGGCGGTGCACCGCCGCTTCGCCGTGACGGCCGTGGTGACGGTGGGCGCGATGCTCAGCAACACGGCGTTCTGCGTGATGCGGCCCGAGGAAAACAACCCCGTTCTGGAGTCGCTGCTCTGGAGCCTCGCCGTCCTGAGCATCGTGCAGCTCTGGGGCATGATCGTGCGAGCGCGCCGCGAGCTCGTGGTGTCGCTGCGCGACCGCGCCGAACGGGCCGAGTCCGAGCAGCAGCTGCGGGTCGCCCAGGCCCGAGCCCTCGAACGCACCCGCATCGCGCGCGAGATGCACGACGTCCTCGCCCACCGCATCTCGTTGCTCAGCCTGCACGCCGGCGCGCTGGAGATTCGACCCGACTCGGCCCCCGCCGAGGTCGCGAACGCCGCCGGGGTCATCCGCGCCAGCGCCCACCAGGCCCTGCAGGACCTGCGTGAGGTCATCGGCGTGCTGCGCGAACCGGTCGGCGAGTCCCCGCCGGAACGTCCCCAGCCGACCCTGGTCGAGCTGCCCGCCCTCGCCGCCGAGTCCCGAGCCGCCGGAATGAAGGTGACTCTGGCCCTGACCGTCGACCCGTCCCAAGAGATGCCGTCCGGCATCGGACGCGCGGCATACCGGATCGCGCAGGAGGGCCTGACGAATGCCCGCAAGCACGCGCCCGGCACCGCGGTGGAGGTAACCGTCGACGGCGCGGCCGGCCGGGGCCTCTCCATCGACATCCGCAACCCGGCCCCGCTCAGCCGCCCGGCAACGGTCATCCCGGGCGCCGGCACCGGCCTGATCGGCCTCACCGAGCGCGCCACCCTCGCAGGCGGCCGACTGACCCACGGCCGCGGCCCGCGAGGCGACTTCGTGCTGGCGGCCTGGCTCCCATGGCCGGAATGAAAACCGTGCGCCCGGAGCCAGCCGATCCGTTGACGTCCGTGCGCCCCGAGCCAGCCGATCCGTTGACGTCCGTGCGCCCCGAGCCAGCCGATCCGTTGACGTCCGCGCGCCCGAAGCCAGCCGGTCCGGTGACGTCCGTGGGTCCAGGGCCCGCGGCCGGGTCCCATCCACCTGCGCGGCCAGGCCGGCAGCCTGCCCCACGGTCGCGGCTCGCGGCGCGTTTTCGTGCAGGCGGCCTGGCTGCCGTGGCCGGGATGAGGGTCGCGTGCCCGGAGCCAGCCAGCGCCGGTGACCTCCGCGGGTCTGGGGCCCGCAGCCGGGTCCTACATATCTGCGCGCATATCTGCGCGGCCAGGCCGGAAGGGCTGGGCCCACCTGGCGACCGGTGCTGCGATGCCAAGCGCGGGCGGCGACGGCGCGAGGTCCGGCAGGTGCCCTCCGATGCCGGGGGCGACGCTGCGATGCCGGGGGGCGACGCTGCGATGCCGGGGGGCGACGCTGCGATGCCGGGGGGCGACGCTGCAATGCCGGCAGAGGCCATTGCAATGGTAGAGGCGTTGCAATGACCGGTAGAGGCGTTGCGAGGTCGGGCGAGGGCGCTGTGATGTGGGGCGAGGGTGGTGTGGTGTCGGGCGAGGGCGCTGCGATGCCGGCCATGGATGGTGCGAGGATGAGCGCGGCTGGCGATCGGCCTGACCGCGGATCTGGTCTCAGAGACGGGGGAGGCTGTCGCAATGCCGGATTGGGATGGTGAAACGCCCGCCGTGGGCAACGGCTCGCCTTCCGCGCCGATTCGGGTCCTGATCGTCGACGACGACGCCCTGGTCCGTGCCGGCCTCACCATGATTCTGTCGGGTGCCGACGACGTGCGGGTCGTCGCCGAGGCGGCGGACGGTGCGCAGGTGCCGCAGGCCGTCGCGGAACACAGCCCGGACGTGGTGCTGATGGACATCCGCATGCCCCGTGTCGACGGGCTGGCAGCGACCGAGGCCCTCCGCTCGCTTCCCGGGGCGCCTGAGGTGATCGTGCTGACCACGTTCGACGCCGACGAGGACGTGCTGCGCGCCCTGCGCGCCGGGGCTAGCGGTTTCCTGCTGAAGGACACCCCGCCGATCGACATTCTCCAAGCGGTCCGCCGGGTGGCCGGCGGCGAGGCCACACTCTCCCCAACGGTGACCCGCCAGCTGATCGCCCACGTGGCCGCCCCGAACGGCAACGCCGGCCAACACCGCGCCCGCCGCCTGCTGGAGACCCTGACCGAACGCGAACGCGACGTAGCGCTGGCCGTCGGGCAGGGCAGAACGAACGCCGAGATCTCGGCCGAGCTGTTCATGAGCGTTGCGACCGTGAAGGCCCACGTGTCACGCCTGCTAACCAAGCTCGACCTGGACAACCGTGTCCAGATCGCCCTTCTCGTCCACGACGCCGGCCTAGCGTAGCCGCCACTGTCGGCCGCTGGCTGGCTGGCACTGTCGGCCGCTGGCTGGCGCCACTGTCGGCCGCTGGCTGGCTGGCTGGCACTGTCGGCCGCTGGCTGGCGCCACTGTCGGCCGCAGGCTGGCTGCTACCGCCGGCCGGCCTGGGTTGGTACCGAGCTTGCCGGCAACTTCCGGCTTCGATCCAGCGTCGCTGCTGGATCAGCCCTGTGCGCCGCCAAGGGTGACGACGGCGGCTATCGGCGGGCCGGCCTGGTGCGGGCAGAGACAGGCCGAGCGCGCGTCTTTTGCGGCAATGAGCGCGCCACCTTGGCAAGTGGCTTGCCATGATTGCATACGTGATTGTCGAAGTGGAGAAGATCGCCAAGTTCCCTTCGAGTCCTCTCCTGGCCCAGATCCGGACTCCCTTCGGCCATACCGCAGTTCGCTGGTGCGGAGCTCCAGACATCCCATCCGGGCAGTACCCCGTGGAATGGACGATCGACGAAGAGATCGTATGGGGACAGAATGCCCGCCCAGCTGGCGAGGCTTCACCGACTCTCCAGCAAGAAGGTCACCGCGTCATCGTCCGGGGCCGGCTCAAGCTCACCATTGATGGCGCAGCGATTCTCGACTTGGGCGGCGATCAGATCCTGCTGGACGTGGTCGGATCCATCCCGACCGCGACCGACGGATCCTGGGTGAACCTCTACCTCCAGCGGGAGAAGGTCGCCCTCCACCCGTACGAGCTTTGATGACTGGCGCGGATCGTGGCAGTAGAGCGCATCTGCCGAATGTATGCGGAGGGGTGCACCCGCGTGCGTTCGTGTCTGGGGTCGAGGTCCAGACTCTGGGCATGGAGTTCTTCTGCTATCACCGGGACAGGCGAGGTTCTTCGGCACTGCGCGAGGAGTTGCTGGAGGCACATTGGTCCTACATGGATCGGTATGCCGAAGCGATGATCGCCCGCGGTCCGACCTTCGCGGACGACGGTGATGCGGCGACCGGCAGTGTGCACATGGTCGACCTGCCTGATTCCGCTGCGGCGCGCACGTTCGCTTTTGACGAGCCCAACTACCAAGGCGGTGTATATCGGGACGTGCAGCTGCGCCGTTGGCGGAACTTGCTCGGTCGTACTATGTGGGACTTTTCTGGGGGCCGGGACGGCGGCAACCGTTATCTCGTGCTTGGTCTCGGCGTTGACCGGGACGGCGAGCTCGCTGTCCCGTCTGATCGGGACGAGCTGATCGCGTACGGGCCGTTGCTGTCCGACGACGGGGTCATCTGGATCGGTACGGCGGTGCTGCTGCGAGCGTCGGGCCCGAACCAGGCACTCGCGGTGCTGGATTCGAACCGGTATGCCGAGATCGAGGTGCATAGCTGGGCGTTCGGCGGACGGCGGTCATGAGTCGAGGATGGCTGTGAGCTTTCCCGTCAGGCTTGGAAGGCCGCGCCGCGAGACGGATGTAGCGGGGATGTCTGGCACTGCGCCGTCGCCCCGCATGGGTAACGGTGGATCACCGCGATCCGGCCAGGACGCACGCACAGCGGCAGATTCGGATGCTGTCGGGCTCGGGGCTGATCAATTCGGTATGAAGTTCCAGAGTTTCGGCAGGGCGCTGTCGCACAGCGCGCAGGTGAAGTCGCCATCGCGGACGATGTTGCGCTCGCCGCAGGCGGGGCACCGACGGAATACGAGCTTGGCGGTGAACTCTCCGGGATGGCGTACGCCCAGCAGGTCGAGCGCTACCCCCACGGCCGGCCAGCAGTCCGGATCGGGGCAGTATCCCGTCGACTGGTTGGTCACCTCGACAACACACCGCCCCGCTCCGTCCGGAGCGAACCTCAGCTCCCCGGCGGCGAGGACATCCTGACCGCTGGCGAGCGCGACATGTTCGCTGCGACGCGGCCCGAGCCGCAGCATGCCGTCGAGCGCGATGACGAACGTGAAGGGTTCGTTGCGTTCCTCGCGGCCCTGACTGCCGAGCCAGCCGTCGAGCGTGGCGGGCGCATCCAATACAACAGCATTCACTGCCACGGCCTCGTCGCGGAGATCAGCCGGACCGACGTAGCGGTACCACCTGGGCTGCACCACCGCGCGACGGTAGCGGCTGAGCGCCGAACTCGTCCATGCCATTTCCACGCCCTGCGTACAACCGCTACGGAGCGCCCGGACGGTGGTCCAAATGAGCGCACGTGAGCTGGTGGGACCGCGTCAATGTGGTCATGAGTTGCGCAGTCGCCGGGCTGAAGCGGTGAGGTCCTGGCGGTGTGGGACGACCGCACGCGAGCGCAGCATTGGTTGGTGACCGTTCACGATGGCGGCCGGCAGTCTGTCCGGTCGGTAGTTCTCGACGGCCGCCTGCGCCCGAGCTTTGTCCAGCCCTTGCCAGACGGCCGCGTTTTGCTGGTGGCAGCACGCCGGAGGCAGCGGCCTAACGCCGAAGTCTGGGACGTCGACGGGCGCTGTCATCATGCCGGATGGAACTGCGAAACACCCGCTCAACCAGCCGCGGACCCGATCTCCACATCATCATCGGCATTACCTGGTATCGCACCACCTGGCAAGCTGCTCGGCAATCCGAAACCGCTCTCCGCTAGCGTGTCGCTGCGTGATCTCCGCTCTCTCCGGTTTCGCGCTCATCGGGGCCATCGTGCTGGTCGGATGGGTCGTCGCCCGGTGGGGCGGGCTGCCGGAGAACGCGGAGGCGGTGCTCGGCCGGCTGGTCTACTCCGTGCTGACGCCGTGCCTGCTGTTCACCGTCGTAGCGGCGGCCGATCTCCCCGTTCTGCTCAGCGAGCCGTTGCTCGTCTCGGCCGTCGCGGCGTTTGTCTGCTTCGGGCTGTCCGTGCTGGTCACCGCTCGCCGCGACCGGGGCACCCAGATTGTCGGCGCCCTGGCGGCGGGCTACACGAACGCCAACTATGTCGGTATTCCGGTCGCCACCTATGTGCTGCACGACGCCGCCCTCGTCGTGCCGATCGTGATGCTGCAACTGCTTGTCGTTACCCCTGTCGCGCTTACTCTGCTCGAGATCGCCGCTACCGGCCGCACGTCGGTGCGGTCCACGGTGATGACGCCGCTGCGTAATCCGCTGATTGTCGCCGTTCTGCTCGGCCTGGTTGTCTGTGTGAGCGGCCTGCGGATACCGGCGGTGCTTGCCCAACCGGTCGCGACGATCGGCTCGGCGGCGGTGCCTGTGGTGCTGATCGCGTTCGGGATGTCGCTGCTGGGCCGGCGGGTTCTCGAGCCGGGCGCCGACCGGGTCGCCACGATCGCGGCTGTCGCGCTCAAGACCGTGGTCATGCCGGTGCTCGCGTTCGTTCTGGCCCTCGCGCTGGGACTGCGGCGTGACGCCACCTACGCGGTGGTCGTGCTGGCGGCCCTACCCACCGCTCAGAACATCTTTCTGTACGCGCAGCGCTTCCAGACCGGCCTGCTCCTGGTCCGCGACGCGATCTTCCTCTCCACGGTCGCCTCGGTGCCGGTGCTGCTCCTGATCGCGGTGCTCTTCACGCTGTGACCGCCCGGCCCGGCCACATCGGCTCGGTGGCGTGCTCCTCGGCCGCCCGGAGCACTCGCAGGACGTTGCGGCCGGCCAGCTTCTCCAGTTCCGGGGCGGTCCAGCCGCGCGTCGCGAGTTCGGCGAGCAGGCGGGGATAGCCCGAGACGTCCTCGAGCCCCACCGGGAGCCGGTCGCAGCCGTCGTAGTCGCCGCCGAGTCCGATGTGGTCGACTCCGGCCGCTTCGCGCAGGTGTTCGACGTGGTCGGCGACCTGGGCGACGGTGGCCTCGGGTCGGGGGTTCGCGGCCAGCCAGAGTCGGAACGCCGCGGGCGCTTCCGCAACGGTCGAATCCGGGATGTCTTCGCCCGGTCGGGGCGCGCGGGGCCAGGGTTCCGGTTCGGGCGGCAGGCCCAGCCGCCGGAGTTCCTCCTCCGCCGCCGCGGTCCAGGCGGCGACCTCCGCGGAGACGAACGCGGGCACGAACGTCGCCATGCACACGCCGCCGTTGGTGCGGAGCTTGCCCAGGACGTCGTCGGGGACGTTGCGGCGGTGGTCGGTCACGGCGCGGGCGGAGGAGTGGCTGAAGATCACCGGTGCGGTCGCGATGTCGAGGGCGGCGTGCATCGTCGTCACCGCGACGTGTGACAGGTCCACGAGCACGCCGATGCGCTGCATCTCGCCGACGATCGCGCGGCCTTCGGCGCTCAGCCCGCCGACGTGCCCGACGTCGGCGGCCGAGTCGGCCCAGGCGGTGTCGTGGTTGTGGGTCAGGGTCACATACCGCACTCCGAGGCGGGCGAAGACGCGCAGCACCCCCAGCGACGACGCCAGGCTGTGCCCGCCCTCGATGCCGAGGAGGGAGGCGATCCTGCCGGACCCGATCGCCGACTCCACGTCGGCCGCGGTGTACGCCATCGCGAGGTCCCGCGGGTACGCCGCGACGAGCCGGTACACGGCGTCGACCTGCTCCATCGTCGCCACCACCGCCTCGGGCTCGGGCAGATCCGACGGTACGTACACCGACCAGAACTGCCCGCCCACCCCGCCGGCGCGCAGCCGGGCGAGGTCCGTGTGGAATTCCGGGCGGTCCGCGGCGAGCCCGCTCACCCGGTAGCCGACCCGGGCGCGCAAGGCCATGGGCAGGTCGTTGTGCCCGTCGATCACGGGCATGGCCGCCAAGGCGGCGTCGACCTCGGTCATGGGTACCCCGCTCACTGTCTGATCGGTAATCGCCCGCGAAGCATATGACCGCGAAAAGCGGCGTTCGCGGCCATCTCCGCCCGCGGAATTCTCAAGTGTCGCCGTTCGGGTCGTTCGCAACCGGGCCGCACCTGGTCGGGACCGGTTCGCGCACCGCGCCGCCCGGATTGTTTCTCCCATGCCCGGCCGAGACGCGGCCGGACAACGCGGGGGAGAACACATTGCGTCGCTCGAAGTCGCTCAAGTCCGTCACCGCCCTGGCCGCCCTGTTCGCGGGCGCCGGCAGCGGCCTGGCCGCCGCCCCGGCCACCGCCGCCCCGGCCGGTAAGGACCTGCAGCTGGCCGCCACGGACGACACGTATGTGTCGAGCGGCCGCCAGAGCGCGAACTTCGGCGCCGAGGACAAGCTGGCCGTCGGCCACCTGGAGCGTGACTCCAAGATCGCTTTCCTGAAGTTCCTGGTCCCCGCCGGCGCGAAGGTGACCGGCGCCCGGCTGAAGCTGACGACGGTCGGCGACGTCGGCGGCCGCCTGAGCGTGAACCGGGTCGCGAACACGACCTGGTCCGAGGCGAAGCTGACCGCCCGCACCGCTCCCGCCCTGGGCGTCGTCGCCGGCACGGCGAAGCCCGCGGCTGACGCCGACGAGGTCACCATCGACCTCGGCAAGGCGGTCTCCGGGCCCGGCGCGTACACGTTCGCGATCCGGTCGTCGGGTGCCGTCACCCGCTTCCGTTCGACCGAGGCCAAGGACGGCCCGAAGCTGCTCGTCTCGCTCGCGGCGCCGTCCACGCCGGCCGCCCCGCCGGTCGCGCCGCCCGTCGCCGTGCCGAGCACGCCGCCGGTCGCTGTGCCGACGACGCCGCCGGTCGCCGTGCCGACCACGCCGCCGGTCGACGTGCCGGTCGCGCCGCCGGCGGAGGTGCCCGCCGACGTCACCACGCCGCCGGTTGCCCCGGTCGAGGAGGACATGCCGCCGCCCCCGCCGGCGACCGGTGACTGCGAGACCGGCAAGCTGCTCGTGCCCTCGTGTGGCGTTCTGTGGGGTGCCGCCGCGGGTGGTTTCACCGACGCGCCGCGTGACGCCGCGCTCAAGGACTGGGAGAAGCTCAGCGGTCGCACCGCGACCATCTTCCACACCTACCACAAGGGTGACGAGCCGTTCCCGACCAAGTCGGAGATGGCGATGGCCCGGGACGCCGCCGCGCCGCGGGTGCTGCTGCTGAACTGGAAGATCGCGTACGGTTCGACCTGGGCCAAGGTTGCCAAGGGTGAGCAGGACGCCCGCATCGACCGCTTCGCCGCCCGGATCAAGTCGTCCTTCCCGGAGAAGTTCTTCCTGGTGCTCAACCACGAGCCGGAGAACGACGTCATCGCGCGTAAGGGTTCGGGCTGGGAGGCCAAGGACTTCGCCGCCATGTACCGGCACACGATCGAGCGGCTGCGGGCCAAGGGTGTCGACAACGCGATCAACGTGATGGCGTACATGGGCAACGAGAAGTGGATGGCGCAGTCGTGGTGGGCCGACCTGTACCCCGGTGACGACGTCGTCGACTGGATGGGTCTGGACTCCTACGTCAGCGCGGAGAAGGGTTACTACCACTACGGCACGTTCGCTGACCTGCTGGACCGTAAGGCCCCGAACGGCCCGACCTTCTACGACTGGGCCACCACCAAGCACGCCAGCAAGCCGCTGATGGTCGCCGAGTGGGGCGTCTACCACCGCGTCGGCAAGATCACGGACAAGACGGCGGGCTACAAGAGCGTCCTGCCGGAGCTCGCCAAGCGCCCGAACATCAAGGCGATCGTGTACTTCGACACCAAGCACGACGACCAGGGTGACCGCGACATCAGCATCGACAGCACGAAGGCCAACCTGGCCGCGTTCCGCGCCCTGGCCGCTGACAAGATCTTCAACGTCAAGCTCGGCTGACACACCTACGACGACGAGCCGCCCGGCGCTACGCCGGGCGGCTCTTCGCGTTTCCCGGGAAGCTTATGTACGAGCGTACGCATCATGTGTACGCTCGTACGTATGTCTGTCGACCCGGACCGCCGCTCGATGCGGGAACGCATGCTCGCCGGCGACCTCTACCTCGCTGACGATCCGGAGCTCGCCGAGGAGAACCTGCGGGCCATGGAGGTGATGGACGCGTTCAACGCGACGCCCGCGCGTGAGCCCGAGCGGCGTCGCCGGCTGCTCACCGAGCTGCTGGGCGCCGTCGGGGACGGGGTGGAGATCAGGCCGCCCCTGCGGGTGGACTACGGCAGCCGGATCCGCGTCGGCGCCCGCACCTTCGCCAACTTCGGCCTGATCGCGTTGGACGTCGCGCCGATCACCATCGGCGAGGACGTGCAGCTCGGCACCAACGTGCAGCTGCTCACCCCGACCCACCCCGTCGATCCCGAGCCGCGCCGGGCCAAGTGGGAGGCGGCCCGGCCGATCGTCATCGGCGACAACGTGTGGCTCGGCAGCGGCGTCATCGTGCTGCCCGGCATCACGATCGGGGAGAACACGGTGGTCGGCGCCGGGTCGATCGTCACCCGCGACCTGCCGGCGAATGTGGTCGCCGTCGGCAATCCCGCCCGCGTCACGCGCACCATCGGCGGCGCCGAATGAGCGAGGCCACCGACCCGGCGTCCGCCCCGCGCCGGCCGCGTCGGCACGATGCCCCGGGCCAGGATGCCCCGGGCCAGGATGCCCCCCGCCGGGCGCGTCGGCACGATCCCGGTCGGCGGGACCGCCTGATCGGCGCGGCCCTGACGGTCATCGCCGAGCGCGGGGTGGCCGGCACCACGCACCGCGAGATCGCCCGCGTCGCCGACGTTCCCCTCGGCTCGATGACCTACCACTTCGCCGGGATCGACGAGGTCCTCGTGGAGGCGTTCACCCGGCACGCCGAGGCGGTCGCCCAGGTTTTCGACCGGCGGCTGACCGCCGCGGCGGACCGGGACGCCGCGACCGAGGCCGTGATCGCGCTGGTGTGCGACGACCTCTTCGGCTCGCAGGACGACCTGGTCCTGACCGTGGAGCTGTACGTGGCGGCGGCGCGCAACCCTGCCCTGCGCACCGTCACGCAGGCCTGGATGCAGCGCAGCCGTCAGGCCCTGGAACGCCACTTCGACCCCACCACGGCCCGCGAGCTCGACGCCCTCATCGAGGGTCTGACCCTGCACAGCGCGCTGTCGACCGATCCCATGACCGCGTCGCAGATCCGCCACGCCGTCGAGCGATTCCTGCGCTGAGCCGGACCCACCCTTCCACCGCTCTGGAGTCTCCCCGTGTCCGTCTCCGCCAGCCCATCCGCACCGAGCCGGCGGGCGCGCCGCGCCCGCGCCGCCGTCGCCGCCGTGTTCCTCACCAACGGCGCGCTGTTCGCCAACGTCATCCCGCGCTACCCCCAGATCAAGGCCGACCTCGGCGTCAGCAACGCGCTGCTCGGCGCGGCCCTGGCCGCGTTCCCGCTGGGCGCGCTGCTCGCCGGGTTGTTCGCCGCCGCCGCGATCCGCCGGCTGGGCTCCGCCCGGGTGGCGGCGGGAGGCATCGTGGCGGTGGCCGTCACGACCCTCGCGATCCCGCTCGCCGCCCACTGGATCGTCCTCGCCGCCGTCCTGGCCGTGATCGGCGCCCTCGACGCGATCGTCGACGTGGCCCAGAACGCGCACGGCCTGCGCGTGCAACGCCTCTACCGGCGCTCCATCGTCAACTCGTTCCACGGCGTCTGGAGCATCGGCGCCGTACTCGGCGGCCTCATGGGTTCCGCCGCCGCCGGCCTCGACGTTCCGCTGGCCGTGCACCTGGCCGTCTCCGCCGCCCTGTTCAGCCTGGTCGCGCTGGGCGCTCTCCGGTTCCTGCTGCCCGGCGCGGAGGACGCCGAGCGCGCGACGCGGGCCCAGGATCTCGCCGCCGCCAGCGGTGACCACCCGGCCGCGCCGCCCGCCCGCCACGGCGGCACGCGCACCGTCGCCGGCCACGCGGTTCGGATGCTGGCCGCGCTCGGCGTGCTCGCCGCCTGCGGCGCCCTGGTGGAGGACGCCGGCGCGTCCTGGGGCGCCCTCTACCTCAGCGGCGATCTGCGCACCGGCGCCGCCACGGCGGGCCTGGCCTTCGTCGCACTGCAGGTCGCCATGACGATCGGCCGGCTCACCGGCGACCGCGTCGTCGACCGGTTCGGGCAACGGACCGTCGTCCGCGCCGGCGGGGTGCTCACGGGCGTGGGGATGGGCGCGGCCCTCGCCCTGCCCACCCTGCCGACCGCACTCGCGGGTTTCGCCCTCGCCGGCCTCGGCGTCGCCACCCTCGTGCCCGCCGCCATGCACACCGCCGACGAGCTTCCCGGCCTGGCACCCGGCACCGGTCTCACCGTCGTGAGCTGGCTGCTGCGCGGCGGCTTCCTGCTCTCACCCCCGCTGGTCGGGGCCGTCGCCGACCTCACCAGCCTGCGGGCCGGCCTGCTCAGCGTGGTCGTCGCCGGCACCCTCACGGCCATCCTCGCCCGCGTGCTGGCCCCGGGCGCCGCGACCAGGCCGCCGCCCGGTCACGAAGACCGGGGCGCGCCGGCCGGTCCGGCGCCCGGTCACGAAGACCGGGGCGCGCCGGCCGGTCCGGCGCCCGGTCACGAAGACCGGGGCGCGCCGGCCAGGCAGGCACCCGATCACGAAGACCGGGGCGCGCCGGCCAGGCCGGCACCCGGGCCCGGGCCCGGAGAGCCGGACGGAGCGGCCACGCCAGCACCCGTCAGCCCGGGCCGGCCGGGGTCCGGGCCTGGAGACCGTCCATGAGCAGGTCCAACAGCCGGCCGGCCTGCTCCCGCCGCTCCGCCCCGGCCGTGGCCAGCGTCACCCCGCTCAACCCGGTCAGCACGTCCAGCACCGGCACGTCACCGCGCACCGTCCCCGCCGCCACCCCGGCCTCGATCAGCGCGGTCAGCGCGGCCAGCAACCGGTCGCGGCTGTGGGCGTACGGGTCGCCACCGGACGCGATCACCGCTCGCAGCGCGTCCGCCATGCCCCGCTTGGTCGTCATGTAGTCGACGAAGCGGTCCATCCAGGCACGCAACGCCGCGGCCGGCTCGTGACCGCCCAGCAGCTCGGGCGCCGCCGCGCAGAGCCGGTCCAACTCGGTGCGGTACGCCGCCTCCACCAGCGCTTCCCGGGTGGGGAAGTGCCGGTACAGCGTGCCGACGCCCACTCCCGCTGCCCGCGCGATCGTCTCGACGCCGACGTCCGGCCCGGCGGTCGAGAACGCCTGACCGCGGCCGCGAGCAGCCGTTCGCGGTTGCGCCGGGCGTCGGCGCGCAGCGGGCGGGAAGTCATGACCGACAGCGTCGCATACGCCAATCGCGGGCGGCGGCACCGGCGATTCTCTCAAGTCCGTCCCCTGGCGCCCGATCTCAAGGCTCGTCAGGGGTCCGAAGTCCGTGAGAGGGAGGGGCGTGCGATGGTCGGCAGCCGCCGCCCGCGAGTGCTGATCGCACTCGTCGCGCTCCTCTGCGTCGTCTTCGTGGTGATCATGGTCGCCGGCGGATCCGCGGGCCCGTTCGTCTCGGACGTCGGCACGGTGGTCATCGTGGCCCTCGCCGCGATCGCCTCTCTCGTCCGTGCCCGCGCGCGCCGTGGCCGCCTTCGCGTCGCCTGGACGGGCATCGGCCTGGGCTCGGTGGCGTACACGTTCGGTGAGGGCACCTGGACCTGGATCGAGACGGTACGCGGCGAAGAGGTGCCCTTCCCCGGCGTGGCCGACATCGGCTACCTCGGCATGGTGCCGATCCTCACGATCGCGCTGTTCCTCGTCCCGACGCCCCGGCAGTCGGCGGCCAATCGGATCCGCGGCTTCGTCGACGTCGCGATGATCGCCTGTTCGCTGCTGCTGGTGAGTTGGATCCTCGTGCTCGACCCACTGGTCAGCGCCGGCGCGTCCGCCACCGCTCTCGCCCTCGGCGTCTCGCTCGGCTACCCGCTCAGCGGCGTCGTCCTGGTGACCGTGGTGTTGCACATGCTCGCCGTGCTGCACCGGGACAGTCCGGACGTCGCACCGCTGACCCTCGTCGGCGTGGCCATGATCGTTATCGGCGCCGGCGACAGCGCGTACACCTACGCCGAGTTGCACAATGCCTACCAGTCCGGCGATCTCATGGACGCGAGCTGGTTCGTCGGCTTCGCGCTGGTGTTCCTGGCCGCCCGCCTCCCCGGCAAGACGGTGACCAGGACCACGCCGGACGCCGCGCCCGGTCAGGCCGAGCCGCGGGCTTTCGCCATGCTGGTCCCGTACGTGGCGGTGGTCGCCGCCCTGATCTGCTGCACCTTCTCGTACGTGATGACCGGCGACATCGACCCCCTCGTCTCCTGGGGCCGCTCGGCGCTGATCCTGCTGATCGTCTGCCGTCAGCTGCTCACCCTCCTGGAGAACCGGCACCTGACCCGTCACCTGGAAGCGCGCGTTCTCGAGCGCACCGCCGAGCTTCAGGCGAGCGAGCAACGTTTCCGCGCCCTGGTGCAGCAGAGCTCCGAGTCGGTCGCGGTCATCGACGCCGACTCGACGATCCGCTACCAGAGCGAGTCGGTGGAACGCATCTTCGGCTGGCCCGCGCAGGTGCTGCTCGGCCACCGCCTGACCGAGGTGTCCGGGCGCAAGTCCGGGCTGCGCATCGCGGCCGCGATCGAGTCGGTCATCGCCGGCCCGGAGTCGGTCACGGTCATCGAGGTGCCGATGCGCCACCAGGACGGCCGGATCCGGCTCGCCGAGATGACCATCACGAACCTGCTCGACGATCCCGCGGTGGGTGGCCTCGTGCTCAACACCCGCGACGTGCACGACGCCAAGGAGCTGCAGGAACAGCTCATGTACGAGGCGTACCACGACAGCCTGACCGGGCTGCCCAGCCGGGCGCTGTTCCGCGAGCGGCTGGTCGAGGCGATCGCGCGGTGCGCCGGCCGGGACGAGGCCGCGATCCTCTTCCTCGACCTGGACGGCTTCAAGGAGGTCAACGACAGCCTCGGCCACGCCGCGGGTGACGCCCTTCTCGTGCAGGTCGCCGCGCGGCTGCGGGCCGCGGTCCGCGAGGAGGACACGGTCGCCCGCTTCGGCGGCGACGAGTTCGGCGTGATCGTCGAGTCGCTCGCCGCCCGGGCCGACGCGGAGGCGGTCGCCGGGCGCATCACCGCGGCCCTGGAGGCGCCCTTCGAGGTCGGCGAGCGGGAGCTGCACGTCGCGGTGAGCATCGGGCTGGCCTGTGCCGCGGACGCCGACGACGTCGAACAGTTGCAGCGCAACGCCGACCTGGCCATGTACCGCGCCAAGTCCGGCGGCGGCCGCCGGCTGGCCGCCTACGACCCCGCGATGCTCGCCGGCCTGGTCGAGCGGCTGGAGCTGGAGGCGGACCTGCGCGTCGCACTCGCCCGTGACGAGCTGGCGCTGCACTACCAGCCGACCGTCGACCTGCGCACGGGAGAGATCACCGGCTTCGAGGCGCTGGTCCGCTGGCATCACCCCACCCGCGGCATGGTTTCGCCGCTGGACTTCATCGGTACGGCCGAGGCCACCGGCCTCATCGTCCCCCTCGGTCGGTGGGTGCTCACGGAGGCCTGCCGGCAGGCGGTCGCCTGGGGTGCGGGCACCACGCGTTCGCTGAAGATGGCGGTCAACGTCTCGGTGCGGCAGTTCGAGCACGGTGAGCTCGCCACCATGGTGGCGCAGGTCCTGGCCGAGACCGGCATGCCGGTCGACCAGCTGTGCCTGGAGATGACCGAGAGCGTGCTGCTCACCGACACCGACGAGAACCTCGCCCAGCTGCATCGCCTCAAGGAGCTCGGCGTCACCCTGGCCATGGACGACTTCGGTACGGGCTACTCCTCGCTGGCGTACCTGCGCCGCTTCCCCATGGACACCCTGAAGATCGACCGCTCGTTCGTGGACCGCCTCGGCGGCGAGCACGAGGACGAGGCCCTGGTCAGCACGATCGTGCGGCTGGGCCGGAGCCTCGGGATGACCACGGTGGCCGAGGGCATCGAGGACTCGGTGCAGCTGGAGTTCCTGCGCGGGCTGCGGTGCGACTACGCGCAGGGTTACTACCTGTCGCGCCCGCTGCCCGCCGCCGAGGCGGGCCGGGTCCTGGTGAACGGACTCGCCAACCCGATCGGCGAGCCGGTGCCGTCGACGCGCTGAGGTTCGTCGGCGAGCCGGTGCCGTAACGCGAGTTGCAGCCGCAGCCGGGTGTCCGGGTCGTCGAGCGCGGCGCCGAACACCTGACGGATCTTGCGCATCCGGTATCGCACCGTCTGCGGATGGGCGTGCAGCGCCGTGGCCGCCGCCACGACCTGGCCCTGCTCGCGCAGCCAGGCGTGCAGCGTCTCCAGCTCGGGCTCCCGCAGGCTGTCGGCGCCGGCCAGCTCCCGGGCGGCGAGCCGGTCCATGAGGCCGGGTTCCCAGCCGGTGACGAGTTCGAGCAGCCGGTCGTCGCAGCGGATGAGCCCGTCGCCGGGCAGGATCCGCAGGGCCCGCCGCGAGATTCGGTACGACAGCCGCGCCGAGTCGAGCGCCACCACCGGCCCGAGCGCCGCCCGCCGTCCCGTCAGCACCGCCGCGAGGTGCGCGAGCCGCCCGGCGGTGGCGGGAGCCGGCACGACCATGCGGGTGGCGTCGTCGATGACCGTGGCGATCACCCCGTTGCCCGCCGTCCGCGCGAGGTGCTCGGCGTCCGTACTGTCGACGCTCACGACCGCGACCGTCGCCGGCAGCGGCCAGCGCGCGGCGTCCGCGGCCGCCTGCAGCGCCGCGTCGCCCGGCGGATCGGGCTGCACCAGCAGGGTGATCAGCCGGCGCCGGATGGTGTCCCAGTCGCGCGAGTTCTTCTGCTGCTCGTCGAGGTAGCCCTCGACCGCCGCGCCCGCCAACTCGTCGACGTACCCGAACAGCGCCGAGGCCAGGGCGTAGAGGGCGGCGGGCGGCAGGTCCTGCGCGACGAGGAAGGCCCAGAGATCGCGGCCGCCGGCGGTCAGGATGCTCCGCAGCGCGTCGACGCGGTGGCCCTCGCGGAATTCCGTGCGGCCCAGCTGGGTGAACACCGCCCGGTAGGGGCTCAGGTCGGGTGAGGTCGACGCCGCGGCTTCCACGAAGGCGTCCACCGCGGTCTCCACCCCGAGGACGAGGCCGCGGCCCTGCCCGCCGGCCAGCGACCGGCCCTGAGCACTCATCACCGTTCGTGCCGTGTCCAGGACCCGTTGATGCAGCAGCGGCTTGAGCGCCCGCAACCGGGCGGCCACGCCGTCGGGCAGATCCTCGAACATTTGTCACCTCGGTGATAAGAGCACGGCCTTTTTATGCGCCACGGATGCATCATCTTGCCATCTGGGTTCGTACGGTAAGAACCATGAACGCGGATGTGATCGTGGTGGGCGCGGGCCTGGCCGGGCTGGTGGCCACCGCCGAGCTGGCGGACGCCGGCCGTCGGGTGCTGCTGCTCGACCAGGAACCCGAACAGAGCCTCGGCGGCCAGGCCTTCTGGTCCTTTGGCGGTTTGTTCCTCGTCGGCTCCCCGGAGCAGCGGCGCATGGGCGTCCGCGACAGCGAGGAGCTGGCCTGGCAGGACTGGCTCGGCAGCGCCGGCTTCGACCGCCCGGAGGATCACTGGCCCCGGCAGTGGGCGCGGGCCTATGTCAACTTCGCCGCCGGCGAGAAACGGCCGTGGCTGCGCGCCATGGGCCACCGGCTGTTCCCGGTGGTGGGCTGGGCGGAGCGCGGCGGCGCGGCCGCCGACGGCCACGGCAACTCGGTGCCGCGGTTCCACATCACCTGGGGGACCGGTCCGGGTGTGATCGAACCCTTCGAGCGACGGGTACGCGACGCCGCCGCGCGCGGCCTGGTCACCTTCGCCTTCCGGCACCGCGTCGACGCCCTGGTCACCTCGGCCGGGGCGGTCACCGGCGTGCGCGGGCGCGTCCTGGAGCCCAGCGACGTCGTGCGCGGCGCCAGCAGCTCCCGCACCGAGATCGCCGATTTCGAGTACGCCGCCCAGGCGGTGATCGTCACCTCCGGCGGCATCGGCGGCGACCACGACCTCGTCCGCAAGGCCTGGCCGGCCCGGCTCGGCACGGCGCCGAAGCGGATGGTGTCCGGCGTGCCGGCGCACGTGGACGGGCGCATGCTCGGCATCACCGAGGCCGCGGGCGCCCAGATCATCAACCCGGACCGGATGTGGCACTACACGGAGGGCCTGCGCAACTGGGATCCGATCTGGCCCGGGCACGGCATCCGCATCCTGCCGGGACCGTCGTCGCTGTGGCTCGACGCGACGGGCCGGCGCCTGCCCGCGCCCCTGTTCCCGGGCTTCGACACGCTCGGCACGCTCAAGCACCTGATGGGGACCGGCCACGGTTACAGCTGGTTCATCCTGACCCAGAAGATCATCGAGAAGGAGTTCGCGCTCTCCGGCTCGGAGCAGAACCCGGACCTGACCGGCCGCAGCATCCGTCAGGTCCTGAGCCGCGTCCGCCCGGGCGCCACCCCGCCGGTCGAGGCCTTCAAGCAGCACGGCGAGGACTTCGTCGTCGCCCGCGACCTGCCGGACCTCGTCGAAGGCATGAACAAGCTGGCCGCCGCCGAGGACGGCCCGGCGCTCGACCTCGACGACATCCGCCGCACGATCGAGGCCCGCGACCGCGAGATCGCCCACCCGTTCAGCAAGGACGCCCAGGTGACCGCCATCCACGGCGCCCGCCGCTACCGTGGCGACCGGCTGATCCGGGTGGCGACCCCGCACCGCCTGCTCGACCCGGCGGCGGGCCCCCTGATCGCGGTCCGGCTCAACATCCTCACCCGCAAGACCCTCGGCGGCCTGCACACCGACCTCGACGCCCGCGTCCTGCGCGCGGACGGCAACCCCCTGCCCGGCGTGTACGCGGCGGGCGAGGCGGCCGGCTTCGGCGGCGGCGGCATGCACGGCTACAACTCGCTCGAGGGCACCTTCCTCGGCGGCTGCATCTTCTCGGGCCGCACCGCCGGCCGCGCCGCCGCCAAGGCGGTGAGCTAGTCGAGGGCAGCCCGAGTGCGGACACCTCAGCGTGTCGCACTCGGGCGCCTGTCTCGGCGTGCCGGCGGTCGGGCTAGTTCACGGTGGCGCCGACCCAGAGGCTGCCGTTGCTCGGGTGGTAACCGACGACGTCGGCGCGGTAGTCGCCGGCGTAGTTACCCGCGACGAAGCTCCACCCTCCCGGCGGGCTTACGGTGGCGTATTGGCTGAACGAGAACGCCGAGCCGGTGTTCGTTCCTTCCCACAGGCTGCCGTTGCTGGGGTGATATCCGACGATGTCGCTGCGGGAATCGCCGGCGAAATCGCCCGCGACGAAGCTCCAGCCACCCGGCGGGCTCACGGTCGCATAGCGCGCGAACGAGAATGCCGAGCCGGTGTTCGTTCCCACCCATACGCTGCCGTTGCTCGGGTGATATCCGGCGACGTCGGCGCGGTAGTCACCCGAGAAGTTGCCGGCGACGAAGCTCCAGCCTCCGGGCGGGCTCACGGTGGCGTATTGGCTGAAGGAGAACGCTGAGCCGGTGTTCGTTCCTTGCCACAGGCTGCCGTTGCTGGGGTGGTATCCGACGATGTCGGCGCGGGAGTCGCCGGCGAAATCGCCCGCGACGAAGCTCCAGCCTCCGGGCGGGCTCACGGTGGCGTATTGGCTGAAGGAGAACGCTGAGCCGGTGTTCGTTCCCACCCATACGCTGCCATTGCTCGGGTGATATCCGACGATGTCGGCGCGGTAGTCACCCGAGAAGTTGCCGGCGACGAAGCTCCAGCCTCCGGGCGGGCTCACGGTGGCATAGCGCGCGAAGGAGAATGCCGAGCCGGTGTTCGTTCCCACCCATACGCTGCCGTTGCTGGGGTGGTAACCGACGACGTCGGACCGGGAGTCACCCGAGAAGTTGCCGGCGACGAAGCTCCAGCCCGAGGGCGGGCTCACCGTGGCATACCGTGCGAACGAGAACCCGGCGGCGATTTCCGCGGCTCCGGACTCCGACTCCACGGACACGGCCGGCGAGCCGCCCGGCGTCCTCGCGGTGCCGGCCTCGGCCGCGCCGGACCAGGCGAGTACGCCCAGGAACGCGGCCAGCCAGACGGCCGAACCCCGGACGAGATGGTTGCGCATGAAGAACCCCCTCCATGTCGGTCCTGACGAATCGTGAGTTCGTCCAAAGACATTCAAGCCGACCAATGTTAATTTGCTTGGGTGGCTTGCTGTCATCGTTATTGCCCCGCGAATGTGACCGAATTGTTTTTCGCCTTCGTGAAATCAATTCCGTGACATGTGCGAACACCGGCCAGGTCGCCGCGCCGGCCGGGTCGGTGGGCGGCGGACCCTCGGCGGCGGCTCCGCCTGACGGTCGCCGGGGTAGGCCCACGGCGTCCCCGTGACCCGTTTCGCCGGTCATGATTCACGGCGGGGGGCGGCGATCCGTGCCACGATGGCACGGATAGTTCGGTTCAGGCGGGAGTCAAAAGCAATGAGCGACCACGTTTCCGACAGCGCCGAATGGCAGGCCGTGCAGGGTCATGCCGAGAAGATCGCGGGCGTGCACCTGCGCGAGCTGTTCGACAGCGATCCACGGCGCGGCGAGCGGCTCACCGCCCAGGTCGCCGACCTCTTCGTCGACTACAGCAAGAACCTGGTCACCGACGAGGTGATGGGCGCGCTGATCGCGCTGGCGGAGCAGGCCGGGTTGCGGGAGCGCACCGCGGCGATGTTCGCCGGCGAGCACATCAACGTGACCGAGGACCGCGCGGTGCTGCACACCGCCCTGCGGCTGCCGCGTGACGCCACCCTGGTCGTCGACGGCCAGGACGTCGTGCGCGACGTGCACGAGGTCCTCGACCGCATGGGGGCGTTCAGCGACAAGGTTCGCTCCGGTGAGTGGAAGGGCGCCACCGGCGAGCGCATCAGGACCGTCGTCAACATCGGCATCGGCGGCTCCGACCTCGGCCCGGTCATGGCGTACGAAGCGCTCAAGGCCTACGCGGACCCCGGCGTCGAGTGCCGTTTCGTGTCCAACATCGACCCCACCGACCTGCACGAGAAGACCCGTGGCCTGGACCCCGCCAGCACCCTGTTCGTCGTGGTCTCCAAGACCTTCGGCACCCAGGAGACGCTGACCAACGCCACCGAGGCCCGCAACTGGCTGCTGGCCGGGCTCGGCGGCGACCAGAGCGCGGTCGCCAAGCACTTCGTCGCGGTGAGCACCAACGCCGGGCGGGTCGCGGACTTCGGCATCGACACCGAGAACATGTTCGGCTTCTGGGACTGGGTCGGCGGGCGCTACTCGCTGCCCTCGGCGGTGGGCCTCTCGGTCATGATCGCCGTCGGCAAGGAGCAGTTCGCCGAGCTGCTCGCCGGCTACCACGCCGTCGACCAGCACTTCCTCACCACGCCGCTGGAGCGCAACGTGCCGGCCCTGCTGGGCCTGCTCAACGTCTGGTACGACACGTTCCTCGGCGCGCAGTCGCACGCCGTGCTGCCGTACTCGCAGTATCTGCACCGGTTCGCGGCGTACCTCCAGCAGCTCACCATGGAAAGCAACGGCAAGCAGGTGCGGCTGGACGGTTCCGCGACGGGCTACCAGACCGGCGAGGTGTTCTGGGGCGAGCCCGGCACCAACGGCCAGCACGCGTTCTACCAGCTGATCCACCAGGGCACCAAGCTCATCCCGGCCGACTTCATCGGCTTCAGCGTGCCCAACCACGACACCGGGGTCATGCACGACCTGTTCATGTCGAACTTCTTCGCCCAGACCGGGGCGCTGGCGTTCGGGCGTACGGCGGAGCAGATCGAGGCGGAGGGGGTGGCGCCCGCGATCGTGCCGCACAAGGTCATGGCGGGCAACCACCCGACGACGACCATCCTGGCCGAGAAGCTGACCCCGTCGACGCTGGGCCAGCTCATCGCCCTGTACGAGCACATCACCTTCACCCAGGGCACCATCTGGCAGGTCAACTCCTTCGACCAGTGGGGCGTCGAGCTCGGCAAGGTCATGGCCAACCAGCTGGCCCCGCTGCTGACCGCGGACACGGCACCGGAGGCCGCGAACGACTCGTCCACCGACGCGCTGATCGCCCGGTACCGCTCGCAGCGCGGCCGCTGACCCGCCCGTAGGGCGGCCCGTTGTCGGAGGGTCGCCCTACGCTGCACCTTGTGAACCTGACGACCGAGCAGGCCCTGGCCCTGCGCATGCACAGCCTGCTCCTGACGCCCGAGGTCCGCCCCGCCACGGTGGCCGGCATCGTCGAGTGGTTCGGCGCCATGCAGGCACAGGACATGGCCAGTGGCCTGTGGTCGCTCGGCGCCCGACTGCCCGGCGCCACCCTCGGCGACGTCGAGGCGGCCCTCGAGCGCCGCGAGGCGATCCGCACGTGGCCGATGCGCGGCACCGTGCACCTCGTCCCGCCCGCGGACGCCCACTGGATGCTGGAGCTGATGGGCGTGCGCGCGCTGGCGGGCGCGGCCAAGCGCCGCGCGACGATCGGGCTGACCGAGCGGGCGGCCGACCGCGGCGTCGAGCTGCTCGGCGAGGCGCTCGCGGGCGGCAAGCGGCTCACCCGCGCCGAGTGCCTGGCGGCCGTCGCCGCCGGGGGCGTCGAGCTGAGCGGCCAGATGGGCTACCACCTCCTCTGGTACGCGAGCCAGCGCGGCGTCACCTGCATCGCGCCGCACCTCGGCAAGGAGCAGTCGTTCGTGCTGCTCGACGAGTGGGCGCCGAAGCCGAACCGGCCGTCACGCGAGGAAGCCCTCGGCCTGATCGCGACCCGCTTCTTCCGCGGTCACGGTCCGGCCACGAGGGCGGACCTCGCCCGCTGGACCGGCCTGACCATGACCGACGTGCGAGCCGGCATCGCGGCGGCCGGCTCCGCCCTGGCCACGGTCACGGTCGACGGCACCGAGATGTTCGCCGACCCGGCCGTCCTGGAGGCCGCCGCCGCCACCCGCGACGACTGGGCGGCGCTGCCGGGCTTCGACGAGTACATGCTGGGCTACCAGGACCGCACGATGATGGTCGACAAGCAGCACCTGGACGCCATCGTCCCGGGCGGTAACGGCATCTTCAAGTCCACCCTCGTCGAGCGCGGCCGCGTGGTGGCGACCTGGAAGCGCACCCTCGGCAAGAAGGCGGTGACGGTGGACGTGTTTCCCCTGGCGCCCCTGACCGCGGCCGCCCGTGCCCACGCCGAGGCGGCGCTGGAGCCGTATGCGCGGTTCGTCGGCCTGCCGCCGAAGGTGCGCTGGCCCTGACGGTCGTCCGTCCCGGCCCCCGCCGAGCGGTCTCGCGCAGTGACTCAGATCACCTCAATGGCGAGAACCGGGGGCGAAGGCCCCGTCGTCTTGGGGATCATGAGACGAGAACTACGCCGACACCGGGCGGAGGCACGCCGATGAACCGCATCCTCGGTATCGAGCTGCGCCGCTCCGCCGCGATCGGGTCCGCCCTTCTTGTGCTTCTGGTCGGCGTCCTGTTGCTCTTCTTCGCCGGTGATTCCAGCTTCACGACCGGATGGATGCAGCTGGCCATGACCCAGCGGCTCTATCTGGCGGTGCTGTGGCCACTGGCGCTCGCGGCCGGCGCCTGGCAGGCGCGCCGTGAGCACCGGTCCCACGTGGAGGAGTTGTTCGCCAGCACGCCGCGTCCGAGGGGGCAACGCACGCTGCCGACGGTCGGCGCGATGGCCCTCGCGGTGGTGTGCGGCTATCTGGCGATGGGAGTTGTCGGTGGGCTGTGGATCATCGGCACCGCCGGATACCTGCCGACGCAGGCCTTCGTCGTCACGGCGGTCGGCCTTCTGGCGCTGACCGGGGCAGTGTGGCTCGGTCTGGCGGCCGGCCGCCTGCTGCCGTGGCTGGTGACCGCTCCGGCGCTGGCCGTGGCGGGCACGGCACTGATCCTGCTCATTCCCAGGGCGACCCGCCCCCGGGGATGGCTGGCCCTCGTGTTCTCGCCGATGCACGAGATGAACCTGCCCGGCCCCTACACCACCGTGCCCGGTCAGGTCAGCATCGCGCAGGCTGTCTGGCTGACCGCCCTGGCCGTCGCCGGGGTGATGCTGTTCGCGTCCAACGGCTGGCGCGCCCGCATGGCGGCGCTGCTGCCGGTGGCGGCGGGCGCGGCCCTGGCGATCACGCTCATGCCGCGTGAGAACAGGGTCGTCTACGACGCGATCGACCCGGTGGCGAGGGAATTGGTGTGCACCGAGGACGCGCCGCGAGTGTGCGTCAGCCGGGTCCATTCCGGGCTCCTCCCGGAGGTCACCCCGGTGGGCCGGCAAGCGCTGGCGCTTCTGGCCAAGCTTCCGGACCCGCCGGCCGAGGTGCACGAGGACACCACCGTGTGGGCCACGGACTCCGCCCCGCCGTGGCGCCGCGACGTCGCCCTGCTCACCGTCGGGGCCGGCCAGAACGGTCACCTCGCAAACAAGGAGAAGGCAGTGGCGGACGCGGTCTCCGGAGCGTTCGCCAGCCCGTTGGACTGCGAGAAGCCGGCACGTATCGCGGACCGGCTCGCGGCCACCTACTGGCTGTTGGACCGTGAGCCGCAGGCCGACGACCTCTACGATCCGAACGACGTCGCCAAGTCCGTGCGGCTGTGGAAGGAGCTGCGACAACTGCCCAGCGGCAAGGCGAAGACTCTGGTGGCCGAGCTGCGCCATGACGCGGTGACCTGCACCGACAGCGCGGGACTCTCCGCGCTGTCGCGCTAGGCCCGCTTCCGTCCGGTGGCCACGATCATCGCGTGGTATCCATCGCGATGGTCGGCGCTCGTGACCGGCCGGATCCGGGTTCCCTGGGCGACCGGGGCGAGCGCCCGCCGCACGTGGCGTTCGTCCACCGAGCAGGCGGGGAAGCTGCGGCCACTGACCTCATATCCGGAGGAGTTCCGGATGAAGACCGCGGCGAACGGCGCCCTCGCCTTCAGCGAGTTCACGAACGACTGGGTGGCACGCTCGAACTCGTCGTCGCGGGTGGTGATCGACTCCGCCACGAAGAACATCGTCCCCAGGTCGAACTGGCCGGGCGGCAGGCTGAAGACGTTGCCCTTGACGACCTCCGCCCGGCGGCTGAGCAGATCGAAGGGCTCCCTGAGCGCCGCATACGCCCCGTGCCCCCGCGACCCGCCGGCGATGTGGTCCCAGAACCGCCACCAGGACCGGTGCGGATCCCTCAGCTCGTCGGTGAGCCACTGCCGGTTGCTGAACGCACGCTCGTAGAGAACGACCTCGGCCGCGAACGGCAGCATGGTGAGCGCCGGGTAGAGATTGGCTCCGGTGCCGACGTCGATCGCGCGCTCGGCCCAGGCCGGGGCCGCGTCCTGGAAGAAGTTCGCCACGATGTCGATGACCTGCGCGTCGTCGTCCCGCAGCGTGCCGTAGTTGTGGTCGAAGTACGCCCGGGAGTCGAACTGGTCCCAGTCGACGTCCCCGTTGCCGATCCGTGGCGACTCCACATCGGCGACAGTCATGGGCGCGACGGGTTCGGACACGGCAACCTCCGGGAGTGGGTCGGAGAACCGCACCTCTGCGTCGCGGCTTAGCGGCTGTCCGGTCCACGCTAGGGGGCTCGCCCGGAGACCGGCAAGTCCCCCGAGCGGTGATCACCGCTCGTCGGCGTCGCGCCACAGCTGCTCGAAGCGCTGCTTGCGGTCCTCGACCCGCCAGTCCACCACCAGCGTCACGCTGGCGATCAGCGGGCGGGCCTCCGGCCCCAGGACCGACGCCGACCGCAGCTCGTAGCTCAGCCGGCCGTCGAAGAGGATGAAGTCGAAGAGGTCGGGTTGCAGCAGGAAGTCCAGTTTGGACTGGCGCAGGACGCGCGTCTCCACGCCGATCTTGCGGTGCGGACTCACCAGGGTCTCGATCCGTGCCGCGTCCTCGGCGGACGCGTCGTCCAGCACGAACAGTCGACGCACCCTGACGCCACGGTCGTTGATGGCGCGCCGCTGCTGTGCCAGGTAGCGCTGGCCGAGGTCGCTGGCCCAGAACTGACCCTCGTCGACGAAGCCCTTCGGGGTGTCGAACGACGTCATGCTCGTCGCGTCGATCGTCTCCTCGACGCAGGCCGTGAGGTCCAGCAGCCAGTCCCGGTCCTCGCCCTCGTAGAAGGCCCAGCCGCTCTCGAGCCCGTCGAAGAGCCGCGCCAGACGGTTGATTTCGTAGTCGGCGAAGCGCCGCAGGAGGTGGTCGTCTGCTCTGATGCTCGCGGCAGAGCAGACGAGGCGGGTGATCTGGTCCTCCCGCAGCGCCGTGGCCTCGACCCGGCCGTACAGGGCCGTGGCCTCGCTGACCTGGGCGAACCGGCGATCGACGACGTCTTCGGTGCGCTGGGAGTGCTCGGTCATCGTCGCCTTGAGGTCGATGACGGCGAGGTCGTACTCGATGAGGACCTGGGTGACGAGCACGATGCCGCCGACGAACACGGACATCGTGAGCTGCCAGATCTCCGGTTGGTTGGTGGCGTTGGTCAACAGGTAGGTGAGACCGCCGGCGACGGCGGTGACCAGGATCTTGACCCTGACCTTCATGGCGACTCCTCGATTGATCGACCGAGCGCTCCCGTCCCATTGCAGGGCATGGCAGTCTCCGGGGCAATGGAGTGAATCGAGGGAGGGACGATGTGATCCATCCGGCTCTTCCCCGAGGTGTTTGACTGTGAAATAATTGCTGAGTCAAAGAGGTTGTGCGGGGCAGTCCGGGGCCGGTGGTCCCGACCGAGAGCTCAGGAGCGGTCATGCAGTTCGGGATCTTCACCGTCGGCGACGTCACGCCCGATCCTGTGAGCGGACGGGTGCCGACCGAGCACGAGCGGATCAAGGCGATGGTGACCATCGCCCGCAAGGCCGAGGAGGTCGGCCTCGACGTCTTCGCGACGGGTGAGCACCACAACGAGCCCTTCGTGCCGTCCTCGCCGACCACCATGCTCGGCTACATCGCCGCAAGCACCTCCACGCTGCTGCTCAGCACGTCCACGACGCTGATCACGACCAACGACCCGGTCAAGATCGCCGAGGACTACGCGATGCTGCAGCACCTCGCCGACGGCCGGGTGGACCTGATGATGGGGCGGGGCAACACCGGCCCGGTCTATCCCTGGTTCGGCAAGGACATCCGTGCCGGAATTCCGCTTGCCGTCGAGAACTACGCGCTGCTGCACCGGTTGTGGCGCGAGCACGTCGTCGACTGGAAGGGCAAGTTCCGCACGCCGCTGCAGTCGTTCACTTCCACCCCGCGCCCGCTGGACGGCATCCCGCCGTTCGTCTGGCACGGTTCGATCCGCAGCCCCGAGATCGCCGAGCAGGCCGCCTACTACGGCGACGGGTTCTTCGCCAACCACATCTTCTGGCCGGCGTCGCACACCCAGCGGATGGTCGCCCTCTACCGCGAGCGGTTCGCCCACCACGGCCACGGGGATCCCGACCAGGCCATCGTCGGGCTCGGCGGGCAGGTCTTCATGCGCCGCAACAGCCAGGACGCGGTGCGGGAGTTCCGGCCGTTCTTCGACAACGCCCCGGTCTACGGGCACGGGCCGTCGCTGGAGGACTTCACCCGGGAGACCCCGCTGACGGTGGGCAGCCCCCAGCAGGTCATCGACCGTACGCTCGGCTTCCGCGACTACGTCGGCGACTACCAGCGGCAGCTGTTCCTGCTGGACCACGCGGGCCTGCCGTTGAAGACCGTCCTGGAGCAACTGGATCTGCTGGGCGAGGAGGTCGTGCCGGTGTTGCGCAAGGAGTTCGCCGCGCTCAAGCCGGCCCACGTCCCCGAGGCGCCGACCCACGCGTCACTGCTGGCCGCCGCGGCGGCCACCGAGGAGACTGTCGCATGACCGCGCGCACGCTCGTCGTCGTCACGGCGGGGCTGAGCCAGCCGTCGTCCACCCGTCTGCTCGCTGACAGGCTGTCCGCGGCGACCGTGGAGCACGCCCAGCGGATCGGCGTGGACCTGCGGGTCCAGGTCGTCGAGCTGCGCGACCTGGCACATGACCTGATGAACCATCTGCTGACCGGCTTTCCGCCGCCGGCCCTGCGCGAGGCCCTGGACGCGGTGGCGGCGGCGGACGGCCTGGTCGCCGTGACGCCGGTCTTCCACGCGTCGTACAGCGGCCTGTTCAAGTCGTTCTTCGACGTGATCGACAAGGACGTCCTGGCGGGCAGGCCCGTGCTGATCGCGGCGACCGGCGGCACCGCCCGCCACTCGCTGGCCCTCGAGCACGCCGTGCGGCCGATGTTCGCCTATCTGCGGGCGGTGACCGTGCCGACGCCGATCTTCGCGGCGCCGGAGGACTGGGGCGGGGACGAGGCCGAGGGGCAACTGCGCCAGCGGGTGGACCGGGCGGCGGGGGAGCTCGCCGCCGAGCTCGGCCGGCGCGAGCCGGCGCGGCCCGCCGACCCGTTCGCGCTGACCACCTCGTTCGAGGAGCTGCTCGCGGGGTAGAAAGGGCGGGACGACAGGGGGCAACATGGCGGAGATCGTGCTCGTCCGGCACGGGCAGACCGAGTGGAGCGCGGCCCGGAAGCACACCTCGTACACGGATCTCGACCTCACCGGAGAGGGTGAGCAGGAGGCCCGCCGGGCGGGTGAGCGGCTCGCGGGCCGGTCGTTCGCGGCGGTGATCTCCAGCCCCCGCCGCCGGGCGGCGCGCACCGCCGAGCTGGCCGGCTTGGCCGTCACCGAGACGACCGAGGATCTGGCCGAGTGGCACTACGGCGACTACGAGGGCATCACGACCGCTACCATCCGCGAGACCCGGCCCTCGTGGTCTCTCTGGACCGACGGCTGTCCCGGCGGCGAGTCGCCGACCGAGGTGGGCGAACGGTTGGACCGGGTGTTGGCCCGGTCGCGTGCCCTTCTCGACGGGGGTGACGTGGCTTTGATCGCGCACGGCCACTGTCTGC
The DNA here is from genome assembly GCF_040682215.1 of Actinoplanes sp. NPDC051346. Taxonomy (NCBI): domain Bacteria; kingdom Bacillati; phylum Actinomycetota; class Actinomycetes; order Micromonosporales; family Micromonosporaceae; genus Actinoplanes; species Actinoplanes sp. NPDC051346. The sequence continues at coordinate 179,635 of NZ_JBFBAJ010000013.1, read as the reverse complement.
GGGTGGCGGGCGCGCGCTGGATCGGCCTGCCGGCCGGCGGCGGGGGACTGCTCCGCCTCGACACGGCGACCCTCTCGACGCTCGGCTTCGAGCACGGCAACCCGGTCATCGACACCTGGAACGCCGCGGCCTGAGCGACCGGGCCTACCCGGGGGCGACCGTCACCTCGGCCAGCGCCGCGGGGATGCCGCCCTGGGACAGGGCTCGGCGCTGGCGGGCGGCGCCGGTGCCCTCGTCGCGGATCCGTTCCAGTTCGGCCGCGACGCGGCTCGCGTCACCGAGGCGGCGCAGGGCCGGCCGCACCGACGCGACCAGGTCCGCGACCACGTCCCAGGCCGGGCGGGCGGTGCCCGTGCGCACGTCGAGCAGCGTGCCGTCCATTCCCGTGTGGGCGGCGTTCCAGTGCGCGGCCTCGAGGAGATGGTCCGGGACGGGGGCGCCGCCGCCGTCCGACGCGACGGTCGCCACGAGGGCGCGGACGAGCGCCGCCAGCAGCGCGGTGTCGGCGGGGGTCGGGCACACGTCGGCCACCCTGATCTCCACCGTCGGATAGGTCGCGGACGGGCGGGCGTACCAGAGCACCATGCTGTCGTCGAGCATCGTGCCGGAGGAGACGAGCGTGGTGACGGTGTCGTCGTATTCGGAGGCGGAGGTGAAGGCGGGGGTGGGGCCGAGCGCCGGCCAGCGGGTCAGTTGCAGGGAGCGCCAGCTGGCGTGGCCGGTGTCGGCGCCCGCGGCGAGCGGGGAGTTGACCGTCAGCGCCTGCAGGATCGGCAGCCAGGGCCGCAGCCGGGTGCAGACGCGGACGGCCGTCTCCCGGTCCGGTACGCCCACGTGCACGTGACAGCCGCACACCGCCGCGTCGTACGCGATCGGCCCGTAGTGCCGGGCGATGGCGCGGAACCGGGGGTTGTCCGTCGGTTCGCGCACCGGATCGGCGACCGGGGTGGCGCCGACCGCCACGAGGTGGACTCCCGCCTCCCGGGCAGCCGCGGCCGCGGCCCGGCGCAGACCGGTGAGCTGATCCGTCAGCTCCACCAGGTCCGTGCAGACCGGGGTGACCATCTCGAGCATGCTGTGCCGGAACTCCAGGCGGCTCTGGCCGCGCAGGGCGTCCGGCAGCGCGGCGAGGACCTTCTCCACCACCGGCGCGTTCTGGCCGGTCTCGGGGTCGATCAGCAGGAATTCCTCCTCGACCCCGAGGGTCACCGCGCCGGTCATGTGCGGGTGGCGGTGAGGACCACGACGGCGAGGCGTTCGGCGTGCGCGTACGCCTCGCCGTCGAGTTCCTCGCCGTACACGTCCGGGTCGGCCTCGCGGTAGGTCCAGGTCAGGCCGGTGTCCTTGAGGCGCTCCGCGGCCGCGGCCCGCAGCGGGTCGTGGCCGGCGACGATGCCCGTGCCGCTGAACAGCACGAGGGAGCCGCCCGGGGTGAGCCGCTCCGCGGCCGCGTCGAGGATCGCGAGCGACAGGTCGTGGCCCTCGGGCCCGCCGCCGTCGCGGTAGGCGCGACCGACCGGGTCGATCATGAACGGTGGGTTGGCGACGATCAGGTCGAAGTCGCCGTCGACGCCGCCGAGCAGGTCGCTGTGGCACGGGCGGACCCCGGCCGTCCCGGCCAATGCCACGTTGACCTCGGTGAAGCGCAGCGCGGCGGGGTTGATGTCGACGGCGAGGACCTCGGCGTCCGGGATCCGCTTGGCCACGGCGATCGCGCCCGCCCCGGTGCCGCAGCCGATGTCGGCCGCCCGGCGGACGGGTCGGTCGCGGGCGGCGAGGTGCGCGGTGGCGGCGTCCGCCATCCGGTACGTGTCCGGGCCGAAGAAGACGGCGTCCGGTGCGGTGGTCGGGTATGCCGAGTGAACGAACAGCTCCCCGTCGTACGTGGAGAAGCGCACCTGGCTGCGCCACAGGTCGCCGTCGCGCTCCAGCACCCCGGCGGCGTCCATGAGTGCCGCGATGCCGGACGGCAGCACGTCGCGGGTGCACGGGCGGCTCCAGCCCAGGACGTCGCGCAGATTGCGGGCCAGCGCGTTGTGCGGGCGGCCATTGACCCTCGCGTGCGTCGCGGGGGTGACGGTGGTGAAGGCGTACCCGAAATCCTTGAGAGCCGTGCCCAGTTCCTTCAGTGCGGCCACGGTCGGTGTCGTCGCGATCATGGTGGGCTGTGTGCCCCGTCGCGCGCGGGATATTCCCGGCCGTGGCCACCTCGCCGCCCGGAATTGTCATCGGACGCACAGGTCGGGCACAAGAGCAGTTCAGCCTCGGGGTGAAGGCTGATCGTCGACAACAGACGAACGCCGTGGGGGAGTCCGACATGCTCGTGCAGCTGAATCGCAGCGACCGGAACCGCGCGTTCGCGCCGAACTCGACGGCCGTGCCGGTTCCCGGCCTCGATCGGCGGCGGTCCGACGCGGTCGTGGTCGTGCTGGGCCAGGCCGGGCGCGTCGCCGCACTCGAGAAGCAGTTGCCCGCGGGCTGGTCGGTGCGGTTCGCGGCCTCCGCCGGCGCGGTGCTGCCCGACGAGATCGTCCTGATCAGCGGTGCCCGGGAAGACGCCGTGCGCGCCGCGCGGGCGGTGCTGTCCGCGCGTACCCGGATCGTCGCCCTGGTCGATGAGAGCGCCGCGGCCGAGCTGGTGACCGGCGTGCTGACCGCCGGCGCGGACGCGTGCGTCCGCGGCGGGCAGCCGGCGATCCTGGCCAGCCATCTGGTGGCGTGCCGGCGTCGACAGCTCGCCGACCGCTGGCTGAACGTGGCCGGCCCGTCCGAGGAGTGAGAATTTTACTCTGCTGTGGTGCAAAACACCGCGGCCGGCTGACCAGCCAAGAGACAACGGAGAGTGACGCGGGCTACAGCGATCGCGTGGTCCGGATCACCTTCGTATTGAATGTTTTACCTGCTTGATTTGCTGCGTTAGGAGGGGAGGCGGAACCTGGTAGGCGGAAGCGACGACGCTTTCGTCATCACTTTCCGTAAGGAGACGGACCATGCCTCTCAAGAACCTGATTCGCGATGTCCGCGTCAGCCTGTCGCACCGTCGCACCAAGCGGCGCGCCTACCGGCAGTTGAGCGCCGAGCTCGCGGCCTTCCACACGCCCGCCGAGCGCGCCGAGCTCGACCTCATCCTCGGCCGGCACGACGAGAACGAGACCGCGGAGATCCGCGCGATCCTCAACCGGCAGGACTACGAGCGTCAACGTGCGCGGATGACCGTGGGCGGTTATCGCGCCTGACGGGTCCACCCCCAGACGACGGCCCCGGCGGCACTGCCGGGGCCGTTTCGTGTCCGATGTGCTCACTGCCGTGGGCGGTTCTCCTGTGGGGCGCGGGCGCGCAGGCTGCCGGCATGGGCCTTGGCGGCTGGATCCCGGCGGGTCCGCAGCAGGCTGGCCACCGTCGTGACCACGAGGACCACCAGGATGACGGCCAGCGAGACCGGAGTGCTGATCTCCGGCGCGTCCGCCCAGACGTCCTTGTGCAGCCAGTGCAGCACCAGCTTGACGCCGATGAAGGCGAGGATCAGCGACAGGCCGGTCGACAGGTAGACGAGCCGGTCCAGCAGTCCCTTTACCAGGAAGAACAACGCCCGCAGGCCGAGCAGGGCGAAGGCGTTGGCCACGAAGACGATGTAGGCCTGCTCGGTCACGCCGAACACCGCGGGAATCGAGTCCAGCGCGAAGAGCAGGTCCGTGCTGCCGATGGCGATCAGCGTGATGAACAGCGGCGTCGCCATCCGGCGCCCGTCGACGCGGGTGAACAGCCTGCCGCCGTCGTACTCCTCGGTGACCGGGAAGAGCCGCCTGCTCGCCTTGACCAGGATGTTGTCGTCGACGCTGGGGTCCTCGTCGCGGTGGCGGAAGAGCTGGACCGCGGTGTAGATCAGCAGCAGTCCGAAGATCAGGAACATGAACGTGAAGAGCGACAGCAGCGTCGCGCCGAGGGCGATGAAGACGACCCGCAGGGCCAACGCGATGATGATGCCGAAGGTCAGCACCTTCTGCTGGTACTTCTCCGGCACGGCGAAGGTGCTCATGATGATCACGAAGACGAAGAGATTGTCGACGGACAGGCTCTTCTCGACGATGTAGCCGGCGAAGTACTCCGTGCCATAGTCCCACCCGGCCACCTGGGCGAAGACGACACCGAACAGGAGCGCGACAGCGATGTAGAAGACCGACCAGGCGGCGGCCTCCCGAAATCCGACCGCGTGGGGGCGCAGCACGCCGAGGGTCAGGTCGAGGGCGAGCAGGGCGACGATGACCGCGATGGTGAGCGTCCAGCCGAGCGCGGTGACCTCCAGCATCAGGAAAGAACCTCCGGGCGTCGGTGCGGTGAGCGGGTGCGGAGTCCATCCAGCGTCCCCGCTCACGCTGGGAGGATGCTGAAAACGATCCACCGGAGGACCACTAGTGCGACAGATGTGGCCGCTGTTCGCGGCGGGGTTCACCACGGCTTTCGGAGCCCACGGCGTCGCCGCCAGCCTGGGTGCCGCCCCGGACGCGGTGAGCTCGTTGCTCGTCCTCGGTGTCCTGCTCGCGCTCTACGACGGCGCGGAGATCGTGCTCAAGCCCGTCTTCGGCACGCTCGCCGACCGGATCGGCCCGCGCCCGGTCCTGCTCGGCGGCCTGCTGGCCTTCGCCGCCGCGTCGGCGGCCTACGCCGTCGTCGGCGAACCGTCCTGGCTCTGGGCGGCGCGCCTGGGCCAGGGCGCCGCGGCCTCGGCGTTCTCTCCGGCGGCGTCGGCGATGGTGGCCCGGCTGACGCCGGACACCGCGCACGGCCGCGCGTTCGGCTCGTACGGCTTCTTCAAGTCGATCGGCTACACCCTCGGCCCGCTGCTCGGCGGGGTGCTGGTCTGGGCCGGCGGACTCCCGCTGCTGTTCGCCGTCCTGGCGGTGCTGGCGCTGGCGGTGTCGGGCTGGGCGGCGTTCGGGGTCCCGGCCCTGCCGCCGCTGCCGAGGGCTCGCCAGACCCCGGCCGACCTCGTCCGTCGCCTGGGCGGCCGAGGCTTCCTCGCGCCCACCGCGGCCCTGGCCGCCGCCACCGCCGCGCTGTCGGTGGGCGTGGGCTTCCTGCCCGTCTCCGGCGCCGCCGCGGGGCTTGATCCGATCACGACCGGCGCGGCGGTCTCCGTGCTGGCGTTGTGCGCGGCGCTGGTGCAGCCCTGGGCGGGCCGGGCGCTCGACGCCGGCCGGATCGCCGGGCGCGCGGGACTGCGGGCCGGGCTCGCGCTCGCCGCGGCCGGGCTCGGCGCCGCCGCGCTGCCGGGGCCGGCCGGCATCCTGGCGGCGGCGGTGCTCATCGGCGTCGGCACCGGCCTGGTCACCCCGCTGGGCTTTGCCGCGCTGGCGGCGGTCACCCCGCCCGAGCGGCTGGGGCAGACCATGGGGGCCGCCGAGGTGGGGCGCGAGGTCGGCGACGCGGGAGGTCCGCTGCTCGCCGCCGGGGTGGCCACGGCCGCCGGGCTGGGCTACGGATACGGCGTCCTCGCCCTGGTGGTGCTGCTCCTGGTGGCGCTGCCGATGGCCTGAGTCTTCTCAGGTCACCTGGAAGGAGCGCTTGGCCAGGCCCATCCAGAAGCCGTCGATGCTCTGGTCGGGTTTCTGTGCGGCGTCGCCGGAGGCGCCCAGCGTCAGGAACATCGGGGCGAAGTGCTCGATCGTCGGGTGGGCGTACGGCATGCCCGGCGCCAGCGACCGGAAGTCGGCCAGTTCGTCGACCGCGCCCCGAGCCAGGGTCTCCGCGGCCCAGGCGTCGAACTCGCGCGACCAGCCCGGCGCGGGCGCGTCCGTGCGGAAGTCGCGCAGGAACGGCAGGCCGTGCGTGGTGAAGCCGGAGCCGATGATCAGCACGCCCTCGTCGCGCAGCGGGGCGAGCCGGCCGCCCAGCTCCAGCAGGCGGTCGGGTTCCAGGGTCGGCAGCGACATCTGCAGCACCGGGATGTCGGCGTCGGGATACATGACGCTCAGCGGCACGTACGCGCCATGGTCGAGCCCGCGGGAGGTGCGGGCCACGCGTTCGTGGTCCGGCATGAGCTTCTCGACGCGGGCGGCCAGCTCGGGCGCGCCCGGTGCCGGGTAGCGGGCCTGGTAGTAGCGCGGGGCGAAGCCGCCGAAGTCGTACACCAGGGGCACCGTCTCGGTGGCGCCGAGCATGAGCGGTGCGGACTCCCAGTGTGCCGAGGCCATGAGGATCGCCGTGGGGCGGGGGAGCCCGGCGGCGAGCTCCTGCAGTTGCGCCACCCACGCCGGGTCATCGACCAGGGGCGGCGCGCCGTGGCTGAGGAAGAGTGCGGGCATGGACATGGGGGCCTCCGTTGAAGCTTCAACTGAATGAGTCCACCATACGGCGATTTACTTGAGCCGTCAACTAAATGTGAGCCGTCCCGTCCATCCGCCCAGGATCGGTTCCGGGTCCGCGCCCAGGACGTCGGCCAGCAGTGTGGCGTACACGTCGCGGAAATCGGTCGTGTGCCGCAGGTCCCCGTCGTCGAGGTCGGTGAGGCTCGGTGCTTCGCCGTACCGGCCGCCGGGGATGCCGGCGCCCAGCATCAGGACCGAGGAGGCCGTGCCGTGGTCGGTGCCGTCCGACGCGTTGGCCCGCACCCGGCGGCCGAACTCCGAGTAGACGACCACCACCACCTCACGGTCGGCCATCCGTTCCACGAACGCGGAGAGCGGCGCGTCCAGGCTGGCGAGGATCGCTTCCTGGGCGCCCTTCTCGTCGGCGTGCAGGTCGAAGCCGCCGAGCGAGACGGAATAGACCCGGGTGGCGGCCCCCGCCTCGATGCACCGGGTCACCAGTGCGAGCTGCCGGTCCAGCGCCGGGGCCTGGCCGCCGGTCGCCGTGGCCGGCTGCTCGTCCCCGCCGGCCTCCTCGTCCTCCTCCGGCGCGGTCTCGGCCACGAGGTCCCGCACGCGGACCAGGTCGGCGAAGCACGCCGCGGCGCGCGCCCGCTGCGGTGACTCGCCGGCCGACGGCGTGCCCAGACCCGTCAGGATTCCGCTCGTGACGCCGGCGGGCAGGTTCAGCGTCCCACCCGGCACGGTGGCGCCCGCGCTGGTGGCCCCCGCCAGCAGTGGGGGCAGCGCCGGCTCGAACGACACCGCCAGCCGGGGGTCGCCGCCGGCGGTGTCCAGCCACCGGCCCAGCCAGCCGGTCGTGTCGGGGCGCTCCGGGCTCGCCGTCTGCCAGATGTCCATGGACCGGAAGTGGCTGCGGTCGGGACGCGGATAGCCCACCGACTGCACGATGGCGAGGCGGCCGGCTCCGTAGAGCTTGTGCAGGCCCTTCAGCGCGGGGTTCAGGGCGAGGTCGCCGTCCAGGGTCAGGACCTCGTCCGGGCCGTAGGCCAACGACGGCCGGTTCTCGGCGTACGCCGGGTCCGCGTACGGAATGACGGTGTTCAGCCCGTCGTTCCCGCCGTAGAGCGTGACCAGCACCAGGGTGCGCCCAGCCGGCTCCTCATCGTGAAATCCCAGGATGTCCCGCAGGCCGTAGGTGGTGGCTCCGGCGGCGAGGGCACCGGCCGCGACCACGCCGCTCGCGGTCAGGAACCGGCGCCGGGTGATGGTGTCCATGTCACTTCCTCCTCAGTGGACGGCGTACTCGGGGCTGGCCAGTCCCAGGGTCAGCAGCAGGCGCGGATCGTCGGCGGCCCCCGCGAGCACGGCCCGCGTGCGTGCCGTCCACCCGTCGACGACGAGCAGCCGGGCCAGCGCGTCAAGCCGGTCCGTGCGGGCCGCGCCGGCGAGCCCGTCGACGGCCTCGGGCGCGAGGGCGGCCAGGGCCCGCCCGGACGCGAGCCGGTCCCGGGTCGAGGACGTGGTCAGCCACGCCGTGCCGGCCGGCCAGCCGCCGACGCTCGGCGGCCGGAACGGGACCTGGCCCAGCGCGCGCAGCCCGCCGAGGATCCGGGCCCGGCCGCGCTTCGGGTCGACGCCCAGTTGGCGGACCGCACCGACCATCCATTCCACCGGTTGCTTCACGAGCCGGCCGCGGGTGTCCACGAAGGAGGGATCGCTCACCAGGGCGCGCAGCATGGCAACCGTGGACGCGCCCCGCGCCACCAGCCGGGCGGTCGTCGCCGCGTCCGGGGCGGTGTCCGCGCCGTACCGCGCCCAGAGGCGGCCGGCGAGGAACGGTAGATGGGCGGGATGGGCCACGAGCAGGTCGGCGTACGCGTCGGTGTCGAACGTGCCGGTGCGGCCGAGCAGGGTGACCGGCGACGGATCGTGGCGCCGCGCGACGAGGGTCGCCGGTCCGCCGGTCCGCTCCGCCCGCCAGCCGGTGAGCACCCGGGCGCCCGCCTTCACGTCGGCCTCCGTGTAGCCGGCGCCGACGCCGAGCGTGAACAGCTCCATGAGCTCGCGGGCGAGGTTCTCGTTCGGCGCCCGACGGGTGTTGCGCTGCCCGTCGAGCCAGATGATCAGGGCGGGGTCGCGCAGCATCGCCCGGACCAGCGGGCCGGTGCCGCCCGCGCCGTAGCGCCGCAGCGTCGCCTGCTGGTCCAGCATCAGCGCCGCCGAGCGCACCTTGCGGACCGACGTCGCCCAGTGCCCGTGCCAGAAGAAGGTGAGCTTCTCCGCGGCGCCGGCCTCGGTGATCATTCGGCCGACCCACCACTCGAGGGCGGCGGTGGCCTGCCGGCGGGCGTCGTCGCGGCCCTCCTTGCCGGGCCGGAAGGCACCGACTTCCGGCGGCGTGGCGCGCCCGGCGGGGGCGAGAACCTTGTCGAGCGTCGCCGGCACGCCGGCCCGCGCGGCCGCGTCGACCTCGGCGGCAGTGGGTCCGAACGTCAACCGGCGAAGCAGGTGGGAAACCGTGCTGCGGTCCGTCATGGTGGCGACGCTAGGCGCGCGGTGTCAGCGGGCGGTAAGGACCGTGTTCGGTGTACGTCCGGACCGGCCGCAGGAGCGAGCCGGGGCAGCCGGGTCCACTGCGCCTGTGACATTGTCGCAGGTCAATGCTATTTCGAAGGATGCATTCGAGGTTTGCCCACTGAGGACATTGCGCCCGATGGTCGGGCGCTGGCAAGCTACGCGGTGTCGTGCATGCGCCGCTCACCGTGACGGTCTGCGGTAACTGCGCCCTGCCAGTGCCCGTACCCCCGTGGCCGCCGGCCACCGCGACCGGCGGTCATTCCGTCATGCCCTAGGGGAATCCCGTGCCGTCATCGCAGCTCCCGCTCGCCGATGACCTGTACCTCGCCGCCCACGACTCGCCCCGGGGCCGCTGCCTGCTGAGCGATGCCACCCTCGGCCTCGGGCTCGCCGCCGGGCTGCTCGCCGAGCTCGTCCTGTGGCGGCGCCTCGACGTGCGCGACAACCACATCGTCGTGATCGACGACGAGCCCACCCGGGACCCGGCCACCGCCGCCGTTCTCGGCCAGTTGCTGCGCGAGCCCGGCCACCGCCGGATCCGCGACTGGATCTCCTTCCTCGCCACCGGGGTCGCCACCGACCTGGTCGAGCGTCGTCTCGCCCGGGCCGGTCTGGTGCACCGCAAGGAGAAGCGTGGGCTGCTCGGCACCAGGGTCAGCTTCGTGCCGGCCGACTCCTCGACCGCCGGCTGGCCCGGCACCCGGATCCGCGTCGCCGCGACTCGAGGCGAGATCCTGGACACCTCCGACCTCGTGCTGACCGGGCTGGTGCTGGCCACCGGCCTCGACCAGCACGTGCTGATCACGCTCGAGCCCGGCGAGCGTGACCACCTGTTCGACCAGCTCCGCAGGCGCCTACCGGCGATGTTGCAGCACCTCGTCGGCCACGCAGAGGCCGCCGTGGGTGACGCCGTGATGGCCCGGCGGGCCTGACACCCCTCCCCTCCACCCCCCTTGGAGACCCCGTGTCCGCAACCACCACCTCGGCCAGACCCAGTCAGCTCTCCACCGCCCTCGCCCGCGACCGCCTGGGCGTGGCGGCCGTCGTCTTCTTCGTCATGTCGGCGGCCGCGCCGCTCACCGTGGTCGCGGGGGTGGTGCCGACCGGGCTGGCCGTCACCGGGCTCACCGCGATCTCCATCGCCTTCCTCGCGGTCGCCGTCGTGCTGGCCGTCTTCGCGGTCGGCTATGTCGCCATGGCCCGGCACATCGCGAACGCGGGAGCGTTCTACGCCTACATCGCCCAGGGGCTCGGCCGTCCGCTGGGCGTCGGCGCCGCGTGGGTCGCGCTGCTGGCCTACAACAGCTTCCAGCTCGCCTCGTACGGCGGCTTCGGCGCGATCGCGTCCCCGCTGTTCGCCGAATGGTTCGGCGTCGACGTCCAGTGGTGGGTGATCGCGCTGGCGGCCTGGGCACTGGTCGCGGTGCTCGGTGTCCGCGACGTCGCGGTCAACGGCAGGGTCCTCGCCACCCTGCTGGTCGCCGAGATCGTGCTCGTGGTCGTCTTCAGCTTCGCCGACCTGTTCACCCCCGACTTCGTGGCGTCGGCGGCTCCGATGGACGTCGGCAGCCTGGCCGGTGCCGGCGCCGGTGCGCTGCTGGTCATGGCGGTGACCGGTTTCGTCGGGTTCGAACAGTCCGTGGTCTTCAGCGAGGAGTCGCGCGACCCGCGCCGGACGGTGCCCCGCGCCACCTACATCGCCGTCGCGCTCATCGCGGTCCTGTACGCCTTCTCCGCCTGGGCGATGATCTCCGCCGCCGGTGGGCGGGCCGTCGAGCGGTCCGCCGCCGAGGGCCCGGAGCTGTTCTTCAACCTCGCCTCGGTCCAGCTGGGCACCTCCGCCCTGCACCTGGGCCACGCGCTGTTCCTGACGTCGCTGATCGCCGCCATGATCTCGTTCCACAACATCATCGCCCGCTACACCTTCTCGCTCGGGCGCGAGGGGGTGCTGCCGCGGGCGTTCGGGCGCACGGTGCCCGGCACGGGCGCGCCCAAGAACGGCTCGCTCGCCCAGTCGGCGCTCGGCCTGGTGGCCATCCTGCTCTACGCGATCATGGGCTGGGACCCGCTCGTCCAGCTCTTCTTCTGGGGCGGCACCACGGGCGGCATCGGCGTGCTGCTGCTCATCACGATCACCTCGGTCGCGGTGATCGGCTACTTCACCCGCCACCCGTCCGGCGAGGACGGCTGGCACCGCGTCGGCGCCCCGGCGATCGGCACGGTGCTGCTGCTGGTGATGTCGTACCTGGCCGTGACGAACATCGAGACGCTCTTCGGCGTCGCGCCCGGCTCCTCGCCGACCTGGGTGGTGCCGCTCGCGTACGGGATCCTGATGTGCGCCGGTGTGCTCTGGGCCCTGATCCTGCGCCGCGCCCGTCCCCGTGTCTACGACGGCATCGGCCTCGGCGCGCGCGGCGCCTCCACCTTCTCGTTCACGGAGGCCGTCAAGTGACCGCGATCCGCTCCGCCACCGCCGCGGAGATTCCGGCCGTCGGTCGCCTCATCGGCCAGTCCTTCGACCACCTCCCGCAGAACCGCTCGCTGGTCCCGGACGAGGGCGAACGCCTCGCGGTGATGACCGCCTTCTTCCGACTGCTGTCCGAGTCGGCTCACGAGGGCGGCGCGGTCGACGTCGTCGAGGACGCGTCGGGCCGCCTCGCCGCCACGGCGGTGTGGTTCGACCGCACCCGCGACCTGCCGGAGATCCCCGCGTACGAGGAAAGGCTGGGAGCGCTCGCGGGCCGCTGGATGCCGCAGTTCGAGGCCCTCGACGAGCTGCTGGAGAAGCATCACCCGCAGGAGCCGCACTGGCACCTCGCCTTCCTCGCGGTCGACCCGGCCCACCAGGGCGCGGGGCTGGGCAGCGCCCTGATGCGGCACACCCACGACCGCCTGGACGTGCCGACCTATCTGGAGGCGACCAACGCCGACAACGTCCGCCTCTACCGCCGCCGCGGCTACACGGACATGTCGCCGTTCGACATCCGCCTGCCGGACGGCACGCCCTTCTTCCGCATGTGGCGTCCCTGACCCCCGCCCGGCGCCCCCGACGGACAGCATGACCGTCGGGGGGCGCCGTGGCGCTGGTATCACCGTCAGGTGACTGATCCGATCACCACGGTCGTCGGCGCCGTCCTGCGGATGGGCGCCGAGCCGGCGAAGACGCGGGCGATGCGCGACGCCCGGGTCGTCAAGCTGCTCAAGGCCGTCGGGCTGGCCGGCGACGCCGCACCGCCGGACTTCGAGAGCGTCTACGCGCGCACCATTGTGGAGTACTGCGCGTTCAAGCCGGCCCCGGTGGTGCGCCTGTTCGCGGACGTGTGGGTACGCAAGGCGTTCCGCCGCTCGTTCGAGCACGGGGACTGGGACCGGGTCCGGACCGAGCTGTCCGAGACGATCGACCGCAACCGCGAGACCGGCGACCACGGCTTGCGCGACCGGGACGCCGCGGAGCTGGACGGCTTCGTCGAGGAATTCCAGCGGCAGGTACGGCGGACGCGGCGCCCGGCGGAGGTCGCGGCCGAGCAGAAGATCGATCTGATCCTGGCCCGGATGGACGATATCCGGGGAGCCGAGAACGCCTACCGGGAGCAGCTCGAACCCGCCCGTCGGGCGATGACGACCCTGGAGAAGCTGGCCGCCGACATCGACGAGTGGCTCGACGCGGTCGGCTACCGGGTCGCCGAGCGGCTGGGTGACACCTGGGTGGTCCGGGCGCCGATCACGCCGGGTCGTCCCGGCCGACTGGCCATCATGGCAGTGGACACCGAACTCACTCCGGCACAGGTCGAACGGGCGATGGCCCTCAAACAACAGGTTCGGGCGGAGGGTGCCTGGATCGTCGCGCCGCGCCGGATCAGCCCGGCGGCCCGCTCGTGCGCCGCCCGCGACGCCTCGGTGCTCTGCCTGACCTTCGACGATCTGGTGGACCTGGCGGTGGACTTCGAGCCGTACGTCGACTGGCTCGACGCCGAGGTCGAGCGGCGCGGACTCGTCGGCCGCTACGTGCGGCTGTCGTGCACGCGGGACGACTCGGCCGAAGGCGTCGAGAACGGGGTCAGCATCTACGACTGGCGCGCGGGCGGCCTGGACGAGTACGCCCGCCGCTGGCTCGACGACCCCGCCAAGGAACACCTGTCGGTCATCGGCGCGTTCGGAAGCGGGAAGAGCTGGTTCAGCCTGCACTTCGCCTGGGAGCAGGCACAGTTGTGGCGGGAGTCCCGGGACCGCGGTCTGCTGCGGGCCCGGATCCCCCTGCTCGTTCCGCTGCGCGACTACGCGAAGGCGGTCGACGTTGAGGCGGTGATCTCCAAGTTCCTCTTCGACCGGGATCTGCGGCTGGGCACGCGGGTGTTCCGCTACCTCAACCGGACCGGCCGGCTCTTGCTCATCTTCGACGGCTTCGACGAGATGGCGGCGCGGGTGGACCGGCAGACGATGGTGGAGAACTTCTGGGAGCTGGCCACCGTGGTCGAGCCCGGGGCCAAGGTGCTGCTCAGCAGCCGTACCGAGCACTTCCCGACGGCGGAGCTGACCCGCCGGCTGCTCAGCGGCGAACTGCACGCGGCCGTCGCGGCGCCCGGCGGCGAGACGCCGCGCTTCGACGTCGCCGAGATTTCCATGCTGGACGACGAGCAGATCGATCGGGTGCTGCGCGGGCGCACGAACGACACCCATGTCATCGAGACGATCATGTGGGACCCGAACCTGCGCGACCTGCTGCGCCGCCCGGTCATGGCGGATCTCGTCCTGACCGCGCTGCCGGAGATCCGCGCCGGGGAGGCCGTCGACCTCGCCCACATCTACCTGTACGCGATCCGCCACAAGCTGGACCAGGACATCCGGGCGGAGCGGACCTTCACCAGCCGGGCGGACAAGCTGTACTTCCTCTGCGAACTGGCCTGGGAGATGGTCCGCACCAGCACGCTGGAGATCAATTTCCGGGAGATCCCCGACCGGCTCCGGGCCTACTTCGGCCCGGCGATCGCCGGTGAGCGCGAGCTCGATCACTGGGAACACGACATGCGCACGCAGACGCTGCTGATCCGCAACGCGGCGGGTGACTACACCCCGGCCCACCGCTCCTTCGTCGAGTGGCTGGTCGCGTACACGTTCGCGGGTGAGCTGGGCATCCTGGACGGCCCGTACCTCGACCTGCTCGGCCCGGTCGACCCGGACGGGGTGGAGGCCACGTGGTCGGCCTACTTCACGGCCCGCGGGCCCGGCGGCAGCCTGCCGGCGCTGAGCAGGCTCGTCCCCGAGTCGGTGGGCCGGCTGCGGGAGCGCTTCGGCGACCGGCCCCTGGACCCGGCCGTCGTCGAGTTCCTACGGGCCATGGCGGAGTCCGGTCCGGACGGCTCGGCCGCCCTGGAGCGGGTCGCGCGCTCCACCCGCGGGCTCGCCGAGGCGGAGTCGGGTCAGGTGGGATCGAACTGCCTGCGCGTGCTCGCCGACACCGGCCGCGCCGTGGAGGTGGCCGGGGCCGCGCTGCACGGGCTCCGCAGGCACGAGGTGTCGTCGCTCGACGGAGCGGACCTGCGGGGTGTCGAGGTCCCCCCGCGCGGCCTCGAGGGCGTCTCACTGCGGGGAGCCGACCTGCGCGGGGCCTGGTTGGACGATTCGGTGTTGCGGGTGGATCTGCCACTGGATGTCACGGTGACGCCGGCCGGCGCGATCGCGGCGACGTCCCTGCGCGAACTGATCGCCTGGCCCGACGGCGACCTGACGGGCGAGCCGCGCCCGCTCGTCTCCCGCAGCGGCGTGCTGCTGACGAAGACGCGACTCCTGCATCCGTTGGCCGGCTCGACCGTGTACTCCGGCATCGCCGGCCCGGGCATGGTCGATCTCAGCACCGGTGAGACCACCTCCGTGAGCGCGATGCACTGGACGGTGGCCATCGAGTGGCAGGGAGTGCCCGCGATCCTGACCGAGGGCGTGGAACTGGACTTCTTCGCCGTACGGTCCCGGTCCGACCTGCACGTCATGGGGTGGGTTCCGTATCCGGACCACGACGATCGGCGTCCCTGGGCGGGCATCACCTATGCCGAGGGCGGTGGGATCCGGCGCGTCCGGCACGTCGGCCATTCCCTGTTCGTCGACGCCTTCGACGAGCAGGGCGGCTGGCGTCTGGCCGGGGCGTGGGTGCTCGCGCCCGGGCACCAGGTCAGGGTCGAGAGAGGCTTCGTGTGGGTGAGGCCCGATTCCGGTCCGCCCGTCCTCATGGACCTCGCCGGTGAGCCGTGCTGGTCGCCCGACGCGGCGGAAGAGTTCCCGTCCGGCGCACTGCCGTTTCTGGTGTCGGCGGTTCTGGACACCGTGGTCGTCGCCCAGGACGGGGAACTGGCCGGCTGGCCGATGCCCGCCGGTAAGCCCCGGTGGCGGGTCCCGGTGCCGCTGGGGGTGCACCGGCTCGCCGCGCATCCGGACGGTGCGACATTCCTCTACGTGGCCGAGTCGGGCGAGGTGGGGCGGCGGCGGATCGACGACGGCTCCCTGGTCGCCCGGCGCCTGCTGACCGACAGGTTCCAGGGCGCCCGCTTCTCCCGCGACGCCGGGTTGAGCGCCGCCGCGCTGGACGTCCTCGCCCTCGGCGGGGCGGAGATCTCCTGACGGCGCTCAGCCGGCGGAGAGGCTGAGCTCGAAGCTGTAGCGGCTGGCGCGATACACGTGTGAGCCGTACTCCAACGCCCGCCCACCCGCGTCCCAGGCCGTCCGGGTCATGGTCAGCAGCGACGCGCCCCGCTTCTCGGTGAGGATGCGGGCCTCGGCGGCGCCGGCCGAGCGGGCGCCGATGACCTGCGTCGCTATCCGGGGCTGGTAACCCGCCCGGCGCAGCAGTTCGTAGAGGCCGTGCGCGGCCAGGTCGCGCTCCTCGAGCTGGATGAGGTCGAGCGGGATCGCGTTGTGCATCAGGGCGAGCGGCTCGCCGCCGGCGTAGCGCAGCCGCTCGATCCAGGTGACCTCGGTGCCGGGGGAGAGCTCGAGGGCCGCGGCCACCTCCGCCGGGGCAACGATCACCTCGAGCCGCAGCACCTCGGTGCGGGGTTTGCGGTCGGCGCTGACCAGGTCGTCATAGAGGCTGGAGAGCTCGACCGGGCGCCGGACCTTCGGGTGCACCACCTGCGTGCCCACGCCACGCTTGCGCACGAGCATGCCGCGTTCCACGAGGTACTGGATCGCGCGGCGGGTCGTCGGGCGGGAGACGCCGAGTCGTTCGGCGAGGTCGACCTCGTTCTCGATGCGCGCGCCGACCCCGATCTCGCCGGCCTCGATGAGCTCCTGCAACCGGCTGGCGACCTGGAAATAGAGGGGCACGGGGCTGGTCCGGTCCAGCTCGAGCGGTCGGACCGCAGCGCGCGACGCGGGCTGATCAGGTGCCACAGGTCCTCCTCACTATGTGAGTTTGTCAGAACAAAGTATTGACGGGAAGGCCCTCACGTTATTACATCGATCCAGCCGGGGCACCCCCGCACACACCCTTCTCCTCGCGCCGTACACCGCACGGCATCGCCGCTCGCTCCGACCGCTTCCACAAGGGGGACGCATGCCCGCAGACGAGGTACTGACGATGGGACGTATCGGCGTCGACCTGTATCCACAACAGGTCGGAGTGTCGCTGCGCGACGTCCGTACGTTCTCCAAGTTCCTCGGCGGCAGCCCGACCAACGTCGCGGTCGCCGCGGCCCGATACGGCCGGCGCAGCGCGGTCATCACCCGGACCGGCGACGATCCGTTCGGCGCGTACGTCCACGACGCCCTGCGGTCCTTCGGGGTGGACGACCGCTACGTGAGCCCGGTGCCGGGCCTGCCCACCCCGGTCACCTTCTGCGAGATCTTCCCGCCCGACGACTTCCCGCTCTACTTCTACCGCTATCCCAAGGCTCCCGATCTGGAGATCGACGAGTCCGAGCTGGACCTCGCCGCGATCGGCGCGGCCGACATCTTCTGGGTCACCGGCACCGGTCTGTGTCAGGAACCGTCACGCACCGCGACGCTCACCGCGCTGCACGCGCGTGGCCGCGTCGGCATCACCGTGCTCGACCTCGACTACCGGCCGATGTTCTGGGAGTCGCGCGAGCAGGCGCGGCGCTGGGTGCAGGAGGCCCTTCCCTACGTGAGCGTCGCCGTCGGCAACCTCGACGAGTGTTTCACCGCCGTCGGGATCCGTGAGCCGCGCAAGGCCGCCGACGCCCTGCACGACCTCGGCGTCGAGCTCGCCGTCGTCAAACAGGGCCCGGATGGCGTCCTCGCCTCCCGCGCGGGGCAGGAGGTTCAGGCGGCACCGATACCCGTCAAGGTGGTCAACGGCCTGGGCGCCGGCGACGCGTTCGGCGGCGCGTTGTGCCACGGCCTGCTGTCCGGCTGGGACCTGGCGCAAGTCCTGCGCTTCTGCAACGCCGCGGGCGCCGTCGTCGCCTCGCGGCTGGCCTGCGCCGACGCCATGCCCACCGAGGCCGAGGTGCGCGAGCTGCTCAGCACCGGAGCGAGTCATGACTGACGTGCGCGAGATCGTCGCGGCCCGCGTCGACCGGCCGTACGCGATCGCCTCGGCCGCCAAGCGGCGCCGCCGGCCCCCGTCCTGGCGCGGCGAGCACGGCCGCCTCATGATCATCGCCGCGGACCACCCGGCCCGGGGCGCGCTGCGGGCCGGCGCCGACGCGCTGGCCATGGGCAACCGGGCCGACCTGCTCGCTCGCCTGTGCGCCGCCCTGGAACGCCCCGGCGTCAACGGAGTGCTCGGCACCCCCGACATCCTCGAGGACCTGCTGCTGCTGGGCGCCCTCGACGACAAGGTGGTCATCGGGTCGATGAACCGCGGCGGGCTCGCCGGCACCAGCTTCGAGATCGACGACCGGTTCACCGCGTACGACGCGGAGAGCGTCGCCGCCTGCGGGTTCGAGGGCGGCAAGATGCTGCTGCGCATCGACCCCTCCGACGCGGGCACGGTGACCACTCTGGAGGGCTGCGCCCGGGCGGTGGGCGACCTCGCCGGGCGCAAGCTCATGGCGATGGTCGAGCCGTTCATCTCGCACCGCTTCGACGGGCGGGTCCGCAACGATCTCACCCCGGACGCGATGATCCGGGCGATGACCGTGGCCGCCGGGCTGGGCACCACGTCGGCGTACACGTGGCTCAAGGTGCCGGTTGTCGACGACATGGAGCGGGTGATGGCGGCGACCACGCTGCCCGCGCTGATCCTCGGCGGCGAGGTGACGGCGGACGCCGGCGCCGCGTACGCCCGGTGGGGCAAGGCCCTGTCGCTGCCCACGGTGCAGGGGCTGGTGATCGGGCGCAGCCTGCTCTACCCACCCGGCGACGACGTGGCCGGCGCGGTGGATCGGGCGGTGAGTCTGCTGTGAGCCATCTGTTGCGCCGCGGCGAGGCCGGGGCCAAGCCGTTCGACCTGATCGTCACGCCGGAGAGCGCCGGCTGGGGATTCAGCGGCCTGCGCGTGCTCGACCTGACGATCGGGCAGCGGGTCAGCTTCACCACCGGCGACGCCGAGACGCTGGTGGTGCCGCTCGTCGGTGGCTGCGACGTCACCTGCGACGACGAGCGGATCACGCTGACCGGGCGCCGGTCGGTCTTCTCCCGCGTCACCGACTTCGCCTACCTCCCGAGCGGGTCCGCCGTGACCATCCGGGCGGGCAACGGCGGCCGCTTCGCCCTGCCGTCGGCGCGCACGACCCGGCGGCTGCCGTTCCGCTACGGCGCCGCCGAGGACGTGCCCGTCGAACTGCGCGGGGCCGGCCAGGCCAGCCGGCAGGTCAACAACTTCTGCACGCCCGAGTCGTTCGAGGCGGACCGGCTCATCGCCGTGGAGGTGCTGACGCCGGGCGGCAACTGGTCGTCGTACCCACCGCACAAGCACGACGACCCGGGCGCGGGCGAGACCGCACTCGAGGAGATCTACTACTACGAGGTCGCCGGTTCGCCGTCGGGTGCGCCCGGGGTCGGCTACCAGCGGGTGTACGGCCACCCGGGCCACGACATCGACGTGTGCGCCGAGGTGCGCAGCGGCGACGCGGTGCTGATCCCGCACGGCTGGCACGGCCCATCGATGGCCGCCCCCGGCTACGACCTCTACTACCTCAACGTCATGGCCGGGGCGGGGGAGCGCCGGTGGCTCTTCACCGACGACCCGGCGCACACCTGGGTCCGCGGCTCGTGGGGCCACCAGGAGATGGACCCCCGGCTTCCGCTGACCTCCGTCACGGAGAGGAGACGACCGTGAGGCTCACCGTCGCCCAGGCCGTCGTGCGGTTCCTGGCCAACCAGTGGACCGAGCGCGACGGCGTCGAACGGCGCGCGATCGCGGGCACGTTCGGCATCTTCGGGCACGGCAACGTCGCCGGCGTCGGGCAGGCCCTGCTCCAGGCGCAGCGCACCGGCGACGCCGACATGCCCTATCACCTGGCCCGCAACGAGCAGGCCATGGTGCACGCCGCGGTCGGCTACGCGAAGATGAGCAACCGCCTCTCCGCGATGGCCTGCACCGCCTCCATCGGTCCGGGCTCGACCAACATGCTCACCGGTGCCGCGCTGGCCACGGTGAACCGCATCCCGGTCCTGCTGCTGCCCAGCGACGTCTTCGCCACCCGGGTGGCCGCGCCGGTGCTGCAGGAGCTGGAGGACCCGCGCTCCTACGACGTGTCGGTCAACGACGCGTTCCGCCCGCTGTCGCGTTTCTTCGACCGCGTGTGGCGGCCCGAGCAGCTGCCGTCCGCCCTGCTCGCCGCGATGCGGGTGCTGTGCGACCCGGCCGAGACCGGCGCGGTCACCCTGTGCCTGCCCCAGGACGTCCAGGCCGAGGCCCACGACTTCCCGGACGCCCTGTTCGCCCGGCGGGTGTGGCATGTCGCCCGCCCGGTGCCGGAGCCCGCCGCGCTGGCCCGGGCGGCCGACGTGATCCGCGCCGCCGAGCGTCCGCTGGTCATCGCGGGCGGGGGAGCCGTCTACGCCGAGGCCTCGGCGGAGCTCGACGCGTTCGCCCGGGCCACGGGCATCCCGGTCGCCGACACCCACGCCGGCAAGGGAGCGCTGAGCTGGGACCACCCGAACTCGGTCGGCGGCGTCGGCTCGACCGGCACTCCGGTCGCCAACCAGCTCGCCCGTGAGGCCGACGTGGTCATCGGCGTCGGCACCCGTTACAGCGACTTCACGACGGCCTCGCGGACCGCGTTCGCCAACCCGGGCGTGCGTTTCGTGAACCTCAACGTGGCGGCCTTCGACGCTCACAAACAGTCCGCCACCGCGCTCGTGGCCGACGCCCGCGCGGGACTCGCCGCCCTGACCGAGGCCCTCGACGGCAAGCGGTTCGACCTGGACTTCGCCGAGGACGTGGCGGCGTGGCAGGCCCGCGTCGACCGGGCCTACCACCTCGGCCACGGCCCGCGGCCCGCGCAGAGCGAGGTGATCGGCGCGGTCAACGAGGCCTGCGGCGAGCGCGACGTCGTGGTCCAGGCGGCCGGCAGCATGCCCGGCGACCTCCAACTGCTGTGGCGGGCCCGGGACCCGAAGCAGTACCACGTCGAGTACGGCTACTCCTGCATGGGCTTCGAGATCGCCGGCGCGCTCGGGATCAAGCTGGCCGATCCGACCCGTGAGGTGTACGCGCTGGTCGGCGACGGCTCGTACCTGATGATGTCGCAGGAGATCGTCACCGCCGTGGCCGAGGGCGTCAAGCTCGTCGTGGTGCTGGTGCAGAACCATGGCTTCGCGTCGATCGGCGCGCTGTCGGAGTCGCTCGGTTCGCAGCGCTTCGGCACCAGCTACCGCTATCGCGGCGCCGACCAGGACTACGACGGCGGCCTGCTGCCCGTCGACCTCGCCGCCAACGCCGAGAGCCTGGGCGCCGCCGTGATCCGCTGCCGCACGATCGCCGACCTCACCGAGGGGCTCAAGCGGGCCCGCGAGGCCGACCGGCTCACCGTCGTGCACATCGAGACCGATCCGCTGTCACCGGTGCCCTCCTCGGAGTCGTGGTGGGACGTCCCCGTCGCCGAGGTCTCCACGCTGACGAGCACGCGGGACGCCCGGGCCACCTACGACGCCGCCAAGCGCGGCCAGCGCCTGTACCTCTAGAAGGGAACCAGCGACGTGTCAACCATCGAGCACTGGATCGGCGGGCGCCTGACCACCGGCGCCGCCACCCGCACCGGCGACGTCTTCAACCCCGCGACCGGGCAGCGTCAGCACGAGGTGGTGCTGGCCGCACCGGCCGACGTCGACGACGCGGTGGCGGCGGCGAAGGCCGCGTTCGCCTCCTGGAGCCAGGCCTCGCTCAGCGCCCGTACGAAGATCATGTTCAGCTTCCGCGAGCTGGTGAACGCTCACGTGAAGGAGCTGGCCGAACTCATCTCCGACGAGCACGGCAAGGTGCTCAGCGACGCGGCCGGCGAGGTGCAGCGCGGCCTGGAGGTCGTCGAGTTCGCCTGCGGCATCCCGCAGCTGCTCAAGGGCGAGTACTCCGACCAGGCCTCCACCGGCGTCGACGTGTTCAGCTTCCGCGAGCCGCTCGGCGTCTGCGTCGGGATTACCCCGTTCAACTTCCCGGCCATGGTGCCCATGTGGATGTACCCGGTCGCCATCGCCTGCGGCAACACCTTCGTGCTCAAGCCCAGCGAGCGCGACCCGTCCGCGGCGAACTTCGTCGCGGACCTATGGCGGCGGGCCGGGCTGCCGGACGGCGTCTTCAACGTCGTGCACGGCGACAAGGTGGCGGTCGACGCGCTCCTCGACCACCCTGACGTCGCCGCGGTGTCCTTCGTCGGTTCCACACCGATCGCCCGCTACATCCACCAGAAGGCCTCGGCGTCCGGCAAGCGGGTCCAGGCCCTCGGCGGAGCCAAGAACCACGCGATCGTCCTGCCCGACGCCGACCTGGAATTCGCCGCCAACCACCTGGCCGCCGCCGCGTTCGGCTCGGCCGGCGAGCGCTGCATGGCCATCTCCGCCGCGGTCGCCGTCGGCGGCGCGGGCGATGCCCTGATGGACATCGTGACCCGCAAGGCGCACGAGGTGGTGGTCGGTCCGGGTCGCGACCCGCGCAGCGAGATGGGCCCGGTCGTCACGGCCGCGGCCCGCGACCGCATCGAGACCCTGATCGGTACGGGTGAACAGCAGGGCGCGAAGGTGCTC
The DNA here is from genome assembly GCF_040682215.1 of Actinoplanes sp. NPDC051346. NCBI lineage: Bacteria > Bacillati > Actinomycetota > Actinomycetes > Micromonosporales > Micromonosporaceae > Actinoplanes > Actinoplanes sp. NPDC051346. The sequence continues at coordinate 157,610 of NZ_JBFBAJ010000013.1, read as the reverse complement.
GTCGACGGCCGCGGCCTCAAGGTCCCCGGCCACGAGAACGGCTTCTTCGTCGGCCCCACCGTCCTCGACCACGTGGGCACCGGCATGGACGTCTACACCGAGGAGATCTTCGGGCCGGTGCTGTCGGTGGTGCGCGCGGACAGCGTCGAGGCCGCCATCGACCTCGTCAACGCCAACCCCTACGGCAACGGCACGGCCATCTTCACCACCAGCGGCGAGGCGGCACGGCGGTTCCAGCGCGGGGTCACCGTCGGCATGATCGGCATCAACGTGCCGGTGCCGGTGCCGATGGCCTACTACTCCTTCGGCGGTTGGAAGGACTCCCTCTTCGGCGACAAGCACATCCACGGCCCCGAGGGCGTCTCCTTCTACACCCGCGGCAAGGTCGTCACCTCCCGGTGGCCGCACGTCGAAGCCGCGCACGGCGCCTCCCTGCACTTCCCCACGTCGAGCTGAAGGACGGTGCCATGACCCCCTCGATCCGCCGCCTCCGGCTCGGCAGCTGCCCCGACTCGTGGGGCGTCTGGTTCGCCGACGACCCGCGGCAGACGCCCTGGCCACGGTTTCTCGACGAGCTGTCCGGCGCCGGCTACCGCTGGCTCGAGCTCGGACCGTACGGATATCTGCCGACCGACCCGGCGCAGCTGCGCGACGAACTCGCCCGGCGTGACCTCGTCTGCGCCGGCGGCACCGTCGCCGGCGTCGGCGGCCCGCACAAGGACTTCGCCGACGTGGTCGCCGAGACCCGCAAGGTGGCCGAGCTGACCCGGGCCCTGGGCGCCCGGAACCTGATCTTCGTCCCGGTGCCCGGCTACCGCGACGACGTGACCGGCGCCTACCACGAGCCCGCCGAACTGAGCCCGGAGCGCTGGCGGACGCTGGTGGACAACAGCAACACCCTCGGCCGGATCCTCGCCGAGGAGTACGGCCTCGCGATGCGGTTCCACCCGCACGCCGACTACCACGTCGAGACCCAGACGCAGACCGAACGGTTCCTCGCCGACACCGACCCTCGGTGGGTGTCGCTGTGCCTCGACACCGGCCACCTGGCCTACCGGCGGGCGGACGTGCCGTCCCTGATCCGCAAGTACCCGGACCGGATCGGCTACGTCCACATCAAGCAGATGGACCCGGCGATCGCGGCCCGCGCCGCCGCCGAGGACCTGCCGTTCGGCCAGGCCGTGGCGCGGGGCGCGAGCGTCGAACCACCGGCCGGCGCCCCGGATGTCCCGTCCGTGCTGACGGCGCTCGAAGAGCTCGACGCCGACCTGTTCGTGGTCGTCGAGCAGGACATGTATCCCGTCGACTTCGACGAGCCGCTCCCGATCGCCACCCGCACCCGTGCCTACCTGAACTCCGTCTCCACCTTTGAGGAAAGGGCCCATCGATGAGAACACGCCGATACCTGATAGCGCTCGTGGCGGTGATGACCCTCGGGGTCACCGCGTGCAGCGGAGGCGGCAAGGAGAAGACCGATGACACGACGGGCGGCGGCGGCAACGCGCCGGGCAGCTCGGGCTACACGATCGCGTTCGTCACCCACGAGACGCCGGGCGACACCTTCTGGGACAAGATCAAGTCCGGTGCCCAGCAGGCGGCCAAGGACCAGGGCGTCACCCTGAAGTACTCCAACGACCCGGCGGCCGACAAGCAGGCCGTCCTCATCCAGAACGCGGTCGACTCCAAGGTCAACGGCATCGCCACCACGCTGGTCACGCCGAACGCCCTCGCCGGGGCCGTGAAGTCGGCCACCGACGCGAAGATCCCGGTGGTGGGCCTGAACTCCGGCATCGATGACTACCAGAAGCTCGGCGCGTCGATGTACTTCGGCTCCGACGAGACCATCGCCGGACAGAGCGCGGGCCGACGCCTCGCCGAGGCGGGCGCCAAGCATCCGCTCTGTGTCATTCACCAGGCCGGCTCGGTGGCGCTCGAGGCCCGCTGCGCCGGCGTCAAGAGCGCCGTGCCGGGCACGGAGAACATCCAGGTCAACGGCACCGACGACTCCTCCGTCGTGTCCACCCTGCAGGCGAAGCTGGCGCAGGACAAATCCATCGACTCCATCGTGACCCTGGGCGCGCAGATCGCGCAGGACGCCCTCAAGGCGAAGGACGCCTCCGGCAGCACGGCGAAGCTCGTCACCTTCGACCTCAACGCCGAGATCGCCCAGACGATCCAGGATGGCAAGATCGAGTTCTCCATCGACCAGCAGCCGTACGTCCAGGGCTACCTGGCCGTGACCTCGCTCTATCTCTACCTCAAGAACGGCAACGACATCGGCGGCGGCAAGCCCGTGCTCACCGGCCCGTCCTTCGTCGACAAGAACAACATCGCGACCATCCTGCCCTTCACCAAGAACAACACGCGCTGACCAGGCCCGCGGAGGCCGCCGGTGCGGCCTCCGCGGCGACGTCCGAACGGAGTTCCTCCATGAGCCACAGCGTGCAAGCGGCGCCTCCCGTCGCGGTGCCGTCGCGAATAACCCGGAGCCTGCCCCAGCGGCTGCTGGCCCGTCCCGAGGTCGGCGCCCTGGTCGCCGCCGTACTCATCTTCGTCTTCTTCCTCGCGATGGCACCGGCGTTCCGGTCCGCCGAGTCCTTCTTCACCGTGCTCTACCAGTCCTCGACGATCGGCATCGTCGCCGTCGGTGTCGGCATGCTGATGATCGGCGGCGAGTTCGACCTCTCCGCGGGCGTCATCACCACCAGCGCGGGCCTGGTCAACTCCATGTTCTGCTGGTACTTCGGGATCAACCTGTGGGTCGGCGCGCTGCTGTCGCTGGTCTTCTGCCTGTTCGTCGGCTTCGTCAACGGCTACCTGGTGATGAAGACCGGCATCCCGAGCTTCCTCATCACGCTGGGCACCTTCTTCGTCCTGCAGGGCGCCAACCTCGGCCTCACCAAGCTCGTCACCGGCTCGGTCTCCAGCACGGACATCAGCCAGATCGACGGATTCGGGTCGCTGAACAAGATCTTCGCGTCCAGCTTCAAGGTCGGCCCCGTCACCGTGTGGATCACCGTGATCTGGTGGGCCCTCTTCGTCGCGCTCGCCGCCTGGATCCTGCAGCGGACCCGCATCGGCAACTGGTTCTTCGCCGTCGGCGGCGCCCCGGACAGCGCGCGGGCGGTCGGCGTGCCGGTGGTCAAGACGAAGATCGGCCTGTTCATGACCGTATCGTTCCTCGGCTGGTTCGTCGGCATGCACACGCTCTACCGGTTCAACACGCTGCAGGCCGGCAACGGCGTCGGCAACGAGTTCCTCTACATCATCGCCGCGGTCGTCGGCGGCACGCTGCTCACCGGCGGCTTCGGCAACGCGATCGGCGTCGCCATCGGCGCGTTCATCTTCGGCATGACCAGCCTCGGCATCGTCTACGCCGGCTGGGACCCCAACTGGTTCCGGGCCTTCCTCGGCGTCATGCTGCTGCTCGCCGTGCTGGTCAACCTCTACATCAAGCGCATGTCGACCGCCCGGAAGGTGGGCTGAGCCATGACCGACACCCTCGCGGACCACGCCGACAGCGGTCTGAAGAAGGGCGAGCCGCTCATCGAGATGGCCGACATCGGCAAGTCCTACGGGGCGATCCGCGCGCTGCGCGGCATCGGCCTGCGGGTCAACGCCGGGGAGGTCACCTGCGTGCTGGGCGACAACGGCGCCGGCAAGTCCACCCTGATCAAGATCATGTCGGGACTGCATCCGCACAACGAGGGCACGCTGCGCGTCGACGGCCAGGAACTGACCTTCTCGTCCCCCCGGGAGGCCCTGGACCACGGCATCGCGACCGTCTACCAGGACCTCGCCGTCGTGCCGCTCATGGAGGTCTGGCGCAACTTCTTCCTCGGCTCCGAGCTCACCGCCGGGCGGTTCCCCCTGGCCGGCCTCAAGATCCGCGACATGAAGCGGATCGCCGACGAGGAGCTGCGCAAGATGGGCATCGTCGTCAAGAACATCGACCAGCCGATCGGCACCCTCTCCGGCGGCCAGCGGCAGTGCGTCGCGATCGCCCGGGCCGTCTACTTCGGCGCCCGCGTCCTGATCCTCGACGAGCCGACGGCCGCGCTCGGCGTCAAGCAGTCCGGTGTCGTGCTGAAGTACATCGCCGCCGCCCGCGACGCCGGGCTGGGCGTCGTGTTCATCACCCACAACCCGCACCACGCGTACCTGGTCGGCGACCACTTCGTCATCCTCAAGCTCGGCGCCACCGTCCTCGACAAGACGCGCGAGGAGGTCGGCCTCGACGAACTGACCGCCCAGATGGCCGGCGGGGACGAGCTCGCCGAGCTCTCCCACGAATTGGGGCGATGATGCTGAAGGTAGGAGTCGTCGGCACGGGGATGATCGGTCAGGACCACATCCGGCGGATGACCACGGTGCTGGCGGGGGTCGAGGTCACGGCCGTCACCGATGTGGACGTCGAGACCGCCAAGCGGGTCGCCGCCGCACTGCCGGGCGCGGTCGTGCACGGCAGCGGCGAGGATCTCATCGCCGACCCGGGCGTCGACGCGGTCGTCGTCTGCTCCTGGGGACCCACCCACGAGCAGTACGTGCTCGCCGCCATAGCGGCGGGCAAACAGGTGTTCTGCGAAAAGCCGCTCGCCACCACCGAGGAGGCCTGCCGACGCATCGTCGAGGCCGAGGTCGCTCACGGTCGGCGGCTGGTCCAGGTCGGATACATGCGCCGGTACGACGCCGCGTACCGCGCGCTGAAGGCGGTGGTCGACAGCGGCCGGATCGGTACGCCGCTGATGATGCACTGCGCCCACCGCAACGCCGGGGTGCCGTCCTTCTACTCCAAGGAAAGCGCCATCACGGACACGGCGGTGCACGAGATCGACATGGTGCGCTGGATGTTCGGCGAGGAGATCACGGCGGTGCGCGTGCTCGTACCCCGAAAGAGCCGCAACGGCGGCGACCTGCAGGACCCGCTCCTGCTCATCATGGAAATGGCCGGCGGCGCGATCGTCGACGTCGAGATCTCCGTCAACATCCGGTACGGCTACGACATCCGCGGCGAGGTCGTCGGCGAGGACGGCACCGCGGCGCTCGGCGAACTCAGCCCGGTGGCGGTGCGCGTCAGCGGCCAACTCGCGGCGCCGGTGCCCGCCGACTGGCGGGAACGGTTCCTCCGGGCGTACGACATCGAGCTCCAGGAATGGATCGACTCGATCGCCACGGGCGGCCCGCCGGTCGGCCCGAGCGCCTGGGACGGCTACGCCGCGGCGGTGGTCTCGGACGCGGGCGTCGCGGCCCTGCGTGGGGGAGAGCGGGTCGACGTGTCACTGATGCCGCGCCCACCCCTCTACGAGGTGGCCTCGTGAAGATCGCCCTCGACCCGTACATGCTGCGCACGGTGCCCCTGCTCGACCTGCCCAGCCGGGTCGCGGGACTGGGCTACCACATCGGGCAGGGCGAGGTCGACTGGGACCTGTTCTTCCGTACGCTGCACGAGGTGGGATTCGACGGAATCGCCACGGTGTGCGTGTTCGCGTGGGAGGAACGGGCGGACGACAGCTGCCGGCACAACCTCGCTCAGGTCAACCACTACCTGCAGAAGTACGCCGTGTCCGCTCAGGTCAGTGCCGCCTCGTGGCTCGGCGGCGGCTGAGCCGACGCGGTCCGCTCCGACACGCCCTTGGCCAGCAGATACCCGACGATCCACAGCTCGCCGACGGTGGCGGGCACGGTGAGAACCTGGGCCCCGGCCGCGAGGTCGGGGACGAGGGAGGCGACGACAACGCTCAGGATGTAGCCGAATCCGCCGGCGATGAGAATCCAGCCGAGCGGCCGCGGCAGATAGCCGGAGCGGCCGACCAGCCAACCCATCGGCAGCAGCCACAGTCCGAAGAACACGCCCGCCAGCCGGAACACCGCGCCGTTGAGGTCGTAGAGCAGCAGCGCGTCGTCGGCCGACGTCACGCCCCCACGAAGCGCGACATCGAGTGCCGTGGCCGAGAACGTCACGGCCACCAGGATCAGCACGCAGTTCACCAACCCGAACGCGGCGATCGAGCCCGCCGCGACGGGGTGGACCGGCCGGAACAGCTTCCAGAACCCCACCGCGGTGACGGCCTGGGTGAGCACCATGACGAGATCCACGACAATGCCGAGGCGGGCGAGCCCCTCGTGCGCGATCAGGTTCGCGGCCGTCCGCGCGGCGTCGTCGGGCACATAGAGCCGCTCGCGGATCAGCAGAAAGCCGAGCATGCCGGAGATGGCGAGGCCCAGATAGGCCAGGCCGGTCATCCGGGCGGTGCGTCTGGTGTCGGTCACGGAACTGCCTCCAGAGGAGTGGATGGTCGGGTGGAACCGCGAATCAGTCCCGCGGCGCGTCGTACTGAAAGACCGCGTCGAGGGGTAGGCCGAAGACGTGGGCGATCTGAAATCCCAGTTCCAGCGAGGGCGAATACCGCCCCTGCTCGATGGCGATCACCGTCTGGCGCGTCACGCCGAGGTGTCTGGCGAGGTCGGCCTGCGTCATCCCGCCGGCCTCCGTGCGCAGTTGCCGGATGCGGTTGGTCACCCGGGTGGGTTTGGGGCTCATCAGAAGCCCCGCCGATACAGCCGGATCTTCGTCGCGGCCGCCACGAGCGCGCCGACCGTGCCGAACAGGAACAAGAGGTTCCCGATCCAGAACGTGGCGGCGTCGAGCATCGCCAGCACGAGCGCGCCGCCGAAGCCGACACTGATCACACCCATGGAAGCCCGCCAACCGAGACGGCCGATCTCCTGGTCGCGGACATCGGAGGTCACCTCACCGCGGCCGGCCGGAGGACACCCGCCGCGCCGAAAAGCCCCGGCGATGACGGTGACCACGATCGAGAGGAGCACCGAACCGGCGATCGACAGGCCCATGGTCCACAACATCGGCGTCACCCAGGAGACCTCCTCGGCCGGTCGCGCCAGCAGCCGGGGCACCATCAGCGCGAAGTAGGCGCCCGACGACACGGCCACGGTGACCAGCGAGGCCCAGACCGCCCGCTCCTCGGCCGTCGTCGGAATCGGCTCATCGTCATCGATGCGCGTCTCGTCCGTGACCATACGTTCCTCCGATGTCAAAAATCTTTAACACGCAGACTGTATGGGCGCGCGAGTCGCCAAGTCAAATATTTTTGACATCGGGAGGAAGGTGGCAGGGTCAGGCGCCGGGTTCTTGGCTCGCCGCCTCCGGACGATGTGCGGTCTCGGCCGTACAGACGAAAGCGACCCCGACGAGGTCTCTTCTTCGTCTGGCGCGCCCGCCGGTCCGCCAGCAGCGGATCCTCCGGCCGGGCGCGACGGATCAGGCCACGAAGCGGGTGCGTCGCCGGCGAGCGCGTCGATGCCGCCCTTCTTCTCGGCCCACTCAGGGGTGTGCAAGCGGAAGATCACCGGGTTGACCTTGCCGGCCGTCGCGTCCGGCTCGACGGATGCCTTGAAACCGACTCCGGTCTGAGCTTGTGCTTAATCCGTGCGCCGGGGTTTGGTGCCCTTCTTGTGGTGTGTTGGCCACCGGTGGGCCTGGCCGGTGACCAGGATGAGTCCCACGTCGTGACGGGTGGCGGTGTGCCGGTTGCGGGAGCCTGGCGGGCGTCCGGGGCCGGGCCTGCTGGGTTTGGGTGCACGCGCTGGTGAGCCGCTGGTCGCGCGGAGGTTCCGAAACCCCCGCCGCACCCGGGCCGGGTGAGCCGTTCCGGCGCCATCGGGCGTTCCCAAGGCCGGCGCCGGTCCTGGGCGAGGGGCCGGGCGAGACGCAGCTGAGTATGCGCGGCCAGGATCAGCCAGTCCAGCGGTCGGCGGCGGCCGGCTCGCGGAGTTGCGGAGTGGTCCAGCCGAGCGTCTGCTTCAGCATGCGGAAGGTGTGCTCGATGTCGAAGCGGCGCAGGAACGCCTGCCAGCACCGGTCGACATCGCCGTCGGTAGCGTCGACCTTGGACCACCACAGCCAGACCGGCTTCGGGTCGCCGCGGCTGGGCAGGTGATCGACGGTGAGCCGAATGACCGTGCCCTCGATGATCGGCAGCGCCTGGTGATCGATGGGATCCGGTTATGGCCACCCCAGCGCCATCGATCGCTCGGCAGCGAGCACTGCAGTTGGAGATGACCTTGCTTGCCATACTGCCCACATGGGAATCCCGCGGGTCGTGGACTTAGCCGAGGTCGATGAGGCAGGTGCCGGGCGGCTCCTTGACGTGATGGAGATGCTTCTCGGCATCCTGTCCATGGCGAGTTGGCCTCACGGCCCAGCTGACGCGATCGCGGTGCCGCCGGGCCAAGGCGAGGAGTGGCGGTTGACCCACGCCATTGGGCTTTGGGAGTCCGGCAACGCTGCTCGACATCTGTTGGTCGCCAACGGAAATCCTGCGGAGCGGACGTATGTCCCCATCACCCCGGAGTACCTGTACCGGCTCGGCCTACGCCGCCGTGCCGGAGTTCAGCTGCAGGGCGAACCGGCGCCGAACACGGGACTGCAGGCAGCGTGGATCGCCAGGCAGGTCAACAGCCTGGGGGCAACGAGCCTCCTCCTCGCTGTCACCCCTTACCACCTGCCGCGGGCGTACCTCACCGTGCTCAAGGCGTTGAGCACGGCCGGTACGCGGATACCGATCCTGCCGTGCCCGGTCCCGGTTGCACCTGAGGCGGCCACCCCGGAGACCGGTGTCGGTCACCATGAGCTGCTGCCCGGCGAGGCGCACCGGATCTTGCACTACGCCGCTCTTGGGTGGGTTGCCACCCTGGAGGAGTTTCGGGACTACCAGGACTGGCTGTGGCACCACTGCCAGTCCGAGGCGCGCTGAACAGGACTGCTTGAACCATCCTCGCCAGCACCGCGCGGCAATGAGGTTAACGTCAAGCTGAGTGCTTGTCTCTCACCCCGCTTTCGCTGGTGAAGGGCATCAACGCGCGGGTGATCGGACTGATCGCGTTCGTGATTCCGTCACTGTGACGCCACATCGAACGGTCAATTGGCCGGATCGCGGGAAGCCCGCCGCGATGCCGGAGTTGCTGAGGCTTCTGCGGGCGTTGGAGCGAGAGATCACCCGCGCGCGAGATGTGGTGAGGACATCGCAGGACACCTGTGTAGGCGTTGTCGGCCCACATCAGGGTCAGTTCCGGGTTGATTTTGCAAAGCTCGGACAGCAGCTCGCGGGCGGCGTCGCGGTGGGTGACGTCCGCCGGGGTCACCTTCACGGTCACGAGCAGGCCCTTGGTGTCTACGTTTAAGTGCTTTTTTCTCCCATTTATGAGCTTCGCTCCATCGAATCCGCGAGCCTTCCGGCTGACGGTCTCCGCGGCTTTGACGCTCTGGGAGTCGATTTGGACCCACTCGTCGTCGGGCAGCTTCTGCGGGTGCGGGATGACCGTGCTGCTCAGAAGCCGGGGCCGCGGCGATCCGGGACCGGCTATGCCGGACCGCCCGCCCAATGCCGCGCTCGGCCCGCCGACGAGCAGAACATCCTCGAATCCCGGGCCGCCGCCGGCAACCGGTCACCACAGACCGGACACCGCCGCGGCGGCTTCTCCGCCGAGCGCCCAGGCGCCGCGGTCGGCTGCGGGACTAGCGACAGCCAGCCCTGGGTACCGCGCTTCATACCGCTCACATCGCGAGCGTAGAACCGACACCAACCCGATCGTGAAGCACCAGAGGCGGGCACTCCGTGACGTCGGCACAGGCAGCGAGGCGCGGCCGGTCGTAGCAACTCTTTCAGGTCGGGAAGGCGAACACGTCGAGCAGGCCGGCGTCCCACGCCGTGCGCATCGCCGCGGCCGCGCTGGCGTGCCGGGTCTTGTCCAGCTCGGGATGGCGGCGTCCCTGGCGGCGTGAGGTGACGATGAGCAGCACCTCGCCGTCGGGCGGGCTCACCCCGTGGCCGGGCCCGCCGTTCGGGTCGCTCCCCTCGACGGGCATCGTGGTCACGTGGTCCCACACCGGGTCCACGCGGATCACTATCCACCACGGGCCGCGGCCCATCGTGAGGTCCACGCCCGCGGGCGGCTCGCCGCCCGGGCCGTAGACGTTGTGGCCGGACAGGTCCTGGCTCACGACGATCTCCTCTGCCGCTTGGCGTGGCTCTCTGCCGGACTCCGAGCCGCGCCGGACGGCTGCGGGACCAACGACAGCCAGCCCCGGGCACCGCGCTTCACACCGCTCATCCCGCGAGCGTAGAACCCGCTCTCAATCGATCTTGAAGTGGAGAGACAGGCACTGAACGCTGAAGGCGACACCGGATGCGTCGGCGTCGAAGGCGGCGGTCGGTACGCCGACGGGGCCGGCGTTTCAGCAGCGTCGTGGCGGCGACGTGGTTCCTATGCGACTCGGGTCTTGAACATTGCTCGATATGCCTGGGGTGTGGTGCTGAGCCGGTGCCCGAAGTGGTGGCGCAGGGTGGCGGCGCTGCCGAAACCGGCGTGGACGGCGATCGCGTCGATGCCCAGACTCGACTCCTCCAGGAGGCGGCGGGCGAGGAGAACCCGCTGGTTGGTGAGCCAGTCGTGCGGGGTGGCCCCGGTCTCGGCCCGGAACTTGCGCGCGAAGGTGCGGGGAGCCATGTGTGCCTGCGCCGCCATGGTGTCCACCGTGTGCGGTTGGTCGAGGCTTGCCATGACCGTGGTCAGTACCGGTTGCAGGGTGTCGCACTGGATCGGCTGCAGCGGCGTCTCGACGAACTGGGCCTGGCCGCCGTCGCGGTGTGGTGGCACCACCATGCGCCGGGCGATCTGGGTGGCCACGGCCGAGCCCTGTTCCTCTCGGATGAGGTGCAGGCCACAGTCGACGGCCGCGGCGGTGCCGGCACTGGTGAGGATGGTGCCGTCGGCGACGTATAGGACGTCGGGGTCGACCTTGGCGGCCGGGAACCGCGCGGCGAGACGGTCGGTGTGTCGCCAGTGGGTGGTGCAGCGGCGCCCGTCGAGTAGGCCGGCGTCGCCGAGCGCGAACGCGCCCGTGCACACGCTCATCACCCACGCGCCGCGGGCGTGGGCCCGGCGCAGCGTCTCGAGGACCTCCTCCGGGGGGCCGGCGTCGGTGTCGTTGGGGATTACCGCGACCAGGTCGGCGTCCTCGGCGGGGGTCAGGTCGTGGCTGGGGGAGATCGAGAACCCGGCATGCGTCTGTACGGGGCGCCCGCCCACGCTGCACACCGAGAACTCGTACGCCGGCAGTCCCTCGCCCGTCCGGTCGTAGCCGAACAGTTCACACAGGACGCCGAGTTCGAAGACGGCGACCGGCGGGAGGGCGATGACGGCTACCTTGCGCAACATGCCGCCAGCCTACCCAACCGTGGCAGGATGTTGAAGATGTATGGCATCTCTGCCACTGTCCGTCCGCTGTCGCCGGGTGCAGACTGGGTACCAAGCAACCCGGTGCGCACCGGCTTCACCAGATTCGCCGGACAAGGGTGTGTTTGTCATGGAACTCGGAATGCTGCTGTTCTTCCTGCTCGTCGTTCTGCTCTCGGCCACCGGACTGACCGCGGACTCGCGTGACAGCGCCGACTGGAAGCCGACCACCGACGGCCTCCGGGCCGCCCGTCACTGATGGCCGCGCCGCGTTGGCGCGTTCAGTCTGTGCGGCGCTGGTCCACGACTCGCCTCATCTTTCCCACGGATCGCTCCACGCCGTCCGGTTCGATCACCTCGATCGCCACGCTGACCCCGATCGTGTTCTTCACCAGGGCCGCCAGGTCGCGACCGGCCTCCCGCGCCGCTTGTGGTTGCGCGTCCGGGCGACGTTCCACCCGGACCGTCATCGCGTCGAGCCGGCCGTCACGGGTCAGGACGCATTGGAAGTGCGGGGCGAGCGCGGGCGTACGCAGGATCAGCTCTTCGATCTGGGTGGGGAAGAGGTTGACGCCGCGCAGGATGATCATGTCGTCGGTGCGGCCGGTGATCTTCTCGATGCGGCGCATCGGACGGGCGGTGCCGGGCAGCAGCCGGGTCAGGTCGCGGGTGCGGTAACGGATGACCGGCATGGCCTGCCTGGTCAGCGATGTGAAGACGAGCTCGCCCACCTCGCCGTCGGGCAGCACCTCGCCGGTCCGCGGGTCGATGATCTCCGGATAGAAGTGGTCCTCCCAGACGTGCAGACCGTCCTTCGTCTCCACGCACTCCGTCGCCACTCCGGGTCCCATCACCTCCGAGAGGCCGTAGATGTCGACCGCGTGGATGTCGAGCTGCTGTTCGATCTCCGTGCGCAGGTCATCGGTCCAGGGTTCGGCGCCGAAGATGCCGACGGCCAGGGAGGTGCTCCGGGGGTCCACTCCCTGGCGGCGCATCTCGTCCACGATGGCCAGCATGTAACTGGGCGTCACCATGATGATGTCCGGCTGGAAGTCCTCGATCAGCATGACCTGGCGCTCCGTCATGCCGCCGGACACCGGAATGACCGTGCATCCGAGCTCTTCCGCGCCGTAGTGGGCGCCGAGCCCGCCGGTGAACAGGCCGTACCCGTAGGCGACGTGTACGCGATCGCCGGCGCGCCCGCCCGACGCCCTGATGGAGCGGGCCATCAGGCGTGCCCAGGTCCCGATGTCCTCCTTCGTGTAGCCGACCACCGTCGGTCGCCCGGTCGTGCCCGAGGAGGCGTGCAGCCGCGAGATCCGTTCTCGCGGCACGGCGAACATGCCGAACGGATAGTTGCCGCGCAGAGCCTCTTTGTCGGTGAACGGGAACGCCGCGAGATCACTCAACTCGCGCAGGTCGTCGGGGTGAACGTGACGCTCCTCGAACGTCCTGCGGTAGTGCGGCACATTGTCGTAGGCGTGCCGCACCGACCACCGCAGGCGCGACAACTGGAGCGCGCGCAGTTCGTCGATGGAGGCGCGCTCGATCGGTTCGAGGTCCTCGGGACGAGGGGAGCGGTCCTGCATCGTCTCTCCTAACGAAACCTCACTGTCTCGTGCGCAGCCCGTCGAAGGCGAGCGCGGTGACCGTGGCGGCCAGCTCGTCAGCGCCGCCGCGCTGCGGGCTGTACCACTCGATGAGCGAGTTGACCATGCCGAAGACCAGGCGGGACGCGGTCGCCGGATCCACGTCGGCGCGGACCGTCCCTTCGGTCTGCGCCTGCTTGACCAGCGCGGTGACCTGGTGGTCGAAGAGTCTTCGGCGTCGCAGGGCCTCCGTCTCGACGTCGGAGTTGCCGTGGACGCGCAGGAGCAGGGTGACGTAGGGAAGGCGCTGCGCCAGCACGTGCACACTGAGCCGGATCAGCGACTCGAGGCGTTCGAGCGCGGTCGCCTCGTGCAAGCGCTGGGCCTGGGCCATGGCCTCGTCGAGCCCGTCGAGGGCGTGATCGACCGCGAGCCGCAAAAGCTCTTGCTTGCCGCGTACGTGATGGTAAATGCTTGATTTTGTGATTTTGAGGCGTTTCGCCAGATCGTCCATGCTCGTCGCGTCGTAGCCGCGCTCGTTGAAGAGCTGGACGGCCGCGGTCAGCACGGCCTCGAGATCGTGCCCGGGGCGTCCCCGGCGGGCGCGGATCTCCTGGTCGATCAGCAGTCGGAAGGAATCCTCTGCCGTCATTGCGGCCGCCCGGGGCTTATCACTCGGCTGCGGCCGCGAAACTCCGCGATCACATCGCCCTCGCGGGTCACGGTGACGTCGTAGATGCCGCTGCGTCCGCTCGTGGCCCGCTCCCGCGCCCGGGCCTCCAGCACGTCGCCCTCGGCCGAGGGTCGCAGGAACGCGACGTCGGCCCCCGCGGAGACGGTGACCGGGCCTAGGCTGTTACATGCGCAGGCGAAGGCGGTGTCAGCCAGCAGGAACACAAACCCGCCGTGGGTCATGCCGTGGCCGTTCACCATCGCTGCGGTGACCTTCATCCGTACGATCGCAGCGCCGTCACCTGCGGAAACGAGCTCGATCCCGAGTGCCTGGGATGCCTTGTCACGCCCGAACATCTCGTGCGCCGCCGTCTGTGCCATCCGTCCCTCCCATGGCGCAGCCCTCCGATCTCGGCTGAGGGCTTGATTACCGACCGAACGGACGGTAGATAATAAGCACACCCAACCGCAAAGGAGCGCCGGTGACAACCCCCGCCGAGTTCTACGAGACGCACCGTGAGCTGCTCGACAAGGCGATCGAGGCCGCCGGCGCTCGCGACTACTGGTCGGCCTATCCCGAGTCGCCGAGCAAGTCGATCTACGGCGAGACCGCGGCCGCCGATGGTGAGCGGGCGTTCCAGGCCCTGCTCGGCAAGGACTTCCCGATCGAGGTGCCCGGCGCGACCACTCACGTCGCGACGGAGCGCTCGCCCTACGGGATCGAGCTGGGCATCCGTTACCCCAAGGCCGAGCCGGGCGAGCTGGTCGCCGCCGCCCGCGCGGCGCTGCCCGGCTGGCGGGCGGTCGGCCCGCAAGGGCGCGCCGGGATCGCCGCCGAGATCCTCCGGCGGATCAACGCGCGCATCTTCGAAATGGCGCACGCGGTGCAGCACACCTCCGGTCAGGCGTTCGTCATGGCGTTCCAGGCCGGTGGCGCCCACGCCCAGGACCGCGCCCTGGAGGCCATCGCGGTCGCGCTGGCCGAGTCGACCCGGATCCCCGGCGTCACCACGTGGTCCAAGCCGCAGCGCGGCGGCGATCCGCTGCTCCTGGAGAAGACCAGCACCGTCGTCGGCCGCGGCGTGGCGCTGATGATCGGGTGCAACACATTCCCGACCTGGAACGGCTACCCGGGCCTGTTCGCGAGCCTCGTCACCGGCAACCCGGTCATCGTCAAGCCCCACCCGGGCGCGGTGCTGCCGCTCGCCATCACCGTGCAGATCGCCCGCGAGGTGCTCGCCGAGGCCGGTCAGGACCCCAACGTGGTCACGCTCGCCGTCGAGGAGCCCGGCGACGGCATCGCCGCCACCCTGGCGACCCACCGCGACGTGCGCATCGTCGACTTCACCGGTTCCAGCGAGTTCGGCAACTGGCTCGAGGCCAACGCCCGCCAGGCGGTCGTCTATACCGAGAAGGCCGGCCTCAACACGGTCATCGTCGACTCCACCGACGACTACAAGGCCATGCTGCGCAACCTGGCCTTCTCGCTGTCGCTCTACAGCGGCCAGATGTGCACCACCCCGCAGAACCTGCTCGTGCCCGCCGGCGGCATCGAGACCGACGCCGGTCACCGCAGCCCCGACGAGTTCGCCGCGGACCTCGGTGCCTCGCTCGGCAAGCTGCTCGGCGACCCGAAGCGGGCCGCCGGCACCCTCGGCGCCATCGTCAACGACGGCGTGCTCGCCCGGCTCGCCGAGGCCGGATCGCTGCCCACCGTCGCGCACGCCTCCACCGAGATCGCCGACGAGCAGTTCCCGGGCGCGACCATCCGCACGCCTTTGATCGCGCGCCTGGACGCCGCCGACGAGAAGGCGTACACCCGGGAGTGGTTCGGGCCGATCTCCTTCGTGATCACCACCGAGTCCACCGAGCACAGCCTGCGCCTGTTCACCGAGACGGTGCGCGACCACGGTGCTCTCACCGCCGCCGTCTACTCCACCTCCGCCGAGGTGCTCGCCGCGGCCCGTGAGGCCGCGCTCGACGCCGGCGTGCACCTGTCGCAGAACCTTCTCGGCGGGGTCTTCGTCAACCAGACCGCCGCGTTCAGCGACCTGCACGGCACCGCCGCCAACCCGGCCGCCACCGCGTCACTGAGCGACTCGGCCTTCGTGACCGGGCGGTTCTTCACCCTCCAGTCCCGCCACCACATCAGTGAGCCGAGCGATGCCTGAGGCATTTCTCGTCGGCGGCGTCCGCACGCCCCAGGGCAAGTACGGGGGCGCACTCTCCGGAGTGCGCCCCGACGACCTCGCCGCCCTGGTGGTGGGCGAGGCCGTGCGCCGCGCCGGTGCGCCCGCGGAGGCGATCGACGAGGTCGTGCTCGGCGCCGCCAACCAGGCCGGCGAGGACAACCGCAACGTCGCCCGCATGGCCGTGCTGCTGGCGGGTCTCCCGGAGACCGTGCCGGGCTACACGGTCAACCGGCTGTGCGCCAGCGGGTTGACCGCGATCGTCAACGCCTCCCGCGCGATCCGCAGCGGGGAAGCCGATCTCGTCGTCGCGGGCGGCGTCGAGTCGATGACCCGCTCGCCATGGGTGATGGCCAAGCCCGGCACCCCGTGGGCCCGGCCGGGGGCGATATTCGACACGTCGCTCGGCTGGCGGTTCACCAACCCGGCGTTCAGCGCGGAGCAGACGCTGTCCATGGGGGAGACCGCCGAGGAGGTCGCCGCCCTCGACGGCATCACCCGCGCGGACAGCGACGCCTTCGCGCTGCGCAGTCATGAGCGGGCCATCGTCGCGATCGACGCGGGCCGCTTCGACGCCGAGATCGTCCCCGTCCCGGTCAAGGACGGTGAGGTCACCAAGGACGAGGGCCCGCGCCGCGGCACCACGCTGGAGCGTCTCGGCACGCTCAAGCCGGTCTTCCGCAAGGACGGCATCGTCACCGCCGGCACCTCGTCGCCGCTGTCGGACGGCGCCGCCGCGGTCGTGGTCGCCAGCGGCGAAGCCGTCAAACGCTACGGCCTGACGCCACGCGCCCGCATAGTCGTCTCGGCCAGCGCGGGCGTGGCGCCGCACATCATGGGCATCGGTCCCGTGCCGGCCACCGAGAAGGCGCTCGCCCGGGCCGGCTGGAGCGTCGGCGACCTCGACGCCGTCGAGCTCAACGAGGCCTTCGCCGCGCAGTCACTGGCGGTCATCCGCCGGCTCAAGCTGGATGACGAGCGCGTCAACGCCGACGGCGGCGCGATCGCGCTCGGGCACCCGCTGGGCTGCTCCGGCGCCCGGCTCGCCGTCACGCTGCTCGGCCGCATGGAGCGCGAGGACGCCCGGCGTGGCCTCGCGACCCTCTGCGTCGGCGTCGGCCAGGGCGTGTCGATGCTGGTGGAGCGGGTCTGATGGCGGACACCCTGCGGGTCGAGGAGCTCGACGACCGGGTCGTCGTGACGCTGCACCGCCCCGAGGCGCGCAACGCGATCAACGCCGCCATGGTGGGGGAGTTGCACGAGGTGTGCGCCCTGATCGAGCAGCGTCCGCGGTTGCTGCTGCTCACCGGCGACGACGGCACCTTCGCCGCCGGCGCCGACATCGCCGAGCTGCGCGAGCGGGGCAGGGAGCAGGCGCTCCAGGGCATCAACAGCCGACTCTTCGACCGGATCGCCCGGCTGCCACTGCCGACGGTCGCGGTCGTCGACGGGTACGCGCTCGGCGGCGGTGCCGAGCTCGCGTACGCCTGCGACCTGCGCCTCGCCTCGCCCAGTGCCGTGTTCGGCAATCCCGAGCCGGGGCTGGGCATCCTCGCCGCGGCCGGCGCGTGCTGGCGGCTGCGTGAGCTGGTCGGCGCCTCGGTGGCCAAGCAGGTGCTGCTCGCCGGCCGGCGGCTGGACGCCGACGACGCCTACCGGCTCGGGCTGGTCGCCGAGGTCGTGCCGGCGGGCGACCTGCTCAAGCGGGCACACGCCCTGCTCGACCGGATGGCGCGGTCCGGGCCGCTGGCGTTGCGGCTCACCAAGCTCGTCGCCGACGCGCCGGGCGGGCACCCCGTCACCGACGATCTGGCGCAGGCGATCCTCTTCGAGTCCGAGGACAAGCGCTCGCGCATGGACGCCTTTCTGGCAGGGGAACGGCGATGAGTGACGGGGGAGCGGCGATGAGCAGCGTGCCGAAGCGGGTCGGGATCATCGGTGGTGGCCGCATGGGCGCGGGCATCGCCCAGGTCTTCGCCGCCGCCGGGGCCGTCGTGACCGTGGTGGAGCGCGACGAGACCGCCGCGACCGCCGCCCGCGAACGCGTCGCCACCGGACTGCGGCGGGCGGCCGAGCGCGGCAAGCTCGACGAAGAGCCCGCGGCCGTCCTGGAGCGGGTCGAGGTGGCCGGCGAGCTGTCGGCCGACGCCGAGTTGGTGGTCGAGGCCGTCCCCGAGGACGCGGGGCTGAAGGCCGGTGTGCTCATGGCCGCCGAGTCGGTGGTCGGCGAGCAGGCCGTCCTCGCCACCAACACCAGCTCGCTGTCGATCGCCGGGCTCGCGGAGGGTCTGCGCCGGCCCGAGCGGTTCGTCGGCATGCACTTCTTCAACCCCGTGCCGGCCAGCGACCTCGTCGAGATCGTCGTCGGGCCGCGGACCGCCGACGCCGTCCGGGACGCCGCGTCGTCGTGGGCGGCCGCCCTGGGCAAGACCGCGATCGTCGTCCGTGACTCGCCGGGCTTCGCGACCAGCCGCCTCGGCGTGCTGCTCGGGCTGGAGGCGATCCGCATGCTCGAGGAGGGCGTGGCCGACGCGGCGTCGATCGACCGGGCGATGGAGCTCGGCTACCGGCACCCGATGGGACCGCTGCGCTCCACCGACCTCGTCGGGCTCGACGTGCGCCTCGCCATCGCCGAGCACCTGCACCGCGAGCTGGGCGACCGGTTCGCGCCGCCCCGGCTGCTGCGCGAGAAGGTGGCCCGGGGCGAACTGGGTCGCAAGAGCGGCCAGGGCTTCTACGAATGGGCGTCCGCGCCGTCTGGGGAGGGCCGATGAACGAAGAGCAGGTCTTTACCGACACCATCGCGAAGGATCAGCGGATCGAGCCGCGCGACTGGATGCCGGACGGCTACCGCAAGACGATGATCCGTCAGATCGCCCAGCACGCGCACTCCGAGATCATCGGCATGCAGCCAGAGGGCGAGTGGATCACGCGCGCGCCGTCGCTGCGCCGCAAGGCGATCCTGCTGGCCAAGGTGCAGGACGAGGCCGGGCACGGGCTCTACCTGTATTCGGCGGCCGAGACGCTCGGCGCGGACCGCGGCGACCTGACCCGGCGACTCATCGAGGGCCGGCAGAAGTACTCGTCGATCTTCAACTATCCGACGCTGTCGTTCGCCGACGTCGGCGTCATCGGCTGGCTCGTGGACGGCGCCGCCATCTGCAACCAGGTGCCGTTGTGCCGCAGCTCGTACGGGCCGTACGGACGCGCGATGATCCGCATCTGCAAGGAGGAGTCGTTCCATCAGCGGCAGGGCTACGAACTGCTGATGACCATGATGGGCGGCACCCCGGCGCAGCGCGAGATGGTGCAGGACTCGGTGAACCGCTGGTGGTGGCCGTCGCTGATGATGTTCGGTCCGCCTGACGACCAGTCGCCGAACTCGGCGCAGTCCATGGCGTGGAAGATCAAGCGGCACAGCAACGACGAGCTGCGGCAGCGGTTCGTCGACATGAGTGTGCCGCAGGCGGAGGCGCTCGGCGTCACGCTGCCCGACCCGGAGCTCACGTGGAACGCCGACCGTGGCCACTACGACTTCGGCACCCCGGACTGGGACGAGCTGAAGCGGGTGATCTCCGGAGACGGGCCCTGCAACTCCCTGCGGATCGAGAACCGCCGCCGGGCCGACGAGGACGGCGCCTGGGTGCGCGAGGCAGCCGCGGCGCACGCCGCGAAGAAGGCGGGAGTGGCGGCATGAGCGACGACGTCAAGCACGAGTGGCCGCTGTTCGAGGTGTTCGTCCGGGCCAAGCGCGGTCTGAACCACGTCCACGTCGGTTCGTTGCGTGCCGCCGACCACCAGATGGCGCTGCACCACGCGCGCGACCTCTACACCCGGCGGAACGAGGGCGTGAGCATCTGGGTGGTGCGTTCCGACGACGTGGCCGCCTCCGGCCCCGGCGACAAGGACGCGTTCTTCGCGCCGAGCGGCGACAAGATGTACCGCCACCCGACGTACTACGCGATCCCCGACTCCGTACCGCACATCTGAGGCGATCACTATGTCCTTCGACGCCGCCTACGAGGCGCTGACCGACCACGATGACGATGCGCGGTGGGCGTACGGCACCGGATTCACCGACCCGCTCGCCGGCGTCGACACCGCCGTGCCGGCGGGCGTGGACCGGGCCGAGCTGGCGGCATACTGCCTGATGCTCGGCGACGACGCGCTGATCATGTCGCACCGGCTCCAGCAGTGGGTGACGAGAGCGCCGGAGCTCGAGGACGAACTGGCGATCGCCAACATCGGCCTCGACCTGCTCGGCCAGGCCCGACTCCTGCTGTCCCGCGCCGCCGAGGTCGAGGACGCGGGCCGCGACGAGGACGCGCTCGCCTACCTGCGCGACGAGGCGGAGTTCCGCAACGTACGGCTGACCGAGCGCGCGGACGCCGACTTCGCGCATCTCGTCGCCCGGCTGCTCGCCTTCGCGACCTGGCGCCTCGCGCTGCTCGACCGGCTGACCGCCTCGACGGATCCGGTCCTCGCCGCGATCGCCGCCAAGGGTGTCAAGGAGGTCACGTACCACCGTGACTACGCCGCCCAGTGGGTGGTCCGCCTGGGCGACGGCACCGCCCTGTCCCACGACCGCATGCAGGCGGCCATGGACGCGGTGACGCCGCTGGCGCAGGAGCTGTTCGGCGCGCACGAGGCCGAGCTGAGCCTGGCCGCGGCGGGCGTCGCGGTGGACCCGGCGACGCTGCGGCAGGAGTTCGACGGCGTCTGGGCGCAGGTCCTCGAGGCCGCGACGCTGCGCCCCTCACCGGGCCCCGGCGCTCCGACCCCCGGCGCTCCGACCCCCGGCGCTCCGGCTTCGGACAGTGCCGCCGGGGTTTCCGGTTCCGGCGGGCGCCATGGTGTGCACAGTCCGGCCATGGCCGAGATCCTCGCCGAGATGCAGGGACTGGCGCGGACACTGCCCGGAGGTGTCTGGTGATCGGCGCCGGTGCGTCCGTGCGGACCGCCGCTGACGTCGCCGCCGGGGTCGGCGACCCCGAGCTGCCGATGCTGACCCTGGCCGACCTGGGGATTCTGCGTGACGTCCGGGAGACCCCGGACGGCGTCGTCGTGACGATCACGCCCACATACTCCGGGTGTCCGGCGATGCAGACCATCCGCGACGACCTCACCGAGGCGTTGCGGGAGGCGGGATTCGCCCGGGTCGAGGTGCGTACCGTGCTGACCCCGGCCTGGACCACCGACTGGATCACCGAGGCCGGCCGCGCCAAGCTCGCCGACGCCGGGATCTCGCCGCCCGGGCCGGCGCCGCGCCGGGCGGCGGGGCCGGTGCCGCTGAACCTCGGGACGACCCGGCGGGCGATTCCGTGCCCCCGGTGCGGCACCCCGGAGACCGAGGAGATCGCCGCTTTCAGCGCGACCGCGTGCCGGTCGTTGCGGCGGTGCCCGGCCTGCCGTGAGCCGTTCGAGCACGTGAAGGAGATCTGACGTGGTGGTCCGCGAGTTCTATCCGTTGCGGGTCGCCGCGGTGGAACGGCTTTGTGACGATGCCGTCGCGGTCACCTTCGACGTGCCCGAGGAGCTCGCCGAGCGGTACACGTTCCGGCCCGGGCAGTCCGTCACGGTGCGGCACGGCAGTAACGGTACCGACGAGCGTCGTACCTATTCGATCTGTGCTCCGGCCGGGGCCCGGCCCCGGATCGGCGTGCGGGAAGTGCCCGGCGGTCTGGTGTCCTCCTGGCTCGTGCGGGAGGTGCGAGTCGGAGACGAGGTCGAGGTCGCCCCGCCCACCGGAACCTTCACGCCGGACCTCGACGCCGGCGGACGCCACGTGCTCATCGCGGCCGGTTCGGGCATCACACCCCTGCTGTCCATCGCCGCGTCCCTGCTCCAGCGGCCGGGTGCCCAGGTCAGCATTCTGTACGGCAACCGGCGCGCGGACTCGGTCATGTTCGCCGAGGAACTCGCCGACCTGAAGGACGTGTACCCGTCGCGGCTCGAACTGGTGCACCTGCTCTCCCGCGAGGCCCGCGAGGTCGAGCTGCTCACGGGCCGGCTCGACGCCGAGAAGCTCCGCACCCTGCTGCCGCTGCTGATCGACGTGCCGGCCGTGGACCACTGGTGGCTGTGCGGCCCGTTCGGCATGGTCACCGACGCGACCGAGGTACTCGGCGAGGCCGGCGTGGCCCCGGAGCGGATCCACCGCGAACTCTTCTGGGTCGACGAGGCGCCGCCCGAGCCACTGCGCGCCGAACGCGAACCCACCGGCCCGAGCAGCGAGGTCACCGTCGTCCTCGACGGCCGCTCGACGACCGCGACCATCCCCGAGGGCCAGACCATTCTCGAGGGTGCCCAGCGGTCCCGCCCCGACCTGCCCTTCGCCTGCAAGGGCGGCGTCTGCGGCACGTGCCGGGCCCGGGTCGTCGAGGGCGAGGTGAAGATGCGCCGCAACTTCGCGCTCGAGCCGCACGAGGTCGAGGCGGGCTTCGTGCTGACGTGCCAGTCGGTGCCCCTCTCGCCCAAGGCCATCGTCGACTTCGACGACTGACACCCGGAGCCCACCACAGCCCCGCCGGGGATGCGATCCCGACGGGCGGCCGGTGGCGGGCAGCGGGCGGCGGCGGGCGGCGGCGGGCGGCGGGCGGCGGGCGGCGGCGGGCAGCGGCAGCGGGCAGCGGCAGCGGGCAGCGGCAGCGGGCGGCGACAGCGGGCGCTGCTGGACCGACTTCTCCTTCCGGCGGACACCGAAGGCCTCACCCAGCTGCGGACGGTCCTGCGCATGGGTGCCAAGAATCACCGCGACAACCCAGGGTGGTGGATCGCGTAGTTCCCCCTGCACGAGGCACGGAGGACCGCCTGCGTCGGCGGCGACGAAGACTTCAGCCTGGCAGGCGGCCGAGGGCGCTTCAGTCTGGCAGGCGGCTGAGGGCGCGCTTCAGTCTGGCAGGCGGCTGAGGGCGCGCTTCAGTCTGGCAGGCGGCCGAGGACGAAGATCTGGCTCTCCGGTGGACCGCCGGCCGGGGTGAACTCGACGGTGTCGATGCTGACGACCTCGAAGCCGGCCTCCGTGACGCGTTCGGCGAGAGCGTCTTGCGGATAGCCGGAGACGACGACCGGCACGCCCATGAACTCGACGGGGAGGCTGTCGGCGTCCAGGTTGACCATGCCGAGGCCGAGGTAGCCGCCCGGCTCGAGCCAGCCCGCGATCCGGGCCAGGGTCTTCTCGATGTCGGCCCGGCTGAGCATGAGCAGCGAGAAGAAGGCGGTCACGGCGCCGAACGGGCCGAGGTCGTCGGGGAGTTCGCGCAGGTCGGTTCGGATGAACTCGGCCGCTGGGACCTGGTCGCGGGCGAGGCGCAGCATTCCTTCGGCGATGTCCACGCCGACGACCCGGTGGCCGGATTCGGTGAAGATCTTGGCGGTGGGTACGCCGGTGCCGCAGCCCAGGTCGAGGATCGCGGCGGCCGCGGGTACCAGGGAGTTGATTTTCTCGATGAGCGCGGCTTGGTGTGGGTTGTGGCTGTGCTCGCCCTGGTAGAGCTCGGCGAGCTGGTCGAAGACCTCCATGGGCGCAACCTACCGGGTCAGCCGGAGGAGATCCATTGTCTCGATGTCCTCTTCGGACGCGCCGTCCGGTGGCGGGCGTCGGCGAAACGGTGCTGGCGGCCGTCCTTCGACGACTTACCCGGGGTCGGTGGAACGGTCCGGGCCGCCTTCAATCACCCGTACGGGTTACGGCGAACGGTCCGGGCCGTCTGTCGACGACCCGGACCGTCTCGTCCGTGCTTGCGCCTCAGTCCTGGCGGGCCTCCGCCCGGCGGCGCCGGGTGGCGGCCAGTGCCGCCAGGCCTCCGAGGATCAGGACCGCGCCGCCGAGGGCGATCGTTGTCACGTTCGCGCCGGTGAGGGCGAGGCGGTCGCTGTCGTCGTTCGACGCTTGAACGTCGGCGACCTCGGTGTCCTGTGCGGCCGCGGGCTCGTCCGGGGCGCCGGTGTCCTCTTCGCCTGCGGCGGCGGCCGCCTGCGTCGACTTGATCGGCTTCGGGTTGGCCTTGCCGCCCGCGACGTTCTGCGCCGCCGGCTTCGAGTCGCTCTCTTCGTCTTCGTCCTGGGCCGGCGCCGCCGGCTTCGTGACCGTCTTGGCGGGCTTCGGTGCGGTGGTCTTGCCCCCGTTGTTGCCGGTCTTGGGCGGGATGGTCACGGTCGGGGCCTTGGGCGGGGTGGTGCCCGCGTCGGTCTTCGGCGTGGCGGGCGTCGTCGGCGTGCCGGGGTTGGCCGTGCCGTCCCCGCCACCGTTCTGTCCGTCGCCCTGGTCGGCGTTGCCGCCCTGGTCGCCGCCGTTGTCGGCCGGAGGCGTCGACTGGTCGTCGTCGCCGCCCTGGTTGCCGCCGTTGTCGCCGCCGCCGTTGTTGTCGCCCTGGTTGCCGCCGTCGCCCTGGTCGCCGCCGTTGTCGCCGCCCTGGTTGCCGCCGTTGTCGCCGGCGCCCTGGACGGTGAGGCGGACCGCGTCGATCGCCGGGGTCTGGTTGGCGCGCTGCATCATCGGGACGCGGTGCGAGCCGTCACCGGCCCATGACGCGCACTGGGCGGTGCCCGCCTGCGGCATACCCGGCACCTGGATCGTCACCGTGTCCGGCTGCGCGCCGCCCCGCTTGTCCTCGGTGGCCACGAAGAACGCCGGCACCGGGGACGGGTCGACCGCGGCGGAGGTGCTCTCCAGCATGCGGCACGCGGTGTGGAAGTGGCCGCGGACCAGGCCTTCGGCGGTGAGGACCGAGCTTTCCACGTAGTAGCCGCCCTGCCCGGCCGCCAGGAAGCGGTCGCGGACCAGGTTGCGGGTGCTCACCTTGAGGGTGAACGGCTGGCCGACCTGGACCTGCTTCGGGAACTCGGTGATCAGCAGCGTGGGGTTCTTCGCCGCGTCGCCGACCTCGCCGAACTCGGTCGAGATGCAGCGGTCGCCCTTCTGGAAGCCGTCGTGCGGTTGCAGCCGGCTGTCCGCGCAGGTGTCGGTGGTGATCTCGAGGCCGTTGACGGTCTTCTTGACGGTGTTGCCGTCCTGACAGTCGGCGGCCGGCACCGGCGCCTTGGCCTGCTCGCCCTTGGCGAGTTGGCCGTCGCCCTTGTGCTGGACGTCGCCGTCCTTGTCGGTGTAGGTGCCGACCTTGGGGTCTGTCGCCGCCTTCGTGCCCGACGGTGCCGGCGCGCCGGCGGCGGGTGCGCATGCCGCCAACTTGTTCTCGTCGGCGTTCGAGATCTGGGTGATGCCGATGACACCACCGAACGCGACGAGGACCGCCACGGCGGCGATGACACGACGGTCGGGGGCCCGGCGGGTAGCGGCCCGGCGGTATGACGACCTTCGCATGGGTGATACCTCTTCTGTAGTCTCGCGCTCATCGTCAGCGACCGTTCGCAGATCTACCGACGCCGTTTCCGGTCCCCTTCTGAGCTGGCCCCCAGACGGTAAGAGTCCGAGGTCGAGAAAGCCATTTGCCGCCATATTCTTGAGGCACTCTTATGGACGAATTAAAGAAGAAATATGTGAGCCTCTCAGAACCGGTGGCATCGTCCGTTCGGTTGATGCCGGGGGGTTCAACGCCGAGGCAAATTTTTCTTCGAATAGTGCCCAGAGCCTGGCCAGCGGGCGGTGGGTAAGTAAGGTCTCAGGAAACGTCGCGATCAGGAAGCGCCGGAAGGATCGTCGGGAATGGCCGGTCGTGCGGGCCACCAGAAGCGGTCGCCGAGCAGGGTCGCCAATGCGGGCACCAGCAGGGTTCGCACCAGCAATGTGTCGAGGAGTACGCCCAACCCGACGATCACGCCGATCTGCGTCAGCGTGATGATCGGCAGGACGCCCAGCACCGCGAACACCGCCGCCAGCAGGACGCCCGCGCTGGTGATCACGGCTCCGGTCGCGGCGAGGGCGTGGATCATGCCGGCTCGCGTACCCCGGTGGGCGGCTTCCTCGCGGGCCCTGGTGACCAGGAAGATGTTGTAGTCGACGCCGAGGGCGACCAGGAAGAGGAACGCGTACAGCGGCACCTGGTTGTCGAGGCCCGGGTAGTCCAGGACCTGGCGGAACAGCCAGGAACCGGCGCCCAGCGCGGCCGCGAAGCTGGCGATGACCGTGCCGATCAGCAGCAGTGCGGCGACCGCCGCGCGCAGCAGGACGCCGAGGACCAGCAGCACGACCAGCAGGATGGCCGGGACGATCACCGTCAGGTCGCGGCGGGAGGCGTCACGGTTGTCGAGATCGATGGCCACGCTGCCGCCGACCAGCGCCTCGCCGCCCGGGACGGCGTGGACGGCGCTGCGCAGCGTACGGATGGCTTGATAGCTCTCCGGGGTTGCCGGCGCGGCCGTGAGCACCGCGTCGATCCGGACCACCGACGGGGTTCGCTCGGCGACGCGGGCCTGGGCGATTCCCGGCGTCGCGGTCACCGCCGCGAGCACCTTCTCGGCGTGGGCGGGGGCGGCCAGGACCACGGCCGGTTCCGCGGCGCCGGCGGGGAAGGAGCGGCTGAGCGTTTCCAGGCCGTCGACCGACTCGGCCTTGACGCGGAACTGTTCGGTCTGCGACAGGCCCAGGGTCGTGCCGCCGATGCCCGCCGACAGGACGCCGAGGACGACGACGGACACGACGGTGACCAGTCCCGGGCGGCCGGCCACCGCCGTTCCCACCCGGGACCAGAGGCCGTGCGTGAGCGACTCGCCGGCGCGGGGGACGAAGGGCCAGAACAGCCGGCGACCGCAGACCACGAGCGCCGGTGGCAGCACGACCAGGGTGAACAGGGCCGCTGTGCCGATGCCCAGGGCGGCGGTCACGCCGAGGGCGACCGTGTCTCCGAGGCTCGCCAACAGCAGCGTGAGCAGGCTCAGCACCACCGTCGCCGCGCTGGCCGCCACCGCGGGGCCCGCGCCGCGGAGCGCCTGCCGCATCGCCTCGCGGCGGTCCTCGTGGCGGTGCAGTTCCTCCCGGTAGCGGGAGATCAGCAGCAGGGCGTAGTCGGTGCCGGCGCCGAAGACCAGGACGGTCACGATGCCCACGGTGGAGTCGCCGATCGTCAGGTCGGTGTGGCGCGACAGCAGCGCCACCATGCCGCTGCTGACCCGGTCGGCCAGGCCGACGACCGCGAGGGGTACGAGCCAGAGCACCGGACTGCGATACGTGATGAGCAGCAGCACCGCCACCACGACCACGGTGACGATCAGCAGCTGGGTGTTCGCGCCGGTGAAACTGTCGGCGATGTCGGCGGCGAATCCGGCGCCGCCGGTCACCTGCGCGGTCAGTCCGTCCGGCAGGTCCGCGCGCGCCGTCGTCCGCAGCGCCTTGATCCGCGAGATCAGCTCGTCCGCGGGCAGAGCGACCGGCAACGGTACGGCGAGCAGCGCCGCGTCCCGCCCCGAGGAGAAGACCGGCGGCGACGCGGCTCCCATGGCTTTGCCGTCCGCCGCGAGTTTCGCCGTGTCCGCCTCGGTCAGCGGCGCACCGCCACG
Organism: Actinoplanes sp. NPDC051346; assembly: GCF_040682215.1. NCBI lineage: Bacteria > Bacillati > Actinomycetota > Actinomycetes > Micromonosporales > Micromonosporaceae > Actinoplanes > Actinoplanes sp. NPDC051346. Next base: position 130,450 of record NZ_JBFBAJ010000013.1, on the reverse strand, counting down.
GCTGTAGACGACCAGGGCCGAGCTGCTCTGCCCGGACGGCAGCCGCCGCTGCAGGGCGGCGACCCGGGTGGACTCCGCCGCCTCGGGCAACGCGGCGGTCGGATCGTTCGTGGCACGCAGGTCGCCGGCGCCACCGATGACCGCTCCCGTCGCGAGGACGGCCATGAGCAGCACCAGCCAGGCCGTCAGGCGACCGGTGAGCGTCCGCAGCAGCATCTTTCCTCCACCGTAAAGTATCTCGACAATCGAGATTCTCTCCGACGGGCGGGCGATCTGCAACACTGGTCGCGTGTACCGGGCGCGCGAGTCGGAGCGGGATCAGCTCCGCGAGGAGATCGTCACCCTGCTGCGGTCGTACAGTGTGGAGGCGCAGCAGGTGGGGCACGCGTTCGCGCAGCGGCACGGGCTGCACCCGACCGACCTGCAGGCGCTCATCGCGGTCATGCACGCCGAGGGGCGCGGCGATCCGCTGACCCCGGGACGGCTGGGGGAGGAGATCGGCCTTTCCTCGGGCGCGACGACCGCCGCGATCGACCGCCTGGAACGCGCCGGCCACCTGCGCCGCAGCCGGGAGAGTGCCGATCGGCGCGTCGTGCACCTGCGCTACGGCGAGCCCGGGATGGCGCTCGCGATGGCTTTCTTCGGCCCGCTCGGCGCGCGTACGGATGCCGTGATGGCCGACTTCGACGACGCGGACCTGGCCACGGTGCACCGGTTCCTCGCCGGAATGACCACGGCGTTGGCCGCCCACCGCCACGAGGTGCGCGCCGCGGACTAGTAGTCCGCGGCGATCACGTCGTCCACCGGTCGGCGTGGTGCGGGGTGCCGGCTTGGCCGTACCCGATCCGCAGCGCGATCTGCGGCATGCCGGAGACCTGGTCCACCGGGCGGTCCGTGTCGGTGCCGAGGACCGCCAGCAGCGGCTCCGGCTCGAAGTCGCGGCCCGCCGCCCGCCGCCGCTCGGAGTACGCCCGCTGCGGCGACAGATCCTGCGGCTCGGCGGGAGGCGCGCCCGCCGCCACCGGCACGCCGTCGGGTGCCGCGTCCGCGTGCGCCCAGCCGAAGAACCCCGTCTGGTAGGCGGGGTCGCGGCGCAGCACCCGGTCGGCGCCGCGCGCGATCTCGCCGAAGGCGTTCAGCGCGGTCGCGCCGACCAGCCGGTCCAGCCAGGCCGCCTCGGTGCGGGCGGCCTCGATCAGCCGTACCCGGATCTCCGACGGCACCGGCTCGGGCCAGAACGGCCTGCGGTTGCTGAACCACCGGGGAATCGCGGCCGCGAGGTCCGTCTCGGCGGAGGTCGCCGTCCGCCGGGTCGCGGCGGGCCAGTCGCTGCTGGACCCCGCCTCGACGCAGCGCGTGCTCGAGCGCATCCGGCACGGCGTCGAGCAGCCGCGCGAACTCGCGTCGCTCACCGATCAGGAGCGCCGGATCCTGGAGTACGTCGCGGAGGGGCTCACCAACCGCGAGATCGCCGGCAAGATGTTCCTCGCCGAGAAGACCGTGAAGAACTACGTGTCCAGCCTGCTGGCGAAGCTGGGCCTGGAACGCCGCACCCAGGCGGCGGTGCTGGCCACCCGCCTGCTGGGCGAGCACCCACGTTAGGAGCAGGGGTGTGACGGGGTAGATACCCCGGCCATGACGGACTACGGCATCCACTGTTCCCACGAGCAGATCCCGCCCGCCGAGTTGCTCGCCGCGGTCGTCGCCGCGGAGCGGGCCGGCTTCGACGCCGCGATGTGCTCCGACCACTTCTCACCGTGGAGCGAGCGGCAGGGCCAGTCCGCCTTCGCGTGGTCCTGGCTCGGCTCCGCGCTCCAGGCCACCACCTCCCTGTCCTTCGGCGTGGTGAACGCGCCCGGCCAGCGCTACCACCCGGCGATCATCGCCCAGGCGATCGCCACCCTCGGGGCGATGTACCCCGGCCGGTTCTGGGCGGCGCTGGGCACCGGCGAGAACAGCAACGAGCACATCACCGGGGGACTGTGGCCGCGCAAGGAGATCCGCAACGCCCGGCTGCTCGAGTGTGTCGGCGTCATCCGCGACCTGCTCGGCGGGGCCGAGGTGAGCCGCGACGGGCTGGTCACGGTCGACCGGGCCCGCCTGTGGACGCGACCCGAGACGCCGCCACCGCTGATCGGGGCGGCGGTCAGCACCGAGACGGCCGCCTGGTGCGCCGGCTGGGCCGACGGCCTCGTCACGGTCAACGCGCCCGAGGACCATCTCCGGACCATGATCGCGGCGTACCGCGACGCCGGCGGACGCGGGCCGGTCTGCCTGCAGGTGCATCTCAGCTGGGCGCCGACCGAGGCCGAGGCCGAGGCGATCGCGTACGACCAGTGGCGCGGCAACGTCTTCGCGCCGCCGGTCTGCTGGGACCTCGCGCTGGCCGAGCACTTCGACGTGGTCGCCGAGCAGGTGCCGCTCGCCCGGGTCCGCGAGGTCGTCAACGTCTCCGCTGACCTGGGTCGCCACGTGGAGTGGCTGCGGAGCTACGCCGCCCTGGGCTTCGACCGGATCTACCTGCACCACGTGGGCCAGGAGCTGACCGGGTTCGTGGAGACGTTCGGCGCCAAGGTCCTGCCCGCCCTGCGTTAGGGCGTGGCCCGTCTCAGCCGGCCCGGCCGAGACGTGCGAGCACGCGAGTGGCGCGGTCGGTGCGGTCAGCGTCGGTCGGGGCGAGAGTCGGTCGGCACATGCCGTCCATGTACAGGGCGCTGCCGAAACTGTCGGCGCCCCGCTCGATGCGGTCGAGTTCGGCGTCGGTGAACGCGGCATCAAGCCCCACTGCGCGGGCGAGGTCCCACCGGTGGACGTACATGTCCCATACGTAGAACTGCTCGACGGTGCCGCCGACAGTCGTCGGGCCCAGGAAACCGTCGTAGGCGCGGTCGACAAGTTCGTCGTCGGTCAGTGCGTCGAGGACGCGGCGGCTGTGCTCGGCCCACGCGGCAGCGGGGTCGACGATGAGGTCCGGCGCGTCGCCGAGATCGACGCCATGGTCCGTGAGCGTCTCGCGCTGGGTCCCGATGAGGTGCCCGACGACGTCCCGGGCGCTCCAGCCCTCGCAGGGGGAAGGGGCGTCCCACGCGTGTGGCGGCACCGCGTCGACGACGGCGGTCAACGGGCGCAGGGCGGTCTCGTAGTGTGTCGCTGTGTCAGTCATGGGTGAGACCGTAGGGCGTGGCTTGGGGAGCGGACTTGAAGAAACCCGACACACGGGCGCCGACGTTGCGGACGAGGCCGGCGTCGTCGTGGGCACGGTGCGCAGGGACCCGCTGGAGTTGGCGCGCCTGACGACCCCGCGGGAGGTCCATCACCGGATCTACCGGCATGCCGTGAGCCCCGACCTCACCAGCCTGCTGCGCCGGTTCTTGATTCCGGTCTGGTCCGTGCCGCCGGGGGAAGAGGCGCCGCGCAGGGTGCTGCAGGACCCGGTCTGCCAGGTGGTGATCGGCGGGGACTACGCGCGCTTCTACGGCGTCGCGCCCGAGCTGTCGACGACGACGCTCACGGGCGACGGTTGGGCGGTCGGGTTGACGCTGGCGCCGGCCGCGGGCTACCTGATCGGCGGCCCGGCCGGGGCATGGAACGACCGCTACGTCGACCTCGAGGCGGTGCTCGGCGACGACGGGCGGGAACTCGCCAGCCGGGTGCGCAACCTCATGGCGCCCGACCCGCACAATCCAGCGGCCCACCGGGCCTCCATGAGCGCGTGCGAGGAGGCCTTGCGGCGCTTTCTGCCCGTCGACGCCGAGGGCGAGCTGACGAACGCCGTGGTGGCGGCGGTCGAGCAGGATCCGGAGATCTCGCAGGTCGCGCAGATCTGCGAGCGGTTCGACCTCGGCGAGCGGGCACTGCAGCGCCTGGTGCGCCGGCGGCTCGGGCTTACGCCCAAGTGCCTTCTCCAGCGGCGGCGGTTGCAGGAGGCCGCCGAGCGGCTGCGTGAGGAGGCCACCACGCATGCCGAGCTCGCCGCCGCCGTCGGCTACGCCGACCAGTCGCACATGATCCGGGACTTCATCCATGTCACCGGGATGACACCGGGGCGATTCCTTGCGCGGTAGCGCAGTGGTTAGGGAGTGCCGGAGAGTTTGTTGTACTCGTCGGCCCGCTCCTGGCCGGACAGCGCCGCGATCGCGTCCATGACGCGGTCGGTGGCCTCGCGGCGGGCCCGGGCCGCGAGGCGCGCCGGCGGCCCGAAGTGCAGCGGCTCGCCGAAGCGGACGGTCACCCTGCCGGGCCGCGGCAGCCGGGCGCCGACGGGTTGCACCCGGTCGGTGCCGATCACCGCGACCGGAACGACCGGGGCGCCCGAGGCCAGCGCCAGCCAGGCCACCCCGGTCCGCCCTCGGTAGAGCCGTCCGTCGCGGGAGCGGCTGCCCTCCGGGTGGATGCCGAACGCGCGCCCGTCCTTGAGCACGGTCAGGGCGGTCTCCAGTGCCTCCTGCGCCGCCCGGTGCTCGCCGCGGGGCACGGCGACCGCGCCGACCGCGGTCAACGTGGTCCGGGTCAGCCATCCGCGCGGTCCGCTGCCGGTGAAGTATTCCTGCTTGGCCAGGAACGCCACCGGGCGCGGTGCCACCAGGGGAATGATGAAGCTGTCCAGGAAGGACAGATGGTTGGCGGCCAGGATGACCGCGCCGTCGCGGGGCACGTGGTGGCGGCCCTCGACGCGGGGGCGGAAGGCGGCGTGGGCCAGCGGAACGAACATGGCCCTGGCCAGGTGGTGCAGCATCATCAGTGCTCCAGGTACGCGTCGATGGCGGTGTGCAACAGGGCGTCGGCGTTGGTGCCGATCACCTCCAGGCTGCCCCACATGCCCAGCTGGGCGATGCCGTGCAGGTTGGCCCAGAAGGCGGCCGCGACCTTGTCGGCGTCGGGCCGCCCGGGGCCGAGCAGGTCGATGAGGACCCGGAACAGCGGCCGGCTCGCGGCGCGCACATCCTGCTGGTTTCCGCGCAGCAGCTCGTGGCGGAACATCAGCTCGAACATGCCGCGCTCGTCGCGGGAGAAGCCGAGATAGGACCGGCCGAGGGCGAGCAGGTCGGCACGCGGCTCGCCGTGCGGCTCGCGGGCGGCCAGGCGGGCGGACAGCCGCTCGTATCCGACCCTCGCGATGGCGGCGAGCAGGTCGCGGTGGGTGGGGAACCAGCGTCGCGGCGCGCCGTGGGACACCCCGGCGCGCCTGGCGATCTCCCGCAACGACAGGGCGCCCGAGCCCCGCTCGGCCACCAGCTCGACCCCGGCCGTGACGAGCCGGGCTCGCAGGTCATCGGACATAGACACTGTCTACCATCCGCCGTAGACAGTGTCTACATCGACGCGGTGTGAGCCGGCGCATCCCGGCGCCGTGTGTACGATCGCCCCCATGGGCCTGCGGGAACGGACGCGTCAGGCGGTGCAGGCGGACATTGCCGCGACCGCCATGCGGCTCTTCCTCGAACGCGGCTTCGACGCCACGACGATGGAGCAGATCGCCACCGAGGCCGGCATCTCCCGGCGCTCGCTGTTTCGCTACTTCGCCACGAAGGAGGACATCGTCGTCGGCGACCTCGTCGAGTGGGGCCGCCGGGTGCGCCAGGTCCTCGAGTCGCGGCCGCCGGACGAAGGGCCCTGGGAGGCGCTGCGCGCGGCGCTGGAGAGCCTCGCCCACGAGCCGTCCCCGCCACAGTGGGCCGCCCGGGTCGCCACGATGGTCCATGAGACCCCGTCCCTGCGGGCCCGCCGGCTCGAGAAACGCCTGCAATGGCTGGACATGCTGGTCCCGGACATCGAACGCAGACTCGGCGTGGCGCCGGGCAGCGTCGACGACCCCCGCGCGGCCGCGATCGTGTCGAGCGCGCTCGCCTGCCTGGACGTGGCGATCGAGGCCTGGCTCCGCGGCGGCGCCACGAACTCCATCGAGGACCTTTACGACGTCGCGGTCGCCGCCGTCCGCGGTCTTTGATCGCGTACGCGTCAAAGACCGAGCTGGTTTCAAAGATCCAGCTGGTAGAGCACCGAGCGGTGGGTGGGCTCGTAGCCGAGGGTCTCGTTGATCCGGCGCATCCGCACGTTGCTGTCCGCCGTGTCGGTGAGCAGCCCCTCGACCCCCGGGTGGGCGTCGCGGACATGCAGGACCGCCGCCGCCTTCATCCAGCGGGCCAGCCCCCGGCCGCGGTGCCCGGGCAGCACGCCGGTGCCGTAGTGCTGGGCGTCGCCGGTGCCGTCGCCCGGCACCACCAGCTCCGAGAAACCCACGATCTCGCCGTCGGCCTCGTGCATCGCCGCCACCGTGCAGAGAATGTCGCCGCGCTTGGTCACGGCGGCGGCGATGGCGCGGACCCGATCGACGTCCCAGGCCTCGGCCGCCACGTCCGCCTCGTCCATCGGCATGTCGTCCATCGCCGACCGTGAGGCGGCGAACGTCGGCGCCAGGTCGCCGGCGACCGTGCCCTCCCAGCTGTGCAGCCGATAGCCGGGATGCGGCTCGCCGGCGAACGCGGTCATCCGCGCGGCGTCGGTGCGGGCCATCGGCAGCCTCGAAAAGGTCAGATTGAGCACCGGCCGGAACCCGTGGGCGACGAGGAACGGCGCGTCCCCGGTCACCGGCCCGGCGGTCACCGCGCGTCGCTCGAGTTTGCGCGCCGCGTCCACCACGGCGTCGAGCAGCGCGCTGCCGACGCCGCGACGCCGCTCCGCCGGGTGCACCGACACTTCGGCCTCGGACCGGTGCTCCGCGCCGGCGGCCGTCGGCACCCGCAGGTATGCGATCCCGAGCGGATGCCCGCCCTCGCCGGTGGCCACCCAGGCGAGCCGGTACGAGGACGGTCCGGGCTCGGGCTCGCGTAACGCGGTGATCTGCACCGGGTCATTATCCAACGGGCACTCGGGCCGCCGCACACGGCCGTGGTGCGAGCGGATGTCAGACGGCCCGCCTCGTCATCGGATTTACCAGGCGATCGGGGCGTAGTCCTTGAGGAAGCAGCCGTAGAGGTCCTCGCCCTGCTCGCCGCGCACGATCGGGTCGTAGACGCGGGCGGCGCCGTCGACCAGGTCGAGCGGGGCGTGGAAGCCCTCGTCCGCGAGGCGCATCTTCGTCGGGTGCGGGCGCTCGTCGGTGATCCAGCCGGTGTCGACGCTGGTCATGAGGATGCCGTCGGTGAACATGTCCTCCGCGCTCGTGCGGGTCAGCATGTTCAGCGAGGCCTTCGCCATGTTGGTGTGCGGATGCCCGGCGCCCTTGTAGCCGCGCTGGAAGACGCCCTCCATCGCGGAGACGTTCACGACGTAGCGACGGGGGAAGGATGACCGGGTCATGGCCGCGCGCAGGCGGCTGACCAGGATGAACGGTGCGGTGACGTTGCACAGCTGCACCTCGAGCAGCTCCAGGGGCTCGACCTCGTGCACCCGGTCGCTCCAGCTGTTCGTCGGCGCCAGGTCCGGCACCAGGCCGCCGGCGTCGACCGCCGACAACGCGGCGATCCGGTCCGGGCTCGCCGACCCGCCGGTGAGCGCGAGCGCCGTCAGGGCGTGCGGACTGAACATGGACGTCCCGCCGGCGTCCGGGCCGGTGCCGTCGGCCCCCGTGTCGAGCTCGCCGCCCGTGAGCGCCTGGGGATGCGGTGACGGGTTGTGGCCGCCGAGGTATTCGAGCTCCGGCAGCGGGCCGTTCGGCAGAGGCGCCGACTCGGCTGTCACCAGGGCCGCGTACGAGCCGGGCGAGCGGCGTACCGTCTGGGCCGCGTTGTTGATCAGAATGTCCAGCGGACCGCGGGCCGCGACGGAATCGGCCAGCGCGACCACCTGGGCCGGATCGCGCAGATCGATGCCGACGACCCGGAGCCGGTGCAGCCAGTCCGCGCTGTCCGGCATCGCGGCGAAGCGGCGCACCGCGTCGTTCGGGAACCGCGTGGTGATCGTCGTGTGCGCACCGTCGCGCAGCAACCGCAGGGCAATGTACATGCCGATCTTCGCCCGCCCGCCGGTGAGCAGCGCCCGGCGCCCCGTCAGATCGGTACGGGCATCGCGGCGCGCGTGGTTCTCCGCGGCGCACCGGGGGCAGAGCTGGTGGTAGAACGCGTCGACCTGCGTGTAGCGCTGCTTGCAGACGTAGCATCCGCGCGCCTGCTTGAGGACCCCGGCGATGCCGTCCGTGGTCGCGGTGCTCAGCGGCAGCCCGGCGGTCTCGTCGTCGATCCGGCTGGGCGCGCCGGTCGCGGTGGCGGCGGTCACGGCCCGATCGTTGGCGAGGATCGCGTCGCGGCGGTCCCGGCGGCGGCGCATCTTCACCGCCTTGAACAGTCCGGCGGTGGCTCGGCGAAGGGCGACCGCGTCCGGGTGCTCCGGTTCCAGCTCTTCGGCCTCGGCGATGACGGCGATGCACAGGGCGAGACGCTCGGCGTCGATGCGGGTTGATCCAGATGCGGCCGGTTCGGATTCGGCTGATCCGGATGCGGGTGTTCCAGATTCGGCTGATCCGGCTACGGATGGCTCGAACTCGGGCAATTCGGTCCTGGGCGTTTTGCGAAGGCCGTCGGGCGTTTCGGGACCGCTTCCGGGCGCCGCGGAGCGGGACGTTTCGGGCTGGCTGCTGGGCGCTGCGGAGCCGGGCGTCTCGGGGTGGCCGCCGGGCGCCGCGGAGCCGGGCGTCTCGGGGTGGCCGCCGGGCCGGGCGGTCTCGTCAACTGTCGCGGTCATGCTCATCCCGTCGCGGTAGTACCCATGGTCCGCTGGGCACTGTACTTTCCGCGGCGCCGGGGCGACCCTCGGGCGGGGGAGACAGTGGCTTTTCCGCCCGTATCGGCCATGACGGACCGACCGGGTGGCCGGTCCGCGTCGCCGAGCGGTCGCGGCCCCGCGACCGCGCCGGGACCGTGCCGCGAAGGCTAGGAGGCAGGCTCGCGCCGGCTGGACGACTCGACCACCGGCCCGAAATCGGACAGGTCCCGTGGCCGTCGGTCGCGCACTGCCTGGGACGCCGCCGATGGCGCGATCGGCTCCGACGGTGCCGGCGGGGGTGCCATCGGGTGGGGTGCCGACACAGTAGCTCGCACCGGCCCGAAGAAGGCGGGGCCGGAGGACGCCGAGACCGGCGACTCGGGCCGACGTGGCAGCGCGCCGGGCGCGGCGTTGACCGGCGACGCGGGCTGTGCCCGCGCCTCCGGCGATACGGGTCGTCGGGGTAGCGCGCCGGGCATCGCGTTGCCCGGGGCCGCGTTCGGCATCACGCTTGCGGGCAGCGGGCCCGAAAGTGCCGCGCCGCCGGGCGGGTTCGGCGCCGCCGGCAGCCCGGCGAAGGGGAGCGCCCGGTCTGGGACCTGTTCCTCTACCGTCACCCTGTCCCGCATCGGCGCCGGCGCGGATCCCGCCATGGGCAGCCCGGGCACGACCGCCCCGTAAACCCATCCCGTCCCCGGAGCCGGTGCGGACTCCGGCGCGGCGGGCCGTGCGAGCGCTTCCGCGTGCAACGGCGCGGAGGGCAGCATCTCCCGCTCCCTCGGGAGAGCTTCCGCCGGTGAAACGTCCCGGGCCGCGTGGCGGCCGACCGACACGGACGGGTACGACTCGTCGTCCTCGTACTCCGCCAGGCCCGCGCGTTCCTGCAGCCGGCGCAGCGGCCCGGGCGCCCACCAGGCCGCGTCGCCCATCAGGCGTAGGACCGCCGGGACCAGCAGCATCCGGACCACCGTCGCGTCCAGGAAGAGGGCGATGATCATGCCGATGCCGACGAAGCGCATGGTCGTCACCGATGACAGGGCGAACGCGCCCGTCACCACGATGAGCAGGATCGCCGCCGCGCTGATCACGCTGCCGGTGCGGGCCAGGCCGGTTGTCACCGCCTGGGCCGTGGTGGCGCCGCGGGTGCGGGCCTCGACCATGCGGGACAGCAGGAAGACCTCGTAGTCCGTGGAGAGACCAAAGACGACGGCGGCCATCAGGACCACGATGCCCACCTCGAGCGGCGCCGGGGTGATGTGCAGCAGGTCGGCGCCGTGGCCGTACTGGAAGATCCAGACGAGGATGCCGAAGGTCGCTCCGAGGCTCAGCGCGCTCATCAGGACCGCCTTGACCGGCAGCAGGATCGAGCCGAACGCCAGGAACATCAGGAGCAGGGTGGCGCCGACGAGCAGGCCGATCATCAGGGGGAGGCGGTCGGCGGTCGCCGTGATGCTGTCGATGCTGCGGGCCGTGGTGCCGCCGACCAGTACGCGGGTGCCGGCCGGGGCGGGCAGGTCGCGGACGCGTTCGACGGCGTCGCGGGCCTGGGGGCTGAAGGGATCCTTGACGGTGAGGGTCGCGGTGTACGTGACCGCGTTCCCGCCCGATCCGGTGGGCGTGACCGCCGCGACGCCGGGAATCTTGTCCACCGCCGCCGCGAAGGCTTGCGTGGCCTTCGGCGGTCCACCGGTGCCGTGCACGACGATCTGGATGCCGGCGCTGCTCAGGGCCGGAAAGTCCGTCTTGAGGGTCTCGATCGCCTGGCGGGACGGGTCGCCGGGCGGCAGGACCCGTTCGTCGTTCTCCCCGAACCGCACACCCTGGATCGGCGCCGCGAGCACCACGAGGCCGGCGAGGATCGGCAGCGCCACCAGCACCGGGCGGCGCAGCACCGCGCGGGCGAGGTCGGCCCAGCCTGTGCCCGCTGGTCGGGCCGTGGCGCGGCGCGGCAGGCGTACCGGAAGCTTGTCGACGCGGTGACCCAGAACGGCCAGGAGCGCGGGCAGCAGGGTGAGTGACAGCAGGGCCGCGAGGGCCACGGCGGCGAGGCCGCCGTAGGCCAGCGACTTCAGGAAGCCCTGCGGGAAGAACAGCAGCCCGGCCAGGGCGATCATCAGCAACGACGCGGAGAACAGCACGGTACGCCCGGCGGTGGCGACGGTACGGGTGACCGCCTGCGCCGGCGTACGCCCGAAGCTCTGCTCCTCGCGGAAGCGCCCCACCATGAACAGCCCGTAGTCGATCGCCATGCCGAGCCCGAGCAGGCTGGCCACGTTGACCGCGAACGGGTTGACGTCCGTGCGGTACGCGATCGCGTGCAGCACGCCCAGCGAGCCGAGGACCGCGCAGCCGCCCACCAGCACCGGCAGGGACGCGGCGACCAGCGAGCCGAAGATGAACAGCAGCAGGATCAGCACCACGGGCAGCGAGATCGCCTCGGCGAACGCGAGGTCCCGGGTCGAGCGGGTGCCGGAGGCGTCGCCCAGCGGGGCTGAGCCGGCGAGGTGGAGGGTGGCGCCCGGCACGGCCAGCTTGTCGTCGATCTCGCGGAAGGCTTCGAGCTTCTCGCCGTCGTCGGCGCCGGCCAGGCTCACCACGGCCACGGCGCTCTCGCGGTCCGCGGCGGCGTACTGCGCGGCCTTGCCGTGCCAGTAGCCGGTGACCCCGACGACGGCCGACTTCGGCAGCGCGTCGAGCCTGGCCTGGATGCGCGCGCGCAGCGCCGCGTCGTCGATCGAGCCTGTTGTGGGCCGGTAGATCACGACGACGTCGGCGCCCGGTGTGCCCAGTTCCGCGGCGACGACCTCGGCGGCCCGGCTGGACTCGCTGCCGGGGTCGGTGTAGCCGCCCTCGGAGAGTTGGCCGAACACGCCCACGCCCCACGCGCCGGCGGCCGCGACCGCGGCGACCGCGCACAGCAGCACCGACCAACGGAACCGGGCTACGAACGAACCCCACCCGGCGAACACAGGTCCTCCCTCACCCCGAGCCCCGCGTACGGGCTCAGCGCAGCGTTGCCGCCTCCAGCGCGACGCCGCCACAGTCGGAATCGAACGAGTCCTCCGTGACCCAGCTCAGGTTGATCTTGCCGTCCTTCGGCCCGCGATAGGTCACGACGAACGCCACCGTGCTCAGGTTGCTGCCGCGCTCCTCATAGCTGCCGGTGGCGGTCGGGCCGCCGGTGGACAGCTTGGCGGTCAGCTTGCCGCGCCCGGCGAGGGCGCCGACGTAGATCTTGAGCGTGCGCGTCGTGGTGCTCGACGGCGCGGACAGGGTGAAGCCGTTGCCCTTGCCGCAGGTGCGGATGCCGGTCGGCGTCCCGTCGGAGTTGCTCACCGGCGAGCCGCCGCTCCAGACGAAGCGCTGCGGGCTGAAGCCGTGCCGGAAGCGGGGCGCCGTCGGGGCGCCCTCCAGGATCGCGAAGCCGCCGTTCGCCTTGCGCTCCAGGGAGAAGGTGCCCTGCTCGCCCCAGTGCACCCAGTCGCGGGTGCCCTCGTTGCTGAGGTTGACCCCGGCGGGAATGGCGGTGCGGGCGACCGTGACCGACCCGGCGAACGGCGCCGGCGGCTTGCTCGACGGCGGCTTGCTGGTGGTCTTGCTGGGCGTCGGCGACGGGCTGTCCGAGGCGCTCGGCAGCGGGATCGGGAACTGCTCGGGCGGGTTGAGCGGCACGTCGGCGAGGGCCGGCGGCTGCACCGGCGGCATCGCCTGCTTGTTGTTGCGCGCGGTGCCGCTGATGATGAAGCCGAAGGCCACCACGATGAGCACGCCGGCCAGGATCACCGAGGCGGGCATGAGGATCTCGCTGAGCCGCCTGGGCCGATCCTCGAGCAGCTCGGGGGGCACCACCGCGCCGCGGCGTCCGGCGGTCCGATAGCCGTAGCCGGCCCTGGGGGTGGGCGGATAAGGCCGGCGCGACCCCGGCTCGGGGGGCTGGCCCTCGGGCTGTGGCTGGCGACCTGTCGTACGGTCGTCGTCCGGCACCGACCCTCCCGGTCGTTCGAGGGCTTTCGTCCCGGACGGCGCCGTCGACGCCCGGGGCGGTTTGTCCCTGGTACTGAATGCATTTCCTTGCTGGGGAGGTACACCGTCTCACCTTCTGTGAGTGATGGAGAAGAGCGAATTGAGTAACCAACCGTTTTGTTGATCACTCGGCTCGGCGGTTCGGTGGAGGCCTGCTCCGGCCGACCGGCCAGGGCGAGTACGGTGTCCGAAGTTTCCCGCGTGTCCTGTCCAGCGGGGCCCGGATCCCTTTGCGATGAGGAGAAGTCAGAGCAGATGACTGTCCAGGACAAGACCGACGGCAAGCGCGGCCAGGCGCTCGCGGGAGCGCTCGCCGGAGTCGCCGTGATCGCTGTGCTCGTCGCGGTCTTCGTCGGCATCCAGAGGTCGGACGACGACAAGGCCACTCCGGCCGCCGGGCCGGCCGCGGCCTCGGCTCCGGCCGCCGACGCGCCGACACCCGCCGCGCCGACACCCGCCGCGCCGAGTGAGGCGCCCGCGCAGGACCCCGTCGACCCCGCCCTGCAGAAGAAGCCGGTCGTCAAAGCCGGTACGGGCGACGTCACGAAGCTGGTCGTCAAGCAGCTCGTCGCCGGCAAGGGCCCCAAGCTGGTCGCCGGCCAGACGATCCGGGCCAACTACATCGGCGTGACGTACGCCGACGGCAAGATGTTCGACTCCTCCTGGGAGCGCGGGGAGCCCGCCGAGTTCCCGGTCGGCGTCGGCCAGCTCATCAAGGGGTGGGACCAGGGGCTCGTCGGCGTCCCGGTGGGCAGCCGGGTGCAGCTCGACATCCCGGCCGACCTCGCGTACGGCGAGAAGACCACCGGCGGACGTCCGGCCGGTGACCTGCGGTTCGTCGTCGACGTGCTGGCCGCGCGGTAGCCGTTACAGCTCCCGCACGATCACGTCCGCCTGCCGGGGGCGGCCCGCCGCGACGGGCCGCTCCTCGACGGTGTACTTGAGGTCGCGCAGCGCCGTCAGCACCTCGTCCACCGAGGTCGGCGCCGCGTCCGCGACCGCGAGGGTCCGCACCAGGCGGCCCTTGGTCGCCTTGTTGAAGTGGCTGACCACCGAGCGGCGCGGCTCGCCGTCCACCACCCGTTCGTGCAGCACCCTCAGCGCCACGGCCCGCGGCCCCGGCGCCGCCATCGCGGCGTAGGCGCCCGAGCGCAGGTCCAGCACCGGACCGTCGTCCGGCAGCGCCTTCGCCAGCGCGGTCCGCCAGTACGGCGTCAGCCCGCCGATCCCGGGCAGCGTGACCCCGGCCGAGCAGCGGTAGGCGGGAATCCGGTCGGTGAGCCGGACGGCACCCCACAAGCCGGAGAAGACGGCGACCCGCGCGTCGACCCATTCCCGGGCCCGCGGGGCGAGGGTGGCGACGTCGAGCGCCTCGTAGAGCACTCCGGTGTAGACCTCGGCGGCCGGCGCGGCGGGTGCGGTGACCAGGGCGGCGTTGCGGTCGAGCTCGGCACGCTGGCCGGCGCTGAGGCCCAGGACCTCCAGCGACTCGGCGACCGCGCGGGCGCTGCGTCGCCCGCTCAGCGTGACCAGCCGGCGCAGCACCCGGCGGCGGGCGGCGGCGAGCCCCGGCAGCCAGAGCGCGGCCGGATCGACCGGCTCCCCGGCGGTGGGCGCGGTCTTGCCCTCGGAGGGCGGCAGCAGGATGAGCACGCCGCGAGGCTACAAGCTCCGCCGGGCCCGCCTCAGCACGGCCGCACCGCCGGGGGACCTCGCTCACTCCCGCGACGGACCGGCCGGAGGGTCGGGCTCGTTCGGCGGTGGGTCGGTGAGTGCCTCCGCCACGCTGGGGTGGACGTCGAGGACGGGGATCAGGCCGACCGTCCGCAACAGGCCGTGCAGCCAGTCGCCCGGCGCGGCGAGGCGCAACCAGCCGCCCGCCGCGGCCGCGCGGCGGTGCCCGATCACGAAGGCGCTCAGCCCGGTCGAGTCGCAGAACTCGACGCCGGACAGGTCGACCACGACCCGCGGCACCGGCCGGTCGAGCACCTGATCGAGGGTCGTACGCAGGACCGGGGCGGTGTCCAGGTCCAGGTTGCCGCGGACGATCACGACCATGGTGTCGTCCGGATCGCCGATGACGGACACGTGCACGATCGGTCTCCTCGCATCGACGGAGACTTCTCTCTGCCCACTCGCCGTGGTCGCGAACCGGCGAAGCCCACTCCTCGTGGTTGCGGAATTCGCAAAGTTCGCTGCGAGACGGCTCAGGGGCGCCGCGGCACCTGCGGGACCGTGATCGTCGTGCGGACGGTGGCCTGGTCGATCTCCGTGGTGCGCACGGTGAACGTCACGTCGTAGGTGCCCGGCAGCGGGAAGGTCAGCGCGCCCAGCGCGTCGTTGCGCGGGTGCAGCGGGAGCATCGGCTGGCTGACCGGCTCGAGGTCCTGCCCCCGCAGCCGGGTCGTCACGGTCCACTCCTGGGCCGGCAGAGGCTTGCCCTCCGGCGTGTACGTGAAGCCGTGAACCGTGTTGTGCTCGCCCAGCTCCACCGGATAGACCGAATACTGCAGGGTGAAGAGCTCCGAGGTGAGGGTCTGCGACACGCCGCGCTCGGTGGAGGCCGCCCGTTCCGGCGCCACGCTGCGGCCGGGTGTCGTCTGCACCAGCACCGCGCTGAGCCCGAGGATCACGACGGTCGCGGCGACCTCGATGCGTACGGTACGCCGCAGTGGGCCGGGTCCCGCCGTGACCACCCGCGCGCGCCGCACGAAGGTCCGGGCCACCGCCGCCACCGCGAGCACGCCTGCCAGGATGGCGACCTTGCCCAGCAGCAGCCGGCCGTACGCGGTGTTCCAGAGCGCGTCGACGGTGCCGAGCTGGACCACCGCCTGCACGACGCCGGCGCCGATCAGCCAGACCACGGCCAGTGCCGCCCAGCGGGACCAGACCGGCAGGATCCGGCCGAGCACCCGCGGGTGCGCGCGGCGCAGCAGGAAGCAGGACAGGGTGACCAGGCCGCCGAGCCACCCGGCCATCGCGGCCATGTGCACCACGTCGGCGGCGATGATCGCGCCCGGCAGCGGCGACTCGGTGGCGTGTCCGGTCAGGGGCCACGTCGCCAGGCCGCCGACGCCGAGCACGAGCACCGCCGCACCGCGTCGCCGTCCGCCGGTGCCGCGCAGGACCGGGGGCAGCAGGGTCGCGACGGCGGCGAGCACGGCCAGGCGGGCGAGCAGGGCCAGCCCGTAGGGGCTCGCCAGCACGTCCGCGAGTTCGGTCACCGAGACATCCCACCAACCGGCGCCGCTGCTGGCGGGGGCCTGGGTCCACAGCGCGCCCAGCGTCGCCGCGGCGGTGCCGATCAGGCCGGCGCGGACCAGCAGGATCGGGCCGCGTCGGGAGACCCGTCGGGGCCACAGGAACGCGAGCAGCAGCGCCGGACCGGCGATCAGCGTCAGGCCGACGTACCCGACGATCTTGAAGGTGGGGCCGGCGACCGCGACCGACGGGTGCACGCCGGTGGGGTCGCTCTCGGCGGGTCGCGCCGACGGCGCGCCCACCGAGAAGGTCATGGCGCCGCCGATCGGATGGCTGTCGGCCGAGACGACGCGGTAGCTGACCAGGTACGTCCCCAGCGGCTGGGCGGCGCGGCGCACCTGGATGCGCAGCGTCGAGCCGGACGCGGTGACCGTGCCGGTGATCCGCTTGCCGTCCGGAGCGAGGACCTGGATGCGGCCCGTGACCGGGGTGACCGCCTCGGTGAAGTTCACGACGATCTCGGACGGGGGAGCGTCGACCACCGAGCCGGGTTCCGGGACGGCCGCCACCAGCGCCGCGTGTGCGCCCGCCGGCGCGGCGGGCAGGACCAGGCTCGCGAGCCCGACGAAGAGCATGATGAGTACGCGAACCGCTCGCGGCCCCCCAGCCGCCCGAACCCGTGTCACGACAGGTAGTTCGGATCTGGTTCGGGAAAGGTTCAATTCCGCGTCCAGCGGCTTACGGATCGTGGTCGTCGGGTACGCCGACGATACGATCCCGGGCAGATTCACGCCCCCAAGGAGGCCATCGATGTCCGTGCACCCCCGCGCCGGCACTCCCGCCGATTCCCGCGACACCATCGACGTGCCCAGGGTGGTACTCAGCTATTACACCGAGCACCCCGATCCGACCGCGACCGGGCAGCGCGTGGCGTTCGGCACCTCCGGGCACCGGGGTTCCAGCCTGCGGGCGGCGTTCAACGAGGACCACATCCTCGCGACCAGCCAGGCGATCGTCGAATACCGCCGGGAACAGGGCACCGACGGGCCGCTCTATCTGGGCCGCGACACCCACGCGTTGTCCGAGCCGGCGATGATCTCCGCCCTCGAGGTCTTCGCCGCGGGTGGCGTCCGGGTGCTCGTCGACAGCCGGGACGGCTACACCCCGACGCCGGCGCTGTCGCACGCGATCCTCACCTACAACCGGGGCCGCGGCGCCGGGCTCGCCGACGGCGTCGTGGTCACCCCGTCGCACAACCCGCCCGACGACGGCGGCTTCAAGTACAACCCCCCGCACGGCGGGCCCGCCGGCACCGACGCCACCACGTGGATCCAGGACCGGGCGAACGCGCTGATCGCCGGCGGTCTCAAGGAGGTACGCAGGGTCGGCGCCGGCCGCGCCCGCGCCTCCGAGATGGTGGCCGGCTACGACTTCCTCGGCACGTACGTGGACGACCTGGGCTCCGTGATCGACATGGAGGCGATCCGGGAGGCGGGCGTGCGCATCGGCGCCGACCCGCTGGGCGGGGCCTCCGTGGCCTACTGGGGCGAGATCGGCTCCCGCTACGGGCTGGACCTGACCGTGGTCAACCCGGACGTCGACCCGACGTTCCGATTCATGACCCTGGACTGGGACGGCAAGATCCGGATGGACTGCTCGTCGCCGTACGCGATGGCGTCGTTGATCGCGAGCAAGGACCGGTTCCAGCTCGCCACGGGCAACGACGCCGACGCCGACCGGCACGGCATCGTCACCCCCGACGGCGGGCTCATGAACCCGAACCACTACCTGGCCGTCGCCATCTCTTACCTGTTCCGGGTGCGGACCGAGTGGCCTTCGGGTGCCGCGGTGGGCAAGACCCTCGTCTCCTCGTCGATGATCGACCGCGTCGCGGCGGACCTGGGACGCCGGCTCGACGAGGTGCCGGTGGGCTTCAAGTGGTTCGTGCCGGGCCTGCTGGACGGCTCGGTCGGCTTCGGCGGAGAGGAGAGCGCGGGCGCGTCCTTCCTGCGCCGCGACGGCGGCCCGTGGAGCACCGACAAGGACGGCATCCTGCTCGACCTGCTCGCCTCGGAGATCCTGGCCACGACCGGGCGGACGCCCAGCGAGCACTACCGCGATCTCACCGCCAAGTTCGGCTCTCCCGCGTACGCCCGCATCGACGCTCCGGCGACCCGCGAGGAGAAGGCGGTCCTGGCGAAGCTGTCCCCGTCGCAGGTCACCGCCCGGGAGTTGGACGGCGAGCCGATCACGGCGGTGCTGACCACCGCGCCGGGCAACGACGCCCCGATCGGCGGTCTCAAGGTCACCACCGAGTCCGGCTGGTTCGCCGCGCGTCCCTCGGGCACCGAGGACGTCTACAAGATCTACGCCGAGTCGTTCCGGGGCCCGGAGGCACTCGCCCGCATCCAGGAGGAGGCCCGCGCCGTGGTCTCCGCCGCCCTCAGGGGCTAGGCCGGACCAGTCCGAGGTTGTAGGCGACGATCGTCGCCTGCACCCGGTCGCGGACACCGAGCTTGGCCAGCAGGGCGTTGACGTGCGCCTTGACCGTGCCGGTCGTGATGCCCAGCGCCGCGCCGATCTCGGCGTTGGACATCCCGCGCGCGATGCTCACCAGCACCTCGCGCTCCCGTGGGGTCAGCCCGGTCAGCTGTTTCTCGTCCCCGCCGGTGGTGATCACGGCGCCGCCGGCGAAGGCGTCGATCAGCCGGCGGGTGACGGCCGGGCTGAGCATCGCCTCGCCGTCGGCGACCACCCGGATCGCCGCCAGCAGGTCCGCGGGCTCGGTGTCCTTGAGCACGAAGCCGGACGCGCCCGCCTTGAGCGCCTCGTAGACGTAGGCGTCCTGGTGGAACGTGGTGAGCACCAGCACTCTCGGCGGCTGCGGCGTGGCGGTCAGGCGGGCGGTGGCGGTCAGCCCGTCCATGCCCGGCATCCGGATGTCCATCAGCACCACGTCCGGGCGTACGCGGGCGGCGAC
Organism: Actinoplanes sp. NPDC051346; assembly: GCF_040682215.1. NCBI lineage: Bacteria > Bacillati > Actinomycetota > Actinomycetes > Micromonosporales > Micromonosporaceae > Actinoplanes > Actinoplanes sp. NPDC051346. The sequence continues at coordinate 111,546 of NZ_JBFBAJ010000013.1, read as the reverse complement.
GTCGAGGGCCGTCGCGCCGTCGCCGGCCTCGCCCACGATCTCGAGATCGGCCTCGGCGTCGACGATGGCGGCGATGCCGGCCCGCACCATCAGCTGGTCGTCGACGACCATCACCCGGGTTGCGATGACGTCACCTCTTCCTCGTTCGCGTCCACGTTCTGGTCCTGGGCTTCCTGGCGTTCCGCCGCGGTCGCGGTCGGCACCGTGGCCGGGAGCCGGATCTCCGGGGCGCCGTCGGCGGTCGTGCCTAGCGAGCCGCCCACGGCCGCCAGCCGGGCGCGCAGCCCGGCGGCCACCTCGCCGCCGGGGTCGGCGGGCATCGGCGTCACGGTGATGCGCAGCGGGTCGTCGGACAGGTCCACCCGCACGGTCACCGTCGCGGTGTCCCCGGCGAGCAGCAGCTCCACCACCCGGTAGGCGGACAGGTCCACGTCCGGGCTCAGCGTACGGCCCTCGCCGGTCGTTTCGATCGTCACCGTACGGCCGTTCGCGCGCCAGCGCTCCGCCAGCGCGGGAAGCGCCGCAAGGGTCGGCTGCGGAGTGCGGTCGGTGCCGGCGGACTCCCCGGACGGAGCCTCGCGCAGGTCGTTGAGCAGCCCGCGCATCCCGTCCAGCGCGGCCCGGGCCGAGGTCAGGACCTCGTCCAGGTCGCCGCGGTCGGCGGCGTCGGCGACCAGGGCGGTGTCGCGCAGCACCGCTTCGCGCAGCCCCGCGGCGACCCGGGCCCGCTCCGCCCCGGCGTCGTGGAGGGCCCAGGCGGTGGCGGCGGCGACCGCGTGGTGCTGCCGGGCACGGTCCTGGTCGCGGCGGTGGCGCACCAGGAAGCCGATCAGCCAGGCGGCGAGCAGGGGAACGGCCAGCGGGATCCCGCAGACCCCGGTCACGAACACCAGCAGGAACGCGGGACTCTCGCCGGCGAGTTCCTCGGCCGGATCCAACACCAGCATCAGCGTGTACGCCGGCAGGGTGCCGAACAGCACCGCCACCATGGCGAGCCAGGTCAGCACGTGATCCCGGCCGTAGCGGGCCACGGCGTGCACCGCCAGGATCTCCACGCCCATGCCGGCGACCGCGAACCAGCCGAAGTACTCCGGCAGGACCCCGGCGGCGACCATCGCGGGCCACGCCCAGGTCGAGACGACGACGACCGCGAGCACGATCCACGGTCGCTCCCGCCGCCACACCAGCGGGACGGCGTGCGCGATCAGGATCAGCGCGGCCGGTGGCACCCACCCCGTTCCGGGCGACGCGGGGTCGGGCTCGGTGACCGCCACCAGCAGGGCGATGGCGGGGACGAGCAACGCGAGCAGCAGCACCGCGACGTCGATGACCCGGTCGGACCCAGGCCGCCGACGTCCGGCGGCGGCGGAGCCGGCCTTGGGCAGGACCGCCCGCACCCGCCAGCCACCGCCGTCGCGCGGTCCCGCGTCGAGGGCGCCGCCGAGGGCCTCGGCGCGCTCGCGCATGCCGGTGATCCCGCGGCCCGACCCGAGGCTGCCCGCCGGTGGCCGGTCCGCCGCGGCGGGACCGTCGTCGGTGACGGTCAGCTCGACGCCGCACGATCCCTCGTCCAGGCGGACGGTCACCGCGGAGCCCGGGGCATAGCGCAGGGTGTTGGTCAGAGCCTCCCGCACGATCCCGTACGCCGCCTCGGCGACGGCCGGCGGCAGCGTCTCCGCGCCGGCCACCGTGACCCGTTGCCCCAGCCGGCGGAAGCCCTCCGCGAGTTCCTCCAGTCCCGGGCCGGCGGCGTCCGGGCGGGCGTCGGGCCGCTGCAGGAGCGCGACGAGGCGGTGCAAGGCGTTGAGGGTGTCGCGCCCGGTACGCGCGGCGAAATCGCGCGCCTCGGCCATCAGCTCCGGCCGGGATCCGCCGATCCGCTGCGCCGCCGACGCGATCACCACGATCGACGTGAGGTGGTGCGCGGTCACGTCGTGCAGCTCGCGGGCCAACCGGTGGCGTTCGGTGTCGGCCGCCCGCAGCCGTCGGGCCTCGGCCTCGGCCAACTCGGCGGCCGCCCGGGCCCGGTCGGCGTGCCAGCGGTGCCGCGACCGGCCCAGCGCCAGGACCGTCATGTAGAAGACCACGATCATCGCGAAGGCCGCCGCATAGTCCGGATCGACGCCCTCGTACACCGCGACCGACACGCACTGCCAGACCATCACGGCCAGGGCGGCCAGCACGGCGGTGCGCTGGGTGCGCAGCACCGCCACGCTGTAGAGGGCGACGAAGTCGGCGGCACCGATCGCCGTCGTGGCGTCGGTCGGCAGCCCCCACTCGCCGAGGGCGAGCGCCAGCACGATGACCGCGAGGGCCGCCACCGGAGCGGTCCGCCGCCACAGCAGGGCGGCCGCCGCCACCGCGGTCACGGCCAGCGCCGTCGCGGCCTCCGTTGCGGACACCGACTCGCCGATGAGCAGGGGATAGCCCGGCCACGCCGCCAGCTGCAGCAGGGCGAGCGCGGCGGGCACCAGCCAGACCGAGATCCTTTTCATGACGCCTCAGACCCTAGGCGGCGCCCGCACCCGCACACATCGGCCCCCGGTGCCATCCGGGCCTCTATCCCAGGTTGGGGTCCACCCGTGCCGGGGGCCGGAATTCTCAGCTTCGAGTCCGCGGCGCCGACTGGTCAATCGCCGGAAATTCGCCGACGACCGTGAGAGGGAGCAGTGCCCAGCATGACGCCACCAGCCACACCGGTGGGCCGCCGTCGCGTGCGACAACAGGCCCTTCCCGGCCTGCTGCCGCTCGTCGCGGCCGCCGGCACGGTGGCGGCGGTGCTGGTGTGGCTGCTGGTGCGCGAACCCGGGGCCTCCATCCGCCTCGGCTACGCCGCCGGCCCGGTCGCCATGGCGGCCGCCTTCCTCGCCTGCCACCGGATCGGCTCGATGATCATCGTGGCCCGGCCGGTCCGCGCGTTCTGGCGGCTCTACTCCCATTCGGCGATCTGTGTCGGCATCGGCGCCACGGTCAGCTTCGGCCTGTCCAACAACCGGCCCGGCATCTCTCCGTACGTGGCCGGCCCGATGCTGCTCGGCGCGGTCCTGCTGATGCTCGGCTTCCTGCAACTTCCGCGCGAGAAGCGGTCGATGCTGCGCTGGGCGCAGATCCTGCTGGACGGCGCGACCGTCGCCGTCGCGGGAGCCCTGATCTTCTGGTATGTCCTGCTCCAGCTCGCCCCGCCGGGCATCGACACGCTGACCCAGTGGGGCGCCGCGATCGTCGGGGTCGGCGGCCTCATCGCCCTCGTGGTGATCGGGCGCGCGGCGATGAGCCCGGCCAGCGTGGTGGACCCGGCGTCGCTGCGTATCCTCACCGCCGCGCCGTTCACCGGTGTCGTGGCCTCGGTGCTGCTGATCGTAGGCGGGGAGACCGGGCGGCTGTGGCTGTCCGTGCTCGCCGTACCGACCGTCGGCGCGGCGATGACGCTGGCGGCGTACCGTCAGCAGCTGGTTCTGGGTCGGCCCGACGGCGCGGCGAAGCCGGCCGGTGGGCGCAGCGTCTACCAGGCGCTGCCGCTGGTCGCGGTCATCGCGACCGCCGCCCTGGTGGTCTCCGTCTCGGCCCGTCAGCTCGACGCCGGCCCGCGCGTCGTCATCGTCGGCGCGGTGCTGATCGCCGCCTTCGTCATCGCCCGCCAGCTGCTCGGGCGGCGTGCCAACGACCGGATCCTGGACGGCGTCCGCCGCCAGCAGGCCGAGCTCGAGCATCTGGCGATGCACGACCCGCTCACCGGGCTGGCCAACCGGGTCCGCTTCGGCGCGGTGCTCGGGGAGCGGCTGGACGCGCACCTCGCCTCGACCGTGTTGCTGGTCGACATCGACGACTTCAAGATGGTCAACGACACCATGGGCCACGCCGTAGGCGACCAACTGCTCTATGAGGTCGGGCAGCGGTTGCGCCAGCACAGCGCGGTCACCCACCTGCCGGCGCGGCTGGGCGCTGACGAGTTCGCCGTCCTGCTCGACACCGACGAACCGGACGAGGCGGAGGCCGCCGCGACACACGTCCTGGCGGCGCTCGCGGTGCCGTTCCGGGTCGGCGAGCACCAGCTGCTGGCCCACGCCAGCGTCGGGGTCGCCCTGGCCGGACCCGGCGACAGCGCCGACGAGATGCTGCGCAACGCCGACATCGCGATGCACGAGGCCAAGGCCGGCGGCAAGGCGTCCTGGGCGCGGTTCGAGCCGCGGATGCGCCACGAGGTGGTCAACCACGCCCGCCTCGGCAGCGAGCTGCACAACGCGATCATCCGGCATGAGCTGCACCTGGTGTATCAGCCGGTCTTCGACCTCGTCACCGGGCGGATGGCCGGGGCCGAGGCGCTGGTGCGCTGGAACCACCCGACCCGCGGCACCGTCGCTCCCAACGACTTCATCGGAGTCGCCGAGCGTTCCGGGCTGATCGTCCCGCTCGGCTCGTGGGTGCTGCGCGAGGCGTGCGAGCAGCTCGCCGCCTGGCGGGCCGAGCACGGCGACACGTCGATCACCTCGATCAACGTGAACGTAGCGGCCCGGCAGCTGCGCGACCCGGGCTTCGTCGACGAGGTCGCGGCGGTGCTCGCCGAGACCGCTCTGGCGCCGGAGAACCTCGTCCTCGAGGTCACCGAGTCCTCCGTGGTCGACGGTCGCCAGGTCCGCGCCACCCTGGAGGCGCTGCACTCCCTCGGCGTGCGCCTGGCGCTCGACGACTTCGGCACCGGCCAGTCGAGCCTGAGCCTGCTGCGCGCTTTCCCGGTGGACGTACTCAAGCTCGACAAGTCGTTCGTCGACGGCATCTGCGAGGGCGAGGACCGCGGCCGCCTCGCGGTGGCGGCCGCCGTCGCCCAGCTCACCGAATACCTCGACCTGTACGCCGTGGCGGAGGGCATCGAGACCGCCGAGCAGCTGGAACGGCTGCGGCGGATGGGCTACCGGCTGGGCCAGGGCTACCACATGGCCAAGCCGCTGCCGCCGGCCGAAATGGCGGCCCTGATGGTCAGGACCGCCACCGCGACCGTCGCCGCCTAGCCGGGCCCGGTTCTAGGCGGTGACCTCGTTGCGGTCCGCGCCCCACATGGTGTGGAAAGCACCCTCCTTGTCGACCCGGTGGTACGTGTGCGCGCCGAAGAAGTCGCGCTGTCCCTGGATCAGCGCCGCCGGGAGTCGCCGCGCCCGCAGGCCGTCGTAGTAGGCCAGCGCCGAGGCGAAGCCCGGTGCCGGGATGCCCTGCTCGGCGGCGAGCGCCACCACCCGGCGCCACGCTGCCTGGGCGCCGCTGACCGCGTCGAGGAAGTAGTCGTCCACCAGCAGCGTCTGCAGGCCCGCCTGCTTGTCGTACGCCCGCTTGATGTGGTCGAGGAACTTGGCCCGGATGATGCAGCCGTCGCGCCAGATCTTGGCCATCGCGCCCGGGTCGATGTCCCAGCCGTACTCCGCGCTGGCGGCCTGGATCTGCTGGAAGCCCTGGGCGTACGCGACGATCTTGGAGGCGAACAGCGCCTGCTCGACGTCCGCACGCAGGTCCGCGCCGCCGGCGCCGGCGGTGGCCGACGGGCCGGGCAGCTTGCCGGCTGCGGCCTTGCGGACGTCCGCGCCGCCGGACAGGGCGCGGGCGAAGACGGCCTCGGCGATGCCGCTGACCGGGACGCCCAGGTCCAGCGCGGACTGCACGGTCCAGCGGCCGGTGCCCTTCTGCTCGGCCTGGTCCACGACGACGTCCACGAACGGCTGGCCGGTCTCGGTGTCGACCTGCTGGAGCACCTCGGCGGTGATCTCGATCAGGTACGAACCCAGCCGGCCCGCGTTCCAGCCGCGGAAGATGTCCGCGATCTCCGCCGGCGTGTGCCCGCCGGCCTGCCGGAGCAGGTCGTACGCCTCGGCGATGAGCTGCATGTCGGCGTACTCGATGCCGTTGTGCACCATCTTGACGAAGTGGCCGGCGCCGTCGGGGCCGACGTGCACGCAGCACGGCTCGCCGTCCACCTTGGCCGCGATGTCCTCGAGCAGCGGACCGAGCGCCTCGTACGACTCCGGCGAGCCGCCGGGCATGATGCTCGGGCCGTTCAGTGCGCCCTCCTCGCCGCCGGACACGCCGGTGCCGACGAAGTGCAGCCCCCGCTCCTTGAGCGCCGCCTCGCGCCGGCGGGTGTCGGCGAAGTGGGCGTTGCCCGCGTCGATGATCATGTCGCCCTCTTCCAGCAGCGGGGCGAACTCCTCGATCACCGCGTCGGTCGGCTTCCCGGCCTTCACCATGATCACCACGCGGCGCGGCCGTTCGAGGCTCGCCACGAAGTCCTCGGCGCTCTCCGAGGGGAGAAACGTGCCCTCGTGGCCGAACTCCTCGACGAGCTCCTTGGTCCGCCCGTAGCTCCGGTTGTGCACCGCGACCGTGTGGCCGTGGCGGGCGAAGTTCCGGGCCAGGTTACGGCCCATCACCGCCAGGCCGGTTACCCCGATTTGGGCCTTTTCCGTCATGAACGTCCTTCCTCCACGCGAGAGGCGGGCTGCATCCCGTCCGTCGCAAGCCGTTGCGCTCATTGTTACGGATTCACAACGCCCAGGGTTCGACCAGTCGCGAGTAACCCTCGCCCCGCCGGCGAGGAAAAGCGCTCACCAGGCGAAGCGCCGCGTGTCACGCCGCGACGCCGTCGCCTGCGGAGATCGGTCCGACGGTACGCTCGGCGCGTGAAGCGCGGCGAGATCTGGACCATCGGCAGCCGCACCGACCTGCGCTACCGGGTCCTCGTGCTCTCGGCCGACAGCTACAACGAGCGGACGAACGCGTCCCCGTTCTGCGCCCCGATCGTGCGCCAGCGCGGCGTCACCGAGCTGCCGCCGTACGCGGTGGCGCTCACCGAGCAGGATCCGATCACCGGCGTCGTCGTGATCAACCGGATGCGCCGGCTTCCCGCCTCCGTCGGCGCGGAGCGCATCGGCATGGTGACCGGCGCCAGCATGTCCCGCCTGACCGACGCCATGCGCGACTTCTTCGAGCTCTGACGCCCGCCGACGGTAGCCCGTCCGGGTGATCCCGACGCCGTTGCACCGCTGGTGGCATACGGGTGGGGGTGTTCGGGGGATGACGCCACGACGCACCCTGGCGTATTCAGGACGGCGAGGATGTTCCGCGGTGCCGGCGTAAGAGGGGCAGTGACCTGGATGGGCGGTCGGCAGGCGTACGTCGAGGCGATGGAGAGCCTGCGGACAGCCGCGAACCGGCCCTCCGGGGACGCCGCGCGCGCCGTCGTCGACCGGGCGGTGGGTCTGCTGGCCGGGCGGACCCGGTGCCGGCTCGCCGACGCCCACCGACACCTGATGCGCATGAGCGCCGAGCAGGACCGCGACCTCGTCGAGGTCGCCGCCGGAGTGATCAGCCTGCTCGACGTGCCCGAGCGGCTCGACGACGGTGACGGGCTGCTGCTCCCGCCGTACTCCTCGGCCGCGCCCGTCACCCCGACGCCGCGCCGTCACCAGTCCTGGCCGCCCATGGTCCAGGCCGTCCTCGACGCCATGCCCGGCCAGCACGCCCTGCTGGTCGCGGTCCGTGATCCGGCCGGCCGGCTCGCCGACCTCGAGTTCGCGGCCACCAGCCCGGAGGCGACGGCCGCCGACGGCCGCCACGGCCGGGCTCTGATCGGCAGCCGGATCAGCGAGCACTTTCCGCAGACGCTCGTCAGCGACCGGTGGCTGGTCTACGAGCGGGTCCTCGACACCGGTGAACCGGCCGAGATCGGACCGTTCGACCACGCCGGGTCCCGTTACAGCGTGCGCGCCCACCGCCTCGGCCCGGGCCTGCTGCTGTCCTGGGAGCAGCACGAGCACCACCCCGCCGAGGCCGAGCGGATCGCCGCCACCGAGCGCCTGGGCAATCTCGGCTGGGGCGAGTGGGACCTGATCAGCGGCGCCGTCCGCTGGTCCGACCAGCTCTACCGGATCTACGAGCGCGACCCGGCCCTCGGCCCGTTGCCGCGCGAGGAGTCCGAAGCACTCGCCGTCGCGGAGGACCTTCCGCTGCGGATCGCCGCGGCGGAGGCCTTCCACCGTGGCGAACAGGTCGACGTGACCACCCGGGTCCGCGTCAACGGACGCGTCAAGCACCTGCGCTCGGTCGTCGACGCGGTCCGCGACGCCGCCGGCGCCCCGCTGCGCATCTTCGGCATCGTCCAGGACGTCACCGCCCGCGAAACCAGCGTCCGGCGCCTCGCGGAGGTCGAGCACCAGCTCGCCGAGCAGCGCCGCTCGCTCGCCGCCGAGCACGAGCTGGCGGCCCGCCTCCAGCAGATCATCCTGCCGATCCCGGACGGCCCGATGGCGCTGCCCGGCCTCAAGGTCGCGGTGCGCTACCTGCCGGCCGAACAGCAGGGCATGGTCGGCGGCGACTGGTATCACGCGGCCGCCCTGCGCGACGGATCGGTGCTGCTCGCGGTCGGCGACGTCGCCGGCCACGGCACCCAGGCGGCCACCACGATGGCCCAACTGCGCTACTCCCTGCGCGCGCTCGCCGTCACCACCGACGACCCCGGCGAGCTGCTCGGCCACCTCAACCGCCTCACCTGCGACCTCGACCAGGAGACCCCGGAGACGGCGGCCACGGCGATCGTGGCCCGCTACGACCCGGCCCGCCGCCGGCTCACCTGGGCCCAGGCCGGGCACCCGCCCCCGTTGCTGTCCCGAGGTGGCCGCACCGCGCCGTTGCCGCGCCCCGCCGGGCCCATGCTCGGCGTGGTCGAGGACGCGACGTACGGCAGCGCGGTGCTCGACCTCCAGCTCGGCGACGTCCTGCTCTGCTACACCGACGGGCTCGTCGAGCACCGCAGCCGAGGCCTCGACGACGGCCTCGAGGCGGTCATCCGTACGGTTGACGAGGCGGTGGCGGCGTCGCCGCGACAGCCGCTGGCGGAGCTGCTCAGCCGGCTGCGCCGGGCCAACCCGGACGACGACACCTGCATCCTCGCGGTCCGCCCGGTCACCGGAAAAACCCAGGACCTACGCCACTACCTGCGCACGGAACCTCGAGCCCGCTAACGGGACGCCTCCGGGGCGACGAGGCTCAGGGGGCGTTCGAAGAACGACTCGAGGACGACGATGGTCTGGGTGCCGGTGACGCCGTCGATGTCGAAGAGGCGGCGCAGCACCGCCTGCAGGTGCTCCGGTGTGGAGGTGCGGATCTTCACGAGCAGCGACGCCGGACCGGCGATGATGTGGGCCTCCTGGACCTCGGGGATGGCCGTGAGCGCGTCGTGGGTGCTCTGGTCGCCCATCCACGCGTTGGCCTGGAGCATGACGAAGGCGAGCACGCCCCGGTCGACGGCGGCCGGATCCACGTCGATGGTGGTGCGCCGGATGACACCGCGCTCGCGGAGCTTGCGCACCCGCTCGTGGGCCGCGCCTGACGAGAGCCCCACCCCTTTGGCGAGAGCCGCGTAGGCCTGCGTGGCGTCGTCCTGCAGCGCCGTCAGCAGCGCCCGGTCGGTGTCGTCCATCGAACCTCCGTCAGAGTGAATGTGAGTTGGCCAGCCATGCGGTTGACCGCATGCTGTTCGGCAATGTTAGCGTCTTGCCGAACAGAAGGAGTGCGCACATGGCCGAGACCATCCCCGCCGACTTTCAGGTGCTCGACGATCGCTTCCGGTATGTCAACGGCGACTTCGTGCTCGAACGGCTGCACACCGGCTCACGCAAGACCGAAGGGCCGGCATACTTCCCGGCCGGGCGCTATCTGGTGTGGAGCGACATTCCCGGAGACCGGCTCCTGCGCTGGGACGAGACGACCGGCGCCGTCGGCACCTTCCGCCACCACTCGGGCTACGCCAACGGCAACACCGTCGATCGGCAGGGCCGGCTCATCACCTGTGAGCAGGGCAACCGGCGCGTGACCAGGACCGAGCACGACGGCACCGTCACCGTGCTGGCGGAGAAATACCGGGGCCTGCGGCTCAACAGCCCCAACGACGTGGTCGTCCGCGCCGACGGCACGGTGTGGTTCACCGACCCGACCTACGGCATCGCCTCCGACTACGAGGGCAACAAGGCCGACAGCGAGTTCGATGGCGCCTGTTACGTCTTCCGGCTCGACCCGGCCACCGGTGACCTGCGGGTCGTCGCCGACGACTTCTGCCGGCCCAACGGCCTGGCCTTCGCGCCCGACGAGCAGCGGCTGTACCTCGCGGACACCCGCCAGGAACCCAGCCACATCCGGGTCTTCGACGTCGCCGCCGACGGCACCCTGACCGGCGGGAAGATCTTCGCCGAATGCGACCACGGGCGCTTCGACGGCATGCGGGTGGACCAGGACGGCCGGGTCTGGGCCGCCGCCTGGGACGGCGTGCACTGCTTCGACCCCGACGGCACGCTCATCGGCAAGCTGCCGCTGCCCGAGTCGGTCGCCAACCTCACCTTCGGCGGCCCGAAACGCAATCACCTGTTCATCACCGCCGGCACCAGCGTGTACGCGCTGCGCGTGACCGTGAACGGCGCGGCCTATCCCCGTCGGCCCTGACCGACGCCGGATATCCGCGGTGTCGCCGCCCGTGCACCACGTCCGGCAATCATCGGACGTATGACGTCCCCGGGGCCGGGGTAAGCGTCGACCATGTCACGCTTTGGCGACGAGGTCGCCGCGCTGGCGACCGAGCTCACCGATCCCGGTGACCTCGACGTTCTCCTGGACCGCGCCTCGAGCGCGCGGGTGGTCATGCTCGGCGAGGCCAGCCACGGTACGCACGAGTTCTACACCTGGCGTGCCGACCTCACCCGGCGCCTGATCGAGGAACTCGGCTTCTCGTTCGTCGCCGTCGAGGGGGACTGGCCCGACTGCGAACGGGTCGACGCCAGCGTCCGGTCGCTGCCCGGCGCGCCGGAGGACCCCCGGGAGGCGTTGCTGGCGTACGACCGGTGGCCGACCTGGATGTGGGCGAACGAGGAGGTCGTCGACATCTGCCGGTGGCTGCGCGCACACAACTCCCGCAGCGGGCGCGGGGTCGGCTTCCACGGGCTCGACGTGTACTCGCTCTGGGAGTCGATGCGCGAGATCCTCGTGTACCTGCGCGAGCACGACCCCGACCAGGTGCCGACGGCGTTGGACGCGTACCGGTGCTTCGAGCCGTACGCGGAGGATCCGCAGTCGTACGCCTGGGCGACCCGCTTCGTCGGCGCGACCTGCGAGCGTCAGGTCGTCGACCTGCTGGTGGATCTCCGCTCCCGGGCGGCGCAGCGGTCCGGTGAGTTCGCCACCTGGCAGAACGCCGAGGTCGTCGTGGGCGCCGAGCGCTACTACCGGGCGATGGTGAACGGCGGGCCGGAGTCGTGGAACATCCGCGACCGGCACATGGACGACACCCTGGACCGCCTGCTCGGACACTACGGGCCGGACTCGAAGGCGGTCGTCTGGGCGCACAACACCCACGTCGGCGACGCCCGGGCGACCGACCAGACGTCGCACGGAGAGGTGACCATCGGCGAGTTGGCGCGGAACCGTTTCGGCGCCGACCGGGTGCTGCTGGTCGGCTTCGGCGCCCACCGCGGCACCGTCGTGGCCGGCCACGCCTGGGGCGCGCCGATGGAGGTGATGGGCGTGCCACCGGCCCGGCCGGACTCGCTGGAGGACGTCCTGCACGCGACGGCGCCGAGCCGGGCGCTGTTCGTCTTCCCGCCGGGCGACGACCACCCGCCGCTGCTGACCGAGGAGCTCACCCACCGGGCGATCGGCGTGGTCTACCGCCCGGAACGCGAGTGGTGGGGCAACTATGTCCCGACCATCCTCGGCGAGCGGTACGACGCCTTCCTGTGGTTCGACGACAGCAGCGCCGTGCGCCCGATGCACACCCTGGAGGTCGACGTGCGGGAGCCGGAGGCGTTCCCCTCCGGTGTCTGAGTGCTGTTTCACCGACCGCGCGGCGGCGGGACGACGACTGGGTGCCATGGTGGCCCGGCACCTCGGCAATTTCGGCCTGGACCGGCGCCCGCTCGTGCTGGCGCTGCCGCGCGGCGGCGTGCCGGTCGCCGCGCGGGTCGCGGCCGCGGTCGGCGGGGACCTCGACCTGGTCGTCGCGCGCAAGATCGGCGCACCGGGCCAGCCGGAGCTGGGCGTCGGGGCGATCGCCGAGGACGGCGAACCGGTCTTCGACCACGAGCTGCTCGCCGCGCTGGGACTCGAGCCACGGGACCTGTCCGACGCCGTCGCGGCCGAGCGCCGCGAGCTGACCCGTCGGATCCGCGTCTACCGTGGCGACCGGCCGGCGGTGGACGTCACCGACCGGCTGGCGATCGTGGTGGACGACGGGGTGGCGACCGGAGTGACCGCCCGCGCGGCGCTGCGCTGGCTCCGCTCACGCCGGGCACACTCGCTGGTGCTCGCCGCGCCGGTCTGCTCCCGGGAGGCGGACCACTCGCTGGCCGCGGACGCCGACCTGGTGATCTGCCTGGAACGGCCGGCCCGCTTCGGCGCGGTGGGCCGGTTCTACGAGGACTTCGCGCAACTCACCGATGCCGACGTCCGCGAAGGTACGGCCCTTCAGGCCCGTGCGGACCACGCGATGACCCGCCGGCGCTGACGTTCCCTGCGGGCGTGTTTGTCCACAGTAGGCCGGTGTTGTCCGAACTATAGTGGCCACGACATGGCGTTCCGAGGAGGCATGTGTGGCCGCTCTTGAGTCCGCGGCCCTCGGCGTCGCCCGGGCGATCATCCAGAAGGCGGCGGCCGCGTGGATCGCCGACCGTCGAGCCTCGGGAGAACGCAGGAAGGAACTGGCGGGCCTCCTTCGACCGACGCTCGGCCGGCCGGACCCGCTGACCGGGCTCGTCGACGGCGTGGCGTCCGAGCTGAGCCTGCTCGCGGGCCACGAGTTCGCCGGTCTCGAGGAAGGCGACCGCAACGCCGCCCTGCTCGCCGTGGTCATGGTCTTCGACAAGACCGACCTCTCCGACGAAGCCCTCTTCGCGGTTGACGTCGACGCCGCGAAACTGGCCGCCAGGCTGCGCGCCGAACGATCGCGGGAGATCGCCGCGGTGGGCCTGAGCGCCGCGGGCCAGGCGTTCTTCGACAGGATGCTCACCCAGAGCTGTTCGTGTTACCTGCGAACGATCATGCAGCTGCCCGCGTTCATGCCACGGGCGCAGGCCGAGCTCATCAAGCAGGTCGCCTCGTTGCCCGACCAGGTCGCCGACAGGGTCATCACCGCTTGGGAACAGCAGCACACCACCGCCGGTCTCGGGTACTTGAGCGATCGGCCCGCGGCGCGATCCGCCTATCTCGAGCAGGTGCGCTTCATCGCGCCGACCCACCTGGACGGCCGTGATCAGGAGCTTGAGGACCTCGCTGCCTTCTGCACCGCGCCGCGGGAGCGGCCTTACCTGTGGCTCCGTGCGCCCGCGTGGGCCGGCAAGTCCGCTCTCATGGCGACCTTCGCGCTGAACCCCCCGGCCGACACCCATCTGGTGTCGTTCTTCATCACGGCCCGGTGGCCGGGCCAGAGCGACCGGGCCGCCTTCACCGAGGTGGTGGTCGAGCAACTGGCCGATCTCCTGGACGAGCCCATGCCGGTCCTCACCTCGGCTACGCGCGATGCCCGCTTCCTGTCGATGCTCGCCCGGGCGGCGCAGGCGTGTGCGAGCAGCGGCCAGCGGCTCGTCCTGCTCATCGACGGGCTCGACGAGGACACCGGGGTGACCCTGGACGCCGACTCGTACAGCATCGCCTCGCTCCTGCCGGGCCACCCGCCGAGCGGCATGCGGGTCATCGTGGCGAGCCGGCTGAACCCACCACTTCCCGACGATGTTCCCGACGACCATCCGATGCGCGACGCCGCCACGACGAAGCGGCTGAGCCGCTCGACCGAAGCCGACGTCGTGCGCCAGGACATGGTGCGAGAACTGACCAGACTGCTCCGGGGAAGCGCCGAGGAGCGGGAACTGCTCGGGCTCCTCACCGCCGCCGGTGGCGGTCTGAGCGTTCATGACCTGGCGGAGCTGATCGGCGTGTCGGCCTGGGACATGTCGCGAGGCCTCGCCACCGTGGCGAGCCGGTCCGTCGCGCCGCGTACCGGCCACTGGACCGGCCCCGACGTGTACGTGCTGGCCCATGAGGAACTGCGGCAGCTGGCGGTCGAGCGTCTGGGCGACGCACGCCTGGTCGAGCTGCGGCAACGGGTGCACGACTGGGCCGACTCCTACCGCGACCAGGGATGGCCCGCGACAACGCCGGAGTTCCTGCTGCGTGGCTACCACCGGCTGCTGCAAGCCACCGCCGATCTTCCTCGGCTTCTCGCCTGTGCGACCGACCCGCGTCGCCACGACCGGTTGCTCGAGGTCAACGGCGGGGACATCGGCGCGCTGACGGAGATCTCCGTCGCGCAGGACCACATCATGGCGCTGGGCGAGCCGGATCTCGTGGCGTTGAGTCGGCTGGCGGTGCATCGCACGCGCCTTCTCTCCCGTGGCGCCCTTCCCGGCAACCTTCCCGCCGTGTGGGCCCGGCTCGGTTTCCGGGTACGCGCTGAGGCCATCACCCGTTCGATCAGGGATTCGGCGGAGAGTGATTCCGTCGACCGCGCGCCCCGGCGCCGAACCGCGTTGCTGGAGCTTGCCAGAGCCAGGGCCAGAGATCACCACATGCGGGGAGTCAACGACCTTATCCGCGCGATCGATGACACCGAGGCCCCGGGCCCCGACCTCGGCGATGACATCCTCCTGCGCGACATCGCCCTCTCCGTCCTCGACGCGGGATTCTGGGCCTTCGCCGAGGACATCGCCCGGCGGATCGCGGATGCCGGCACGCGGGCGAGCACAATGGATCGCCTCGCCGCCACGTTCCGGGACGCCGGCGACGACGAGCGCGCCGAAGCCCTGATCGCCGGTTCCCCGAACCCGGCAGACGGTCGGAGCGAAGCGGCCGCGAAAGCGGTCGACGAGCCGCGGTCACCGGCGTGGACTCTCGCCGACCAGGCCGAGAAGGCATTGCGAACGGGAGCCCGGGACACCGCGCTCGCCCTCGCGCGGCAGGCGGAGTTGGCGGCACACACGAAAGCGCTGAGCAGTGCGCTGATCAAGCTGGGTGAGCGGGCTCGCGCGACGGCCGTCGCCGAACTCGCCGAGGCGCGAGCCACTCCGGACCTGCCGGGGAAGGGCCAGGTCGACCGCCGCCTGATCGCTCGCCTGCTGCGGACCGAGAGCTGGACGTACTGCCTCGACGAGCTGTCGGTCGTCGAGCCGTCGGCGGTGGTCGCGATCGCCGACGAGTTCACCCGGATACGGTCAGGCTCGCCGGGCTGACGACCGCTGATCCGTGGTGGTGGACCGCCACGGTGCGACGGTCGTCAGGCCGGCGTGGCGCAGCATCGCCCTGACCACCAGCGGGTGCACCAGGCGGACGACGGCGAGGTAGGCGCGGCCGGCGCGGGAGCGGGTCGCCGCCAGGGTGGACACGGTGACCGTCGTGCCGTCGGCGTCCGGCTCGACCAGCACGCCGGCGCGGAAGTCGAGGTGGCCGGCGTCGGTGCCGAGCAGCACTTCGCGGTCCGTACGCGCAATGGTGTCGAAGGCCGACTCGTCGCCGCGCTCGATGCCGAACGGGGTGACCAGCCGGTTGCGCAGGCGCAGCAGCGCGACCACCGCCCGGGGTGGGTTACGGAAGATCGCGTCCGCCCAGTCCTGCGGGTCGGTGGTGGTGCCGGGCGGCACCCGCAGCGCGAAGGCGTCGGCCAGGTCCGGCCGGTCGATCGCGCCGGGCAGCAGCGTCGAGGTGGGCATCGGCACGGCCTTGACCCGGACGCTCTCGAGGCCGACGGCGAGCCGGGCCCGCCAGGGGTAGCGGACGGGCCGTTCGACGGTGCCGGTGACGGCACGTTCGGCGTTGTCCAGCAGATGCTCGATGACGGTGTCGTGACAGACGCGGACCAGCGCCGGCCAGAGGAGCCGCATGCCGCCGGTCGGCCGGGCGACGAGCCGGTGCCGCAGCACGCACGAGTGCGCGTCGCGTTCCTCGACCTCCAGGGTGTGGGTGCCGGTCAGCCCGGTGCGCGGGTGGAAGGTCAGCTCCGCGCGGTGGCCGGGCTGATATGCGGTGACGTGGTAGCGGACCGGACCGTGGCCGCCGTCGGCGCCGACGGCGAGCGGCCGGTCGAACCGCACCGGCACCCAGGCGGGTGACGGCCAGAGCGGGTCGTCGTCGGCGCCGACGCGGTCGAGCAGGCGGCCCACCCGCGCCGCGGAAACCGGCAGGACCCGTTCGTGGATGTTGTGCACCGTGGCTGTCATCATCGCCTCCATACGGTTCCGTATGTTTTCCATACGCTACCGTACAGTCATGAGTGAACGACCCGTCAAGCGCGGTGCCGGAAAGCGGAACGCGCAGCGGCTGACCACCGACGACTGGACCGCGGCGGCCCTCGAGGCGATGGCCGGCGGAGGCCTCGCGGCGGTCGCGGTCGAGCCGCTCGCGGCCCGACTGGGTGCCACGAAGGGAAGCTTCTACTGGCACTTCGCCAACCGGGACGCCCTGATCGAAGCGGCCGTGCTGCGGTGGGAGCGCGAGGACACCGACGCGGTCATCGCGCTCGTCGACGCCGAACCCGACGCTATGGCCCGGCTGCGGCTGCTCATCGGCCTCGTCCTCGATTCGACGGTCGTCACGGCGGAGGGCTCCATCGAGCTGGCGATGCTGGCCACCGCCGACCACCCCCACGTGGCGCCGGTGCTGGCCCGGGTGACCGAGCGGCGGGTGGCGTACACGGCCGGGCTCTTCTCGGCGCTCGGCTGGCCGGCGGAGGAGGCTCGGCGTCGCGGTCTGCTGGCGGTCACCGCGTACCTCGGCTACGCGCAGCTCGCCCACGTCGCACCCGGCACCCTGCCCGTCGCCGAGGAGGATCGCCGCCGCTACATCGACCAGGTGATCGGCCTGCTGACGGCCGGGTAGGGTCTGGGCCGGGCACACGGAGGTGGATGTGAAGAGAGTGACCCGCAAGCTCGCTCTCTGGCGGGCCGACCTCGACGGCGGCGTCTGCGCCGCCCCGGAGGAGTGCGCCGAGGTGCTGCGCCACAGTGGCCCGGTCACCGTCGTGCTCGAGCACCGCGACCGTGGCGTCGCGCCGGCGCGGCACGTCTTCCACAGCTGTCTGCAGCAGGACGTCGAATGGCAGTTCGGCGGCCTCACCTGGCCGGCGGACCTGCGGCCCGGGGTCCTGGTCACCGTCTCCTGGCGGGCCGCCAGGGACGAGGTCGTCGTGCGTACGGCCGCGCTCGACGAGCCGGTGCGCGTCGACGGCGTCCCGTACTTCCACGAGTACGACCCGAAGGTCGTCACCCGCGAGTTCGTGCCGGACGCCTCCAACCGGGCCAAGGTGCTGTTCGCGGTGCGCCGGCACGGGCGCGTCTTCTCCGACGGCAGCGCGATGCTCGTCGAGTCGGAGCTTGCCGCGCACTGTGGGCTGGGGCGGGGCGCTCGCGGCGCGTTCCTGCTCCGCAACGCCGTCGACCAGCTGGTCCGGGAGGGGTTCCTCACCCGCTTGACCGGCGGCACCGATTCCTCGGGATATCCGTGCTATCCGGCCGTCGAGGGCCACAAAACCGCCGAGATGCTGTTCTACGCGCCGCTGGTCGAACCGACCTCCCTCGATGACGAGGACTCTCCGGACGCCGACCGCCAGGACCACTGGGTCAACGGGTTCCTGCGCAAATTGCCGCCGGGGGCGCAGGCGTCGGAGAAGCAGCGCATTCTCCATGAGGGGCCGTTGGCCCCCGGCTTCACCTATGTGAAGAGGCACCACCGCGGCGGCTGAACCCCGGCGGGCCGGCCGCCACCGCAACCGGGATGCTTCCGTCGGGCGACCGTCGGGACCCCGTGGTCGGCCCAGACTGGTGCCATGGTGCCGATCAGCCAGTGGAACGTCGACGACAAGCCGCAGAGCCGCTTCGAGGTGGCGCGCGAGCTCGTCACGGTCTGGGTCGTGCACATCCACCGCTCGTACCAGGTCATCCGGGGTACCCGCTGAACCACGCTTGACATCCCCGCCCGGCGGCGCAGTCTCAACCCATCGGTTGATAAACCGGTTGGTTGATAAGCCAGGTGGTTGAGAGCAATGAGTGCGGATCCCATCAGCGGCGTCTTCGCCGCCCTCGCCGACCCGACCCGACGGGCGATCCTCGCCCGGTTGGCCCGGGGCGAGGCGACCGTCGCCGAGCTGGGTGCCCCGTTCCCGATCAGTGCCCAGGCGATCTCCAAGCACCTCAACGTGCTGGAGCGCGCCGGCCTGATCGTGCGGACCCGCGAGGCCCAGTGGCGGCGCGTGCGGATCGAGCCCACGCCGCTGCGCGACCTCGCCGGCTGGGTCGCGCAGTACCGGCGGCTCTGGGAGGAGCGCTACGACACGCTCGGCGACTATCTGGAGACCCTGCAGAAGGAGGAGTCGTGAGCACCATCGCCATCAGCACCCCGTCCGACACCGAGCTGGTCATGAGCCGCTCGTTCGATGCCCCGAAGGAGCTGGTCTTCGCCGCGCACACCGAGGCCGAGCACCTCCGGCACTGGTGGGGCCGGGGCAACCCGCTCGACGTCACCATCGCCTTCACCGTCGGCGGCACCTGGCGGTTCGTCGAGACCGCCGACGGTCAACAGCACGCGTTCCGCGGCGAGTTCCGCGACATCCAGGCCCCGGACACCTTCACCTGGACCTTCGAGTACGAGCCCATGGCCGGCCACGTCGCCGTCGAGCGGTTCGTCTTCACCGAGCAGGACGGCAAGACCACGGTGACCAGCACGACGACGTTCAGCTCGCGGGCCGACCGGGACGGCATGCTCCAGTCGGGCATGGAGACCGGTGCCGAGCAGAGCTACGCCGCGCTCGACCTCTACCTCGCCAAGATCAAGGGCTGATCGTGGACTAGAGTCGCTTCCATGGGCGTCCGTACGTGGATCCGGGACTGGCCGGTCTATCGGCAGCTCACCGGCACCGACCCGCTGGGTCGGGGCGCGGCGGCCCAGTCCGACCGGTCCCGGAGCCTGACGGCGCGCACCGAGACCGCCGACTCCACAGCCCGATCCGTCTGTCCGTACTGCGCGGTCGGCTGCGGGCAGCGAATCTCCGTCAAGGACGGCGAGGTCGTCGCCATCGAGGGCGACCCGGACAGCCCGATCTCCCGGGGCCGGCTGTGTCCCAAGGGCTCGGCCAGCAAGAGCCTGGTCACCAGCGACCGCCGGCAGCGCACGGTCCTCTACCGCCGGCCGTACGGCACCGAGTGGGAGCACCTCGACCTCGACACGGCGATGACCATGATCGCCGACCGGGTCCTCGCCGCGCGCGAGCAGACGTGGCAGGACACCGACGCGGACGGGCGGCCCCTGAACCGCACGATGGGCATCTCCAGCCTGGGCGGCGCCACGCTGGACAACGAAGAGAACTACCTGATCAAGAAGCTGTTCACCGCGCTGGGCGCCATCCAGATCGAGAACCAGGCGCGCATTTGACACTCCGCCACCGTCCCCGGTCTGGGGACCAGCTTCGGCCGTGGCGGGGCCACCGGATTCCTCCAGGATCTGGCTAACGCCGACTGCGTCATCATCCAGGGCTCCAACATGGCGGAGGCCCACCCCGTGGGCTTCCAGTACGTGGTGGAGGCGAAGAACCGCGGCGCCAAGATCATCCACATCGACCCGCGGTTCACCCGGACCAGCGCCCTGGCGCACACCTACGTGAGCCTGCGCGCCGGCGCCGACATCGCGTTCCTGGGTGGAGTGATCAACTACATCCTGGAGAACGAGAAGGACTTCCGGGAGTACGTCCTCGCGTACACCAACGCGTCCACGCTGGTCAGTGAGGACTTCCAGGACGCCGAGGACCTCGGCGGACTGTTCTCCGGCTACGACCCCGAAACCCACACGTACGACCAGAGCAGCTGGCAGTACGCGGGTCACAAGGAACACGGTCGACAGCAGGACGAGTCCCACGTCGACCGGGAGACCGCCGCCGGGCTCGAGCAGGAGTCCCACGGCACGCCGATCCCCGCCGACGTGCCCCGCGACCCGACGTTGCGAGACCCGCGCTGCGTCTACCAGATCCTCAAACGGCACTACGCGCGCTACACGCCCGAGGTCGTCGAGCGGCTCTGCGGCGTGACCGGGGACAAGTTCCTGGAGGTCTGCGAGGCGTGGACCGCCAACTCCGGCCGGGAGCGGACCACGGCGCTGGTCTACTCGGTCGGCTGGACCCAGCACAGCGTCGGCGTGCAGTACATCCGCGCCGGCGCGATCATCCAGCTCCTGCTCGGCAACATGGGGCGCCCCGGCGGCGGCGTGATGGCGCTGCGCGGGCACGCCAGCATCCAGGGCTCGACCGACATCCCCACGCTGTTCAACCTGCTGCCCGGCTACCTGCCGATGCCGCACCACCGCAAGCACGAGACGTTCCGGCAGTGGGTCGACACGATCCGGCACCCCGAGCAGCAGGGCTTCTGGGCGAACGCCGAGTCCTACGCGGTGAGCCTGCTCAAGGCCTACTTCGGCGACGCCGCCACCGCCGACAACGACTTCGGATACGGGTGGCTGCCCCGGATCACCGGCGACCACGGCACGTACCAGCAGGTCCTCGACATGATCGACGGCAAGATCAAGGGCTACTTCCTGCTCGGGCAGAACCCGGCCGTCGGCTCCGCGCACGGCCGCGCCCAGCGCCTCGGCATGGCCAACCTGGACTGGCTGGTCGTCCGCGACCTGTTCATGATCGAGAGCGCGACGTTCTGGAAGGACGGGCCCGAGGTCGCCACCGGCGAGATCGTGCCCGAACAGTGCAGGACCGAGGTCTTCTTCCTCCCCGCCGCCTCCCACGTGGAGAAGGAGGGCACCTTCACCCAGACCCAGCGGATGCTCCAGTGGCGGGAGAAGGCCGTCGAGCCCTCCGGCGACTGCCGCTCCGAGCTGTGGTTCTTCTACCACCTCGGCCGCCTCCTGCGGGAACGGCTGGCCGGGTCCACCGCCGCGCGCGACCAGGGCCTGCTCCACCTGACCTGGGACTACCCCCGGCACGGCGAGCGCGGCGACGAGCCCGACGCCGAGGCCGTGCTCAAGGAGATCAACGGCTTCGAGATCGCCACCGGGCGGCCGCTGTCCGCCTTCACCGAGCTGAGGCCGGACGGCTCCACCGCCGGCGGCTGCTGGATCTACACCGGCGTCTACGCCGGCGGCGTCAACCAGGCGGCGCGCCGCAAGCCGCGCACCGAACAGGACTGGGTGGCCCGGGAATGGGGCTGGGCGTGGCCGGCCGACCGGCGCACGCTCTACAACCGCGCCTCCGCCGACCCGGACGGCCGCCCCTGGTCCGAGCGCAAGAAGTACGTGTGGTGGGACGCCGAGGCGCTCGAGTGGACGGGTTATGACGTCCCCGACTTCGAGAAGACGAAGCCGCCGTCGTACCGGCCGCCGCCGGGCGCGACCGGCGTGGAGGCGATCTCCGGCGACGACCCGTTCATCATGCAGGGCGACGGGAAAGGCTGGCTCTACGCGCCCAGCGGCCTCATCGACGGTCCACTGCCGACGCACTACGAGCCGGCCGAGTCGACGGTGCGCAACCCGCTCTACGACCAGCAGGCCAACCCGACCCGCAAGGTCTACGACCGGACGGACAACCCGACCCACCCCAGCCCGAACACCACGGTCTTCCCGTACGTCTTCAGCACCAGCCGGCTCACCGAGCACCACACCGCCGGGGCGATGAGCCGGCAGCTCGCGTACCTGTCGGAGCTGCAGCCGGAGATGTTCGTCGAGGTGTCGCCGGCACTCGCCGCCGAGCGGGGGCTGGAGCACCTCGGCTGGGCGCACATCGTCACCGCCCGGGCGGCGATCGAGGCCCGGGTGCTGGTCACCGAGCGGCTCACCCCGCTGCGCATCGAGGACCGCGTCGTGCACCAGCTCTGGATGCCCTACCACTGGGGCGGCGAGGGACTGGTGACCGGTGACTCGGCCAACGACCTCATCGGCATCACCCTGGACCCGAACGTCCTGATCCAGGAGAGCAAGGTCGGCACGTGTGACATCCAGCCGGGTCGGCGACCCACCGGGCCGCGACTGCTGGCGTACGTGCGAGGCTACCGCCGACGCGCGGGCCTTTCGCACGACGGGCCGGAAGCTTCACACGACGGGCCGGAAGCTTCGCACGACGAGTCGGGGGAGTGCTGACGTGGTGGGACCGAACAGCCTCTACGGGCCGCTGGACCCGGCGCCCGACGCCGGCCACGTCGACGCGCCGCCACGGATGGGCTTCTTTACCGATACCAGCGTCTGCATCGGCTGCAAGGCGTGCGAGGTGGCGTGCAAGGAGTGGAACCTCGTCCCGGACGACGGCTTCAACCTGCTGGGCACCTCGTATGACAACACCGGAGGCCTGACCGCCAACTCGTGGCGTCACGTCGCCTTCATCGAACAACCCGCCGCCACCCGCGCCCCCGCCAAGGCGGCCGGACCGGAGTTCCTGGGGATGCCGATGACGGATCTGCCCGGACGCACGATCGACGCCCCGCGCACCGACTTCCGCTGGCTGATGATGTCCAACGTGTGCAAACACTGCACCCATGCCGGATGCCTGGACGTGTGCCCGACCGGCGCCCTGTTCCGCACCGAGTTCGGCACGGTCGTGGTGCAGGAGGACATCTGCAACGGCTGCGGCTACTGCGTTCCGGCATGCCCGTACGGTGTCATCGACCAGCGCGAGGACGACGGCCGCGCGTGGAAGTGCACGCTCTGCTACGACCGGATCGGCGACGGCCTGACCCCGGCCTGCGCGAAAGCCTGCCCGACCGAGTCCATCCAGTACGGCGAACTCGACGAACTCCGCGACCGGGCCCGGCACCGCGTCGAGAAGCTGCACGAGCAGGGCGTCACCGAGGCCCGCCTGTACGGCCACGACCCGAACGACGGCGTCGGCGGCGACGGCGCCTTCTTCCTGCTGCTCGACGAGCCGGAGGTTTACGGCCTGCCCCCGGACCCGGTCGTGCCCACCCGCGACCTCGCAGCGATGTGGAAACGCGCCGGCCTCGCGGCGCTCGCCATGGCCGCCACGGTCGTCGTGTCGTTCGCGGGACGACGCCGGTGACGCCGCCCGAGAACCAGGACCGCCGGGAAAGCGCGCTCCCCGGCGGCGGCTCCGAACGTGGTGGCTCCGAACGTGGTGGCTCCGAACGTGGTGGCTCCGAACGTGGTGGCTCCGAACGCGGGGGCTCCGAACGCGGCGGTCCGCTCACCGGTGGCGAACGCGGTGGGCGCGGCTCGGGTGGGCGGCGTAGTCGGGGTGGTGGGCGCGGGGACCGGGCGATGGTGCCGCCGGCCGACTTCCGGTCCTACTACGGGCGGCCGATCGTCAAGGCGCCGGTCTGGCACCACGACATCGCCGCGTACCTGTTCACCGGTGGGCTGGCCGCCGGTTCGGCCCTGCTCGCGGCCGGCGGTGACGCCACCGCGCGGCCCGCGCTGCGCCGCGCCGGCCGGCTGACCGCGCTGGGCGCGCTCGGCGCCAGCACCTACTTCCTGATCCACGACCTCGGCCGCCCCGAACGCTTCGCGAACATGCTGCGGGTCGCGAAGCCCACCTCGCCCATGTCCATGGGTACGTGGATCCTCACCGCCTTCGGTGCGGCCGCCGGCGTGTCGGCCGTCGCGGAGGCGGCTCCGTTGCTGCCGCCGCGCGGCGTGCCGGGCCTCGCGCGTCGCGTCCTACCGTCGGTCGGCGCCGCCGGCCAGTACGGTGCCGCCGTCCTCGCTCCGGCGCTGGCGACGTACACGGCGGTGCTGCTCGCCGACACGGCCACGCCGAGCTGGCACGAGGCGTACCCGGACCTGCCCTTCGTCTTCGCCGGCAGCGCGCTGGCCAGCGGCGCGGGCGTCGGCCTGCTGGCCGCCCCGGGCGACCGGACGAACCCGGCCCGGCGCATGGCCGTCTGCGGCGCGGCGATGGAACTGTACGGCGCGCACCGCATCGAGACCGGCATGGGCATCCTCAGCGAGCCCTACCGGCAGGGCAGGGCGGGCCGGCTGCTGAAGGCCGGCCGGCTGCTGACGGCGGCCGGAGCGGCGGGCGCCCTGCTGGGCCGACGCAGCCGGGTGGTGTCGGCGCTGTCGGGATTGTCGCTGCTGGCCGCGTCGGTGGCGACCCGCTTCGGGATCTTCGACGGCGGCATCGCGTCGGCGCAGGATCCGAAGTACACGGTGGTGCCGCAGCGTGAACGCCTCGCCCGCCGCGCGGCAACCGAGCCTTCGCCGTGAGCTCGAGCCCTCCTCAGCGAATCTCGATGGTCCTGCCGTCGGCGCGGGCGGGCAGCAGCTCGCCCACCACCGGGTAGCCGGGAACCTCCCCGGCGACCAGCAGCCCCCCGGAGGTCTGCGCGTCGGCCAGCAGCAGCAACTCGTCGACGGATACGTCGCCGGTGTCGGCATGTGGCAGGACCCAGTCGAGGTTGCGCCGGGTGCCGCCGCTGACATGCCCGTCGGCCAGCGCCCGGCGGGCACCGTCGAGGTAGGGCACGGCGGACGCCCGTACCCGCGCCGTGACCCCGCTGGCCCGGGCCAGCTTGTGCAGGTGACCGAGCAGCCCGAACCCGGTGACATCGGTGGCGCACACCGCGCCGGCGGCGAGCGCCGCCTCGGAGGCGGCCCGGTTCAGCTCCGTCATCGCCGTGACGGCCTGCGGAAACACGTCGCCGGTCGCCTTGTGGCGGCTGTTCAGCACCCCGATGCCGAGCGGCTTGGTCAGTGTCAGGGGGATCCCGGCCCGTCCGGCGTCGTTGCGCATCAACCGGTCCGGGTCGGCGACACCGGTCACCGCCATGCCGTACTTGGGCTCGGGATCGTCCACGCTGTGCCCGCCCGCGACGTGGCAACCGGCCTCCCGGGCCACGTCCAGCCCGCCCCGGAGCACCTCGGCGGCCACCTCCATGGACAGGAGGTCGCGCGGCCACGCCAGCAGATTGACGGCGACGACGGGACTGCCGCCCATCGCGTACACATCGGAGAGCGCGTTCGCGGCGGCGATCCGCCCCCAGTCGTACGCGTCATCGACCACCGGGGTGAAGAAGTCGGCGGTGGCGACGATCGCGAGCCCGGCCGCCAACCGCACCACGGCCGCGTCGTCCCCGTCGTCGAGCCCCACCATCAACTCGCCAGGCCCCCGCGGCGCCGCGGGCCCGACGAGCCCGGCCACCACCGCCTCGAGCTCGCCGGGCGGAATCTTGCAGGCACACCCGCCGCCGTGTGCGTACTGAGTGAGTCGCATGCTCGTCGTCACCCTGGCACTGTACGGGTGAGGGTGAACCGCCTCAGTACCCTCCGTCCATGATCGAAAAGGTGAAAGTCGCGGTCGTCGGCGTCGGGAACAACACCTCAGCGCTGGTCCAGGGCATCAACCTCCACCGCCGAACCGGCAGCCTGGTAGGCATCCACCGGCCGCTGATCGCGGGCATCGGCGTCGGAGACATCGCGTTCACCGCGGCCTTCGCCCTCTCCGACGCCAAGGTGGGGGAGGACCTGCACCAGGCGATCTTCGCGCCCCCCAACAACTTTCCCCGCCTCGACTTTCCCCGCCTCGACGCGGACCTCGCCCCGTCCGGCATGACGGTGCAGCGTGGCCTGGTCGACTCCACCGAGATCGAACGGGTGGCACTCGCGCTGAAGGGTTCGGAGGTGCTGCTCTACTCCGCGCCGAGCGGCAGGCCGGACACCGCCCGGGCGTACGCCGAGGCCGCGCTCAAGGCGGGAGTGGCGTTCATCAACACCACCTCGGACCCGATCGCCCGGGACGCGTCCCTGCTCACACGCTTCGAGGAAGCCGGCCTCCCGCTGATCGGCGACGACCTGGCCAGCCAGTTCGGCACTTCCGTCCTCCACCACGCCCTGCTGCGGCTGATCGAGGAGCGGGGACTCACGCTCACCAGCTCCTATCAGGTCAACCTGGGAGGCACCGAGGACTTCCGCAACCTCGTCGAGAACCCGAACACCAAGCACCAGTCCAAACTGAACGCCCTCGGATCCGACAAGGTCCAGGTGGCGCCCCTCGGATACCTGCCACACCTGAAGTCCCAGAAAATCACCCACCTCAACATCGAGGCGCTGGGCTGGGGCGGCACCTCGGTGAGCCTCGACGTACGACTCCAGGTGCACGATCCCAGCGGCGCCGCCGGCGTCAACATCGACCTGATCCGCCTGGCGGCCGTCGCCCTGCGCTCAGGCCGAGGCGGCTACCCGGCCGAGGCGGCGTCACACCTCAAGAGCCCGCCCGGGACCTCGGTGTAGCCGCACGGCGGCTAGGGTTGTCGGCGGAGGCGTTCAGGTGGCTGGTGCCCCTCCCGATCTTCAAAATCGGAGTGACGCGGTATCCGGGTCAGGCGGGTTCGATTCCCGTCCGCCTCCGCCAAGCGGCGAACACCCCGCCTGAGCTGCCTCGAGGCGCCCAGGCGGGGTGCGCCGGACATCGCTCATCCGGGTTCTCCCATCAACGCCATTCGGCACTGATGCTGCCGAGGCGGCAACTTTGTCGCTGGTAGAGGCGATGATGCGCTCGCGCTCGCGATTGCGGCACTTCGTTATGGTCCAGCAGTGGAGACCCTGAAACTCGAACCGATGACTGAGGATCAATATCTCGCGTACCGGCAGGGCGCTGAGTTGGACTACGCGAAGAACATCGCCGATTCTGGCGCCCTGCCGCTGATCGAAGCGCAGCAGCAGGCGAGTGAGGACTTCCAGCGACTGTTGCCCGACGGCTTGCACACCGACGGCCATCATCTGTGGACTGCCTACGACGGTGCCGAAGAGGTGGGCATGGTTTGGCTGCATGTGGAGGAGAAGTCGGACGGGCGACACGCCTTCGGCTACGACTTCGCGGTCCGTGAGCAGCTACGCCGCAAGGGATACGGCCGTGCCATCATGCAGGCGGCCGAGCAAGCATGCCGGGAGTTGGGCGTGGTGTCCATTGGCTTGAATGTCTTCGGATTCAACGCAGGGGCCCGCAGCCTGTATGAGCAGATGGGCTTCGAGGTCACGTCGATCCGGATGCGCAAGCGGCTGTAGCGCCGAGCCTCGGTGATCATGACGGACGGCCACGGACGATGGCGAACTGAGGACCGCGGCTCAGGCCGCTAGCCCTAGGTCGTAGCATCCTTGCTCGTGTCCACCGATTCAGAGCCGTCAGCTGACTGGCGATACGAAGAGCTGAGGCGGCTCGGTGAACTTGAGCGTCGCATGACGGTAGAGCTGGCGGACACTCGTGACGCCATCGCTCGGCTCGTCGGCCAGATTCTTCCGCACCACGCCCGCCCGGATCGGATCGAAGGCGTCGTTCACGCCAGCGGGTATGCGCGGTGGATGATCGAGCGCCTGCGCGACGGCAAGATGTGGCTCCGCTGAGCAGCAGTCCAAGGCCAGTACAGCACCGAAGTACAGCAACCGGTGTGACGCGGTATCCGGGCCAGGCGGGGTAGATGCTAGAGACATGTTGCTAAAGGAGTCTTTATAAAGCATTCTCTAGGTATGGCATCCGAGCAGCGCAAGACAATCCGGTTGGACGACCCGCGGGCCCTGCGCGCCTACGCGCATCCGCTGAGGCTGAGCCTGATCGGGATGCTGCGCCGTAACGGCCCGATGACCGCTACCCAGTGCGCCGCCGTCCTGGACGAGAACGTGCCGAACTGCTCCTTCCATCTCCGGCAGCTCGCGAAGTACGGGCTGGCGGAACGGGCGCCCGCGGCCGACGGACGGGAGCGGCCCTGGCAGGCGACCGCGAGCAGCACCTCGTGGACCGACGACTCGGACGACCCGGAAGCGAGGGTCGCGGCCGACCAGCTGAACGCGGCGATCCTGCGCCAGTACGTACGGCGGGCGGAGGCCTATCTCGCGGTTCGCGGCGAGGAGTCCGTCGAGTGGCGCGCGGCGGCCGGTTTCAGCGACGAGGTGATCTACGTGACCGCCGAGCAGTTGGTCACGCTCACCGAGCAGGTTGAGGCGCTGCTGGAACCGTACCGGGACAAGACTGCGCGGGCCGCGGGATCCCGGCCGGTCACCGTCGTGCAGTTGGCGATACCGACGCCCGATGACGGTGCGCCGTGACGACCGATGCCCTGCCGAAGCCCGCACTGGCGCTGCTGCGTGATCGGGTGTTTCGACGCTACTGGTCAGCGCATGTCGTCTCGTTGGTCGGCGACCAGATCTCGCTGATCGCGATCCCGCTGCTGGCCGTGCTGACGATCGGTGCCGGAGCGGCCGAGATGGGATATCTGACCGCCGCCGCGCTGCTGCCGAACCTCCTCTTCTCGCTGCTCGCCGGGGCGTGGGTGGACCGGCGGGCCTACAAGCGGAAGGTCATGATCGGTGCCGACCTCGGCCGGGCGGCACTGCTGGCGGTGGTGCCGGTCCTGGCGTTCGCTGGCGTGCTGCACTTGTGGCACCTCTGCGTGCTGGCTTTCGCCATCGGCACGCTCACCGTCTGCTACGAGGTCGCCGATGGCAGCCTGTTCGCCTCCGTGGTCCGGCGGCCGGACTACATCGCCGCGAACTCGCTGACCAACGGTGCCCGGGCCATGTCGTATGTGGCCGGTCCCAGCGTGGGCGGTGTCCTCGTGCAGGTGCTCACCGCGCCGTTCGCGCTGGTGGCCGACGTGCTGTCGTACCTTGGATCGGCTCTGCTGCTGACCCGGATCTCCCCGCCGGAGCACGTCGGCTCCGCGTCGGAAGGCGGCGGCCTGCGGATCGGCTCCGGGCTGACGTTCATCATCCGATCCGCGGTGCTGCGGCAGCTCCTGCTGGGCGTCACCGTGATCAACTTGTTCAACTACATCTTCGACGCGTTGCTGATCCTCTATGTGACCACCGAGCTGGGCATCTCACCGGGGCTGATCGGCGCGCTGATCGGCATCGCGTCGATCGGCGGGCTGACCGGTGCCGCGATCGCCACTCCGCTCACCCGCCGGTTCGGCGTCGGCCCGGTCGTGCTCCTCGGGTACGTGGCGTTCCCGCTCCCACTGGTATTGATCCCGCTCGCCGACGGCCCCCAGCCGGTGGTGATCGGCATGCTGTTCGCCGCGGAGTTCCTCTCCTCGCTCGGGGTGGTGATCCTCGACATCGGGGTCGGCTCGTTGCAGACAGCGGCCACCCCGGTGTCCCGACTCTCCCTGGTCAAGGGCGCGCAGCGCACGGTCAACTACGGAGTACGGCCGATCGGGGCGCTGCTCGGCGGGCTCCTCGGCGAGCTGATCGGAGTGCACGCGGCACTATGGATCGGCGCGGTCGGTGCGGTCGCCGGTGTGTTCTTCGTCGTCTTTTCTCCGGTCCCACGCATGCGCGAGCTGCCCGACTCCTGACTGCCGCGGTATCCGGTCAGCGGCGTGCTGTCCACTCGTCGGCGAGGATGGCGAAGAGCAGCTCGTCGTGCCACTCTCCGCCGAAGGCGACGCACTGCCGCAGGTGGCCCTCCTGGCGCATGCCGAGCCGCAGCATGGCTCGCGTCGAGGCCTCGTTGCCGGCATTGGTCTGCGCTGTCACCCGGTGCAATCCCAGCACGTCGAAGGCGAGATCGAGCAGCGCCGCCACGGCCTCGCTCGCGTACCCGTGGCCCTGGGCGTCCGGGTGCAGGATGGCGCCGATCTCGCCGTGGCCGTGCTCCGTGCTGGTGAGGCTCAGGTCCACCTCGCCGATGAGCCGCCCGGTGGAGCGCAGCTCCACTGCCAGGACAAGGAAGTCGCCGTCGGCGGCGAGCGTCGTCATGGTCAGCCTTTGGGCGACCACGTCGCGGACCCCGTCCCGCGTGGCGGGCGGCCAGTACAGGTAGCGCAGCACCTCCGGTCGGCTGCGCAGGTCGTACAGCGCGTCGACGTCGTCGCGGCGGAACGGGCGCAGCAGCAGGCGGTCGGTGGCGAGTGGGGCGTCGACAGTCAGCACGCACCCATGATGACGGGCGCCGTCCACGGGGGGGCAGCCGCGTTTTCGCGCGTTGACCTCAAGGAAGGTTGAGGTTCTACGGTCCCGGAATGACGATCAAGCAGTACCCCCAGGACCGACTCGCCAGTCAACCCATCGGCTACTGGACCGGTGTCGCCAACGAGATCATCGTCGGGAGCATCCGTGCCGCCCTCGGCGAGGAAGATCTCACCCAGCCGCACTGGTGGATCCTCAACCACGTCGCCGGTGCTCCCGGGCAGTGGACCCGTGCCGGTCTCACCGCCAAGCTCTCCACGTTCGACACCCAGGGCCTCGACTTCGACGCTGTTCACGCCGATCTCACCGCCCGAGGTTGGACCGCGGAAGCCGACGGCGGGCTCACGCTCACCGAGGCGGGTGAGGCCGGACGCCGGCGCGCGGCGGCCCGTGCCCGGAAGGTTCACGAGCGGATGCACAACGGCATCGACACTACGGAGTACGTCGCCGCCCTCGACGTGCTCCGCCGGATGATCGCCAATCTCGGCGGCGACAGCGACCTGCCGTAGCCGCGTACGCCCCGTGTTCCGCGGGCGTCAGCCGGTGAACGACTTCAGCATGTCGGCCGGCATCTCCCGCACCTGCTCCCCGGGCGGGGCCTCGACGGTGATCGGGCTGCCGAAGTCGTAGTACTTCGCGGTGATCTTTCCGGATCCCTGGGCCGGCAGGCCCAGGCCGTTCATGTCGATGACCAGCTCGGCGAGCCGGCCCTGGTCGTCGACCTTGGCGGTGAACGGTACGGCCTTGGCCTTCTCGCCGAGCGCGGCCAGCGACGTTTCCTGCCCCTGCGCCCTGGACATGTCCAGCACGCCCTTGAAGTCGCCGGCGCCGACCTTCTCCACCTTGCCGAGCCCGGCCAGGAATTTGTCGGCGTTGACGAGGTTGTCGACGTTCAGTTGGCTGCCGGCGGGGATCTTCGTCGCGTCGACGTGCATCCACGTCTTGCCTCCGCCATCCAGCGAGGCGCCGAGTGGTCCGCCGAATTGCAGATACAGGTCGGGGCCGAGCAGGCGCATCTTCATGTCCATCTTCTGACCGCCGGCGTTGATCCTGATGGTCATGTCGGCCTTGCGGTTCTTCTGGTCGGCCACGCCGGTGGCGCTCATCGCGGCGCCCATGTCCATCTTCGCCTTGAGCGGCTGCTCGCCCAGCTTATTCGACGCCGCGGTCAACTCGGCCGCCGGGTCGGCCGCCGCGGCCGAGGTCGCAGCCGTCCCCGGGGATGTCTGGTGGTCACCGGACCGATCACAGCCGGCCAGCCCGAGCGCGGTGGCCAGCGCCACGCCGGCGATGGCCAAACGACGCGTCTTCATCATGTTCTCCCAGGTCCCTCGTCAACGAGCGGCCTACCTTAGCGGTGAGCTGCGACATCAGCAGTCGCGTGGCTCACCTCAGAATTTCCTCAAGAAAGAGCTCATAACTCTGCGTCGCTGGACGACTGCAAGGCGCAACACCCCGTGAATGTGGGTGGGTACGTCGATAGTCCAGGGAGTCATCATGCTCATTCGTCTCGTCCAGACCTTGGTCAGCCCCGCGCCCCGCGACGACGAGGGGGCCACGGCGGTGGAGTACGGCCTCATGGTGGCACTCATCGCGGTCGTCATCATCGGCGCCGTGATCCTGCTCGGGGACAACCTCAGCGGCATGTTCGGCGGCGTCGCCGATCAGGTGCAGGCGCCGACGCCGTGATCCGGCAGGGGCGTGGCGGGCGTACCTTTCCCGCCGCGCCTGCCCGCCGCGACGAGGGCGCGGCGGCGGTGGAGATGGCGCTGGTTCTGCCCCTGCTCCTGCTCCTGCTCTTCGGAATCATCGACTTCGGTCGTGCGCTGAACATCCAGATCACGCTGACCGAGGCGGCCCGCGAGGGCGCCAGGGCGACGGCCCTGGGATTCGACGGGCGGGTACGCGTCACGTCGGCCGCCGGACCGGTCTCGGTCGACACGCTGGACATCAGTGCCTGCGACGGCGACCTCAGCGCCGACGCGGTCGTCCGCGTGTCGCATGCCTTCCGCCCGGTG
Organism: Actinoplanes sp. NPDC051346; assembly: GCF_040682215.1. Lineage (NCBI taxonomy): Bacteria > Bacillati > Actinomycetota > Actinomycetes > Micromonosporales > Micromonosporaceae > Actinoplanes > Actinoplanes sp. NPDC051346. The sequence continues at coordinate 79,618 of NZ_JBFBAJ010000013.1, read as the reverse complement.
ACGCCGGTGGGCTCCCTGATGGGGTTCTTCGGCGGCGACTCGGACGGGTCCTTCACCATCGCCGCGCGAGGAGTCATGCCATGCGTCGGATGACGGCCCGGCGCAGGCCCGGTCGCGGCGACGACGGCGCGGTCACCGCGCTGGTCGCGGTGCTGCTCGGGACCGGCGTCCTGCTCGGCGTGGCCGCCGTCGTCGTCGACGTCGGCCGGCTCTACGCAGAGCGGGAACAGCTGCAGAGCGGCGCGGACGCGGCGGCCTGGGCGGTCGGCGAGGGCTGTGTCCTGACGCCCGTGCGGTGCGCGGGCCAGGCCACCACGGCCGGCGCGTACGCCGACGGCAACGCCGCCGACGGGGCCGCGACGGTGACGGAGATCTGCGGCACCGGGCCGGGTCTGCCCACGTGCCCGGCCCCGGTCGCCAACCGGACGAGCTGCCTGGGCACGGTTCCGGCGGCGGTCCCGTACGCGGAAATCCGGGTCGAGACCCGGCTGCCGGACGGCTCGACCGTGCTGCCGTCCGTCTTCGCCCGGGCGCTGACCGGGCAGCGCGACGGCACGACGGTGGGAGCCTGCGCCCGGGTCGCCTGGGGGCCGCCCCGCGTGGCCGAGGGCTTCGCCGTCACGTTCTCGATCTGTGAGTGGCGCGAGCTCACCCAGGACGGTACGGAGTTCTGGCCGTCGCCGTCGGAGGGCCCGCCGCCGCCGGCAGCCGAGCAGATCATCCGGCTCAAGGGCAGCGCGGGCGCGAGCACCTGCCCGGCCGGCCCGTCCGGCTGGGACCGGCCGGGCGGATTCGGGTGGCTCGACGACCCGTCGTCGTCCTGTGCGGTCACGGTCGAGACGGACGGCACGTTTGGCGGCAACACCGGCAACTCCGCGTCGCATCCGTGCCAGGACGCGATGCTCCAGGCGTGGGAGGGCCGCGACGTGGTGCTGATCCCGGTCTACGACGCGGTCCGGTCGCAGGGGGCGGGGACGACCTACCACCTGGCCGGCTTCACCTCGTTCGTGCTGACCGGATACCAGCTTTCCGGATTCTCGGCACCGTCCTGGCTGACCGGCCTGCGGCGGTGCGGTGGCGCCGAGCGGTGCCTCTACGGCTATTTCGTGCGCGGCCTGGTCCGGACGACGGGCGCGGAAATCGGCGGCCCCGACCTGGGCGTCGCCGTCGTCAACCTCGTCGGTTGAGTCGAGCAGGGAGTAAGGGATGAGACGGCGGCTACTCGCGGTTCTCGTGGCGGCCGTACTCGCGGGCGTGGGCTGCCTGGCGGTGGTCGCGTACGTGCGCGGCGCCGACCAGCGGGCACTCGCCGGCCGTGCGGCGGTCTGGGTGTTCGTCAGCAAGCAGCGCATCCCGGCCGGCACCTCCGCGGCCGCCATCCGCGACGGCGGATACACCGAGAGGGTCCAGATGCCGGCCGGTACCGTGCCCGGCACCGCGCTCGGCGAGGTGGGCAGCCAGCTCGACGGTCTCGTGCTCACCGCCGACCTGGGCCCCAGCCAGCTCCTGCTGCGGGGGATGTTCGCGGAGCCCAGCCAGGTGACCGGCGGCCTGGCCGTGCCGGACGGCAAGCTCGCCGTCAGCGTGCAGGTGACCGCCGCCGCCCGGGTCGCCGGCTACGTGCGCCCCGGCTCGCGGGTCGCCGTGTTCACCACGTTCACGATGCGCGAGGGGCGCGGGCGGGTGCCGGCCGGCGACGGCCTGAGCAGCGGGCACGACTACAACCAGGCGACCCGCATGCTGCTGCCCCGCGTCGAGGTCATCGCCGTGGGGGAGCGGGGGGTCGCGGGGGCCGTCACCGCCGGCGACGCGCCGGCGGTGACGCCGTCGGCGGGTGCGAGCGGCGCGAAGCCCGCCGCCGGGATGCTGGTCACCGTCGCGGTGACCCAGGCGGAGGCGGAGAAGCTGCTCCACGTCTCGCTGACCGGGGTGCTGTCGCTGGCGTTGCTGGACGACACGGCCACCGTGGAGCCCGACGAGGGCATCGACAACAACTCCCTCTTTCCGTGACGGGGCCGATGATGACCATCTACTGTGACCCCGGTTCCCCGTCCGGCTACCCCGGTTCGGTCGAGCCCGACTGTGTCGTACCCGAGCCGTCGCTGCTGCCGGCGGCGCTGGCCGACCGTCCCGACGCCCAACTGGTCGTGCTGGGCGCCGGCGTGCCGCTCGACGAGGCCGTCGCGTTCACCGCCCGGCAGCGGGTGGAGCGGCCCTCGCTCGGTGTCGTGCTGCTGCGCGACCGCGTCGAGGTGGCCGTGCTCGCCGAGGCCATGCGCGCCGGGATCCGGGAGGTCGTCGCGGCCGGGGACACCGACGCCGTGGACGCGGCCTGCGCCCGGTCCCTGGATCTGACGCGCCGGCTCAGCCCGGCGGCGCCCGCGGGCGCCCAGGTGATCACCGTCTTCTCCGGCAAGGGCGGGGTCGGAAAGAGCACGGTCGCCACCAACCTGGCCGTCACCCTGGCCGGCGGCGGCCGGAGCCGGGTGTGCCTGGTCGACCTGGACCTGCAGTTCGGCGACGTCGGCATCCTGTTGCAGCTGCCGCCGGAACGGGGTCTGGCGGACGCGGTCGCGATGGCCGGCCGGCTGGACGAGGACGGGGTTCGTTCCCTCATCACGCCGTACCGCCCCGGGATCGACGCGCTGCTGGCCCCGGCCGGACCCGCCGAGGGCGACCAGGTGGACCGGCACCTGGTGACGGAGCTGCTCGGCGTGCTCACGTCGATGTACGACTACATCGTCGTGGACACCCCGCCGTACGTCAGCGACCAGGTTCTGGCGGCCCTCGACCGCACCGACTGGTTCGTCCTCGTCGTGACGCCGGACCTACCCGCCCTCAAGAGCGCCCGGCTGACCCTCACCACCTTCGAGATGCTCGAGTACGCGAGCGAGCGCCGGCTCATCCTGCTGAACCGGGCCGACTCGGAGGTCGGCCTCACCGTCGCGGACGTGGAGAAGGCGCTGGGGCAGCCGACGGCGGTGCTGATGCCGTCGTCGCGCGACGTGCCGCTGTCGGTCAACCGGGGCGTCCCGCTCGCCGCGGAACGCCCGACCCATCCGGTGGCCCGGGCGATGGGTGAGCTCGCCGCGCGCTGTGGCGCCCAGGACGCCGCTCCGGCGCGCCGCTCGCGGGCACGGCTGTTCGGCCGGAGGCGCTGAGTGGGCCTCTCCGATCACCTGTCGCAGCGGCACCGGTCCAAGGAGCCGGCCCGACCCGAGCCCGGCGCCGGCCGCCCGGCGCCGGACCCCCTCGGCGATGTGCGTCAGCGCATCCAGCGCAGGCTGGCCGAGCTGCTCGGCCCCAAGCTGTACGACGACATGGGCGCGGCCGACGAGCTGGAGCTGCAGGTACGCCGCACTGTCGCGGAGCTGCTCGCCGCCGAGGAGACGCCGCTGACCAGCGCGGACCGGGCGCGGATCACCGGTGAGGTGACCGACGAGATCCTCGGGCACGGACCGATCGAGCCGCTGCTGCGCGACCCGTCGGTCAACGAGGTGATGGTGAACGGCCCGCACCGGATCTACGTCGAGCGCGGCGGTCGGCTGGAGCCGGCCGGGGTCGAGTTCGCCGACGAGGCCCACCTGCGCCGGGTCATCGACCGCATCGTGTCCCGGGTGGGCCGCCGCGTCGACGAGGCCAGCCCGATGGTCGACGCCCGCCTGCCCGACGGAAGCCGGGTCAACGCCGTCGTGCCGCCGATCGCGCTGGACGGCTCGACGCTGACCATCCGTAAGTTCGCCCGGGACCCGTTCACCGTCGACGACCTCATCTCCTTCGGCACGCTGACCCGGCAGACCGCCGACCTGCTGCGGGCCTGCGTCCGCGGCCACCTCAACATCGTCGTCAGCGGCGGCACCGGCTCCGGCAAGACCACGACGCTCAACGTGCTCTCCGGGTTCGTGCCCGCCGAGGAGCGGATCGTCACGGTCGAGGACGCCGCGGAGCTGCAACTGCACCAGGAGCACGTGGTACGCCTCGAATCGCGGCCGCCGAACGTCGAGGGACGCGGCGCCGTCACCACCCGGGACCTCGTGCGCAACGCGCTGCGGATGCGGCCGGACCGCATCGTCGTCGGCGAGGTCCGCGACGGCGCCGCGCTGGACATGCTGCAGGCCATGAACACCGGGCACGACGGGTCACTGACCACTCTGCACGCCAACACCCCGCGCGACGCGCTGGCCCGGATGGAGACGATGGTGTTGATGGCCGGCATGGACCTGCCGGTCCGGGCCATCCGCGAGCAGGTCGCCTCGGCCGTACACCTCATCATCCAGGTCAGCCGGCTGCAGGACGGCAGCCGGCGGATCACCCACATCACCGAGGTCGTCGGCATGGAGTCCGGCGTCATCACCCTGCAGGACCTGTTCCTGTTCGACCTGCGGGCGGGCACCGACGCCGCCGGGCGGTTCCGCGGCAAACTCCAGCCCACCGGCCTTCGGCCGCGCGTGCTCGAGCATCTGGCCGCGCACGGCGTCACGGTCCCGCTCGACGTCTTCCAGGCCGGTCCCCGATGATCCGGTACGTGGTCAGCGCGGCGTTCGCGCTGGCGGTGACCTTCCTGTCCGCCGACGGCGCCGCCGCGGCCCCGGCCGGCACGCCGGGCATCGTGGTCACCGGCCTGCAGCCGTCGCCCGGCGCCGTCGAGTTCTTCGTCTCCGGCCACGACCTGCCGGCGGGCACCACCCTCGCCGGTGCGAAGGTGACCGCGACGGCGGACGGCGTCCCGCTCGCGACCGAGATCCGTACGGTGATCGCGACGTCGGGAGGCGCCCCGGCCCGCGCGGTCGTGCTGGTCCTCGACACGAGCGGGTCCATGGCGGGCGCCCGGCTGGCGGCGGCCCGCGCGGCGGCGCTCGACTACGCCGCGGCCGCGCCGGCCGACGTCCGGCTGGGGCTGGTCACCATCTCCGACACCGCCGCCGTGGCGCTGGCGCCCACGACCGACCGGACGGCCTTCGGCGCGACGGTCGCCCGCCTCGCGGCCAGGGGCCGGACCGCGCTGTACGACGGCATCACCCTCGCCGGGAGCCTGCTCGACCCGCGCCGCAACCCGGCTGCGGCTGGGTTCCTCGAGCGTCGCGTCGTTGTTTTGTCGGACGGTGCCGACACGTCCTCCCGGGTGAGCGCCGACCGGCTGCTGTCCGGCGTGGCCCGGGTCGACGCCACCATGGACGCGGTGGCGTTCGGCGCCGACGCGGACCGCCGTCGCCTGGAGGAGCTCACCGGCGTCACCGGGGGCCGGGTTCTGACCGCCGCCGACGCGCCGGCGCTGCGCGCGTCCTTCCGCGGCATGGCGGAGGGCCTGTCGGCGCCGGTGGTGGTGCGCGCGGGCGTGCCGGCGGAGTTGGCCGGAAGGCCCGCCGTGCTGCGCGTCCAGGCCCGGCTCGGTGCCGCGGTCCTGAGCGCCGAGGCGCCCGTCACGTTCCGGGCCGACCCGGCGACGGGGTCCCGCCCGCTGCCGGTCCTGGCTCCCGCCTCCCGCCAACCCGGGCCGGCCGTCACGCTCGTCCTGGTGGCCGTCGCGATCTTCGGTTCGACCCTGCTGGCGCTGCGCCCTCTCGTCGCCCGCGGCCGCGTCCAGCGGCGGCTTCGCGAGCTGGACCGGTTCGCACCCACGCGCCGCGGCGCACCGGCGGAGGCGCCTGACGGCAACGGGCTCGTCCGCGCCGTGATGGGGGTGTCCGAGCGCGCCGTCAGCAAGCCCGACCGGCGTAAACGCCTCGAGCTGGCGCTCGACCGCGCCGGAAGTTCGCTGCGCCCGGCGGAATGGCAGCTGATCCGGCTCGGCTGCGCCGTCGGCGGCGCGGTGGCCCTGCTGCCCGTCGCGCCCTGGTGGGCCGCTCTGCCGGGCGGGATGCTGGCCGGTTGGTGCGGCTCCGGGCTCTACCTGCGGTTGCGGGCGACTCGTCGCACCCGCGCGTTCGCCGATCAGCTGCCCGACGCTCTGCAACTGCTGGTCGGCTCGCTGCGGTCGGGCTTCTCGCTGCCGCAGTCACTGGACGCCCTCGTCCGCGACGGCGCCGAGCCGATCGCCGAGGAACTGGGCCGCGCGCTGGCCGAGACCCGGCTCGGCGGTGACCTGGAGGAGTCGCTGGAACGCGTCGCCGAGCGCAACGCCAGCCAGGACCTCACCTGGCTGGTCATGGCGATCCGGATCCAGCGCGAGGTCGGCGGAAGCCTGTCGGAGGTGCTGGAGACGGCGGTCACCACCATGCGCGACCGGGCCCGGCTGCACCGGCACGTCCGCGCGCTGTCGGCGGAGGGACGGCTGTCCGCGCTGATTCTGCTCAGCATGCCGATCGTGCTCGGCGCCTGGATGTTCGTGTTCCGGCGCGAATACCTGCGCCCCCTCTACACCGAGCCGCTGGGCCTGCTCATGCTCGGCACCTCGGTGACCGGCATCCTCATCGGCGCCCTCTGGCTGCGCAAACTCGTCCAGGTGGAGGTGTAGCGTGCCGCCTTCGATCCTGCTCGGCCTCGGACTGGTCGCCCTCACCGCCGCCGTACTCGTGCTGGCCTTGGCCTTCGCGAGCGCCCCGGCCGGTGCGGCGGTGGCCCGGCTCCTCGAATCGGTGCCCAGGCCGAACCCGGCGACCTTCGTCGCCCCTCGCGACCGGCCCCTCGCCGACCGGCTCGGTGCACCGCTGGCGCGGCGGCTGGGCCGGCTCGGCACACTGCTGACCCCGTCCGGCGCCGTGGCCCGCCTGCAGCGGCACCTGGACTACGCCGGCAACCCGCCAGGGCTGCCGCTGCAGCGGGTGGTGCCGCTCAAGGGCGTCACGCTGGTGGTGGGCGCGCTCGTCGGCGCCGGCTTCTGCGCCCTCCTCGGCGCTCGCGGCGGAGCGGTGATGGGTGGCGTCTTCGGGGCTGCCGCCGGCTTCCTCGGGCCGGACCTGCTGATCTACAACATGGCCCTCAAGCGGCAGCAGGAACTGCTGCTGTCCATGCCGGACGTCCTCGACACGCTGGTCATCAGCGTCGAGGCGGGCCTGGGGTTCGACGCCGCCATGGCGCAGGTGGCGCAGCACGGCCGCACACCGATGGCGCGCGAGCTGTTGCGCGTCCTGCAGGAGATGCAACTGGGGGTCGGCCGGGCGGCGGCGCTGCGCGCGCTGGGTGACCGGACCACGGTCCCCGAGCTGCGTACGTTCGTCACCGCGGTCGTCCAGGCCGGCGAGCTCGGCATCCCGATCGCGGGGGTGCTGCGCGAGCACGCCGCCGAGATGCGGGTACGGCGCCGCCAGCGCGCCGAGGAGATCGCCCAGAAGGTACCCATCAAGATCCTCTTTCCGGTGCTGTTCTGCCTCTTCCCGGCCCTCTTCGTGGTGATCCTCGGCCCGGGCGTGCTGCAGATGATCCACGCGTTCGCCCGCTGACAAAGTTCGACGACCGAAAGGACAGGTAAGCGCATGGCCAAGGTCTTGGTGGTCGACGACGACCCGGCGATCCGGCAGTTGCTCAGCGACGTGCTCGAGCTGGACGGTCACGAGGTGCACGTCGCCGTGGACGGCGCGGACGGCGAGCGGGCGTGCGCGGACCTGCGCCCGGACTTCGTGGTGCTGGACCTCATGATGCCGCGCCTGGACGGATACGAGGTGCTGCGCTGCATCCGCGTCCAGCAGGGATCCGAGGTCCCGGTCCTGTTGCTGACCGCCGCACCGGACGGCGCCGTGCGCGGCCGCGAGAACGGCGCCAACTACTACCTCGCCAAGCCGTTCACGGCCGACGAGGTGCTGTATCTGATCGACGGCGTGCTGGGACACGACACCCCGATCGCCGACGTCCGGGCGGCGGTCGAGGTCGCCCGCGGACGGGGCTACTCCGGGTACGCCTGACAGTCGGCCGTACCCGGTAGGTTGGTTCTGCTGGACCGGCCACGAGGAGGAACGTCTTGGGAGACCCCCGGCGACTGATTCCTCGCACCGACACCCTGCTCGCCGACCCTCGTCTCGCCTCCGCTGTGGAGCGGTGGGGGCGGGGGACGGTCAAGGACGCCGTCGTCGCCGCTCAGCAGCGGGCTCGGGTCGGTGAGATCGCGCCCGGTGAGGTCGCCGCCGCCGCGCTGGCCGGGTTGCCCGGGGCGCCGGGTGGGCTGCGGCCGGTGCTCAACGCCACCGGTGTCGTGCTGCACACGAATCTCGGGCGGGCCGCGCTCTCTCCCACCGCCGTCGAAGCGGTCGCCGCCGCGTGCGGGCATACCGACGTCGAGCTCGATCTCGACACCGGCAAGCGGGCCCGGCGGGGTCGCGCCGCGCTCGCCGCGCTGGCCGCCGCGGTGCCGGCCGCCGGGGACGTGCACGTGGTCAACAACGGCGCGGCCGCGCTGGTGCTGGCGGCCACCGTGCTGGCCGCCGGGCGGGAGATCGTCGTCAGCCGTGGGGAACTGGTCGAGATCGGCGACGGTTTCCGGCTGCCGGACCTGCTCGTCTCCACCGGCGCCCGGCTGCGCGAGGTAGGCGCCACCAACCGCGCCTCCGTCGCCGACTACGCCGCCGCGATCGGGCCGGAGACCGGATTCGTCCTCAAGGTGCACCCGTCCAACTTCGTCGTGCGAGGGTTCACGCGGGCAGTGCCGGTCGAGGAGCTGACCGGTCTCGGGGTGCCGGTCGTCGCCGACATCGGGTCGGGGCTGCTCGGGCCCGATCCGCTGCTGCCGGACGAGCCGGATGCCGCGACCACCCTCGGGCAGGGTGCCGATCTCGTCATCGCCAGCGGCGACAAGCTGCTCGGCGGTCCCCAGGCCGGACTCCTGCTGGGCGAGTCCTCGCTGGTGGAGCGGCTGCGGCGGCATCCGCTGGCCCGCGCGCTGCGGGTCGACAAGCTCACCCTCGCCGCGCTGCACGCGACCCTCGCGGGCCCGCAAACACCGACCTGGCGGGCTCTGCGAACAAACCCGACCACTTTGCGGGTACGCACGGAGCACGCCGCCGCCGATCTCGCCGCCGCCGGGGTGCGCGCCGAGATCGTCGCCTCGGTGGCCGTGGTGGGTGGCGGCGGCGCGCCGGAGCTGGAGCTGCCGTCGTGGGCCCTCGCGCTGCCCGAGGGTTACGCACAGCCCCTGCGGCGGGGGGAGCCGCCGGTCGTGGGTCGGGTCACGCGCGGCCGGCTGCTGCTGGATCTGCGCTGCGTGCCGGCCGACCAGGACGCGACCCTCGTCGCCGCGGTGTCCGGGGCCGCTCGGGCGATGGACGCCACCACCCCCACCGCGGGGGAGTGACGATGCATGTCGTGGCCACCGCCGGGCATGTCGATCACGGGAAGTCGACGCTGGTCCGGGCCCTGACCGGGATGGAACCCGACCGCCTGGCCGAGGAACGCCGCCGCGGCATGACGATCGACCTCGGCTACGCCTGGACCACCCTGGACCCCGGCGGCACCGTCGCGTTCGTCGACGTACCCGGACACGAGCGGTTCGTGCCCACCATGCTGGCCGGGGTCGGCCCGGCGCCGGCCGCGATGATGGTCGTCGCCGCCGATGAGGGGTGGATGCCGCAGTCGGCGGAGCACCTGGCCGCGCTCGACGCCCTCGGGGTACGCCACGGGCTGCTGGTCGTCTCGCGCGCCGACCTCGCCGATCCCGGCCCGGCGCTGGGCGAGGCCGCCGCCCGGATCGCCGCGACGTCGCTCGGCGTGGTCGAGGCGGTGGCCGTCAGCGCGGTCACCGGGGCCGGCCTGACCGAGCTGCGCGCCGCGCTCGGCCGGCTCGTCCTCGGCCTGCCGGCGCCGGCGCAGGGTCCCGTCCGGCTGTGGATCGACCGGGCCTTCACCGTCCGGGGCTCGGGGACGGTCGTGACCGGCACGCTCGGCGCGGGCGAGCTGCGCGCCGGCGACGAGCTGGAGCTGACCGGCGCCGACCGGCCCGTGCGGGTACGGGGCTTGCAGAGTCTGGGCGAGCCGGTCGAGGCGGCGCGCGGCACGGCCCGGGTCGCCGTCAACCTGCGCGGGGTGGCCCGGGACGCGGTCGGGCGCGGGGCCGCTCTGCTGGCGCCGGGGCGTTTCGTGCTCACCGATCTCGTCGACGTGCGGGTGCACGGTGACGCCGTCGCTGACCTGCCGGCGACGCTGACGTTGCACGTCGGATCGGCCGCGGTGCCGGCGCGGGCACGGCCCCTCGGCGCCGACACGGCACGGCTGCGCCTGGCTCGGCGACTTCCCTTGCGTCTCGGCGACCGGGCGCTGCTGCGCGACCCCGGCCGCCACCACGTCGCCGGCGGGGTGACCGTGCTCGACGTCGTACCTCCGGGGCTGAGCCGGCGGGGTGCGGCCGCGGCCCGGGCCCTCACTCTGTCCGGGATGGACGGTGTCGCGGACCCGGCGGGTGAGCTGCGGCGCCGGGGGCTGGTCCGCCGCGACGACCTCGAGCGCATGGGGGCGGCCCCGGACGGCGAGCCGGTCGCGGGCGACTGGTTCGCGGATCCGGACCACTGGGCTCGGTTGCGGGACCGGCTCGTCGAGGAGGCGGGCGACTATGCCCGTGAGCGGCCGCTGGAGCCCGGAGCGCCGCTGGAGGCGTTGCGGCATCGGCTCGGCCTGCCGGAGCGGTCGTTGGTGGAGGCACTGGTGGCACCGCCGCTGATGGTGCGGTCGGGACGCGTCTGCGTCGGTGCCGTCGGGGTCCCCGGCGAGCTGGTCGCCGCGGTGGAGCGGGCCTTCGACGCCGGCCGGCCGTTCGCGGCGCCGGAGACCTACCGGCTGGCCGAGCTGGGGCTCGGGGCGCGGCAGCTCGCGGCGGCGGCGCGCGCGGGGTTGGTGGTGCGGCTCGCGGAGAACGTGGTGCTGCCCGCCGACGCGCCCGAGCGGGCGGTGGGCGTGCTGGCCGGGATCGCCCAGCCGTTCACCCTCAGCGAGGCCCGCCGGGCGCTGGACACGACCCGGCGGGTGGCGGTGCCGCTGCTCGGCCTGCTCGACCGCACGGGCGCGACCCTGCGGCTGCCCGACGACCGCCGTACGGTGGCCGGCTAGCCGGTCGGGCCGAGGCCCGTCGGACCGGACCGATCTTCCCTGAACCACCATGCCCCGAACACCGTTCAGGAACCACTCATGTCACACCAGGTCGTCGAGGACGTCTTGGCCGAGGGCGACCAACGTGTCGGTGTTCTTGTCGAGGTTCGCGGCGAACGAGTCCGGCGCCAGGTCCGCGACGCCGTGCGAGACAAGGATCTGGACGTTGCTGGCGCGCGACGACAGCACGAGGCTCTGCCGGTCGCGGTGGACCCCGATGTACGCCTTGTCGCCCACGCCGCTCGCCGGCTTGGGGACCAGCGTCCGGCCGTCGGCGATCGACGCTTGCCAGTCCCGCTCGAACTGCTGGGCGGTGCTCTCCTCGGCGGTCGGGGTGCCGGTGCGGCGGTCGATGGTCACCAGCACCGAGACCGAGCCGGTCCCGGTCCCCCACGTGCAGGTCACGATCTGCGAGATGGGCGTGTCGGCGTTGACGGCGGCCGGTTTCCCCGCCGGCAGCTTCAGACCCTTGGCGACGGTGCCGTCGAGTGTCGGGCAGGTGCCGTTCAGCTTGGTGTACTTGCCGACGAACTTGTCCGCCCCCGGCGCTGACGCCGGGGCGGACGGATCAGAGCCGGGCGGGAGCGCTACCGGGTCGGCGTCGATCCCGCACCCGGTCACGGCCAGCGCAACGGCCAGTGTCGGCACGATCGCCGAGCGACGCATGGTCATTCTCATCTCCCTGATCACCGCGGACGAACGTCAGCCCGAGACGGGGGCCGGCCACATGCCGTCCTTCGTGAGACCGGTGAGGTCGGCCTTCTCGGCTTCGAGTTGCAGGATCTGATCGAGCACCTGGGTGATGCGGGCGGCGAGCTGCGAGGCGTAGCCGATGATCTCGGCGGCGGCGGTGCCGATGACCTCGGAAAAGTGGGCGAGCAGAGCGATACCCTGTGGGAGCGCGCCCACTGCGATGGCCGCCAGGTCGACGCAGGCGGTCACGATGCTGCCGTAGATCTGAGCCATCCGCTCGCCGAGGCTCGACATGTACGACATGTTGCCGTTGCCGGCCTCGCCCAGGTACTCCACGAGCTTCTTGACCTTGGCGGTGGCGTTGGTGACCGCGTCCTGCTGGTCCTTCACGCGCTTCTCGTACGTGTCCTTGGTGGGGCCGTGCCAGGAGTCGACCTCGCCGGAGCCGGTCATGTCGCCGTGCATGCCGCTCAGGGGCCGGGTCACCTGGTCGTTGATCTGGAAACCGTGGGAGAACAACGACGCGACCGGCACGGCGCCGGCCACCGCTTCGGCGGCCTTGGTGAGGATCTCGGAGATCTTGTCGCGGACCTGCTCGGTCATCGTCTTGATGTTCGCGAGATTCTCCTCGAGGTCGCCGGTGAAGAGCTCGACGAAGTTACCGAAGAAGCTGTCGTTCACCTCGTCCACGGCTTTTTGCATGAGTGTGTTGACGTTGTTGATCAGCTCGGTGAGCTTGTCCCGGACCTTCTTGATCATGTCCTCGACCAGCTGGACGGCGGCCTGGAACGCCTCGATGGCGACCGGCGTGTAACCGCTGCTCGTCGCCGGCGCGAGGTCGGAGTCAGTCAAGGGAGAGTCCTTTCCCCGTGGCAGGACACGTCACGACTTGGCGATGGTGTCGAACGACTTGGCGGTCTGACCGTCGGTGCGGTCGTACTCGTCGGCGCACTTCTTCAGCGCCTCGCCGAACTGCTCCATCTTGACCGACGCGTCCCGGAAGAGCCCGGTCAGCCATGTCTGCGTCGTGGTGTAGGAGTTCGACTGGTCGATGCTTGTCATGATGCCCGCGAGGTCGATGACCGCGAAGGCCGAGGGCGGCAGCGTCATGCCGTTCATGGTCTTGGCGAGGTCCTCCATCTCGTCGGAGAACCCGAGCCATTTCCTGGCCTCGGCCCGGATACCGTCGGTCGCGACCTCGATGACGTCCGCTCGGTAGTACGGATACTCGTCGGGCATTACGCCTTGACCTCCCTGGAGAACCAGTACCTCGGGTCCTTCTCGCGTGTGGCCTGCCGCAGCGCTTCGCGTGCGTCCTCGGCCAGCAGGTCGGCGTCCGCCGCGGACAGGGCCCCCTGGTCGACGTCCGCCTGCTGCAACTCGAAACCCGCCATGGTCACCCGGAACAGGCCGCGCGGACCGGCGACGATGCGCTGCTGCGCGGTGTCGTGCATGCGACTGATCCGGTCGGCGGCATCCACGATCGCGACGGTGCGACGGATCTTCGCGTACGCCTCGGCGATCTCGGCCTCCGGATCGGCGGGGTACGGCGCGTCCGGCGTGTGCAGGAACGTGTACGGATTCTCCTGGCGCACGTCGGCCAGGCGCCCGTGTCGCTCGAGGATCGCCATCGCGATCAGGCTCTTCTCCTGGGCGAACGCGAGCGCGTCGAGCACCGCGGAGGCGACGCCGGACGGCCCGACCGTGTACCACCAGTCGGAACGCAGGCTGAGGTCGACGAACTCGCCGCGGACGTCCACGTAGCAGGTGACCGTGTCGCCGGCGTCCGCGCCGGGGATTCGGTCGAGTCCGCCGACGCTCTGGTCACGGGGCGTCTCCGCGATCGTGTGTTGAAGGTGCTCGGCGAAACGGCGCGCGTCGGACAGACGCGGATCGTTCGGAGCGATGGTGCGCTTCATCGTCAACATCTGGGTCCCCCGACCCTCGCGGGAGCCCTCGTGAGTGATGGCACCGAATGGGGTGATCATGCTCGGTCGCAGGCCACGATAGCTCACCCCCGGGCCCGGCACCGTCTGCGCCCTGGTGGCCACTGACGATAGGTTGTGCCCATGCAGCCAGCATCCATGCCCATGAACCACGAGGTCGACGCGGCGCGTGTCCTCGCCGGCCAGTTCGATACCCGGGCATATCCGTTCCCCTACCTGGCCGTCATCGCCAACCTGGGGGTGTCGGGGGGTATTTTGTCGGCGTTGATGACCGCCGTCGGAATGTTGAAGGAACACGGGTGGGAGCTGGTGAGCGTCGCCAACACGGGCGGGACGGTGCTTCAGCTCACCGCCTTCCTTAAGAGGGCGTGAGGATCGGGGTCGGCCGCGGCCGGCGCGGCGAAACTGGCCGTAGTGCGGCCCGTGTTCGCGCTGGAGCCCGACACCCGCCCGCAGGACCGGGCCGCTCTTCGAAGCGGTTCGACGCAGATGCCCGGGGGTAGGTGCGTGCGCATGAGAATCTGGCCGGGCAATCCGTATCCACTCGGCGCCACCTACGACGGCGGCGGCACCAACTTCGCCCTCTTCTCCGAGGTCGCCGAGCGCGTCGAGCTGTGCCTGTTCGACGACGACGGCGTGGAGACCCGGATCGACCTGCCTGAGCGTGAGGCGCTGGTGTGGCACGGATACCTGCCGCGGATCGTGCCGGGGCAGCGGTACGGCTACCGGGTGCACGGCCCGTACGACCCGTCGCGGGGGGTGCGGTGCAACCCGCACAAGCTGCTGCTCGACCCGTACGCGAAGGCGATCGAGGGGCACAACGAGTGGGACAACGCGCTGTTCTCGTACCACTTCGGCGATCCGGGCTCGTACAACGACGCCGACTCCGCCCCGTACGCGATGCGCTCCGTGGTGGTGAATCCCTACTTCGACTGGGCCAACGACCGGCCGCTGCGGATCCCGTTCCACCAGACGGTCATCTACGAGGCCCACGTCAAGGGCATGACGGTGCGCAACCCCAAGATCCCGGAGGATGTCCGGGGCACCTACTCGGGCCTGGCGCACCCCGAGATGATCAAGCACTTCCAGCAGCTCGGGGTGACCGCCGTCGAGCTGATGCCGGTGCACCAGTTCGTGCACGACAGCGGGTTGATCGAGCGCGGGTTGAGCAACTACTGGGGCTACAACACCATCGGCTTCTTCGCGCCGCACAACGACTACGCCTCCTTCGGCGGTCGCGGCGGGCAGGTCCAGGAGTTCAAGTCGATGGTCAAGGCGCTGCACGCGGCCGGCATCGAGGTGATCCTCGACGTCGTCTACAACCACACGGCCGAGGGCAACCACCTCGGTCCCACCCTGTCGTTCCGGGGCGTCGACAACCCGGCGTACTACCGGCTCGTCGACGGCGACAAGCAGTACTACTACGACACCACCGGCACCGGGAACAGCCTCAACGTGCGGCACCACGAGTCGCTGCGACTGATCATGGACTCGCTGCGCTACTGGGTGACCGAGATGCACGTCGACGGCTTCCGCTTCGACCTGGCCGCGGCGCTGGCCCGCGAGTTCCACGAGGTCGACCGCCTCGCCGCCTTCTTCGACCTGGTCAACCAGGACCCGGTGGTCAGCCAGGTCAAGCTGATCGCCGAGCCCTGGGACGTCGGCGACGGCGGATACCAGGTCGGTGGCTTCCCGCCGCTGTGGACCGAGTGGAACGGCAAGTACCGCGACAGCGTCCGCGACTTCTGGCGCGGCGAACAGGCCAGCCTCGGCGAGTTCGCGTCCCGCTTCACCGGCTCCTCGGACCTGTACGAGATCGACGGCCGCCGCCCCATCGCCTCGATCAACTTCGTCACCGCGCACGACGGGTTCACCCTCAACGACCTGGTCTCCTACAACGGCAAGCACAACGACGCCAACGGCGAGGACAACCGCGACGGCGAGAGCCACAACCGCTCCTGGAACTGCGGCGTCGAGGGCCCGGCGGACGACCCGGAGGTCGTCGCGCTGCGCGAGCGGCAGAAGCGCAACTTCCTCGCCACGCTGCTGCTGTCGCAGGGCGTACCCATGATCGCCCACGGCGACGAGCTGAGCCGTACCCAGCGCGGCAACAACAACGTGTACGCCCAGGACAACGAGCTGAGCTGGATCGACTGGGCCGACGCCCGGCACCACGACGTGCTGACCGGGTTCACCCGGCGCCTGACGAAGCTGCGCGCCGAACACCCGATCTTCCGCCGCCGGCGGTTCTTCACCGGCGACCCGGCGGGCGACTCGAAGCTGCCGGACATCGCCTGGCTGCGTCGCGACGGCGAGCCGATGACGCCGGCGGACTGGACGGCGCAGTCCGGCATGACGATGACGGTCTTCCTCAACGGCCACGGCATCCCGGAACGCGACGCCCTCGGCGAGCCGATCACCGACAACTCGTTCCTGCTGCTGTTCAACCCGCTGCCGGAGCGGGTCACCTTCACGGTGCCGCCACGCTCGTACGGTCGGAGCTGGGAGAAGGCGATCGACACCGCCGACCCGCTGCTGGCCGGCCGCCGCAGGCTGGTCCGGGCGGCGGGGTTCCTCGAGGTAGGCGGCCACACCATGGTCGTCCTGCGCTGCAGCTACTGACTCGCGCCTTTGCGAGAACCGGCGCGACCCACGACGAGGTCACCGTGTCCGACGGCGCCACCGACGTCATCCCATCCCCGAGGACTCGCCCGGCCGCGTGGCCGGACGAGTCCGCGTGTCCGTCGCAAAGTTGACTGACAGGCGGACTGGCGACCCGCTATGGCGCAGGATGGCGGCGTGGCGGATGTCATCGTGGTGGGTGGCGGAATCATCGGGATGACGGCGGCGACGCGGCTGCGGGAGCGCGGCGCCGACGTGACGCTGTGGAGCCCGGTCGGGCCCACGGAGACGGTTTCCGCCGTCGCCGCGGCCGCCTGGTATCCGACCGGCCTCACTTTCGAGCCCCGGCTGCTCGCCTGGGCCGCCGCGACCTACGCGTACTTCCGCCGGCAGGCGCGCGACCGCGTCCCCGGGGTGTCGGTCCGCGAGAACCGCAATCTCGAACGGGACGGCGCGACCGGCGAGCCGTGGTGGGCGCCCGCCGCCGGCCGGGTGCGTTACCTGCCGATCGGTGCGCCGTGGACGCGCGAGGTGCGCTTCGAGGCCCCGGCGGTCGAGATGGACCTCTACCTGCCGTGGTTGCGGCAGCGGTTCGAGCGGGCCGGTGGCCGGGTGGTGCGCCGCCGCGTCGATCGGCTGGAGGAGGCCCTGGCCGAGGCTCCGGTGGTCGTCAACGCCACCGGACTCGCCGCCGGCTCACTCTGCGGCGACCCCGAGGTCTATCCGGTACGCGGGCAGATCGTGCTGGTCGCCAACACCGGCGTCTTCGTCTCGGTGCGTGACCTGGCCCGGCCCAGCACCTACGTGCATCCGCGCACCCGCGACGTCGTGCTCGGCGGCACCTTCGAGGAGAACAGCTGGAACACGACCCCCGACCCGGCGACTCGCCACGCGATCCTCGAGCGGTGTCTCGCGCTCGTGCCGGAGCTGGCGGGTGCGCCGGTGGTGGGGGAGAAGGTCGGGCTGCGTCCGGCTAGGCGAGGCGGGCCACGGGTGGAGATCGAGAAGTTCCCCGGCGGGACGGTGGTCCACGCGTACGGCCACGGCGGCGCCGGAATGACCCTGTCCTGGGGCTGCGCGGACGAGATCGCCTCCCTGGCACTCTGATTGCTGAGCGTTAACCTTCCGTTTACCCAGAGTCCCGCTTAGACTCACCGAAGTCGATCTGCGAGGAGCTCTGAGGGTCATGTCTCCACGACCGGCACCGCTGCCGTTGCCGCTGCTCTCCACCCGCTCCGGACCGCCTCCCCATGCCGGGCGCGACGCCATGACCTGCCTGTACCGTTGCGGCAACGCCTGCGATCACCCCGTGCCGAACACCTCCGGCAACCCGTACCTTGGCGATCTGGTCCGTGCCGGGATGACCCGGCGCGGCCTCGTCCGGCTCGGCGCCGCCGGCGCCCTGGTGCTCGGCTTCGGTGCCGCCGCCTCGGCGGGGTCCGCGACCACCGCCGCAGCCGCGCCCGCCCCGGTCGGCCGCGGCCCGGCGCCAGGCGCCCTCACCTTCACTCCTGTCCCACCGAACACGGTCGACGCCGTGATCGTGCCCAACGGCTACGACTCGGCCGTCGTGATCCGGTGGGGTGACCCGATCCTGCCCGGCGCGCCCGCGTTCGACCTGCACCAGCAGACCGCCGACCGGCAGCTGAGCCAGTTCGGCTACAACAACGACTTCCTCGCCGTGCTGCCGCTCGGACACGACGGGCGCCGGGCGCTGCTCGTGTCCAACCACGAGTACACCAACGAGGAGCTGATGTTCCCCGGCTTCACCACCCACGAGGCGATGACCGTGGAGCAGGTGCGGGTGACGATGGCGGCCCACGGCATGTCGGTGGTCGAGCTCGAGCGGGTAGGCCGCACCGGGCGGTGGCGTCCGGTGCGCGGCAACCGGCTGCCGTACAACCGTCGGTTCACGATGCTGGAGTCGCCGTTCCGCTTCACCGGCCCGGCCGCGGGTTCGTCGCTGCTGCGCACGGCCGAGGATCCGGCGGGCACCACCCCCATCGGCACCCTGAACAACTGCGCCGGGGGGCTCACGCCGTGGGGCACGGTGTTGTCGGGCGAGGAGAACTTCAACCAGTACTTCGTCGGCGGCGACCAGGCACCCGAGGCGCTCAAGCCCACCCTCGCCCGCTACGGCATCCTGACCACGGCCCGCTACCCGGCCGGGTCGCGGCGCTGGGAGCGGGCGCAGGAGCGGTTCGACCTGGCGAAGCACCCGAATGAGGCGCACCGGTTCGGGTGGATCGTGGAGGTCGATCCGCAGGATCCGCAGTCGCGGCCGCGTAAGCACACGGCGATGGGCAGGTTCAAGCACGAGGGCGCCAACGTGATCGTGGCCAGGAGCGGTCACGTGGTGGCGTACATGGGTGACGACGAACGCTTCGACTACCTCTACAAGTTCGTCTCCGAGAAGAAGTTCGTCCCCGGCAACCGGCGACACAACCTGACCTTGTTGGAGTCGGGCACATTGTATGTGGCGAAGTTGACCGGCGACAGTCCGGCGGCGGAGATCGACGGCACCGGCAAACTGCCATCCGACGGCGCCTTTGACGGTACGGGACGCTGGATCAAACTCGCCTCCGGCCACCGCTCGTACGTCCCGGGCATGAGCGTCGTGGAAGTCCTCACGTACGCCCGCCTAGGCGGCGACGCGGTCGGCGCGACCAAGATGGACCGGCCCGAGGACGTGCAACCCAGCCTGGTCACCGGGAAGATCTACGCGGCGCTCACCAACAACAGCAACCGGGGCGTCGGCACCTATCCCGGCGTGGACGAGGCGGCCCCGCGAGCGGCCAACAAGCACGGCCAGATCCTCGAGATCACCGAGGACGCCGGCGACCACACCGGGGAAACCTTCACCTGGTCGCTGCCGATCGTCTGCGGCGATCCGGACGACCCGGCGACGTACTTCGCCGGCTATGACAAGAACGCGGTCTCGCCGATCTCCTGCCCGGACAACGTCGCCTTCGACCGTGCGGGCAACCTCTGGATCTCCACCGACGGCAACGCGCTCGGCAGCAACGACGGCCTGTTCGCGACACCGATCGAGGGACCCGAGCGCGGCCACCTCAAGCAGTTCCTCACCGTACCCCCAGGCGGCGAGACCTGCGGCCCCTTCATCACGAACGACGGCCGCTCGGTATTCGTAGCGGTGCAACACCCCGGCGAAATCACCGGCGCCACGGTGGACGACCCGGCCTCCACCTGGCCCGACGGCGACTACGCCAAGCCGGCGGTCGTGGTGACCTGGCGCCCGGACGGCTGCCCCATCGGCACCTGACGCGCGCGGGTCGCCGGCACTGTGCCCCACCGGCACAAATCCCCGCCACTGTGGGGAAACCTCCGTGCCCAAGATCAGATATCGTTCGATCCGATGCGGCCACTCCCACCACAGAACCCGAAACTCTCCGCGGCCATGACGGACATCCTGCGGGCCCTGCATTGACCGAGCGGCTCCTGCTGCCACCGCGCCTGACCGCGTCCGCCGCGCGGTTGCGTGACACCGCGCAACGCCGCGGGCTGGCCACGGTGCAGCTGCCGAGCTTCACCGTGCCCGCCGGCCTGACCGCGGACCACCTCCACGCCGGACCGACGTTCGCCGACGCCGTGGCGCCGCTGGTGGGCGTCGCCCTGCTCGAAGCCCCCGCCGGCTGGCTCACCCTCCTTCCCCGCGAGCTCACCCGCCGAGACCTCACCCTGGTCCCGATCCGAGAGGCGTACCAGCTGCGCCGGCCGGCGTTCATCAAGTCACCGAACGACAAGAGCATCAAGGCGATGATCTACACCGACGGTTCCCGCCTACCCGGGCCGGACGCCGTCGACCCGGACACGCCCGTACTCGTCAGCGACCTCGTCGACTTCACCGCCGAATACCGCTTGCACCTGCTCGACAGCGCCGTGCATGCCGGCAGCCAGTACGCCGACCAGGGCCGGCTGCACCTCGGCCCCGCCGGCGCCGACGCGGTCGCCTTCGGCGAGGACCTGCTGGCCGCGACGGCACAGACCCTGCCTCGGCGATCGTCGTCGACATCGGCACCGTCGACGGCCAGTGGGCGGTGATCGAAGCCAACGCGGCATGGGCCAGCGGCGCCTACACCGCCGACCCCGACCGGGTCCTGGACGTCGTGCTCCGCGCCGCCGCCCCCGCAACCGCGATCAGCGACCGCGACCGCCCCTTCCTGCGGACGCCCGCCCCCGATCCTGCACGCTGAGTGGCTGTCTCTCCTCGCGCTTCCGCCTGTCCGAGGCGGGTACCCATCGACCGGGTGAACCGCACCCTGTCCCTGCTGGTGGCGGCCGATGACTAAACAAGACCACGACCGGCAAACCCCACCACCGATCACGGTGGATGCCTGGTTCGTCCTCAGCATCGCACCCACCGAACGCGTCCCCTGGTGGGCCGCACACTGGCTCGCGGGGACTACGACAACGAGGTGATCGACCTTCCCCTAGGTGTGCTGTCCAGAGAGGTTGGTCGAGGAACTCAAGACCACAGTGCGTGCTTGCTGCGCCACTAAGCCGTAAGGTTCCACCGCCACGCTGGGCGAACGACAGGCCGAAAGAGTCACCGAATACCAAGCCAGGGGACAACGATGAATACCGCCGAGGAGCAGGACCGACTACTGCGGGAACCCAGGATTGCTCTCGAACGAGCCCGACGGGACCAGGCGACGTGGGCGGACCTCGCTTACCGCGGTCAGGGCACCGACGACGGTCGCTTGACCGACCGCAACCGAGCCGCCCGCTTCGCGGTTCTGTGGGCACTGCAATATGACCGCCGCCCTCATGATCTTCCGCTCCTGCGCTTCCTCCTCCAGCAGCAGACCATGTACTACCGCGAGGCCGTCCCGTCGGGCCTGGCCCCTGACCTGACCCTGGCGGGGTTCCTGGTCGCGGAGCACCGGCAGGTCGAGGACCTGTGGCTGCACTGGGCCGCCAAGAACCTCAGCTTCGATACGGCCCTGGGCTACCACCTCTACCACCTGCTCACCGCAGGCATCGCCGCCAGTACCGAGATGGTACGTACCAGCTCTCGCCCTGACCGCGACCGCATCCTGGGAGACATCACATCGGCCCGCCATACCGATGCCGCCGTCGACGAGTGGCTCGACCAGCAACGCGTACGATTCCCGGCCAACCCCGCCGACGAAGGGCTCAAGGCGTGGGCCCGCCACGCCAAGCGCCTGGGCGAGCGCGAAGCATCGCGCCAGTTCATGACCGAGTGGGCGGCAGGCGAACCGCGAACCGCCACCACGCTCAACACCCTGCAGTTTCACCTCGCCCATCTCGGCTATCTCACCGAAGCCGTGGATGTTCAGATAGAAGCCGTCGCGCTGAGCGACTCATGGCCGGGAGCGAAGACGAGCAAACTGCTCACCCTCGCCCGGCTGCAACGACGAACCGGCGACTTCGCGGGCGCCTGTCAAACGCTTCAGGAGGTCCAGCGCGTCCTGCCGTCCGACAAGCACGGCTTTGAGCAAGGGAATTGGCGGCACTTCGTCAAAGAGTGCTTCCTACTCGTCCCGATCGCACCCGCCGCCTCCGCCGCCCGGCGTCTCCTTGCCGCGAGCGAGCAGGATCTGCGAGGGATTCCCCGACTCTGGATGGACGGAGTCCTCGACGCCGCACTCGCGGCTGCCGAACACGTCGGCGATCCGCAGGCACTCCACCGCTACGGCGTTCTGCAGCAGGCTGCGGCCCGGGAACGCACTCAGGAAGTCGGCCAAACGGCCCGCCCTTCGGAGTCAGGACCCACAACCACGTGAACCCAGCGCCCTCGTACGCGGAAGAGGCAAGCCGGCCGGAAGCCGCAGGGGGAAATGCCCGCGACAGGATCGCGGTTGGGGAGCCAGAATGGTTCGCCATGAGCGCCGCCCGTCCCGTGACCGACTTTCTCGTGTTGCCGCCGCGGCCCAACAGCACGGCCGAGTTGCTGGCCGAGGCGGCGAGGCGCCGAGGCATGGCGGTCGAGCGCTTTCCGGTCGGTGCGGTGCCGGCGCGGCTGCGTGGCGCCTCGGGTGGGCACCTCTACGGCGGTCCGGTGTTCGCCGGCGCGGTCGCCGCGGACCTCGATCTGGCCCCGCTGGAACCGGCCGACGACTGGCTGGTGCGGTTACCGGCCGAGTTCGCCCGGCGCGAGGTGACGCTGACCTCGCTGGGCGAGGCCCGCGGGTCCCGCACGCCGGTCTTCGTCAAGCAGCCCCGGGAGAAGGGTCTGCCGGCCGGGGTCTACGCGGACGGGAGTCGGCTGCCCGCGGGCGGGCTCCTTCCCGCCGACACGCCGGTGCTGGTCAGCGAGGTCGTGACGTTCGTGGTCGAGTACCGGCTGTTCGTCCTCGACGGCGTGGTCCACGCCGCCAGCCGCTACGCCACCTTCGGCCGGCTCGACCCCGCACCCCTGGACGACTGCCCCCATCGGGACGCCGTGCTGGACTTCGCGGCCGCGATGCTCGACGCCTGCGCCGACAGCCTGCCCAGCGCAGTCGTCGTCGACGTCGGGATCGTCCGCGATGCCGACCGGGGCGACGAACACTGGGCGGTGGTGGAGGCCAACATGGCCTGGTTCAGCAGCTGTTACGCCGCCGACCCCGACCGGGTGCTCGACGTGGTCCTGCGCGCCGCCGGCCCCCGCCGACGTCTGTCCGCCCGCGATCACCAGTTCGTCCGCGCCCCGAGGTCCGGGACAGTGAGTTGACGGGTGATCTTGGGCGCTGGGAGCCATGGACTCCGCGGCAGGTCGTGGAACGCTTCCACCGCGACGGCGTTCGCGATCCTTGGTGGATCGCCGGCGGTTACGCGATCGAGTTGTTCACCGGCCGATCTCTGCGACCCCACGCGGACATCGACGTGGTGGTTCTGCGACGCGATCAGCGGCTCGTCCATCGCCTGCTGCGGGGGTGGGACCTCCAGGCGGCCGATCCGCCCGGGCGGCTCCGTCCCTGGCCCGTCGGGGAGACGCTGCCCGGCCACGTCCATGACGTCTGGTGTCGGGAGGCTCCTGACTCGCCCTGGCGAATCCAATTCATGATCGACGAGGCTGACGGCGGGTGGTGGCGCTCACGACGCGATCCGGCGGTGACACTCCCGCTCGCCCGCTTCGGTCGACGCACGCACGAGGGCTGGCCCTATCTGGCCCCCGAGGTGCAGCTCTACTACAAGGCGATGCCGGAGGGACAGCGTGCCAAGGACGAGATCGACTTCGCCGCCGCGCTTGCGCACCTCGACGGTCCGGCCCGTCGGTGGCTCGACGACGCGCTGGACGTCACCATTCCGGACCACCACTGGCGTGCGGCCCTGAAACCCCAGCTCGACTGATAAGCCGTGCGGGTTTGCCGAACAGGTCGGGCAACCCGGCGCGTCGCTGGAAAAGCCGGCCTCGACCTGGCCCGACGGCGACTTCGCCAAGCCAGCGGTCGTGGTGACCTGGCGCCTGGACGGCGCCCCGGTCGGTAGCTGACGCCCGCCGGGGCCGGGGTCGGCATCGACCCCGGCCCACGGCCTGGCTTCCGCTCTCGGCCCGCGGTCGCGTCCGATGGCCCGGATCGCGCGCTCTCGGCATGCGGCCCGGCCACGGCCCGGCCCGGCCCGGCCACGGCCCGGCCACGGCCCGTCCCGGCCACGGCCCGGCCACGGCCCGGCCCGGCCACGGCCCGGCCCGGCCACGGCCCGGCCCGGCCCGGCCCGGCCCGGCCCGGCCCGGTGGAACGGTGACCCGCGGCCCGGTCCGGGGAAACCGGGCCGCGGGTCGTCAGCGGCCGGCGTCGTGCGCGGCATACCGGTGGCCGAGGGGAGGCATCGGCCGGACGATACCGATGGCCTGCCGATGCGCCATGACGACGGCGCAGATGTCCGCGATGGCTCGCAGGCAGAGGCGTTCCGCGTCGGTGAAGACGTGGTTGCCGTCGTCGTGGATGACGCCGATCGCGCCGATCGGCAGCCCGCGGACCATGATCGGCACCGCGGCGAAGGCACGTCCCCACAGGCCGCCGGCGGTCGGATACGCGGCGGCGATCTCGGCCGCCGACGACAGCCAGACCGATCGCTGGCGTGCGATCGCGTCCGTCAGGGGATAGCGCGATCCGACCCGGAGGGCGCCGCAGCGGCTGATGCTTCCGCCGCCCCCGGACGCCATGGCCAGATCGAGCGTCGCGGGGTCCCGCAGGGTGCCCAGGACCGCGCTGCCGGCACCGGTCACCGCGATGGCCTGGCTCAGTCCGAGCTCGACCACGTCCGCGTCGGACGGTGTGGCTGCCACCGCACCCAGCAGTAGGTGCAACCGGGAAAGTGCGTCCGCGGAGCCGCATTCCACATCCGAGCTCATGCCGTGCATCCCTCCAAGCAGTGAACGGGCCCAAAAATGCATCGTGCCTTCCGCTCGGGGCCACGCCAAGAAACAAGAAAGCAGCCTGAGAGCCGCGCCGAGATGCCAGCCCGACAGGCCGCGCCGGAAAGGCGAGGTCAGACGGTGCGCAGGTCCAGGGTGTGCCAGACCAGCGAGTCCTGGTCGCCCGTCGACCACCACAGCACCCCATTGCGCGCGGACACCCCGTCCACCGCCGCGCTGACCTCGACCGTCCGCCCGTACCGCAGGTCGTGGACGAGCAGGCCCTCGGTGCCGGTCAGGGCGGAATTCGCGTCCGCCTCCGACAGGATCTCGAAGCGGTCCAGGATCGCCACGTCCGTGATCGCCGCGCCCGCCGTCCCGTCCGCGATGCGGCGCCGCTCGGAGCCGTCCGGGTGCATGGCGTCGATGCGGTCCAGGCCGGACGGGGTCAGCACCAGCACGCGGCACCAGGTCGGTCCGCAGGTGGCCAGCTCTGTGCCGGTCGAGGCGACGCGGCGTTCCTCGGTGCCGGTCAGCGTGCGCAGCCTCGTGGTGCCGGTCTGATCGCCGCCGCCGTCGGTCAGCCACGGCCAGGCGGTCAGGGCCCAGGTGCCGGGCTCCCGGCGTACGGTGACGGGGCCTGCGGTCAGCGGGACCGACCGGATCTCGGTGACGTCCGGGTCGTCGGTGGCCGTGGCCCACCAGGCCCGCCCGTCGGCGATCACCACGTCCCACTGCGAGCCGAAGAAGACCGCGTTGCCGGTGTCGCGGGTGAGGCGCCGGACCCCGGCACCGGAGGCCGTGGCCGTCCAGAGCTCGGTAGGTCCGCCGCCGGCCGACTCGGTCCACACCAGATCGGCGCCCGAGACGGCCATGGTGCCGAACTCCGGATGCGAAGTCAGCGGGCGCCGGCGCAGCTCCCGCACCGAACCGTCGGCCGCGCGCAGCACGAGTCGCAGTGCGGTGCCGTCGGGGCTCGGTGCGGTGCCGATGCTGGTGCGTGCGTCGAGGAAGAGCTGCGGGTGGAAGATCGGTCCGTCGCTCAGGTTGCCGGGGATCTCGGCCCGTCCGGCGCCGGGCCATGCCGTCGCCAGGTTCGTCCGGCTCGCGGCCGTGGGCTTGTCGCGCTCCTGCGGGTACGCGAGGAGCAGCCCGGCGGCGCCCAGCGAGACTGCCAGCGCCACCCCGACGGGGACGCGCAGCCGCCGACCGTCGCTCATTCGTACTGCTGCTTCGGCGGGGTGACCTCCTGCCAGCTTCGCACCCGCAGGTACGGCACGTCGGCGCCGTTGACCGGGTCCTCGCCGACCTGTGCGCTGTACTCGCCGACGACCTGTACCCACGTGTCCGGGGCGGCGCCGGTGGGTCCGTTCCCGGTGAGGCCCACCTTGATCGGTCGGCCGTCGGCGGCGCAGCAGGACAGGACCATGCGGGCCAGCATGGGCTCGCCGTCCGGCCCCGGTGTGACGAAACCGGTGAGCCGCAGGGTGCGGCCGGTCAGGCTGCGGCCCTGGTCGAACACCGCCCGGGACGCGTAGTCCAGCAGGCCCACGTCGACGGGGTCGCCGGCCGGCAACGGCGGGTAGTCCGACTCGGATCCCTGGGCGCTGAGCACGCTGCCGGCCTGCCCCGCGGCGTATGAACCGAGCGCGGGCGGCGCCACCAGCAGCAGGCCCAGCACGGGCAGGATCAGCAGCCAGCCGACCCGCGGCTCGTGGTGGTCGTCGGGTGCTGCCGCCGCGGCGCCTCGGGGGCGCAGCTCGTACCACAGTGTCATGACGCCCGCCGCGACCAGCAGCAAGCCCGCGCCGATGAGGAAGGGTTGTAGGCCTTCCTTGACGTAGCGCAGGTAGAGGTCGCCGAGGCTGGCCTTGAGGATCGCCCCGCCGAACAGCAGCATGATCACCGCCTGGGCCTGCCGGTTCACAGCAGCACCAGCCCGGTGCCCGTGGCGACGAGGACCGCGACGGCGAAGGTCACGGGTGCGAAGCGTGCGGCGAAGCGGCGGCCGAACACGCCGGTCTGCATGCTGATCAGTTTGAGGTCGACCATCGGGCCGACCACGAGGAACACCAGCCTGGAGGTCAGGGAGAACTGCGAGAGCGAGGCGGCCACGAACGCGTCGGCCTCGCTGCAGATCGACAGCAGGACGGCAAGGACGGCGAGGGCCAGCACGGACAGCACCGGGTTGTCCGCCAGGGCGTTGAGCCAGGCCTCCGGCACGGCCACGTTGATCGTCGCGGCCGCCGCGGCGCCCAGGACCAGGAAGCCGCCGGCGTGCATCACGTCGTGGCGCGCGGCCGCCCAGAAGGCGTTTCCGCGGCTCATGTCCTCGAGGTCCGGGCGGTGCGGCAGCTTGATCCACTCGGCCTTGCCGAGGCGGAGCCAGAGCCAGCCCATCGCCACGGCGACGACGAGGCTCGCGATGCCGCGGGCGACGACCATCGCGGGATCGTCCGGGAAGGCGACCGCCGTCGCGGTCAGCACGATGGGGTTGATCGCCGGCGCGGCGAGCAGGAACGCCAGCGCCGCCGCCGGGGTGACGCCGCGGCGGATGAGGGAGCCCGCGATCGGGACGCTGCCGCATTCGCAGCCGGGCAGCACCACTCCGGCGAGGCTGGCGGCGGGGACGGCCAGCGCGGGATGCTTCGGCAGCGCCCGGGCCCAGAACGAGCGGGGCACGAACACGGCGATGACCGCGGACAGCGCCACCCCGAAGACCAGGAACGGGACGGCCTGCACCAGTACGGAGACGAAGACCGTGGTCCAGGTCTGCAGCCGCGCGTCGGAGACCAGCGAGGCCAGCGGGCCCCGGAAGACGACCAGCAGTACCAGCAGGACCGCGAGGGCCTCGACCGAGCCGAACCGGTTCTTGTGCGCGGGCGGCTTCTCGGCCACGTCGATCTGGTCGGTTGCTGTCAACAGGGGGCGCTCCGGGTCACGGTCGGGTGCGGGCCGCGCCCCACCCTACCCGAGTGCGCGGCCTGGTCCGTCCTACCGATTCAGCGGGTGTCGCCTATGTTGAGCTGCGCATATGTGCATCCGGGCCGGCGCCGGCGGCGATGATCCGACTGCGTCCCGCCGCCTTGGCGGCGTAGAGCGCGGCGTCGGCGCGCCCGGTCAGCTGGTCCGGGGTCTCCGCGCCGTCCCAGATGGCGACGCCCGCCGAGAACGTCTGCCCGAGCGGCGTCGCGGCCAGCGTCCGCCCGATCGCCGCCTGGGCCTCGTCGAGGTTCGCGCCGGGCAGCAGCACGGCGAACGTCTGGTCGTGGTCGCGGGCGATGGTGTCCACCCGGCGCAGGGCGCCGTGCCACGCCGCGCCGGAGGCCTTGAGGAGGCGGTCGCCGGCCACGCCGCCGTAGGTGGCGATGTACTGAGGGAACTCGTCCAGGTCGAGAACCGCCACGCACACCGTGGTGTGTTCCCGTCGTGCGTGTTCGAGAGCGCGGGGCAGCTCCTCGTGGAAGGCATTGCGGTTCGGCAGGCCGGTGAGCTCGTCGGTGCGGGACAGGTCGACGATCTGTCCCGACTGCCGCTCGACCTGCCGGGCGAGCCGCGCGGTCCGGACGGTCAGCAGCACGAGCAGCGCCAGCGTGGCGGCCTGCCAGCACGTCGTCCACAGCGGGCCGTCCGGCACGACCGGGTATCCGGCGATCAGGACCGCCGCGGCGGCCGCGTACGCCAGCCAACTTCTCTTGCGCATGGTTTCGCCTTTCATGCGGGCACCGCCGCGCTGGTCAGGCCGGGGACTTCGGATGCCCACACCGGCTTGGAGAACAGGTAGCCCTGGCCGTAGGGGCAGCCCATGCCGGCGAGAACGGCACGCTGCTCCGCGTCCTCGATGCCTTCGGCCACGACCGCCAGGTCGAGGTTGCGGGCCAGGGTCACGATCGCGTCCACCAGCGCCCGCTGCTGCTCGCTGCCGATGATGTCGTCGATGAACGACTTGTCGATCTTCAAGACGTCGACCGGGATCTGCCGCAGGTAGCTCAGCGAGGAGTACCCGGTGCCGAAGTCGTCGATCGCGACCCGTACGCCGAGCGCGCGCAGCTCCTGCAGGTCGGCGCAGACCTGCTCGGCGTCACGCAGCACCAAGCTCTCGGTGATCTCGAGCTGGAGCCATCCCGGCTCGGCGCCCGCCGCGGCGAGGGAGTCGCGGACCTGGTCGACAAAGCCGGGCTGACGGAACTGCCGCGCCGACACATTCACGCTGACATAACGCGGCGCCGACGAGGACGACTCGGCCTTCCATTGCGCCAACTGGCGCAGGGACTCGCGAAGAACCCACGCGCCGAGGCCCACGATGGCGCCGCTCTCCTCGGCGAGTTCGATGAAATGGTACGGCCCGAGCAGCCCCCGCTCCGGGTGCTGCCACCGCACCAGCGACTCGACTCCCACGACGTCACGGGTACCGAGGTCCACGATCGGCTGGTACTGCAGGACGAACTGTCCCGCCTCGACGGCCTCGTGCAGCGACGTACGCAGGGCGAGCCGCTCGACCATGGCGGTGTGCAGGTCGCTGCGATAGCGCTGCCACGTCGCCTTGCCCGCACCCTTGGCGAGATAGAGCGCCAGGTCGGCGTGGCGCAGCAGCCCGGTGGGGCTGTCCGCGTCGCGGCTGGTGGCGACGCCGATGCTGGCCGCGCCGCTGATCACGTGGCTGCCGCCGAGGCCGTCGCTGACCTCGATCGGCGCGCTGAGCACGGCGACGATGCGCGCCGCGACCGCCTCGGCCGCGTCGGCGTCCGGGGCCGAGGCGACCAGGACGGCGAACTCGTCGCCGCCCATGCGCGCCGCCGTGTCGCGACCGCCGATGGCGCCGGCGATGCGCTGCCCGACCGCGACCAGCAACTGGTCGCCGACGGCGTGTCCGAGCGAGTCGTTGATCTCCTTGAAGTCGTCGAGGTCGACGAAGAGGACACCGAGCTCGCTGCCGTCGCAGGCCGCGGCCGTGAACGCCTGCTCCAGCCGGTCACGGAAGAGCACGCGGTTGGCCAGGCCGGTCAGTCCGTCGTGGAACGCCTGGTGGGCCAGGTCGTTCTCGAGGCGGCGGCGTTCGGTCACGTCGCGCACGGTCAGCACGAGCCCGCGTACGGTCGGATCGTCGCGCAGGTCGCGGGCGGTGCACTCGACCTGGAGCAGCCGGCGGTCGGCGCAGACGGCGGTGAGGTCCATGCCGTCGATGCGTCCGGCGCGGGCCTGCTCGAGCAGGGCGGCGAGGGCGTCGTGATGGGTGTCCGCGATGAGCCGCGACAGCGGGGTGTCCACCAGGTCGGGACGGCCCAGCACGGTGCCGGCGGACGGGCTCGCGTACCGGATGTCATCGTCGTCGCCGACGATGAGGATCACGTCGGAGGCGCTCTGGATCAGCGTCCGGAAGTACGCCTCACCGTCGCGGCGGCTGATCTCGGCGGCCATGCCGATGCGGTCCACGACCATGCCGACCTGGGTGAAGAGCGCCTGCATAGCCGGGCGTACGGTGCGCAGCGTGCCGACCCGCGCGGCGAGCTGGATGGCGATGCTCCGCGCCGGCGTGCCCGGCACGATCAACGCGGCGTGCAGCGCGCACGGGAAGCCGGCGGTGCCGGGATCGGTGGACACGAGCCTGACCTCGAGGTCGGCCGGGTCGTCGTCGCCGGAGACCGGCGTCGGCTCGCCGGTGAGCAGCGTGTAGGGCTCGTCCGGCGGCAGGATCGTGGCGATCGCGTCGCGTACGGCGTCGAGCACGTCGTCGGTGGTCGCGGCGGCCGCCAGCGCGGCGGCGACCTGGCGCAGGGCCCGCTCGCGGTGGTTGGCCCGGCGCTGGTCGGTCAGCAGTCCGCCGACGCGGGCCATCACCAGCAGCACCAGTGCCGCGGAACCGGCCGCGATGACCGGGGCGTCGACGACGCCACCGGTGAAGTGCTCGGTGATCAGGACGCCCGGCGCGATGAGCGCGGCCACGGTCATCAGGGTGAGGCGGCGCCAACGGGCGCTGACGGGGGTGGCGAGGGTGGAGTTCGCGCTGAGCCAGGTCATCGACGGGTGCATGGCGGCCAGGCCCATCGCCGCGTAGAAGACGACCCAGCCGAGGTCGATCGGGCCGCCGACGTTCCAGGCGTTGTCGAGGCGGGCAAGGCCGTAGACCACGTCGGAGACGAGCACCCCGACCACGCCGACGCACAGCATGACGGCGGCGGGAGGCTTGCGTCCGGGCACGCTGAGCAGCCGCAGCATCATCGCGAGCGCGAGCACGTCACCCAGCGGGTACGCGATGGAGATCGTCTTCTCGACCAGCGTCAGATCGGTGGCGCGGGTGTACGGCGCGATCAGCCAGATCCAGCACAGCAGGCCCAGGCTGACCGTCGGCACGAGCCCGTCGAGCAGCGCCGCCCGGTTGCGGTCGCCGGAGCGGGCCCGGACGAACAGCACCAGCCCGCCGGCGAGCAGCGGGTAGACGAGGATGTACAGCACGTCGGACACGACCGCGATCCAGCCGGGATTGGTGGGGTCGAGCGCGAGGAAGCCGAACGTGTCACCGGCGCTGAAGAACAGCAGGGCGGCGGCGAGCAGATACCACGCCGCGCGCCGTTCGGGCTGGTGCAGGCGGACGCCCAGCAGGATGCCCGCCACACCGGAGAGGCCGATAGCGGCCCAGGAGTACATGTGTGACGCCGGCCAGGCGTAGAAGACCGCGGCGAGCAGGACGAACCACACGACGAGGCATCCGCGAGCGAATCGCGTCGTCATTCGGGCTCCGTTTCGCACCAGGTCAGGGGGTGAACACCCTCTCCATCGGCGCGCCGGCGGCCTTCCTGACCCGCTATCCGCTTCGCAACCTGATTACAGCCGGCTCGGGGCGCTGAACGGAGCCGAGGCCGGCGACGTCTCGCCGGCCCCGGCCCCGCGGCGGGGTCCGCGCGGCCGTTGCGCCACGCGACCTGCACCGCCCGACAGGGGCCTCCTGCAAGCACCGTGCCGGAAGAATGTGACGTACGGGTGAACACCGTGCGGATTCGCCCACGGCGCCGGGCACCAGCCGTGCCCTAAGGTCGACTCCGTGACTCCACGACCTCTGCTGGCCGTGGACGCCCCGAGTCTGTACTTCCGGGCGTTCCACGGCATCCCCGAGTCGGCCGCCCGGACCGACGCGGGGGAGCCGGTGAACGCCATCCGCGGCTTCATGGACATGCTCGCCCAGCTGATCCGCACCCGCCGGCCCGATCGGGTGGTGTGCGCGCTCGACGCCGACTGGCGTCCGGCGTGGCGGGTCGCGCTCGTGCCCTCGTACAAGAAACACCGCGTCGCTCACGGCGACGTGGAAGAGGTGCCGGCTTCGCTGGAGAAGCAGGTGCCGGTCCTGTTGCAGGTGCTCGAGGCGATCGGCATCCCGGCGTTCGGCGTCGCGGGCTACGAGGCCGACGACGTGCTCGGCACGCTGGCCGCCACCCAGCCGGCCCCGGTCGAGGTGGTCTCCGGCGACCGCGACCTGTTCCAGCTCGTCGACGACACCCGTGGCACCCGCCTGCTCTACTGCGGCCGCGGCGTGGCCAAGCTCGAGGACAGCGACGACGCGGCCGTCCAGGCCAAGTACGGCGTTCCACCCCGCTGGTACGCCGACTTCGCGGCGATGCGCGGCGATCCGAGCGACGGCCTGCCGGGCGTACCCGGGGTGGGGGAGAAGACGGCGGCCCGGCTCATCGCCCGCTACGGGGGGATCGAGGAGATCGTCGCCGCCCTGGACGACCCGGCGTCGGGCTTCGCCCCGGGGGTGCGCACCAAGCTCGTGGCCGCGAAGGACTATCTGGCGGCGGCGCTGCCGGTGTGCCGGGTCGCCCTGGACGTGTCGTTGCCGCCGTTCGACGCCGCCCTGCCCCGGTCCCCGAAGGACGCGGACGCCCTGTTGGCGCTCGCCGAGCGGTGGAACCTGGCCGGCTCGGCCCGGCGCCTGGTCGATGCCCTCGCCGGGCCGGGGGAGGCGACGCAACCTAACGGCCGTTAAGCTGACGGGGTGACGGTCGAGCGGATCCTTCCCACCGAAGAGGCGTACGAGTTGCTGGGGCTCACCCGGGAGATCGCGCGGGGCGAGCTCGCCCCGCAGGTCGCCCGCTACGAGCAGGAGGGTGAGTTCCCCCGCGACGTGCTGCGGACCATCGGGCGCGCCGGCCTGCTGGGCCTGCCCTATCCCGAGTCCGACGGCGGCGGGGGCCAGCCCTACGAGGTGTACCTGCAGGTGCTGGAGATCCTCGCGTCGTCCTGGGTGGCCATCGCCGAGGCCGTCAGCGTGCACACCCTGTCGTGCTTCCCGGTGGCCGCGTTCGGCACCGAGCAGCAGCGCAAGTCCCTGCCGGAGATGCTCGGCGGCGAGCTGCTGGGGGCGTACTGCCTCTCCGAGCCGCAGGGCGGCAGCGACGCGGCGGCCCTGGCCACCCGGGCCGTGCGCGAGGCCGACGAGTACGTCGTGACCGGCACCAAGGCGTGGATCACCCATGGCGGACGCGCGGACTTCTACAACATCTTCTGCCGCACCGGCGGCCCCGGCCCGAGCGGCATCTCCTGCCTGCTCGCCGACGCGGCCACCGAGGGGCTGCTGCCGCAGGCCCCGGAGCGGTTGATGGGTCTGCGCTCGTCGTCGCCGGCCCAGATCGTCCTCGACGGCGCCCGCGTCCCGGCGGACCGCCTCGTGGGCGAGGAGGGTGGCGGCTTCCGGATCGCCATGCAGGCGCTGGACGCGGGCCGCCTCGGCATCGCGGCGTGCGCGGTGGGCCTTGCCCAGGCGGCGGTCGACTACGCGGCCGCGTACGCGAAGGAACGCACCCAGTTCGGCAAGCCGATCGCGTCCTTCCAGGGTCTGGGCTTCATGCTGGCCGACATGGCCACCCA
Organism: Actinoplanes sp. NPDC051346; assembly: GCF_040682215.1. Taxonomy (NCBI): domain Bacteria; kingdom Bacillati; phylum Actinomycetota; class Actinomycetes; order Micromonosporales; family Micromonosporaceae; genus Actinoplanes; species Actinoplanes sp. NPDC051346. Next base: position 46,165 of record NZ_JBFBAJ010000013.1, on the reverse strand, counting down.
GGTCTCGGCCGCGCGGGCGCTGATGCTCGAGGCGGCGCGGCTCAAGGACGCCGGCCGGCCCTTCTCGACCGAGGCCGCGAAGGCGAAGCTCTTCGCGACGGACGTGGCTATGAAGGTGACGACCGACGCGGTGCAGGTGCTGGGCGGCTCGGGCTACGTGAGCGACCACCCGGCGGAGCGGTGGTTCCGCGAGGCGAAGGTGCTGCAGATCGTGGAGGGCACCAACCAGATCCAGCGGCTGGTGATCGCGCGCTCGCTGACCCGGGACTGAGCCGTCTCGTGTGGACGTTTGCGCAGGCCGGGTGACGTGATGGGGCAGTACGGGCAGATCGGGTGCGTAGCGGCCCAGCTTCGACCGGTATCTTGACGCGGTGGAAGAGATCGACCGGGCGATCGTGGGCGCCCTCACCGCGGATGGCCGGCTGTCCTACACCGTGCTCGCCGAACGGGTCGGGCTGAGCGTGTCGGCCGTGCACCAGCGCGTCCGCCGCCTCGAGCAGCGTGGCGTCATCAACGGTTATACGGCCGTGGTCTCGTACGAGGCGCTGCAACTGCCGTTGACCGCCTTCGTGGCGATCCGCCCGTTCGATCCGTCGCAGCCGGACGACGCGCCGGAGCGGCTGGCCCACCTCGCCGAGATCGACTCGTGCTACTCGGTGGCGGGGGAGGACTTCTACATGCTCCTCGTGCGGGTGGCGAGCCCGGCCGACCTGGAACGCCTGCTCCAGGAGATCCGTACGGCCGCCAACGTCACGACCCGCACGACGGTGGTGCTGAGCACGCCCTACGAAAACCGTCCCCCGCGCATCATTGACTGACTAGCCTCCTAGGATGCCCTGCGGGGTGTGCCCTCGCTCTCGCCGCTGTCCTCCGCCTCGGACAGCAGGGGTGGCGGATCGCCGGGTGGCGGCAGCCGCCTCGGCGGCGATCTTCCACCGCGGGCTGGGGCCGATCGGTCGCGCGGCGACCAGTTCTTGCCGTAACACTCGCCGTGCATTCCTTCAAGCTTTACCGCTGGTGGCTATCCAGGCGGGATCTGACGGTGGGACACCTCCATCCTAGGATGCCCTACGCGAAGAGACCCCCGTCTCAGCAGGCACATTGTCATCCGCGACGCGGATGACAATGCTGGTGGCCGTCCTGATCGCCGCAGACGGGGGAGCGACACGGCCGGCGCCGCCGGTCTGGTCGCCTGGGCGTTCCTCCCAGCTTTACCGGGTGCGGGAGCGTGCCTTTCGGTGAGTGCGGCCGGCGCCTACCCTTTGCCCATGGAGAAGCGGGAGCAAGAGAACGAGCCTGAGCAGGACTATCGGCACTTGCCGCCGCGGATCACTCCCGAGGAGATGGTCCCCGTGCAGCCGGTGGTGCAGGCCGTGCACGACCCCATGAACGGCGACATCAACGACTGGCATGTCCGGCAGGGCTGGGCGGTCTGACCCGGCCATCTCTTATATCTCAGGATCCTAGGATGCTCTACGCGGTGTGCGCCCGGTCACCCGCTGCGAACAAGGCTGTGTTTCATAACGGAGCCCTTCGGGCACTGAACTCACCAGCAAAGACAAAAAGAGTTCGAGCGGTGAGAGGTTGTTGACGATGAGCTTCACTGACAAGGTCAAGAACAAGGCCGAAGAACTGACCGGCAAGGCGAAGCAGGGCATCGGCGACGCGACGGACAACGAGCGGCTCATCGCCGAGGGCCAGGCGCAGGAGTCGGCCGCACACGCTAAGCAGGCGGGCGAGCACGTCAAGGACGCCGGCAAGGACGTGCGGGACGCGTTCAGCTGAGTTCGCCCCCGCAGACGGAAAGGGCCCCGGGAGATGCTCCCGGGGCCCTTTCGTGTCACTCGACTTACTCGGCGCTCTGCTTGCGCCACCATTCCTGGCCCGCTTCGGGCAGCGTGTCGATCGGGTCGTAGTAGGCGTAGAGCTTGTTCAACGCCTCGGCGTCGTCGTGCTCGATCGAGGTGCGGTAGTTCTTGGTCCAGTACGAGATGCCGTTCTCACGGTCGTACTCGGCGACCATGTGCACCCAGCGCTTGCCGACGAAGGGTACGTCGCAGACGATGCGCGGGGTGGCGTAGCCGGGCAGGTAGCCCATGATGTCGTGCTGCAGCTGCTGGGCGTGCCAGACCGGGACGCGCCAGTGCTCGGCGTTGGGGATCATGTCGCACATGTAGAAGTAGTACGGCAGGATGCCCGCCTCGCCCTGCAGGCCGAAGCACAGGTCGAGCAGGTCGGGGCTGGTGGCGTTGACCCCGCGCATGAGCACGCCCTGGTTGCGGACGTCGCGGACGCCGACCTCGATGAGCGTACGGGCGGCGCGCGCGACCAGCGGCGTCAGCGAGTTGACGTGGTTGACGTGGGTGTGTACCGCGAGGTTGACGCCGCGCCGTTCGGCGGTAATGGCGACGCGGTGGAGGCCCTCGACGACGTCGGGCTGCAGCCAGTGCTGGGGCAGGCCCATGAGTGCCTTGGTGGCGAGGCGGATGTCGCGCACGGTCGGCACGGAGAGCAGGCCCATGAGGTAGTTCTCGAGCTGCTTCCAGGGCACGTTGGCGACGTCGCCGCCGGAGACGACCACGTCGCGGACGCCGGGGTGGGCCTTGAGGTAGGCGAGGTGGGCGTCGTAGCGGTCGACGGGCTTGAGGGTGAGCTTGAGCTTGTCGACGATGGGGGTGCTGTTGCCGACGAGGTCCATGCGGGTGCAGTGGCCGCAGTACTGCGGGCAGGTGCTGAGCAGTTCGGCGAGGACCTTGGTCGGGTAGCGGTGGGTGAGGCCTTCGGCGACCCACATGTCGTGCTCGTGGAGGCTGTCGCGGCTGGCGTGCGGGTGTGAGGGCCAGTCGACGCGGCGGTCGCTGGCGACCGGGAGCATGTAGCGCCGGATCGGGTCTGCGTAGAACGACTCCGTGTCGGGGGTCCGGTCGGGCACCATGGTGTTGAGCATCTGCGGCGGGATGAGCATCGACATGGTGGCGAGTTGCTTCATGTCGGTCTCGAGGTCGGCGTAGAAGCTCTCGTCGAGCAGGTCGCCCATGAGGGTGCGGAGCTGCTTGACGTTCTTGACGCAGTTGACGCGCTGCCACTGGGCGTTTTCCCACTGGGCGGCGGTGATGTCACGCCAGCCGGGGAACCGGGTCCAGTCGGGTTCGACGAGGGGCCGGCGCCGGTACTCGTACGGCTGGCCGGCGGGGGTTTCCGAAGCGGTGGCCGGTTGAGCCAACGGGGGCCTCCTGGGGGTCGGGAGTGGTCAGGGATCACGATACTGGAGAATCTTCGGTCTAGAAACTGTCAGTCCGGAGGATTTACGGTGTAGCAGGGTTGCGGCACCTTGTTTCTCGTGAGGATGGTGGGTATGTCGTTCGCTGTGGGGCTGTCTCGGGTGCTCGAGCCGGCAGGTGTGCTGCCGCAGGCGGCGTGGCGGCTCGACGCCCGCCCGGAGATCGGGCCGGACGAGGTGCGGATCCGGGTGGAGCGGTTGAACCTGGACGCAGCGAGCTATCGGCAGTTGGCCGGCAAACATGACGGTGACGGCGCCGCGGTCCGCGCCGAGGTGCTGGAAATCGTGCGGACGCGGGGCAAGATGCACAATCCGGTGACCGGGTCGGGCGGCATGCTGATCGGGGTCGTCGACGAGGTGGGCCCGGAGTCGCCGCTGCCGTTGAAGGTGGGCGACCGGGTGGCGACGCTGGTGTCGTTGACGCTGACGCCGCTGGTGATCGATGACGGGTTGGCGGGCTGGGACGGCCTCGGCGAGCAGGTGCCGGCGTCCGGGCACGCGATCTTGTTCGGCCGTTCGGTGGTGGCGGTGCTGCCGGAGGATCTGGCGCCGGAGCTGGCTCTCGCCGTGTTCGACGTGTGCGGTGCGCCGGCGTTGACCGACCGGGTGGTGAAGGCGTACGTGGGTGCGGCCGGGATCGCCGGTGACCGGGAGCCGGTGACGGTGGCGGTGCTGGGTGGTGCCGGTAAGAGCGGGTCGCTGGCGTTGACGGCGGCTCGGCTGGCGGGTGCCCGTACGGTCGGCGTGGTGGTGAACGAGGCCGAGCGGGACGCGCTGACGGCGGCCGGGCTGGCCGATCACGTGGCGATCGCCGACGCGCGGGATCCGGTGGCGGTGTCGTCGGCGGTGGCGGACGCGTTGGGTGCGCCGGCGACGGTGACGGTCGTCTGTGTGGATGTGCCGGGCTGTGAGCACGGTGCGATCCTGTCGACGGGGCACGGCGGCACGGTCATCTTCTTCTCGATGGCGACGAGTTTCTCCGCGGCGGCGCTGGGGGCGGAGGGGCTGGCGGCGGATGTGACGATGCTGGTCGGTAACGGGTATGTGCCGGGGCACGCGGAGTTCGCCCTGGATGTTCTGCGGCGTACTCCCGCGGTGCGCGCGTTGTTCGAGGCGCGGATCGCGGCACACTGACGCGCATGATTCTCCCCTCGGTGCTCTACCGCGATGGTCGGTTCTTCTCGGCGGATCCGTCCGCCTCGGCGATGCTGGTCCGCGACGGGCGGATCGAGTGGCTGGGTGCGGTCGCGGACGCGCCGGCGGCCGACGCGGTGGTGGAGCTGGATGGTGCGCTGGTGACGCCCGCGTTCGTGGATGCGCATGTGCATTGCACTGATACGGGGTTGGCGGCGGACGGTCTGGATCTGTCGGGGGTGCGTTCGGCGGGGGAGTTGCTGGCGGCGGTGGCGGCGCACGCCTCGACCCGGGCGCCGGACGCGGTCGTGCACGGTCACGGGTGGGACGAGTCGACGTGGGCGGATCAGACGCCGCCGGACGCCGACGAGCTCGGGCGGGTTGCCGGCGGGCGCCGGGTGTATCTGTCGCAGGCGTCGGTGCATTCGGCGTTGGCGTCGCGGGCGTTGTTGGCGGCGTGTCCCGGCATCGAGGGTGTCGGTGGTTACGCGGCGTCGGGCTGGCTGCGCGAGCACGCGCATCACGCGGTGCGCGAGGTGGCGCTGGGGTCGTTGACGCAGGCGCGGCGGGAGGCGGCGCAGCGGTCGGCGTTGCGGCTGGCGGCGTCGCGCGGTGTGGCGTCGGTGCACGAGTGCGGCGGCCCGGGTACGTCGAGCGAGCGGGATCTGCTGTCGGTGCTGGCGTTGTCGGGTCGGGGCCTGCCCCAGGTCTTCGGCTACTGGGGTGAGCTGGGCGGTGCGCGGCGCGCGAAGGATCTGGGCGCGGTGGGTGCGGGCGGCGACCTGTATGCCGACGGTGCGCTGGGTTCGCGGACGGCGTCGGTGCGTACGCCGTATGCCGACGGCGGCGGGTGCGGTGAGGCGTTCGTGTCGGCGGAGCAGGCCGGGGCGCATCTGCTCGAGTGCGTCGAGCTGGGTGTGCAGGGCGGTTTCCACGCGATCGGGGACGCGGCGATCGAGAGCGTGCTGGACGGGTTCGCGATCGCCGCGGAATCCGTCGGCGTGGAGCGGCTGCGCGCGGGTCGGCACCGGATCGAGCACGTGGAGCTGGCGGACAAGGCGATGATCGCTCGGATGGTCGGGTTCGGGGTGGTGGCCAGCGTGCAGCCGGTGTTCGACGCACTCTGGGGTGGAGACTCCCGGATGTACGCGCAGCGGCTGGGTGTGGAGCGGGCGTTGGCGTCGAACCCGATCGGGGCGATGCACGCGACGGGGGTGGCGTTGGCGTTCGGGTCCGATTCGCCGGTGACGCCGCTGGATCCGTGGGCGGCGGTGGTCGCGGCGGCGGCGCCGCGCAATCCGGCGTTCCGGATGGAGGTGCGGGCGGCGTTCGCGGCGTCGACCCGGGGTGGCTGGCGGGCCGTGGGTGTCGACGACGCGGGGGTGCTGGCGCCGGGTGCGCGGGCGACGTTCGCGGTGTGGGACACGCCCGCGGGTCTGGACGGGGGTTTGCCGGCGTTGCTGCCGGGGCCCGACGGTGACGTACCGGCGCGGCCGGTGTGCCGCCGGACAGTGTTGTCCGGCGAGACGATCTACGAGGAGTGACGGTGCGGAAGCTGGGTCTGGACCCGGAGGTGGTGCGGCGGGCGCGGGAGCTCGCGGCGCGGGCGGGGCAGCCGGTCGTGGATCTGGCGCGGTCGCACACGACCGTGTCGGTGGAGCGTGCCGTGCTGCGGCTGGCGGGTGTGCGGGGTGCGGACTCCGACGGTATTCCGTGGGTGAACCGGCTCGTGGACGCGGTCCGCGCGGACGTGGGCCTGGGGCACGGTGTGGCGGTGCCGGTGTTCCACGCGTTGGCGTCCGAGGGCGTCGAGGATGTGACGGTGCTGGCGCAGAAGGCGGCCGCGGGTGCGGTGCGCTTCGCCGTACCGGAGAAGAAGGCCGAGGTGACCGCGGCCCGGCGGGCGGCGCGGAGGGCGACGAACGCGGGGATCAAGACCGTGGATCGGCGGCGGGTCGAGCGGGACCGGCTGATCAAACGGTACGGGGATCCGCCGCGGCGGCCGTGGATCTATCTGATCGTGGCGACCGGCGACATCTACGAGGACATCCCGCAGGCGCAGGCGGCGGCGCGGGCCGGCGCGGACGTGATCGCGGTGATCCGTTCGACGGGGCAGTCGCTGCTGGACTACGTGCCGGAGGGTGCGACCCGGGAGGGTTTCGCGGGTACGTACGCGACGCAGGAGAATTTCCGGCTGATGCGGGCGGCGCTGGACGAGTCGTCGAAGGAGCTGGGCCGCTATGTGCGGCTGACGAACTACGCGTCGGGTCTGTGCATGCCGGAGATCGCGGCGCTGGCCGGCATGGAACGCCTCGACATGATGCTCAACGACTCGATGTACGGGATCTTGTTCCGTGACATCAACCCGATCCGGACGTTCGTGGACCAGCGGTTCTCGCGGCAGGTCCACGCCCGGGCGGGGATCATCATCAACACCGGTGAGGACAACTACCTGACGACGGCGGACGCCGTCGAGGCGGCGCACACGGTGACGGTGTCGCAGCTGCTGAACGAGTACTTCGCGCACGAGGCGGGCCTGGAGGACTGGCAGATGGGGCTCGGGCACGCGTTCGAGATCAACCCGGAGCTGCCGGAGTCGTTCCGGCTGGAGCTGGCGCACGCGCTGCTGGCGCGGGAGCTGTTCCCGGAGGCGCCGCTGAAGTGGATGCCGCCGACCAAGCACATGACCGGTGACGTGTTCCGCGGCAACCTGCTCGACGGGTTCTTCAACCTGGTGGGTGCGCTGACCGGCCAGGGGATCCTGCTGGTCGGGATGATGACCGAGGCGGTGGTGACGCCGTGGCTGTCCGACCGTGACATCGCGTTGCAGAACGTGCGGTACGTGCTCAACGGTGCCGGCAACCTGCACGAGGACTTCGTGCCGGCGCCGGGCGGTTTCATCCAGCAGCGGGCGCATTCGGTGCTGGGCGAGGCGGTGGAGCTGCTGGAGCGCGTCGTCGACGACGGCATGCTCAACGCCATCGCGGACGGCACGTTCGGCATCATGAAGCGGCCCGCGGACCGGGGCAAGGGCCTCGACGGGGTCGCGAAGCATGACGCCGACTACTACAACCCGGTGACGGAGGCCCTGGAAGCATGAGCATCGTCCGCCCCTACGGGGATACCACCGGTGACGGCATGGTGCAGCTGTCGTTCACCCTGCCGCTGGTGCACGACAAGCGGGCCGAGGGCGCCGCGATCCAGCTGGCGAACAAGATGGGCATGGACCCGGCGATGCTGGTGCACGCCAAGCCGATGGGCGACGGCTTCACCTTCTTCGTCGTGTACGGCAAGGTGAACCACCTGGTCGACACCGAGAAGGTGCAGGTGGTCGAGCGCGACTTCCCGCTGTTGTCGTCCAAGGAGGTCAACGCGGTCATCAAGCGCCGGATGCGGCGCCGGATGAACGTGGTGGGTGCCTGCATCGGCACGGACGCGCACACGGTGGGCATCGACGCGATCCTCAACCTCAAGGGCATCGCGGGGGAGAAGGGCCTGGAGTCGTACCGGGAGATGTCGGTGACGAACATGGGCGCCCAGGTGTCGGTGCCGGACCTGGTGGAGACGGCGAAGGCGTGCAAGGCCGACGCCGTGCTGGTGTCGCAGGTGGTGACGCAGCGCGACGCGCACCTGTTGAACACGCGGCAGATGTCGGCGGCGTTCCGGGAGGCGTTGCCGGCGGGTAAGCGGCCGCTGCTGATCGTCGGCGGGCCGCGTTTCGACGAGTTGATGACCGAGGAGCTCGGCGTCGACCGGATCTTCTCCCGGGGTACGACGCCCCGGGAGGTCGCCTCGTATCTTGTTCACGCTCTGACCGGGAGTTCCGCATGATCACTGTGAAGCACCGCCGTTACGTGCCGTACGCGCACGCGCACTACGCGGGCAACCTGGTTGACGGGGCGTACTCGTTGGGCCTGTTCGGTGACGTGGCGACGGAGGTGTGCATCCAGCTCGACGGCGACGAGGGGTTGTTCGCGTCGTATGACGACGTGCAGTTCAAGGCGCCGGTGCAGGCCGGTGACGTGCTCGAGGTGACGGCGACGGTGGTGAAGATGGGCACCCGGTCGAGGAAGATCGAGTTCTCGTCGACCGTGGTGTGCCGGGGCTCGGGCGGTTCGTCGGCGACAGTGCTGGAGGAGCCGATCGTGGCAGTGACCGCAACGGGCACGGTGGTCGTGCCTCCCAAGGCATGAGTGACTGCACCGAGCATCGCCCGCCGCGAGGCCCCGACGGCCGCGACGGCGAGGGCCAGGAGGGCATGCCCAGCCGGTCCGGCGTGAGCGAGGCCGTCTGCGTCGACGTCGGGTCCACGTACACCAAGGCTCTGCGGGTGGATCTGGGTTCGGGGCGGGTCCTCTCCCGCTCGGAGGTTCCCACCACCTCTTCCTCGGACGTGCTCCACGGCCTGGACGCGGCGGTCGAAGCCGCCGGCGGCGTTGCCGACGAGCTGTATGTGTGTTCGTCGGCCGGCGGTGGCCTGCGGCTGGCGGTGGTCGGCTATGAGTCGTTGGTGACGGCGGAGGCCGGGCACCGGGTGGGCCTGTCGGCGGGCGCGCAGGTGGTGCACGTGGCCGCGGGCCTGCTTGACGGGCGCGCGATCGCGGCGCTGCGGGCGGCGCGGCCGGATGTGATCCTGCTCGTCGGCGGCACCGACGGCGGCGACGAGGAGGCGCTGCGGCACAACGCGCGGCGGCTGGCGACGTCGCGGATGCGGGTGCCGGTGGTCGTGGCCGGCAACGCCGACGCGCGCCCGGACGCGGCGCGGGTGCTGACCGAGCGGGGCGTGCCGGTGGTGGTGACCGGCAACGTGCTGCCGCGCATCGGGGTGCTGGACGCGCTGCCGGCGCGCGCGGCGATCCGGGAGATGTTCCTGCGGCACGTCATCGGCGGCAAGAGGCTGTCGAAGGGCCGACGGTTCGCGTCGCTGGTGCGGTGCGCGACGCCGGACGCGGTGCTCGCCGGGGTGTCGCTGTTGGCGGACGAGACCGCCGCCGGGGTCCTCGTCGTCGATGTGGGCGGGGCGACCACCGACGTGTACTCGGCGCTGGTGCCGGACGGGGAACTGGAGCACGGCCCGCAACGGGATGTGGCGGGCACGTTGTGGCGGTCCCGCACGGTCGAGGGCGACCTGGGCGTCGGCGTGGGCGCGGCCGGGGTGGTTGCCGCCGCGACCTCGGAGAAACTCCCCGAGCCAGACATTTCGGGCGGACGGCCGTATGACGTGGCCGTCGACCGGGCGCTGGCGTCGACGGCGGCGATGATCGCGTTGCGCCGGCACGCCCGCGGTCATTCGCCCGGCCCGGGGCTGCCGCGCACCGGCGGGCGGGACCTGCGCGACGTACGGCTGGTCGTGGGATCCGGAGGGGTGCTGCGCCACGGCGGCGGGGAGGCGGTGCTGGACGCGGTCCTCGGCGACACCGCGGGTGGCTGGGCGGCGCCGAGGCAGGTCCGCCGGGCGGTCGACACCCGGTATGTGCTGGCGGCCGCCGGGATGCTCGCCGAAGATCATCCGGCGGCGGCGGCGGCGTTGGTCAACAGCCTGTAACGGCTGGATCGCTCGCTTTTCACCGCCGGTGTGCCGACTCTCAGACACGCCGAAGAACGCGACACGCCCAGGCACGGGTGACCCGGTTGACAAGGCGCCGGGGGTGCGACGTACCGTCGACGGGTCCTTTTCCGGGAAGCGGTTGTTGTTCGCTTCGTTCCTTCGCCCAATGGCCACGCGGCAAGACCCGAACACGCGCGTACGCCAGGTCCAGGGGGTGGGGGTCGACGGGGCGGCGCGGACCGGCCGTGACTTTGGCGGTGCGGGGCGCGGTGGAACGAGGCCAGTAGACAACGGCACGACGTCGGCAGCCAGCCTGCGGCGGGTCGGTCCGAAGGTCCCGCGACACCGCACCTGCGTACCGGCCCGGAACAGGATCTCTGGGAGCAATCGGGGCGCGGCCCATGGGCCGCGCCCCGATTCCCCTGTCGGGCCCGGGCGCCGAGATACAGTCGTTGCCACTTCCGGGTAGCCTTCCGCGGGTGGATTTATTGACGCTTCAGCCAACAGCCGCGCCGGCCGTGCCTCAGTCCGGGCCGCGTCCGCTGCCGCTCAGGCTGTCCGTCGCGCTGGCTGTCGCCGCCGGCGCGGGGCTGTTGCTGTCGTTCCCGCTGTATGACCTGTGGTGGATGGCGCCGATCTCGGTGGCGCTGCTCGCCGCCGCGGCGCACCGTCGCCGCCTGCGTGCCGGGTTCGGCGCCGGCATGATCGCCGGCCTGGTGCTGTTCGTGCCGCTGCTGGACTGGACCCACATCGCCGCCGGTTGGCTGCCGTGGATCCTGCTGGCGGGCGCGCAGGCCGCGTACCTCGGTCTGCTGGGTCTGGCCTCGGCCTGGCTGTCGCCGCTGGTCGACCGGTTCCGCGCCGCGTGGCCGCTGCTGACCGGGCTGCTGTGGGTGACCCAGGAAGCGCTGCGGGACCGGGCCCCGTTCGGCGGATTCCCGTGGGGCCGTCTCGCGTTCGCCGCGCAGGACGCCCCCGCGCTGCGGATGGCCGTGCTCGGCGGCGCGCCGCTGGTGACGTTCGCGGTCGCGGCCGCCGGCGGCGCCCTGGTCGCCCTGGCCTGGCGCACATGGCGGCCCGTAGCGGTGCCGGCCGCCGCCGGTTTCGCCCTGGCCGCCGCGGCGATCATCGCCGGTCCGGCGCTCGTGCCGACCGCTGAGGCCGCGGCGCAGACCCGCACCGTCGCCATCGTGCAGGGCAACGTGCCCCGCCTCGGCCTCGACTTCAACGCCCAGCGTTCCGCGGTCCTGCTCAACCACGTACGCGCCACCGAGCAGCTCGCCGAACAGGTGCGCGCGGGCAGCAAGCCGAAGCCGGCGTTGGTCATCTGGCCGGAGAATTCCAACGACATCGACCCGCTGCGCGACTCCGACGCCGCGCAGAAGATCGCCCGGGCGGCGAACGCGATCGGCGTGCCGATCCTCGTCGGCACCGTGCTCCGCGGCGACAAACCGGGTGATATTCGTAACGCGGGCCTGCTCTGGATGCCGGTCACCGGACCCGACATCAACCAGCTGTACGTGAAACGGCACCCTGTGCCATTCGCCGAGTACATGCCGATGCGCTCCGTGGCCCGGCTGGTCTCCGACAAGGTCGACCTGGTGCAGAACATGCTCTCCGGCACCACCCCCGGCGTCATCCGGACCGAGGCGGCGACCATCGGCGACGTCATCTGCTTCGAGGTCGCCTACGACGAGATCGTGCGGGACACGGTGACCGGCGGCGCGGAGATCCTCGCGGTGCAGACGAACAACGCCACGTTCAACGAGGCCGAGGCCCGTCAACAGCTGGCGATGGTACGGCTACGCGCCGTCGAACACGGCCGCGAGGCGCTCATGGTATCGACGGTCGGTGTGTCCGCGTTTGTCGGCACCGAGGGTCGCGTGCACGCCGCCACCGGATTCAATGTGGACGCCGTGGTCCTGCGCGACATGCGGGTGGGCGGACCGCGTACGCTGGCCACTCGCCTGGGGCACTGGCCGGAGATGGCGATGGTCGCGCTGACTATGCTCGTCCTGGCCGGAGCGGTACGGTTCCGGCGGCGCCGGGCCAACGGCACGACCGACGCAGAAGGAAAGACGGAGGCACGGTGAGCGACGCGAACCCGACGGCAACGGGCTCGGAGGGATACCCGGGAATTGGCCGCGTGCTCGTGGTCATCCCGACCTACAACGAGGCCGACAACGTACGGCTGATCACCGAACGCGTACGCACCGCCGTGCCGTCGGTCGACATCCTCGTCACCGACGACAACTCACCCGACGGCACCGGCGCCATCGCCGACGAGATCTCCGCCGCCGACGACCACGTCTTCGTGCTGCACCGCGCCGGCAAGGAAGGCCTCGGCGCCGCGTACGTCGCCGGTTTCGCCTGGGCCAAGGACAAGGGCTACGACGCCGTCGTGGAGATGGACGCCGACGGCTCGCACGCCCCCGAGGAGCTGACGAAGCTGCTCGACGCGCTGCGCGACACCGACGCGGTCCTCGGCACCCGCTACATCCCCGGCGGCAGCGTGCACAACTGGCCCCTGCACCGGCTGCTGCTCTCCCGGGGCGGCAACATCTACATCCGCATGGCGCTGGGCATGCCGTTCAAGGACGCCACCGGTGGCTACCGCGCCTACCGCATGCCGGTCCTCGACGCGATCGACGTGTCGACGGTCGCGTCCCAGGGCTACTCGTTCCAGGTCGAGCTGGCCTGGCGCACGTACCGGCGCGGTTTCCGGATGGCCGAGGTGCCGATCACGTTCACCGAGCGCGAACACGGCGTCAGCAAGATGAGCGGCAACATTTTCAAGGAACAGCTGCTCAGGGTCACCCTGTGGGGTGCGGCGGCCCGCAAGGAGACGCTGCTGAACAAGCTCGGACGTACGCCGAAGCAGCCGTCGACCTGGCCGTGACCGTGCCGCCGCGTGTCATGCTGGATCGAGTCGGCGTGATGCCCGGGCGTACCCGTCGCCCGGCACGTAGCCGTTAGACCTTCGGTGACCGCATCGCCTGGGGCTCGTGGGCCGTCGGGTCTTCGCTTGCCGCTGACGGTGGTCTCGACCGTCGGTTGTCGGCGTTCGTCGACGCTGGCGGTGGTCGTCGGTGAGGGAGGGTGACGGAGTTGCGTCGAAGCCTGGCTCTGCTTCCACTGGGGCTGCTGCTACTTGCCGTGGCCGAAATCGCCGCGTTCGCCGCGGTGGCGCAGGCACTCGGTGCGGGCTGGGCGGTGCTGCTCATCGCGGCATCCAGCATCGCCGGGATGGCGCTGCTGCGCCGGGAGGGCATCCGCGGCTGGCGGGCGTTCCGGACCGCCGCCGAAGCCGGTCGTCCACCTGGACCCCAGGTCAGCAACTCCCTTGTCGGCCTGCTCGGCGCGCTCCTGCTGGCCATGCCCGGCTTCGTGTCGACCGTCGCCGGCCTGCTGCTGGTCGTGCCGCCGGGGCGCGTCCTGGCCCGGCACGCGGTGGAACGCTTCACTGAGAAGCGGGTGCCGTCCGCGGTCGCCGGTGACCTGTTCGGGCCTCGACGCGTGCGGGTCCACCAGTCCGACCCGGTCGACTCCGACCCGGCCGACAAACCGGCCCCGGCCGCGCGCGTCCCGGCCGGCGAGGTCCGCCCCGGCCCGGTCATCACCGGCGAGGTCGTCGAAGGCGAGATCATCCGCTAACCGCCGGCGCCTCAGCTCGGCGCTGCGGGGGCCGGACACAGCAAAATCGCCGTTCCGCCAACGAGGGCGGAACGGCGATCAGATGCCGCGGATCAGCGACCGCGGCGGGTGCGAACTTCCTGGAGCCGCTCGTTGAGGATGTCCTCCAGCTCCGAGATCGACCGCCGCTCCAGCAGCATGTCCCAGTGGGTACGCGGCGGCTTGGCCTTCTTCTGCTCCGGCTCGTTGCCGTCGACCAGTCGCGCGACGCTGCCGTCGAACTTGCACTCCCAGGTGATCGGCACCTCGGCGTCGACGGCGAACGGCACCTCGAACTGGTGACCCTTCACGCACAGGTACTCGCGGGTCTGCCGGGGGGCCAGCTCCGTGTTGCGGTCGGACTCGTAGCTGACTGCGCCAAGTCGGCTGCCGCGCAGCATGCGTTCGCCCATGATCGGCTTTCCCCTCGCTCGTGGTGCTACTTCCGTTGGTGTAACGAAAGGGGCGGCCGCGAGATTCCTGGCGACCGCCGTGTGTCGGCGGTGTTAACGCTTCGAGCGTAACCGGCAGGGTCCCCTATCGGCCGTCTCAGCCCACCCTGAAGTGGACCTTGGTCCACTTTACGGGAGAATGCGAGATTTACGGATAGTGCGATGTTGATCACGCGGGAGCAACGCTCGCTCGCTGGCCGACATCGGACGAGGGATCCGCTTCCGTCCCTGCCGTCCCAGCCTATCTCGACCACGCCGCCCTGACGTGCGCGGCCCGCCCGTTCTGCCATCCACCGTTTCGCCGGCTGCGACCCGGGCCTCGACCGCTCCGCGTCCCCTGACGCCGCACTCGCGTAGATCCGACCGTCCAGGGGGTCGCCGTCGACGAACGCCGGCGTACCCGGGTGGCTGAGCGTCCGCCAACGTTCGATAAAGTTCGTCCTCCCTTTGGAAGAAGCATCCATGGACGACGTCGTCGCCCGCATCCAGGCCAAACTGACCGCTGCCTGCACTGAACCCGTTCCTCGCCCGCGGGTCTTCGTGCGGGCGCCCGGCGGTCAACGCTTGGGCGCCCCTCTCAGCGAAGAACGACTGGTCGCCTACGAGACAAGACACGGCATTCGTCTTCCCCGTAGCTATCGCACGTTCCTGCGTGAAATCGGCAACGGGGGTGTCGGACCCGATTGCGGGCTACTGCCGCTGACGCGTTGGTCCGCCCACGACATCCCCACCGCCAATCATCAACTTGAGCGTGCCTTCGCCCTGGAACCCACCGACTCCGTCGCCGCTGACTGGGCGCGGCTCCGCGACCTGCGAAACAACTCGTATGCCGGCACCCACACCGTTGTCCATCGCGGTTGCCATGAGATGACGCTGCTGGTCATCTCAGGACCCGCCCGGGGCCGGCTCCTGGATGCCAACCTCGGGGACCTTGCCGCACCCCCGGTGTTTCATCCCCAGCCAGACTTCCTGGCCTGGTACGAGCATTGGCTCGACACGCTGCCGAGGGGTGAACTCGTCCCTGACTTTCGCGACCAGCGACGCGGCGGCTCCGAGGATCTCGTCGACGTCCTGACCACCTCCGGTGCCCCCGGCGAGCGACGAGCCGCCGCCTACACTCTGGGCGGGCGTCAGCCCCTCACCGATCGAGCTCGGGCCGCGCTGGTTCAGGCCCTGGCAGACGACCCCGATCGGGGAGTGAGGATGGATGCGGCACGGACCCTGGCCGAACTCGACAGCGGAGCTGCCCGAGTGCTGGCATCAGCTCTCAAGGATCCGGATCACTGGGTTCGACGTCGAGCCCTGGTCTACCTGCTCCAGGTCAGCAACGACGAGACTGCATACGGGTCGGCAGCTCGCGAGCTTCTGCGGGACGAGAGCCCTAACGTTCGGATGACCGCGGCAGACCTTCTCGAGCGTGCTGGATGGACGTCCCGCGAGCACTGGTGATCCGGGACCGCCGGGCGCGTCTCAGCCGCGGCCCGTACTGGAGGCCGCACCAGCGGGCACATGCCCCAGCCGCCCTACCGGCCCGCACCCAGCGCCGCGAGTGCCGAGGCGAGGTCGCTGATCTGGGCCGACAGCTGGGCAACCCGGTCGTGCGCGGCGTCCGTGTCCGCTCGTGCCGCGTCCAGCCGCCGTCTCAGCTCTCCGGCCTCGCGTTCGGCTGCCTCTCGAACCGTCGTCACCTCGGCCGCCGCACGGTCGCGCGCCTCCCGATCACGTTCGGCGCCGGCGCCGATCTCGGCGAGCGCGCGCTGCGCCGACGCGGCCTGCTCCGCGGCTCGCGCCGCCTCCGCTCGGGCCTCGGCGGCCTGCTGGACGGCCCGGTCGACGTCGGCGCGGGCGGCGTCGGCGGCGGTCGTGGCCTCGTCTCGTGCGGCGCGTGCCTCGTCTCGCTCGCGCAGGGCCGTCTTCGTGGCCGCCTGGGCGCTGTCGCGGTCGGCCCGGGCCGAGTGCAGGTCGGCCAGCGCCTGGTCCCGCTCACGGGCGCGGGTCGCGGACTCGTGGCGGGTTTCGGCCAGCTCCCCGCGTACGGAATCCGTTTCGCGGCGGGCGTCGTCACGCTCCTGGCGCAATCCGTCGGTCTCGCGGCGGGCCGCGTCGCGGTCCGCCTCCGCGCGGGTGCGCAGCGCGACCGCCGCGCTGGCCGTGGCCTGCGCTTCGTCGCGGGCCTCGATCGCCTGACGCGTGTCGGCGGCGGCGGACTCCGCCAGCCGGTGCGCCGCCTGGGCGGCCTGGAGGGCCTCGTCGCGTTCCGCGCGGGCCGCCAGGGCCTCCTGCACGGCGGTGGCGGCGGCCTCGGCCGCCCGATCGGCGTCGCGTCGGGCGTCGTCGCGTTCGGTGTGCGCGGCCGCGACCTGTCGCGACGTCTCGGCGCGCACCTCGGCGACCTGCCGTTCGACGCCGGCCGGTGACATCTCGGCGTGCAGGGCCTCGCTGAGGGTGCCGACGAACTGATCGAGGCGATCGACGAGTTCCCAGGTGCGGGCCACCTGCCCGGCCAGTCCCGGCGACGAACGGTGCCGCATGCGGACGTTGCGGGAGGCGCGCTGGCACTCGCCGTCGTTGTCGCGGCAGTAGCGGAACGGCCGTCCCGCCGACGCCCGTTGCGGCACGGGACGCCCGCAGTGGGCACACGGCCGCACCTCCGGCGCCGGCTCAGCCGTGTCGCCCGTCGCGTCCCAGGCGCCGAAGCGGTTGGCGTCCGGCAGCCCGTCCGGTGTGGCGCGGTCGCGCGTCGTGGCCGGAGGAGGCTGCCCGCCGGCTCTCGTAGCGCCGGACGGGGGCTGACCGGGCGCGTCGACTGCCGTCACGGCACGAGGCACGGCGGCCTGGTCCGGCGGCTCGCCGGGGATGGGCACGGTCAGCACCGCCTGCTTCGGCACCGGCCGTGCCGTCGGGGAAACGTCGTCTTCTGCCATCGCGACCCGACCCTAGCGCCACCCACCGACAACCTTCGGCAACCGCGCCGATCAAGGGCAGCGGCCCGCGCCGCGCGGGAGGTGCCGCGGTGCTCCGGGCCGGTCTAGCGGACGAACAAACGCGGCTCAGAAAGCGGTCGGTTCCCACAGCAGGAGCTGGCGGTGGTGGCTGAAACCATTACGCAGGTAGAACTCGACCGCGCGGCGGCCGGAGTGGACCGTCACGTGCGACAGGTTCCGGATACGGGCCTCGGCCAGGATCGCGGCCATCAGCGCGGCGCCGATGCCCTGATCGCGGTACTCCGCACGGACCATGACCGACTGGACGTCGCCGTGGCGCCGGTCGAGCGAGTCGTTGCGAGGCACCCGTTCCGCGACGAGCAGCCAGGCGGCGGCGACCACGTACCCGTCGATCTCGGCGACGAACGGCAGGTGCGTCCGCGCGTGGGCAGCCACCCAGTCGGCGTATGCGGCGAGTTTGTCCGGCTCGATGTCTTGCAACTCCGCGAGCGCCGCCACGTCCGCCACGTCGGCCATCCGCACGATCACCCGGCGGAGTGTAAGCGAGTACCGAACCAGCCTTGGGTCACCCTGCGGCGGGAAAGTGCAGGTGCCAGCGATTCCCGCGGTACGTGAGGCGGGTCACCGACAGCGGTGCCACGTCGAGGCTCCACACCGCGTCGTCCGGCAGCGTGAGGGCGTGGGCGATCGCCGCCCGTACGATGATGGGGTGCGCGACGGCCACGACCCGCTGGTCGGCCATCGCGTCAAGCCAGGCGCCGATCCTTTCCCGGACCCGGGCCAGCGACTCGCCGCCGTGCGGCGCCGACCGGACGTCGGTCAGCCACTGCTGCAGACCGGCCGGATCGGCCACGGCCACCTCGTCGAGGCTGCGGCCGTTCCACGCGCCGAAGCCGGGATCGGCCAGTGCCCGCTCGACAACCGCCGAGTGGCCGAGCGCCTGCGCGGTTTCGCGGGCGGCCCGTGACGGCGCGCACACCCACAGGTCGCCGCGGCCCATCGGGGACATGGCGAGGGCGGCCCGCCGGCCGCCCTCGTCGATGTCGTCGTTGCCGCCGAAGTAGGCGCCCCGCAGGGACGCCGTCGGTGCGTGCGCGAGCAGCCGCAGGCCACTCACACCGGCACGGACTCCGTCCTTTCGCCCCCCGCCGCGGCCTTGCTCGGGTCGGGCCGGGGCAGCAGGGCCGCGAACGCGAGCCCCAGCATCGTCCAGAGCATCACCTGGGTGCCCAGGGACGTGACCCGGAAGTTCCACAGCAGGCTCGGGGGGAACGTTTCCGGCACCTCGTCGATGTTCGGCAGCAGCACGTAGCCGACGACGACCACCACCAGGAAACCCCCCAGGCCCGCGGCCGCACGGACCCAGTCCGCGGCGCCGATACGCGGCGCGCGGGCCGCGATCACCGCGGCCCAGACCGCCGCCAGCCCGATCACCACGATCGACAGGTAGCTGATCGTGCGCTGGTTGATCGTCGCCGGATCGCCGACGGCGGGCGGATTCGGCGGATATTTCACGAACGGCACCAGCACCATGCCGAGAAGCGCCGCGGCGGCGAGCCCCAACGCCGCATGGGAGTCACGCTCGGTGCGCAGCCGCCGGCGCAGCAGTGCGTACGCCGTGGCGAGCAGGCCGCCCATGGCCACGCCGAACAGGGCCGTGGCCAGGAACAAGCCGCCCTTCTGGCCCTCGCGGGACACCAGAGCGTCCTCACCGTGATGATCATCGGCGGCGGGGGCGCCCGGCGCGGCCTCGGCGTGGCCGGCGGCCTCCTCGATCGCGATCGCCGCGTCAACCTTCGGCTCGCCGAGTGCGTACGCGAAGACACCGGCGAGCAGCCCGGCGATGAGGCCCGCGAGCAGGCCCCGCACCAGGAGAGTGCCGTAGGACGGCGCGGTGCGGCTCGACGTCAGTGACACGGGACGCCGAGCAGGTGACGGCCGTCGTGCATCAGCTCGTGCAGGAACATCCCGCTCTGCGAGACCGCGCCCTGGTCGAAGGCGACCAGGTAGGCGAGCAGGAGCAGGGTCGTCACAACGCCGAACGCGGCCCCCAGCGTGCGGGGGGAGAGGGTGGTGGGGTTCAGGGGGCGAACTGCCTGGACCTTGGACATAACGGAGAAGACCTCCTAGCGGGATGACGCGTCCCGTATTGACAGGCCTGCGGCGCGTGAGCGTCCTGACTCACGGATCCGACGGATCCGTTCACAGTGGCGCGACCGCACCGGAATCTCACCGGTTTCCCTCACAACGCCGCAGATGGTTCCCACAACCTAGCGGCGGGTCGGTAAGCGGGTCAATCGCGGCCCCTCCCACACCAAATCCGACGATGTGCCTACGGTTCGGCCGCGAGTGCCCACTGCCTGCCCACCGTCGGTAGCATCCAACCCGATCGTGGCAGGGAGGTGAACATGCGTGGGAGAAAGGCGGCACTCGCCGTCGCCGTGCTGGCCGGTGTGCTGACGCCCGCCGCACCGGCCCAGGCGAGAGCCTTCGAGTGCGACAGTAAGCCTGGCGTCGCCCAGGTCAGCAAGGCTCAGCCGTATGAGGACCGGATGTTCACCCCCGACCGGCTCGCACCGTTCGCCACCGGCGCCGGGGTGCGCGTGGCCGTAATCGACTCGGGAGTGGATGCCGACCACCCGCAACTGCGTGGGCAGGTGGACACGGGCCGTGACTTCCTGCACGGCAACGCCGACGGCCGGCAGGACTGCATCGGCCACGGCACGGCCGTGGCCGGCATCATCGCCGCCCGTCATGTCGACTCGGCCGGGCTGCGCGGCCTCGCCCCCGACGCGACGATCGTGCCGGTGCGCGTGAGCGAGCAGACCGACACCGACGGCCGGTCCGACGCACCCGACCCCGCCAACCCGAAAACCTTCGCCGAGGCCATCGACTGGGCAGCCAGCCCCTCCGGCGGCGACGCAGACGTCATCAACATGTCCCTCGTCATGACCGACGACAGCGACCGGGTGCAGGAGGCGGTCGAGCGCGCCACCGATCGCGGCGTCGTGATCGTCGCCGCGGTGGGCAACCGCGGCCGCCCCAACGACGGCAACCCCAAGCCCTACCCGGCGTCCTATCCCGGCGTGATCGGCGTCGGCGCCATCGACGCCGGCGGCATCCGCGGCGACTTCTCCCAGCACGGCGACTACGTGGACGTGATGGCCCCGGGCGTCGCCGTCACCCTCGCCGCCCGAGGCTCCGGCCACACCTCCGGCGACGGCACCAGCTTCGCGGCCCCGTTCGTCTCCGCGACGGCCGCCCTGGTCAAGCAGCGTTTCCCCACCCTGACGCCGGCCCAGGTGGCACGCCGCATCCTGGCCACCACCGACCCGGCACCCGGCGGCGCCCGCAGCGACCGGTACGGCTTCGGGGTGCTCAACCCCTACCGCGCGCTCACCGAGACCCTGGGTCCGGATTCCCCGGCCGCCCCCGCGCCGAAGGTCATCATCACCAACGACCCGGCGAGCGTCGCCCTGTCAGCCCGCCGAGCCCGAGCGCAGGACCTGTCACTGATCGTGGCGGCCGTCGGCGCCGCCGTGGTGGTCGCAGTGGTCCTGCTGGCGGCGGCCGCCCGGCGGGGACGCCGCCGTGGCTGGCTCCCCGCGAGCCCGACGGACACCGACGACCCGTGACCGACCAAACCGCCGATCGACACTGACGGCGGACACGGAGCGCGGACACCAACGGTGGCCACGGACGGCCCGACCGGACGGCTCGACCGAACGGCTCGACCAGACGGCCCGACCGGACCGCCCGTGACCGGACCGCGGACATGAGCGTGGCCACGAACGGCCGTGACCGGCTGCCAACGGACATGAACCGTCCCCTCTTGCCGGGAACTTCCGCACGGACCGGCTGCGCCGTCGTGGGGGTGGCGGCGAGTTCGGGTTGGTGGGACGGCAGATCGGCGATCGCGCCGCGACTGAGGCTGTGTTCGCGGGCTAGGGCTGCGATCATGGTCCCGCCGCGCTGGTCCAGCGCCCGGCCGCACGCGGGCGCTGGTTGCCTGCTCAAACCCCGCCGCGCACTGGCGGCACCGCTGCCGTGAGCAGGTGACTTTCTCGCCGGGCGGCCGACCTGGCGTAGGTCAGCTCGCAGGTCGCCGGTGTCGGGCAAGGCGAGGACCTTTGGCATGGTGTCGGCGAGCGCGTCCAGGATGACCGCGCCCTTGCCGCGCCACCAGCGGTAGATGTGCGGAGTCGTCGCGCGTGGAATCCTCGTCACATCGCGAGCGTGCGGGTAGCGATGACCACAATCGCTTGCTACGGATTAGCCGTGACCATCGACGACGTGAAGGCCTGGCTCCGCGAACGCGGCACCGAAACGATCGACCATCCCGGCGGCACGCTGTATGCCCATCTCGGCCGCGTTCACGACCGGCTGCGGGCACTGGGTCACGGCCCGGACGTCTGCCTCGCCGGCCTCACCCACGCCGCGTACGGCACCGACGGCTTCGACCGGACGCTGCTCGACGTCGGTGATCGGGCCCCGCTGCGCCGTCTGATCGGCGAGCGAGCCGAGGGGCTGGTCCACCTGTACGGCGCGTGCGACCGTTCCCGCACCTGGCCCGACTTACCGAAGACCCGCCAGGTCTGGAACCGTTGGACCAACGCCGCCGAGGCCTTGCCCGACGACCTGGTGCCGGGCTTCGCCGACCTGACCATCGTCAACGAGCTCGACGTCGTGGAGCATGACGTCACGGTGGCGCAACGCTACGGCTCGTACTTCCGCACCACCTTCACCTCCTGGCAGGGCCTGGCCTCCGAGCCCATGCTGGCCGAGGCACGCCGGGTGTTCGCCGCATGACCCGGCTGCCCGTCGCCGAGTGTGCGATCGAGGCCGTGTCCACCTGTCTGCACGCCGCGGGCGAGTTGGCGTTCGCGCGGACCGGCCGCCGGCCCGAGATCACCGTGGATCCGGGGCATGTGGCCGCGGCGGTGCGCAGTGAGGTCCTGCTGAGGGACCCGTCCGGCCAGGGCGTACCCGGATTCGCGCCGTTGTCCCGGTGGTGGCCGGCGGCCGACGGCTGGGTCCGTACCCATGCGAACTATGCCTGGCACCGGTCCGCGCTGCTGGCCGCACTCGGGGTTCCCGACGGGCCCGACGAAGTCGCCGGCCCGGCGGTGGGGGAGGCGATCGCCGCGCGGTCGGCGACCGGCGTCGAGCGGCAGGTGTACGAGGCGGGCGGGCTGGCCGTCGCGGCCCGCACGGCCGAGCAGTGGCGCTCGGAGAACCCGCCGGACGACGCACCGCTGGTGAGCACGGTCCGGCTCGGACACGCGGACACACTCAGGCCGACCGGAAAGCTGCCCACGTCCGGGGTGCGGGTTCTTGATCTCACCCGGGTCATCGCCGGGCCGGTCGCGACCCGGATGCTCGGCGCGCTCGGCGCCGACGTGCTGCGCGTCGACGACCCCGCCCGGCCCGAGCTCCCCTTGTTCACGGTCGAGGGCGTGATCGGCAAGGTGAGCACGACGGTGGACGGGCGTACGGCAGAGGGCCGCGACATTCTGGACCGGTTGCTGGCGCGGGCCGACGTGGTCGTCACCGGGTCCCGGCCCGGCGCGCTCGACCGGCTCGGGCTGGCGCCCGGCCGGATCGCCGACCGTTTCCCCGGCACGATCGTGGCCACCCTGTCGGCCTGGGGTACGGCGGGTGTGTGGGGCGACCGGCGCGGCTTCGACAGTCTCGTGCAGGCCGCCACCGGCATCGGCTGGATGACCAGCGTGGACGGGGAGCGGCCGGGCGCGCTGCCGTGTCAGCTGCTCGACCACGCCACCGGCTACTTCCTCGCCGCGGGCGTGTTGGAGGCCCTGACCGCCCGATGTCGCACCGGTGCGGCGGCGCACGTGTCCGTGTCGTTGGAGCGTACGGCTCAATGGCTGCTCGGGCATGGGAGCCGGGACGCGGGTGACTTCGGTGAGGTGGACCCGGACGCGTACCGGGTGGATCTGGGTGGCGGGTGGAGCGGTGTCAGCCCGCCCGGAAAGCTCGATGGGCGGGGGCTGAGCTGGCCACACCTGCCGCCGGCGTACGGCGCGGCCCCGGCCGCCTGGCCCTCATCCCAGCACCAGTGACACGCCGAGGACGGCCATGATCGCGGCGATCGTCCCGTCGACGATCCGCCACGACGCCGGGCGGGCGAGCAGCGGCGCCAGGCGGCGGGCGCCGAGCCCGAGGGCGGCGAACCACAGCAGGCTGGCCGTGGCCGCCCCGGCGCCGAACGGCCACGGGTGCGGGTCGTGGTGGGCGACCGTGCCGAGGAGCACCACCGTGTCCAGGTAGACGTGCGGGTTGAGGAAGGTGAAGGCCAGGCAGGCGAGCATCGTGGCGCGCAGAGTGGCCGGCGGCCGGTCCAGCGGGGTGAGGGCGGCGGGGCGCAGGGCCCGGTGGGCGGCCAGCGCCGCGTACCCGAGCAGGAACGCGGCGCCGCCCCACCGTACGGCGGTCAGGAGGGTGGGCGCGTCCGTCAGGACCGCGCCGAGTCCGGCGATACCGGCGGTCATCAGGGCGGCGTCGGCGGCCGCGCAGATCGCCACGACCGGCAGGACGTGTTCGCGGCGCAGCCCCTGGCGCAGCACGAAGGCGTTCTGCGCGCCGATGGCGACGATCAGCGCGAGAGAGAAGCCGAACCCGGCCAGGACTGAACCCATGTCCGCCACGCTAGAGCGGCCCGTGCCATCACTCCAGCTAAAGATTCTGCAGTACCGTTAGAATTGCTTATGGCGTTCGACCCGGTTCAGCTCGCGACGTTCCAGGCGGTCATCGAGCACGGCAGCTTCGACGCGGCGGCGCGGGCCCTGCACGTCACCCCGTCCGCGGTCAGCCAGCGGATCAAGGCGTTGGAGCAGATCGTCGGTCAGGTGCTCGTGCGCCGGGCGCGGCCGTGCGCGCCGACCGACGCCGGACGTCCCCTGGTGCGCCTCGGTGGGCAGCTGGCCCTGCTGGAGAACGAGGCCCTCGATGCCGCGCGCGGCACTCTGAGCGGCCGCACCCGCACCAGCGTGGCCGTCGTCGTCAACGCGGACTCCCTCGACGGTTGGTTCCTGCCGGCCCTTGCCGCCCTGCCCGACGTGGATTTCGATCTGCACACCGACGACGAGGGGCACACCGCCGAGTTGTTGCGCGACGGCACCGTGATGGCCGCGGTCACCACCGACCGGGTCGCCGTCCAGGGCTGCCGCGTGCACCGGTTGGGCGCGATGCGTTACCTGGCCGTCGCCGCACCCGAATGCCACGCGGCGTGGTTCGCCGGGCGTGGCCCCGCGGCGTTCGCGACCGCGCCGATGATCCGTTTCAACCGCAAGGACACCCTGCAACACCGCTTTGCCCGTACGGTCGTCCGGCGCGACGTCGACCCTCCGACGCATTTCGTGCCGGCGTCGGCGAGCTTCACCGAGGCGATCCGGCTCGGTCTCGGGTGGGGGCTCGTTCCGGAGGCTTCGGCCCGTACGGACATCGCCCGCGGCCGCCTCGTCGACCTGGCCGACGGTCACCACCTGGACGTGCCGCTGTACTGGCAGTACTGGCGGCTGGAGTCGACGGTGCTGTCGGCCCTGACGGCCGCGGTCCGGACGGCCGCCGCCACCGCGCTGCGTTAGGGTTCCAGGCCATGGGGGAGCGACTGCTGGTAACCGGTGCGACGGGTCATCTGGGACGCGCGACCGTCGAACGGGCGGTGGCCGCCGGTTGGTCGGTGTCCGGAACGTACGTCACCGCGCCGTCGGAGGCCGCCCGCGAACGGCTCGACATCCGCGACCAGGCCGCCGTGCGGGAGCTGATGCGGCGGATCCGCCCCACCGCCGTGATCCACACGGCCGCGGGGCGCGACGACTGGCGGGCCATCGCCGACGGAGCCGCCCACGTCGCGGTCGCGGCGGCGTCGCTGGGCATCCGGCTCGTGCATGTGTCCAGCGACGCGGTGTTCTCGGGCCAGGAGGTGCACTACGACGAGACGGCGTTGCCGGACCCCGTGTACCGCTACGGCGCCGCGAAGGCGGCCGCCGAGACGGCGGTGCGCGCGGTGGACCCGACAGCCGCCGTGGTCCGCACCTCCACCATCCTCGGCGACGGGGGCGGCGCCCACGAGATCCTCACCCACCAGCTGATCTCCGGCCAGGCCACGGGCGTGCTGTTCACGGATCAGATCCGCAAGCCGATCCACGTCGACGACCTCGCGGACGCCCTGCTGGAGCTGGCGACCCACCCGCACCAGGGAATCCTCAACGTGGCCGGGCCCGATGTCATCAGCCGCTACGACCTGGGCGTGCTGGTCGCCCGCCGCGACGGCCTCGACCCGGCGTCGGTGCCCGCCGGCTCGATCGCCGAGCGCGGACTACGGCTGCCGGCCGACGTGCGGTTACGCATCGACGCCGCACAGTCCGTGCTGCGCACCAGGCTGCGGGGAGCGCACGAGTTCATGACCGTCCCGCCCCGCTCATCTCCGTCGCCTTCCCCGGGCGACGTGCGCATCGTGCACCTGACCGGCGCCGCGTTCCAGGCCCTGGCCGAAGGCGACCTGTCGGCGGCGAACGAGCTCAGCCCCGTCGCCGTCTCGGAATACCTCGCCGGGCCGGAATGCCACGGCGTATGGCGGATGCGCAGCAGGCAGGCCGAGGAGAATCCGGCCACCGCGGCGTGGGTCACCGGCATCATCTGGGACGAGGCCCGGCAGACAGCGGTCGGCCGGGCCGGCTTCCACGGGCCGCCCGACGACACCGGCATGGTGGAGATCGGTTACGCCGTCGATCCGGCATACCGGCGTCGCGGCTACGCCCGCGCCGCCCTGGAAGCCCTTCTCGCCCGGGCCGCCCACGAGCCGGAGGTTCTTCGGGTACGGGTCAGCATCAGCCCGGACAACGTCGCCTCGTTCCAGTTGGCTTCCCAATACGGATTCCGCAAAGTCGGTGAGCAGTGGGACGACGAGGACGGGCTGGAGTTCGTGTACGAGGTGGCGGCGCGTGCCGGTGACTAATCCTTGGCTGGCCGGTCCCGGCCCGACCAGGCGCCTGCCGCGCGAGCGGCTCGCGGAACGCATCCTCAATCTGCTGTCCTCGCAGAACATGTGCGTGCTGGCCACGACGGGCCCGGACGGGCCGCTGGCCACCGCGGAGCGCAGCTGTTCGGCGCCGCCCGCATTCTCGAGCCCGACGACAGCGACTTCTCCCGGTACTGGCCGGTGGTCCGTTGGCAGTCCGACCACGTCGAACGATCCCGGCCGCTCGACGAACCTCCCACGGGTCCGATCGGCGTGATCGCGGCGGACCGGATCGTCTACACCGAGCACTGGCTGCGCCGCGAAGGCTATGCGCCACGCCAGTTCTGGCGCGCCGATCGGCTATCCTGACCGGAGCATTGAGCCACAGTGAGGAGCCGATATGCGCCACGGCATGGTGACGGTCCCCGTTTCGCCGCGAGAGCACACCGCCCGCTGATCGACCCACCCGTCGGATAGTCCGGCGGCGCGGTGCTCCTCGCCGCGGAACGGTCCTCAGACGACCGTTTCCTTCCTTGGCTCGAGGAGCTCTTTTGCGTGCCCTTGTATCCGCGCGTCTCGGCGCGGATTTCACCAGACTGTGGACCGCCTCGGCGGTGTCGAACCTCGGTGACGGTGTCACCATGGCCGCCGGCCCGCTGCTGGTCGCGTCGGTCACGGACGATCCAGTCCCGATCGCCGGTGCCGTCTTCGCCCAGCAGCTGCCGTGGCTGCTGTTCGCTCTCATCAGCGGCGCCTACGTCGACCGGCTCGACCGGCGCCTGCTCGTCGTTACCGTCAACCTCATCCGCGCCGCAGCTCTGGCCGTCCTGACGGCGACCATTGCCACGGAGACCGTCACGGTCGCCGTCATCTACGCGGTGCTGTTTCTCCTCGGGACCGGGGAGACACTGGCGGACACCGCGATGGGTGCGCTGCTGCCGTCGGTGGTAGATCCGGAAAAGCTGCCCAGCGCCAATGCCCGGCTCTATGCCACGTTCACCGTCGCCAACCAGTTCGTCGCCAAGCCCCTGGGCGCGTGGCTGTTCGTCATCTCGGCGGCCGCGCCCTTCGGCCTCGACGCCCTGACTTTCGCGGCGGCCGCGGCCCTGATCGCGGGCATCCGGCCGGCGCCGCCCGCACCGCAGTCCCCGCCGCAGTCCCCGCCGCGGGACTCATCGTGGGCTTTGTCGGGTGCTTCGTCGGACGCTTCGTCGGACGCTTCGTTGCGCGGGGAGATCGTCGAAGGGGTGCGGTGGTTGGGGCGCCACCGCCTGGTGCGGACCCTGGCGGTCAGCATGGGCATGGCCAACGTCGCGTTCTGCGCCGCGTTCGCGGTGTTCGTGCTCTACTGCCGGCAGCGGTTGGGTCTGTCGGACGTCGGCTACGGATTCCTGCTGACGGCGTTCGCGGTCGGAGGGCTGTTCGGCACGGCGGTCGCGGCCAGACTCGCCCGTGCGTTCGGTGGCGCCGCGGTGCTCCGGGCCGGCCTGGCGATCGAGGTCGTCACCCATCTCACCCTGGCGGTGACGACGACGCCCGGGGTGGCGGCCGCCGTCCTGATCGTGTTCAGCGTCCACTCCATGGTCTGGGGCGTGACGGTCGCGTCGGTCCGGCAGCGGGTGGTTCCCGCGCACCTGCGCGGCCGGGTCGGCAGCGTGTACGCGCTGCTGGACCTGGGTGGAGCCGCGCTGGGCTCGCTCCTCGGCGGCCTGCTGGCAAGCGTCTGGGAGATCACTACTCCGTTCTGGGTCGCCGCCGGAGCCATGACCGTGATCACGGTCTGTGCCTGGCGACCGCTGCGCGAGGCCACCGCGTAGCTCCACCACCGATCCGGCTCCCGGCCAGCCGAATGATGCTGGCCGGGAGCCGGGCGCTCACTGTGATGTGCCGGTGGGATCCGTCGCGAAGTAGTCGCGCAGCATGGCGATCCGCCCATCGCGAAGGCGGAAAATCTGCACCAGCGACATAGTCACCCGGCGTCCGTCGGCCTGATCCAACACCGTGTCGATCTCGGCGATGAACACGTCAGGGTCGGCGGTGTCATGGAGCACGGCAGTGGACAGCTCCATGTTCACGGTGCCTCCGTCGGCCCAATACTCGTGGTAGGCGCCCACTCCGGACCGGATCGCATCCCGACCCACCAGTCGAGAAGGCAGTGGATGACCGTCGGGAACCAGGGGCGCGTCGAACACCCCGTCCTCGGTGAACAACGCGGCGATCGCCTCCGGATTTCGGGTGATCGCGCCGGCGTACACGTACCGTTCGAAGATTTCTCTGTTTTTATGAGCCACTCTCCAGCGTAGCCGGCCGGGTGGCGAGGATGTATCCGACGGTCGTGACGCCCAGCGACACTCCCCAGCCGAGGAACACCAGCAGCGTGCCGGCCAGCGCCCAACCGTCGCGCACATCCGACCAGTGCCGGTCGCCGGCGAGCAACTGTCCCACGAACACCGCGACGCTCAGCACGCCGTAGGTGATCAGCGCGATAGCCACGATGCCGGCCGGGACCACGGCCATCAGCCGGGGAACCGCTCGACCGCGCAGCCCCGGCACCCACCGAGGAAACTGTTGTCCCCACCGCTGCACCAGCCCGAGAACGAGCAGTCCGGCAAGCGGCGGAACGAAGGTGATCGCCGCACCCGCCGGCGACGAGAAGCCCTGCTGGATGCCGTCCAATTCCCGCTCGGAGACGCCGAACGGAACACCGAAGAACCACAGCCCGTGAGGTACGGCCCAGCCGACCACCGGAAGCGCCACGGCCCCATACGCCCAGCGACGTGCCCACCGCGGCACCGGCCGGTAGCCAGCGGTCATGGGCCCGCGTCGCGGACCGCAGGCGTTCGCCAGTCCGGTGAACAGAACTCCACCGGCCACCAACGCGATCCGGGCGCCGAGGTCACGCCAGTCCGAGGTGCGTCCCGCGAGCGCCGCCGGCACCTCGAAGAGCAGATGCAGGGGGAACGCGACGAGCAGAAGCAGCCCGGCGGCGACCCAGCTGCCGGCGGCCGCCCCGCGACCGGGAAGCCGAAGCGCGCAGACGATCACCAGCGCGAGGACCGCACCGACGCCCAGCGCTCCCCACCCCGACCAGAAAGGCAGCACCTCGACCCGGTCGGCGCCGCATCCACCCGTCGGATCGACCAGATCGGTGCGGTCGCAGGCGGTGTAGCCCCACCTACCGCCCGCGATCCAGTACAGCCGCAGCGCCACCTCACCGACGACGAAAGCCAGACACGCTGCTGCGTGATAGCGAATGGACCGTTGTGACATGTCGACTCCCCGTGGTCACAGCCGTACCGACCCCCGGAGCCTGCGCCGGGTCCGCTGTGGACACACTGAGCGGCGCTCAGGATGTCCACAGCACCTCGACACTCACGCGAGGATCTAAATCGGTTGCCGTCGGGCGTCGGCCCGGCGAGGTTGAAGCGTGACCTGTGACCCGGACGCCGTCCCGATGCCGGACCGACGCCTAGTCGACGTGAGCGTCGCGAGACGGCTGATAGCCAGGCAATTTCCCCGCTGGGCCGACCTGTCCCTGCGACCCGTCGAGACCAGCGGGTGGGACAATCAGACCTTCCGTCTCGGTGACGGCATGTCGGTACGGCTGCCCACCGCCGCGGAGTATGCGCTGGCAGTGGACAAGGAACACCGTTGGCTGCCCGAACTCGCGCCACAGGTGCCGCTGCGTACACCTCTGCCCTTGGCAAAGGGCGAGCCCGACGAAGGGTTTGGGTTTCCCTGGTCCGTATGAATGGATCGACGGCGAGCCCGCCAGCATCGACACCATCGGCGACCTGAGCGATTTCGCGGACAGCCTGGCCGCCTTCCTCGTCGCGCTGCGACACCTCGATCCGACCGCCGGCCCCGAGCCCGGGCTGCACAACTGGTTCCGCGGTGGGCCGCTACAGGTCTACGACCCCCAGGTGCAACGGGCGATCGAGGTACTCGACGGTCGGATACCCCGAGATCTCGTCACGGAGATCTGGCAACTGGCGCTGCGGGCGCCCTGGGACCGCCGCCCGGTGTGGTTCCACGGCGATGTGGCCCCGGGAAATCTCCTGGTCCGCGACGGCACGCTTGCCGCCGTCATCGACTTCGGCACGTGCGGTGTCGGTGACCCGGCATGCGACGTGGCGATCGCCTGGACGCTGCTGTCCGGGGCGAGCCGCGAGGCGTTCCGCGCGAGGCTCGATGTCGACCCCGGGACGTGGGCCCGTGGGCGGGGGTGGGCGCTGTGGAAGGCGCTGATCCTCCACGCCGGTGCGCTGCGGACGGACCACGCTGCGGCCGTGGAAGCGCAGCGAGTGATCGACGAAATTCTCACCGAGTACAGGGGCTAGGGTGCGCCTGGGCGAAGCTGTCAGAGCAGCCTCGTGACGAACAGGGTGGTCCCGTGGACCGCGTCCACTTCCTTCCGGTCGGTCTCGGTGAACCCGACCTTGGCCAGCACGCGGCGGGAAGCGGTGTTCCACTCCCGGACCGTGGCCCACAGACGTTCGTACCCGGACGATCTCGCCCAGTCCAGAACCGCCAACGATGCCTCGGTCGCGTACCCCTGACTCCAGACCCGGCGAAGGAGCTCGAACGCCAGTTCCGGCTCTCCTTCGGGTCCTCGACCCCGGATCAGCCCGCAGTAGCCGATGACGTCACGAGCGGCCTTCCGCTCAACCGCCAGCAGGCCGATCGACGACGGCTGGTCGGTGCGGATCGAATCCTCGAGCTCCGCGATTGTCGGGCGTCCATCCGCGTCGATCCGGCGGTGCGGCGGCACTCGTGGATCACGTTCGGCCCATAGCTCACGCTGGACGACAGCCTCGGCGACCCGCCAAGGTCTGAGCAGCAGCCGACCCGTCTCAAGCACAACGTCACGGCCCGGAGTCGCTGCGGCTGTCATGACAGCAACTCTCTCACGGGCCAACGCGCTGCCCTCTCACCCTGTGGCGGCAGCGGCATAGCTGAAGATCTTCTCCGGCGTCATCCGAATCCACGCCGCGGCCCATGCCAACTCCCGGTCGTACCGGTCCGCGGCACCAGCCACCTCGTCCGCCGCGGCATCCACAACCTCGGCGGGCCCCTCCAGCATCACCATCGCATGGTCGGAACCGGTGCCCCGCATGACGACCAGAGACGCCCACGGGTGCACAGTGAGATTCGCCAGGCGAACCGCACCACTGACCGTGGGAAACCAGACGGCTTGCTCGTGTACGACCAAGCTGGTCGGCGCGGCATGCGGACGGCCATCGGCCCTCGTAGTGGCCAGCACGCCGTATGCACCCGGAGAGAGCAGGCGAGCCAGTTGGGCGCCAGTCATCCGGTTCTCCGCCGGGAAGGACGATGCTGTTGGCGTCCCAGCCCGGCCGAAGGAACGCTCCTGTAGCTCGGCAAGCCACTTCTCATCTGCGGTCATCTACGGATCATCGTGGCTGCAGGCGGGTTCAGATCAGCCGAGGCCTTGCCAACTTAGTGAAACCCGCCACCGGTCTCTCAAGTTCGAGCGGCGACGCCCCACCGTCCCGACCCTGACGGCGCCGACCGGCTGTTTTCCATGCTGGTCGATGTGACCGGCCTGGCGTACCACCGCTTCGCGGAGGCCTACTACGGAAAGGCCGTAGATCTTGATGCCGTCCGCGCGCTTTCCCCGCTGACCCCAAGCTTGGTGGGGCGCCTGAACGCTAGCCGATAGTCGTTGATCGATGGTGTCGGAAGGATGCCATCAACATCCCTTCATCACCGTTTGGTGCCGCGGTGATGGAGGGGTGGAGCCCTGAGGCGGTCCATCAAGTTGATCAGAGCGGGTCCCCTCGGTAGCCTCCCCGCCCGTGAAGCGAATCCGTAGCACCGCGACTGTTCTGATCAGCGTTTCCTTGCTGGCCCTTACCGCGTGCGGTGGCAACGACACCGACGCCAAGGCCGGCTCCACCCCGCCCGCCGTCTCCACCGGGGCGACGTCGGCCGCGGCCACCTCCGCGCCTGCGCCGGTGAACGGCACGGGCGACGCCAAGCTCTGCGCCGAGGCGCAGGCCTCCGCTAAGGCCTGGAATGCTGACTTGACCGCGGTGATGAAGTCGGCCGAGGGCAAGGAAACGCCCGTATCCGAGATCCAGGAGGCTCACGCGGACTTCGCGTCGGCGCTGAACGCCGTGGCCGGCGGCGGTGACAGCAAGGCGGCTGCCGCGGCCAAGGAGCTGGCGACCCATGTCGGCAAGGCCGCGACTGCGACGGACCCGCTCAAAGGCTCCTACACACCCGGCTTTGAGAAGTCGATCAAGGACCTGACCGCCGCTTGCAAGGCGGCCGGAGTCAAATTCAACTAACAGTCGCTATCGGCTCCGCTACGGCGAGCCCAGGCCGCTCGCCAGGGTGTGAACTTTGGTGGTCAGTCCGCCGCGAGAGCGGCCGATGCCTTCGCGTGCCTGCGTGGGCCTTATCGGGATCGGACTGCCGCGGTGACTTCTACCTCGAGTACCGCTCCGGGTAGGAACAGTCGGTTGACCTCTACCGTTGTGCTGGCCGGCGGGTTGGTGGCGGGTTCTGCGGGGAACAGGCCGCGGCGCACTGCGGCGTAGGCGGGCAGATCTTGCAAGCTGGTCATGAAGGTGCGGATGTGCATCACGTCAGCGAAGGTGGCTCCGTGCGCTTCCAGGAGCCCGTGGATGATCTCGAAAATGCGCTCTGCCTGGACAGCGGCGTCGCCTGGCGCGACGACCTCGCCAGTGTCGTCGACAGCGACCTGCCCGGCGAGCATGAGCAACGCGCCGCCGTCGAGGTCCAGGCGAGCGACATGGGCGAACCGGTCGCCGAACGGTGCGGCGACTGTCTGCGGGTTGTCCAGGTTCAGGTTCATCGGGTCTCCAGACTGATGATCGATGCGATGTCCGCCGTCGGGTCGGTGGCGGCGTTGAGCAGTTGCAGTGCGGCGGCCGCGATCGGGGCGGTCTGCACTTCGCGCAGCGCGAGCCGCGTGTCTTTGGCGGCTAAGGAGATCGCGAACGACGCCCCAGTCGCGGTCGCCCGCTGGATTGTTCCGCTCAGCGGCCCGGCCGCGAGGGCATCGAGCGCGTTCGCCGCATCAATGCCGAGTGCATCGGCGACAGCGAGGGTGTCGTGCAGCGCGCCGAGCGCGGTGACCAGCGCCGTGTTGACCACGAGCTTCAGGGCCGCCCCCGCACCGAGGGGGCCGCAGCGGCGGATTCTGCCGAGGTGGCGCAGCACAGGTTCGGTGCGTTCCAGGGCGGTGGGTGAACCTGCGGCGAAGATGGTGAGGGCGCCCGCCTCGGCCGCGCCCACGCTGCCGCCGACGGGAGCGTCGAGCAACGACAGCGTCCGAGGCAGGCGGGCGGCGATGCCGCGTATCTCGTCAGGTCCGATCGTGGACATCTGCACCACGACTGTCTCTGGTGACATGGCCGTCACCGCGGAGTCAGAGTTGCCCGAGTCGAAGAGCGTGGCTTCGACCGCGGCGGCGTCGGTCAGCATCGTGATCACCAGGTCAGCGCCGGCCACGGCGGCGGCAGGCGTCGCCGCGATCTCAGCGCCGAGCGCGGCTAGCGGTGCGGCGCGGGCCGGGCTGCGATTGCACACCGTGACTTGGTGACCGGTCGCCAGTAGTCGCCGTGTGATGGCCGTGCCCATGTGCCCGGTTCCCAGGATCGCGATGCTCGTCACGACCACCAAGGTAAAGATCACTGAGACATGCGACCAACGAATGTTCGACATGGACGCCATGCAAAACTAGGATGTCAGGGTGGAGACTCGGCTGTTGGAGGTGTTCCAAACGGTCGTGCGTTACGGCTCGATCACCGCCGCCGCCCACCATCTGCGTTTCACTCAGTCGTCGGTCTCGCGGCAGATCGCGGCGTTGGAGGCCCAGTTCGGCGCCCAGGTGTTCGACCGGCTGCCGCGCGGGGTGGCGCTCACCGAGCAGGGGCGCATCCTGTTGCCGCACGCCGAGGCGATCCTGGACCGGCTCACCGCCGCCGAGCGAGATCTCGACGATCTGCGCCGCATCGGCAGTGGCCGGCTGCGTGTTGGCGCGTTCCCTACCGCCGTCGCCGCACTCGTGCCTCGGGCGCTGGCATCGTTTCGCGCCGCGCATCCCGAGGTGGCTCTGTCGCTGATCGAGGGACTGACGCCCGGGCTGTTGGAGAGTCTCGCCGCAGGAGACGCCGACGTGGTGGTGGTCAGCTCGTCACCGACGGGACCGATCGACACCGCCCATGTCGATTTGCATCACCTTCTCGACGAGCAGCTGCTCGTGGCGGTGTCGCACGAACATCGGCTGGCCCAGCGACGTATGGTGCGACTGGCGGACCTGGCTGACGACGCGTTCATCGTCGGCTCCGCGAACGCCGAAGACACCCTGCTGCGCGCTAGCCTGCCTAGCGGCTTCCAACCGCGGATCGACATCGTCGCCGCAGAGTGGACCGGCAAGCTCGGCTGCGTCGCGACCGGGCTCGGTGTTGCGCTCGTGCCTGCCCTAGCCGTGCGCGGCACGCCAGCCGATATCGTTCTGCTGCGCCTGCATCCCGAGGACGAGTCGGTCCGGCGCATCTTCGCCGCTACTCTCACGGGACGGGCCAGACCACCCGCGGTGACCCGGTTCCTCGCCCACCTCGATGAAGCCGCACACGGATTCGTCCAAACCCCCTGACCAACCCACGATCCGGTGAACCCATACGTGCCACCAGGGCCGCCGATCCCGCGTCAATCGTCTCGAGCTCCAAGAGCGGGCAGTGGCCGCAGCCGCTGCCCGCTCGACGGGGCAGGGAAGGTGTAACGGCCCAGCATGTCGATGTGCGCATACCCGAGCGGTGACAAGCGGGCGGCATCCTCATCGCGGACCGGGTAGCCCTGCGCACGCAACGCGGTGACGGCCAGGTCGATGTAGCGGCCGGCGGCCTCCAACCGGCGGGCGGTGGCCAGCGCCGTGTAGAACTTCAGCAGCAGCGCGAACCCGAGCCGGGTCGGCCCGCGCTTGCCGGCGCTCGGGGACTAACGTTCAGGAAAGTCCCGATAAGCCAAGGTCAGCGATAACCATCGATGGTGGTCGTTGATGTGACGTGAGAAGTTTTCTGACTCCCGCCGAAGAGGCGGTCTATGGCCGGTTCACCGGCCAGCCTGAGCAGGCGGTCCTTGACCGGTTCTTCTTCCTTGACGACGCGGACCGGGACTTCGTCGCATCCAAGCGTGGTGATCACAACCGGCTGGGTTTCAGCCTTCAGCTGGTGACGGTTCGCCATCTGGGCCGGTTCTTGGAGGATCCGCTCGACGGCCGAGCGTGGTGGTCAACTACGTGGCCTCGCAGATCAAGGTGGCCGACCCGTCGTGTGTAAAGGCGTATCTGGAACGCAAGTCGACGCGGTTCGAGCATCAGGCGGAGATCTGCGACGGGTACGGCTATCGCTCGTACCCGTTGGTGAAGGAGTCGCTGCTGGCGTGGGTGGGCGATCAGGCGTGGGCGACTGGGGACGGTCCGAAGGCGTTGTTCTACTCAGCGGTGGCCCGGCTGCGGGCCGAGCGGGTGCTGTTGCCCGGTGTGACGACGCTGCGCGATGACGTGGCCAGCGCTCGAAAGACGGCCGAGACCAGGATGTACTCGGCCCTGTCCGGTGCGGTCACCGCGGAACAGGCCGGTGACCTTGAGCAGATCCTGCGGGTGCCGGAGGGCCAGCGCCGTTCGCAGCTCGACTTGTGGCGGCGCGGGCCGACCAACCCGACCGGGCGGGGCCTGGTGAAGTCGCTGGGCCGGGTGGCGCAGATCGCCGGGCTGCACATGGGTGCGGTGGACGTGGCCGGCACAGGGGTGCCGACCCGCCGATTGATCGAGCTGGCCCGGATGGGGTTCGAGGCGAAGGCGCCGAAGCTGGCGGCGCTGACGTATCACCGCAAGATCGCGACGTTGTTGGCGACGGTGCTGAGGCGGTGCGGGTGGTCAATGCGATGCGGGAGCTGCGGAAGCTGATCGACGCCAAGGAGTCCGTCCGGGTGCCGAAGGGCTGGCTGGTCGCCCGGAAGGTCGACATCGCTCTGGTGCCGCGGGGCTGGCGGAACCAACTGGTGTTCCCGAAGGACCGGCCCGAGGGGTGCGTGGACCGCAACGCCTACGTGTTCTGCGTGCTGGAGCCGTTCCACACCGGCCTAAAACGCCGCGACATCTTTGCCCGGGTCTCCGACCGGTTCGCCGACCCGCGGGCACGGCTGCTGACCGAGGACGCGTGGGACGCGGTGAAAGGCCCGGTGCTGTCGACGCTGCTGCTGCCGGAGGACCCCGCCGAACTGCTGGAGACCCACGCCGCCGAGTTGGACGAGGCGTGGCGGGCCACCGCGGCCGGGCTGGACGACAACGCCAGCCTGAGCGTGGACGCCGACGGACGGCTGCATCTGGGCAAGGACGCCGCTCTGGAGGACCCGCCGAGCCTGGCCGATCTACGGAACCGTCTCGACGGGATGATCCCGCGGGTGGATCTGTCCGAGCAAATCCTGGAGGTGATGAGCTGGCATCCGGACTTGGCGGCGGCGTTCACGTCGGTGACCGGCGGCCGGGCGAGGCTGGCGGACCTGCACGTGTCGGTGGCGGCGCTGCTGACGGCGCACTCACTCAACGTCGGCCTGTCCCCGGTGATCGACAGCGAGATCCCGGCACTGACCCGGGGCCGACTGGTCCATGTCGACCAGCACTATCTGCGGCCGGACACCTACGCGGCGGCCAACGCGGTGCTCATCGACGCCCAGGCCGGCATCGGGTTGGCGCAGGCGTGGGGTGGTGGGCGGTCGCCGCGGTCGACGGGGTCCGGTTCGTGGTGCCGGTGCGCAGCATCGACGCCCGGCCGAACCCGAAGTACTTCGCCCGTAAGAAGGGCGTGACCTGGCTGAACATGATCTCCGATCAGCGGATCGGGCTGGCCGGGCGCGTGATCTCCGGCACGCCGAAGGACACGCTGCACTTCGTGGACCTGGTGTTTAACCCCGACAGCGACCGCCGCCCGGAGGTCCTGATCACCGACCAGGGGTCGTACTCCGACATCGTGTTCGCCATCGTCACGCTGCTCGGGTTCGACTACCGGCCGGTGCTGGCCGATCTGCCTGACACGAAGCTGTGGCGTATCAACCGCGGTGCCGACTACGCGGTATTGAACAAGGCTGCCCGCGGACAAATCGACCTGGAGAAGCTCACCCGGCACTGGCCGGACATCCTGCGCGTGGTGTGCTCGATCCATACCCGCACCGTCTCGGCGCACGACGTGATTCGGAGTGATTCGGATGCTGCAACGCGACGGCCGGCCCACCCAGCTCGGGCGAGGCGTTCGGCATGTACGGGCGGATTTTCAAGACCCGGCACGTGCTCACCCTCGTCGACGACCCCGCCTACCGGCGGGAGATGAAGGGGATGCGCAACCTCAACGAGGGCCGCCACGACCTGGCCCGGCACCTGTTCCACGGCCGCAAAGGCGAACTGCACCGGGCCTACCGCGACGGGCAGGAGAACCAGCTCGGCGCGCTGGGTCTCGTGCTCAACTGCGTCACGCTGTGGAATACCGCCTACCTGGACCGGGCGCTGATCGACCTGCGCGGTCAGGGCTACCCGGTACTGGATGAGGATGTGGCCCGGTTGTCGGCATACACGTGCCGGCACATTAACGTTCATGGCCACTACTCGT
Organism: Actinoplanes sp. NPDC051346; assembly: GCF_040682215.1. Taxonomy (NCBI): domain Bacteria; kingdom Bacillati; phylum Actinomycetota; class Actinomycetes; order Micromonosporales; family Micromonosporaceae; genus Actinoplanes; species Actinoplanes sp. NPDC051346. The sequence continues at coordinate 8,497 of NZ_JBFBAJ010000013.1, read as the reverse complement.
TCAGGTTGCCCGATCTAGGCGGCGCCTGGCGTCCGTTGCGGGATCCCGACGAATCTGACTCCGACGTGTAGGACTTGACCGGCCGCGGCCGCGGCGGCTGCCCACTCACCGCGGCCGTTTTCGCGTCGACGACGGCGGGCGCGAACTCGGGCAGGTCGTGCAGCAGCGCCGCGGCGGTCAGTTCCGCGCTGGCGTCAGGCACGTGTCGCACGAGTGCAGCGGCGACGGCGGCCGAGTAGGCCAGGGCGGGCCTGGCGGTCGAGTGCCCCTGCCCTGCGCCTCGGGGTAGGTGCACCGGTCGAAGCTGAGCGGTTGCTGAGCGTTCCTCAGCGTCGTCCCAGCGACGATGCGGAGACTCAGCACCGTGGTGATCGAGTCGTGAAAGTCGATGGATTGATTCGGGGCGTCGCTCCGGTCTGGCAGTTCGCGTACGTTCTGGTTCACCTGTGGTGGGCGGTCGGCGGCGCGCCGTCGTTCCACAACGGCCAGAAGTCGTATTTCCCGGGCGGATGGGTTCCGGTGGTACTCGGTGTCGTGGCGCTGGCCGGATGTCTCGCCGCTGCGGCCACCGCCCGCCGGGAGGTGGATCGCACCGGCCGCTACGCGCTTGCCGGGCTCAACGCCGTCGCGGGCGCAGCCCTGTGCGTCTACTCGTTCCTGTTCCCGATCATGCTGGTGGCGCTGGTGTTCGAGGGCCCTGGGCCGGGCATTGTCGCCAGTCTGCTGGCGACCGGTGGTGGCGCCGTCGCCGGGATTCTCTGCCTGCGCGTCGCCGTGGAGCAGCGACGGCTGGCCGTGGGTTCGTGCGAGTCGTGCGGGCGGGTGCACGGCAGATCGCCGGAGAGCCGGAGGGAGCGGGCGCCCGGCTGGGCCTTCGCCGGTGCGTATGTCGCCGTGGCCGGGTTCGCCATCCGGATCAGTGTGTGGCTGGCCGATACGATCGCCGGGCGGTTTCAGTCCGAGGTGAGCCGGTCGGATGTGTCGTGGAGCGCGATGGTGGTCTTCGTGGCGTTGATGAGTCTGGCGGGCACGGTGCTGCCGTTGGCGCTGGCACACCGCTGGGGCCGGGTGTGGCCGGGCTGGGTGGTGCCGCTGCGGGGGCGGGCCGTGCCGCGTTGGCTGGTGCTCGGCCCGGGGCTGTTCGTCGGGGCGGGCCTGACCGTGTACTTCGGTATCGCGGGAATGACCGCCTGGATTCGCGGGGACACCGGCGGCCCGTTCCTGCCGTTACTGCTGGACATGGGCGGCTACACACTGTGGGGAACCGGCCTGCTGGTGGCATGCGCGTCGTACGCCGCGCTGACCCGGCCGCCGTGCCGCATCGTCCACGGTGGATATGGAGACGTCCCGGAAGGGCGGGATCCGGTCTCGCGAAGCGGGTGACACATGCAGAAGGCCGTCCTGTCCGCCGGCACCGTGGAGTACCAGGACAGCGGTGGTGAGGGACCAGTCCTCGTCTTCCTGACCGGTGTCTTGGTCGGCGCCACGCTCTGGCGGCACGTGGTGTCCGACCTGCGGGCCGACCATCGATGCGTGGTCCTGGAGGTGCCGCTGGGCGCGCACCGGCTGCCGATGAACGCGGACGCCCACCTCAGCTCGCGGGGGCTGGCCGCGCTGGTGGCCGAGTTCCTCGACGTGGTGGATCTGCGCGACGTGACGCTTGTCGGCTGTGACTGGGGTGGCACGCAGTTGGTCGCCGCGTACCATCCGACCGACCGGCTGTCGCGACTGGTGCTGCTGCCGCAGGAGTCGTTGGAGAACTTCCCGCCGGGACTGCCGGGCCGGTCTCTGCATCTGTCGTCGAAGGTTCCCGGCGCAACGTTTCTGGCTTTGCAGACACTGCGGGTACGCGGTATGCGCCGCTCGCCGGTGAACTTCGGTCTGATGTCGAAGCGCCCGGTGCCCCACGATGTCATGAACGCCTGGCTGGCGCCGTCCCTCGGCTCCGGCGAGATCCGCCGTGACCTACTCAAATACCTTCGTGCCACGCGACGCCGGGAGTAGGGGTGCCGGTAAGAAACGTGTCACCAGATCCAAACCGCATTACTCAGGACCCGGTCGGGTTCCGATAGGCGCTCTGCTGGCAGGATCGCGGGCAGTACGTACGTACGGGCCGGTCGTGGCCACGGCGACGGGCGGGGTGCGTCCTGTAAATCAGACCCGCTAGCAGGCCGGGATTTTAGTCACAGGCGGCACGGACCCGCGATGACACATCGAGAAGGTCGAGTTGCCTCTGGTACTGGTAGCATCTTCCCGCTCGCGCAGAACGTGCGGGTGTCTTCTGAATGAGGGAATGAAGCCAATGATCACGGGTGTGCCTAGCGGCCGCCTGTTGCGGCGGTCCGACGTCTTGTCGTGATTCTGTTCCTCATGCCGTAAAGGACTTCCCACCTTGTCTGTGGATCTTCGTATCCAGCAGTCCGTCGTGGCCAACCTCTGCCGCCGTCCGGCCGCCGTCGAATCGGGGCCGTTCATCCTGGGCTTCGACCCGGCGACTGACAGTCCGAATATCAACTACGCGACACCACGCCCTGGCACGGAGATCACCGCCTCCGACGTCGAGAGCTTGGTGAGAGCATTCCGCTCCGCGTCACGACGGCCCCGCTTGGAGTACGTCGTGAACTGCGCCCCCGGCCTTGAGGAGTTGCTGCTCGCGGCCGGTTTCACGGTCGAGGAGCGGCACGAGTTCCTGACCTGCTCGCCCGAATCCCTCGTCTCGCCGCCGCCGGTCGACGGCTTCGTCGTACGGCAACCGGAGAACCGAGCCGAGCGGGCGGCGATGGTTGCCGCCCAGGGCGAGGCATTCGGCGACGCGTTCGAGGTGAACAACGCCGACGTCGACCGCCTCGAAACGCTGCGGCAGCGGGGCGGCTTCGAGGTAGCGGCGTTCGCCTCGGACGGCACCTGTGCCGGTGCGGGCCAGGCGGTCCCGCCCGGTGGCGGGGTCAGCGAGATCGCGGGCATCGCGGTGCGGGTGCCCTACCGACGTCGCGGTCTCGGCGGTGCCATCACGGCCGCGCTCAGCCGGCAGATCTTCGAATCCGGCGCCGACCTGGCCTGGCTCGAAGCGTCCGGTGACGACTCGTGGCGGGTCTACGAGCGGATCGGCTTCCGTCCGGCGGGCCGCCGCCTCTACATCTGGCTGTAGTCGAACGGGGCCGGCCCACGGGAATTTCAATGGTCCGGCCCCGTGCTCTTGCGGACCTCGTTATGGTTCCGATATTGATCTAATATCGGAACCAGACTGGCGCTTTGGTTCTGATATTTGGTACCCCGAAGGGTGGGATCGACACAGAACTGGTTCTGATATCAGAGGAGCAGCCCGGGGGACGGTGACGAGGACCGACTTCGCCGGCGAGCCGGCGCCCGCGCCGCGGCGGCGCGGCGGCGTCGCCCTCGGCGTGCCGGGCGAGTACGAGGCAGTGCTCGCCGGCTACCGGGCGGCGCTCGATCGGGCCGGGATCTCCGAGCACACCCGCCGGGCGTACGCGTCACGGGTCTCCAGCTTCCTGCGCTGGCTCGCCGACACCGTGCTGCCCGACGGCTACGGCGTCGGCGACCCGGCCGGCGCCGACCCGCTCGCCGACGCGTTGGCGCGCGACTTCGTCGTCCGCGACTACCGCGGGTGGCTGCTCTCCGTGGGCAAGAAGAGCTCCAACACCGTCAACGCGCACCTGACCGCGATCGACGACCTCTACACCCACCTCGGGCTCGGCCCGGCCAACGCCGACCGCATCGACCTTCCCCGCCACGCTCCTCGGGCCCTGGCCGAGGGCGAGACCCGCCGGCTGCTGCGCGGCGCCGAGCGGCTGCCTTCGATCCGGGACAAGACGATCGTGGGGCTGCTCTACCGCTCCGGCCTCCGCGCCGCGGAGCTGGTCGACCTGGACGTCGACGACGTGCCCACCACCGCCCGCACCGGCAAGGTCATCGTCCGGGCCGGCAAAGGCCGGCACGGCGGCAAGCCCCGGACCATCCCGGCCAACACCGACCTGCGCCGCGATCTCGCCGAATACAAGCAGTACCGGCGCGAGCTGCTCGGCGCCGACACCTGCCCCGCGCTTTTCCTCAACCGCTACGGGCAGCGCCTTTCCGCCCGGTCGGTCGACGAGATCGTCGCCGACCTCGGCGCCGCGATCGGCCTGGACGACCTCTCCCCGCACGTCCTGCGGCACTGCTTCGCCACCGACCTGCGCCGCGGCGGCGCCGACATCGTGCTGATCTCCGAGTTGCTCGGACACGCGTCGCTCAACTCGACCCGGATCTACACCATGCCCACCGAGGCCGACCTGACCCGGGCCGTCGAACTGCTGCACGCTGACCGATGAGGTGTAGCTCGACGGCATATCGATACGTTGGCGGGAGCTGCCGGGTCGTGTTCCGCTCACTCGAGCAAGGAGAGCACGATCGCCACGAGGGCTACGAGGACTGCGTAGATGCTCAGTGCGGCGCCGATTCCGGCGGTAAATGCCTCTGCCGGAGCGGCGGGGTCGGGCCGACGGTTTAGCCAAACGACGAAGCCCACGGCGCCACCGAGGGACGTCGACCGCGACCAGGGCGCATAGCCGGACAGCGACGTCAGCGGGCAGCCGGGCCGTGATCCGGGCGGTCAGCGCCTGCTCGGCCTGGTGCAACGCCGAGCGCACGATCCGGTCGATCCGCCTGGCCGCTGGCGGTTCGATCCGCTCCGCCCGGCAGCGCGCCAGTAGCTCGTCGCGCACCAGCTCTGGGCGCCGCTCAGACTCGCACACCGCGGCCGCCAGCCAGCGGGTCAACTGCTCGGCGTCGGCTACCGTGCACTCGCGGAAACCGAGGTGCGCCCGGATCTGCGACCGGTGGTAGGCGATGGTCGAGCCAGTCCACTCATAGAGCCCGAGGTCGGCCGGCTCGACACCGACCTGGCGACCAACGAACTCCACCGCCTCGCCCGGGAACTCGCCTCGTCCGCGAGGGAACCGGCCGACCCGGATGTAGAACTTCAGCAGCAGCGCGAACCCGAGCCGGGTCGGCCCGCGCTTGCCCGCGATCAACTCCCGCTCATCTTCGAGCAACGTCCAGTGCTCGACCAACTCATCGAGATCCAGCGATCGCGCCATGGCCCGAGATGATGGCGTATCCGACCTCGAACTCAGCGGCCGGGCTCGCCAAGCTCGCGATCACCGCCTTGACCAGCACGAGCATGCTCGTTTGGATCTGGTGACACGTTTCTTACCGGCACCCCGAGTACGTGGACGCTGCCGAGCGGCTTTCCGGTTTCACCAAACCGGCTCTGGTGCTGTGGGGACCGGAAAACGTCATGATGCGCCCGGAGAACGGCCGGCGCCTGGCGGCGGCGCTGCCGCGGGGCCGCCTGGTCGAGGTCGCCGACGGCTTCACGCTGATGCCGGAGGACCAGCCGCGGGTCTGCGCCGAGGAGATCCGTTCCTTCGCCGCCTCCTGAAGACCCGGTCCGCCCGGTTGATAGGAACCTCGCGGCGACTGGAGAGCACCGCCGGGTGGTCGCTGGTCAGCTCTCCGGTGCGGCGGTGAGCAGCCGGTCGTACTTCTCCAGAGTCGGCGGGCCTGGGCGTTGGTCCGGCGGCGGCCGGGCCAGCGTGGCGTCGGCGCCGGAAGACCCGGACACTGCCGACGAGGATGGTGAGCTGTCCGGCCGGGCCGACACTGCCGAACGCCTGGATGACGAGGTGCAGTGGATCCGCCAGTGCCCGGACTGGTGTGGGAGATTTGCAAGACGTGCCTGACAGCCGGGGCTGCACGCCGTCGGGCAGATCGCCGCCCAATCGCCGGTAACCGCCCCCACCTCGCCAAGCTGGCGAACCACTGACCCACGTCTCGCCAGCGTCAGTGACGATCCACCACCGGTTTCGCGTGCTGCGAACCGATACGACGCTCAGCTTCCGCCCGTGCCACTCCCCGTGAACATCCTGCACGGATTACTGGATTGCCATTAACAGTAATCCAGCAATCCAGAAACGGGCATAATCCCCCGTACACCATAATGACAGTTATGCGGTTACAGCACACTAGCTGTATGGTGTAGTCATGGCTGACGAGTTGGTGTTCTGCGCGAAATGCGGAGAAACGAAACCACGCGACGCGTTCTACAACCAGCTGCACACCACGCAGCCACGCCGCCCTTGCAAGACCTGTCTCAGCACCTACAAGCGGGCGCGATACGCCAAGAAGGACGGTGATCGGGTTTCGCACGCGCAGGTTCTACGGGAGAAGTACAACCTCACGCCCGCGGAATACGATCGGATGCTCACGAACCAACAGGGGCTGTGCGCAATCTGCGGCAAGGCGGAGACCGCGCGGGGACGCGGAGGCGCGCCGAAACGACTCGCCGTGGACCACGATCATCGCAACGGCCTGGTTCGGCAACTGCTGTGCCACCGCTGCAATCTGGTCACGTGGGCAGTCGAGGAGAACCCGAGCCTGCTCGACGCCGTGCGGGCCTACCTGGAACGCCACACACCCCGAGGGGTCTGACTCGGGATATGCCTTTGCGATCGGCTGAGGAGGCGCTGTCGGTGCCGAGTGTGGCTGCGGCGGCCAGCAGCGCTTGTGTATGTCGAGCGTTGCGGTGACCTGGAGGCTGCAGCCCTGGCCGCAGTGGACGGCGCGTCCGCGGCGGTGCGTGGCGTTCGGGGTCGCTGAGGTCGGGGTGGTGGGCGAGCTTGCAGGGGATTTCGGCGCGGACCGCCTGGGGCTCGGTCATGGCGGCGGTTGCCGGCCGGTCGGGGTGGTTGGGGAGCGGGTCGCGATCGCGGTGCGGATCGCGCCGCGGCTGACGCCGTGTTCACGGGCCAGGGCGGCGATACTGGCCCCGTTGCGGAAAGCTGGCGTGCCTGGTCGGTGGCGCCGAGGCGGGGGCGCCGGCCGGAGGTGCTGCCGTTGGCCCGGGCTGCGGCGAGGCCGTCGCGAGTGAGTTCGTTCGGCGGTCGCGTTGGAACTGTCCGACCGAGACCAGCAGTTTGACCAGCATGGTGGTGGTCGCGTCGGTGGCGGCCAGGTCGGTGATGTAAGACAGCGCGCCGGAGAGCACGCGCAGTCTCACCTGGTGCTGTTGGCGCCAGCCGCGGACGGCGAGGATGTTAGTCGGTCAGGTCCCGGCACAGCCGGTACAGCTCGGAGACGGCAGTTCCCGGATGCCGGTCCGGTCCAGCGCCGGGATCTTGGAAGAGGTCGCCGGATCCTGAATCAACGAGATGCTACGCCGCCTCGAAGCCGGCAACCTCACCCGGCCCGTCGCCGCCGCGCCCGAGAGCCTTCGAGGTCAACCCTTCTCTTTGTGTTCAGTTGTTTTCAGCGGCGTGACAGACCATTGGCTCTGAAGGATTCGCAGATCCGGCCGGCGATACGTATGGGGACGCCAGCCGTCGATGGAGAACAGCTCATGTATCAGCATCACCGGATCGTCCAATTCGCCGTGCGGGGTGAGGCCGGCTCTCTGTAGCCGTTCGAAAACGAATTTACCGAAAGTGTAAGTATTGTCTATTTGAAGCTTGTATACGGCTTCTACCTGCACCTCGTTGCCCCCCTTGCGGGGCTTTGCAGTCTCCTCGCCCTCCGGGGGGAGCACGAAAGGGTTCCCCCATCCGGTGGCGTTTATTGAGGCCTCGATGAAGATCTCGATGGCTGCGTGCAGTTCGTTCATTGCATTGATGACTCCAGGAGGATCGCCTCCTGCTTCGAGTGTTGCAACGTAGGTATTGAACACATCTTTCAAAGTTTGCGACGCACTTTGTAATTCGCTCACCTCGTCCTCATCCCTTCGGATATCGGTAATGGTTGACGTAGAGCGTTTCGCCATACCGGTTGTAATAGTCTACGTGGACGTGATCGTTCGAGGAGCACGGACCGCGGTAGCAGGCACGAGCTCCTCCAGCTGCGGCGTCATTCCTCGCCGCGTTCACCGCTTCGTCCTTAGGCCGTGTTTCGGAATGGTCGAAGCCACTGGTTGATGACGGCGATGGTGACGGTGGCTTCGTAGCGGACGGCGAGCTTGTCGAACCTGGTGGCCATCGCTCTGTGCTGTTTGAGCTGGTTGATGCCGCATTCCACGGCATGACGTAGCCGGTACACCTGCGAGTCGAAGGTGGGCGGCCGCCCACCTTTGGACCCCTTTGCCTTGCGGTTGGCGTCCTGGTCGGCCTTGCTCGGGATGCACACCCGGATCCGACGGCGACGGGCGTGTCCGCGGTTGCCCCGGCTGGTGTACGCCTTGTCCGCCAGCAGCAGATCCGGACGGGACCGCGGCCGGCCGCCACCGACCCGGTACACCTTGATCCGTTCGAGGACCGTGATGAGTTGCGGGCTGTCACCGCGCTGGCCCGTGGTGATTACCAGCGATAGCGTCTTACGGCCCTGCTCACAGGCCAGATGCGTCTTCGTGGTGAACTCACCACGAGAGCGTCCCAGACCGTGATCGTCGGGCTCGGTCTGCACGCCGCCGGGCGGTTCCTTCTGCAGATGACCGTCTCGGCGAGCGCCTGCA
>NZ_JBFBAJ010000012.1:111900-295973 GCF_040682215.1 Actinoplanes sp. NPDC051346 | reverse complement strand
GAAATCTTCCGCTGCCTCAAGCGCTACATCGCCCGCGAGATCTACACCCTGCTCACCACTTGACGACCATAGGAGCATCCGCCCGGAGTGGGTCACCCCCTCCCCCCGAAGCCCGAGCGTAACCCACCCGAAGCCCGCGGTGACCAAGGAAGCCCGCAGTGACCGCTGAAGCCCCGGCAGTGGCCGAAGAACGTCAGCGGCCCTGATTGGCGACCGCGGCCGCCGCGGCTGCTGCGAGTTCCGGGTCCAGGTAGGCGCCGCCGGCCGTGGTGGGGCGCAACGAGTCGTCGAGGTCGTAGCGGAGCGGGATGCCGGTCGGGATGTTGAGGCCGGCGATCGAGGCGTCGGAGATCTGATCGAGGTGCTTCACGATGGCGCGCAGCGAGTTGCCGTGCGCCGCGACGAGCACCGTCTTGCCGGCTCGAAGGTCCGGGACGATGGCGTCGTACCAATAGGGCAGCGCGCGCAGCAGAACGTCCTTGAGGCACTCGGAGCGTGGCTTCAGCTCCGGGGCCAGGTCGGCGTAGCGCGGGTCGTCGAACTGCGAGTACTCGTCGCCGTCTTCGATCGGGGGCGGGGGGACGTCGTACGACCGGCGCCAGAGCATGAACTGCTCCTCGCCGTACGCCTCGAGGGTCTGCTTCTTGTCCTTGCCCTGCAGCGCGCCGTAGTGGCGCTCGTTGAGCCGCCAGTGGCGCTTGACCGGGATCCAGTGCCGGTCCGCGGCGTGCAGGGCGATCTCGCTGGTGCGGATCGCGCGGCGCAGCAGGCTGGTGTGCACGACGTCGGGCAGTAGCCCGTTCTCCTTCAGCAGTTCTCCACCACGCCGGGCCTCGGTCTCACCCTTGGCGTTCAGGTCGACGTCGACCCAGCCGGTGAAGAGGTTCTTGGCATTCCACTCGCTCTCGCCGTGGCGCAGCAGCACAAGGGTCCCAGTCATGCCCTCCATCCTGCCGCAGCCCCCGTGGCGGGGTGAGCGCACACCCCAAGTGGCGACCACCACGTGGAAACCGGGCTGCGCCGTACGCCGATGATCACTAGGTTGTAAGTCCTGGGTTGGATGTCGGTGCTTACATGGGGGTACAAGCGTGGGTGGGTGGTTGCGGGAAGCGGCGGGTGGGCTGCCCCGGCAGTTCTGGTTCCTCTGGACGGGCACCCTGATCAACCGGCTGGGCGCCTTCGCCGTCGTCTACCTCGCGATCTACCTCACCCAGGGGCTGCAGTTCTCGCAGTTCGAGGCCGGGCTCGTGCTGGGGGCGTACGGCGTCGGCGGCGGGATCGGCACCATGACCGGCGGGGTGCTCACCGACCGCTGGGGCCGGCGCCCGACGATGCTGACCGCCCAGTTCGGCACCGCCGCGCTGATGCTCGCGCTCGGCTTCGCCGAGGGCTTCTGGCAACTCCTGATCGGCGCCTGGCTGCTGGGCGTCTTCGCCGAGGGGGTGCGGCCCGCGTTCCAGGCGATGATGGTCGACGTCGTGCCCGACAAGGATCGCCTCCGGGCGTACTCGCTGAATTACTGGGCGGTCAATCTGGGCTTCGCCGGCGCGGCGATCGTGGCGGGCTTCGCCGCCCAGGTCGACTATCTCCTGCTCTTCGTGGTCGACGCGGGCACCACCTTCGTCACCGCCATGATCAGCCTGATCTTCCTGGCGGAGACCCGGCCGGTGCGGGTCGCCGCCCGCCGGGCCGGGGGCGGGCCCGGGCTGGTCACGGTGTTCCGGGACCGGGTCTTCCTGATGTTCCTGGGGCTCAACTTCGTCGTCGTGCTGGTGATCATGCAGCACATGTCGACGCTGCCGATCGCGATGAGCGCGGACGGCCTCAGCACGTCCACGTTCGGCTGGGTGATCGCGGCGAACGGCCTCCTGATCGTCGCGGGGCAGCTCTTCGTGCCGAAGCTGATCGACGGCCACAACCGCTCCCGGGTGCTGGCCGTCGCCACAGTGGTCATGGGCGTCGGATTCGGCCTCACCGCCTTCGCGGACTCGGCCGCCTTCTACGCGGTCACGGTGGTCATCTGGACGCTCGGCGAGATGTTGCAGAGCCCGTCGAACTCCGCCCTGGTCGCGGAGCTGTCGCCGTCCCTGCTGCGGGGCCGCTACCAGGGCGTCAGCTCGCTCTCCTGGTCGGCTGGGTCCGCGCTGGCGCCGGTGGTCGGCGGATTCGTGCAGCAGCACGCGGGCAGCACGGTGCTGTGGCTGAGCTGCGCGGTCATCGGGGTGCTGGTGGCGGCGGGCCAGATCGCCTCCGGCCCGACGCGGGAACGCCGCGCCGCGGAGCTCCGGGTCTCCGAGCACCGCCTGGCGAACCCCTCGCCGGCCGCGACGGAAATCCCGCACGCGGAGGACGTGGCCCCGCCCGCGCCGGTCCGGGTCGCGGCGAACGACTGAGACCCTCCCGCCGGTCCGGGCCGCGGTAAACGACTGAACCCGGTGATGGGCAATGAGCCTTCCGGGCGAGGAGGCCCTCATCCGTGAGGGCGAAGTTGCCGCGTGTGACCGCCACTACAGATGGCAGTCCGCCAACTGCCTTGTGAGCCTTGCCAAGCCCAACTAGCGTGGTCGATGGACGCCGAACCGTCAGTTCGGGGAACGGGTCGACCTCACGGTCACCGCGGTGCGGCGTTCGGGGACGGGTGGCATCAGCCGTTGGGGGACGGCGCGACCCGAGACCGGCGGTTAGTGCGGGCGACGCCTATGGGGATGGGTGTCGTCCGCCGCCGCCGGCGCCACTCAGCTCTGTTTTCCGTCCGGGTCGGCGAAGTGCGCGAAGGCCTGCAGGTTGGCCAGAGACTCGCCCCGCTTGACCCGCCATTCCCACTCGCGGCGGATGGCCGTGCCGAAGCCGATCTCCAGCATCGAGTCGAACGACTCGTCCGCGTAGGTGAGCACCGAGCCCAGCAACCGGTCCAGCTCGTCCTCGTCGAGGCCGTTGAGGCCGGCCCGACCGGTCAGGTAGACGTCGCCGGCCTGGTCGATGGAGAAGGCCACGCCGTACATTCTGGCGTTGCGGCGCAGCAGCCAGGCCCACAGCCGCTCGTGGTTCTCGTCCGGGTGCCGCATCACGAAGGCCTCGATCCGCAGGGCGTGCTCCCCCACGATCAGGTTGCAGGCGGTCTTGAGCTTGTGCGTCCCGGGCATCGTGACGACCCACGACGACTCGCCGGTCGACTCGCACGGCAGCTCGCGCTCGGCGCACACGCGCTCGATGAGGGTCCCGATGTCTTCTACCACGAGCAAGAGCCTGCCAGACGCGCGGCGATCAGCGCACGGTGCTCCGCCACCGCCTCTCGATAGACCCGCAGCAGGCCTGCCGCCGTACGGTCCCAGGAGAAGTTCGACGCGTGCCGCACCGCGCCCACCGACAGCCGCAGGCGCCGCGCGGGCTCGCACAGCAGCCCGCCGACGACTCTCGCCCAGTCGGCCGGCTCGTGCCCGTCGACGAGGACGCCGCTGACCCCGTCGGTGACGGCGGTGACCAGGCCTCCGACGGCCGCCGCGACCACCGGCGTGCCACAGGCCTGTGCCTCCAGGGCCACCAGGCCGAACGACTCGTTGTGCGAGGGGACCGCGACCAGATCGGCCGACCGGTAGAGCGCGGCGAGCGCCTCCCCGGTCTGCGGCGGCAGGAAGCGCACCTTGTGGGAGACCCCGAGCGAGGCGGCCAGTTCGATGAGCGACGTGGGTCGCTCGAGGCCGCTGCCGCTCGGGCCGCCGCAGATGACGACGGTGACGTCCTCGTCGCGCAGCGGTTGCCGGGCCAGCGCCCGGATGAGCACGTCCGGGCCCTTGAGCGGCTGGATGCGGCCGACGAAGGCCACCACGTGGCCCCGTTCGCTCAGGCCGAGGCGGCGGCGATCGGCCGCCTGGGTGCCGGCCGGCCGGAACCGGCCCAGGTCGACGCCCGGCTGCACCACGCTGAGCCGGGTGGGCTCGGCGTCGTAGCAGGTCACCAGGTCCTGCGCCTCGAAGCGGGTGTTGGCCACCAGCCGGTCGGATTCCGCGATGACCTGTTCCTCGCCGATCACCCGGGCCTTGGGCTCGGGGTGGTCACCGGCGGCGATGAACCTGTTCTTGACCTTGGCGAGGGTGTGCGCGGTATGCACGTGCGGCACACCCCAGCGTTCCCGGGCAAGCCAGCCGACCTGGCCCGACATCCAGTAGTGCGAGTGGATCAGGTCGTAGTGCCCGGGCGGATTGGCGGCCTCGGCCCGGAGCACGCCGTGGGTGAACGCGCACAGCTGCGACGGCAGTTCTTCCTTCGACAGGCCCTCGAACGGCCCGGCCGTGACGTGTCGCACTGTGACGCCGGGCACCATCTCGACGCTCGGGGGCAGGTCGCTCGAGGTGGCCCGGGTGAAGATCTCGACCTCGACGCCCAGGGCCGCGAGCCGCTTGGAAACCTCGACGATGTAGACGTTCATGCCGCCCGCGTCGCCCGTACCCGGTTGTTCCAGCGGGGACGTATGCACCGAGAGGGTGGCGATGCGTCGGGGAGTCGGCCACTCGCGGCCTGCGGCCCGCGGCTCAGCCACGTCGTGTCCCTTCGCCAGGCGGCCCAAACGTAACGGGCAACTGTTACACCGCCGTTCATCTTCCCCATCGGGACGTGCTGTAGCTCACTCCCGGCGGCCGAGGGTGACCCACGTCATGAGGCAGGATCGTGGGCATGGTGCAGAAGAACATCGCCGTCGTCACCGGCGCGTCCAGTGGCATCGGCGCGGCGACGGCCCGCCGCCTGGCCAAGGAGGGTTTCCACGTGGTGGCCGCGGCGCGGCGCGCGGACCGGCTCGAGGCGCTCATCGCCGAGCTCGGCTCCGGCTCCGCGGTGGCCTGCGACGTGACTTCGGACGACTCGGTCGCCGCCCTGGCCGCCGAGGTGGACCGGCTCGACGGGAACCTCACGCTGCTCGTCAACAACGCCGGTGGCGCCCGGGGGGCGGACGCGGTCGCCGAGGGTTCGGTCGCCGACTGGCAGTGGATGTACGACGTCAACGTGCTCGGCACCCTGCGGGTCACCAAGGCGCTGCTGCCCGCGCTGGAGAGTAGCGGCGCCGGCACGGTGGTGACGGTCGGTTCCACGGCTGCGTTCGTCGTCTACGAGGGCGGCGGCGGATACACGGCAGCGAAGCACGCCCAGACCGCGCTGGTCGGCACCCTGCGGCTGGAACTGGCCGGCAAGCCGGTCCGGGTCGTCGAGATCGATCCGGGCATGGTGCGGACCGACGAGTTCGCCCTCAACCGGCTCGGCGATCAGGCGAAGGCCGACGCGGTCTACGCCGGGGTGCGCGAGCCGCTGGTCGCCGACGACATCGCGGACTGCATCGCGTGGGCGGCCACCCGTCCGCACCACGTCAACGTCGACCGGCTGGTGGTCCGCCCGATCGCCCAGGCCGCCCAGCACAAGGTCGTCCGCGAGTAACGGTGGCGATCAGACCGCTCGGGGCTGTCACCCGGGGCACCACGAACCCCAACCGGCTGCGCCGGGTGGACAACTTCATCGCGTACCGGTGCGGGGATCTGTTGGCGGCGGCGCAGGCGCCGACGGTGGTCGACCTGGGTTACGGCGCGACGCCGATCACGGCGATCGAGCTGCGTGCCCGGCTGGCCGCGGCGGTCCGGCCGGACGTCGCGGTGGTCGGCCTGGAGATCGATCCGGTACGGGTGGCAGCCGCGCAGCCGTTCGCGGACCCGCCCCGGCTCGAGTTCCGGCGCGGCGGCTTCGAGTTGGCCGGCCTGCGCCCGACCGTGGTGCGGGCGTTCAACGTGCTGCGTCAGTACGCCGAGGAAGAGGTCGTCGCCGCCTGGCGGACGATGACCGCGACCGGGGCGGTCCTGGTCGAGGGAACCTGTGACGAGCTGGGCCGGATCGCCACCTGGACGGTCGTCGAGGCGGGGGTGCCGCACAGCCTGACCCTGTCGGCGCGACTGTCCGATCTGGACCATCCGGCCACGTTCGCCGAGCGACTGCCGAAGGCGCTGATCCACCACAACGTGCCGGGGCATCCGGTGCACGATCTCCTCACGACGCTCGGTGCCGCGTGGGAGGCGAGCGCCACCCCGTTCGGGCCGCGGCAGCGCTGGCTCGCGACCGTCGAGCGGTTCCGGTCGTCGTGGCCGGTCCTGGACGGCCCGGCCCGGTGGCGTCGCGGCGAACTGACCGTCGGTTGGCCGAGCGCATGACAAAGGGGCCGGTCGCGGGACCGGCCCCTTTGCGAAGGATTTCTCAGTTCTTGATCGTCACGTCGAACATCGGGTCGGCGGCGACCTTCTTGAAGGCGGCCAGCGCGGACGCGGTCGAGTTCACCGAGATGTCCCGGTCGCCCTCGTCGTCCTTCGCGGTGTCGAAGTAGACGACCGCCTTGACCTGCGGGTGCGCCTTCAGCTCCGGGATGACGGAGTTGAACGCCGGCGCCTTGTCCACCTTCACCGACGTGCGGTGGTACATGCCCCACTCCGCGACCATGATGGGCTTGCCCGGGTGGTTGGTGACCGCCCAGTCGTACCAGCCGAGGCCGCCGCCGGTGGGCTTGCGGTCGAGGATGTCGCCCATGTCGCCGTAGTGGTAGTAGCCCTTCTCGACGCTGACGTAGGAGTCCAGGCCGACCCAGTCGACGACGTCGTCACCCGGGTAGAGGTCCTTCCACCACGACTGCGCCATCCACTTCTCGTTGCCCATGTACGCCACGACGTTGATCGCGTTGGCGACGCCGTTGGCGCGCAGCCGCGTGATGACGTAGCGGTACATGTTCGCGTAGTCCTTGGCGGTCATGCCCGAACCGGCGGTCGGGTTGACGTCGTTCTCCGGCTCGTGGTGCAGGGCGAGGAAGAACTTCTGCGTGCCGTAGTTCTTCTTCACGTACGCCGACCAGGTGTCGATCCGCTTGTCCTGCGCACCCGCGGCGACCTTGGCCCAGGTGGTGTTGTACGCGATCTTCCAGTTCAGCAGCAGCACCCGCGGGCGGGCGGCGTCCCGGCTCATCGCGATCTCGGCCTTGGTCGGGAACAGCTCGTCGCCCTTGTGATACGTGTGGTAGATCGCCGCGGTCCGGCCGGTGAGCGCCTCCCAGTCCTTCAGCGCCTGGTCACGCGGGGTGTCGGTGAAGCCGCCGGCGGCCGCGCCCCAGAGCACGCCGCACGAGGGCACCAGCATCGCGTCGGTGGCACAGCCGGTGGTCGGCGGGACAGTGGTCGGCGGGGTGGTGACGGGCACGGTCGTGGTCGGCGGCACCGTGGTCGGCGCGGTCGTCGTGGGCGCCGTGGTCGGTGCCGTGGTGGGCGCGGTCGTGGTTGGCGCGGTCGTGGTTGGCGCGGTCGTGGTTGGCGCGGTCGTGGTTGGCGCGGTCGTGGGGGCCGTGGTCGGCGTCGCCGTCCTCTTCGTGACGGTCAGCCGCAGCTCCGGGCCGCCGGCGGTGGCGTTGCCGTACTCCAGCGCGCGAATCCGGGTGACGTCGGTCGTGGCGGCCGACCTGAGGGCGAAGGCGTACGTGCCGGACTTGGTGACCACCTTGGACAGATCGAAGCTCAGGGTGGTGTCGGTGACCTTCGGCTTGATCGAGGCGACGGCCTTGCCGAGGGCGGGCGCGTTCGCCGCGGTGATGCCCTTCTCCGTCCACGAAGTGGCCACGGGGTAGACGGTCAGCGTCGCCGCGATCGGCTTGCTCTCCAGCGGCAGCTTCAGCTCCGCGCCGGTCACCGTGACGCCGGAGGCGAGCTTCGGTGCGAACTTCAGGTACGAGAGCCGGGTCTCGCCGCCGGACCTACCGACGACCAGCTTGTCGGCCTGGCCGAAGTTGGTGCTCCGGCGCGTGCTCGACGTGTACGAGTCGTCGCTGGTGAAGACGCTGACGGTCTCGGTGGTCGTCGCGGCGTTCGCCGCACCGCCCAGCGCGAGACCCGCACCCGCGGCCACCACGCCCGTCACGGCTACGCCGATCATCCCCCGCCTGGCAGTCACGTAAGTCCCCCTGTATGTCAATCAATCGCTGTCTGACATCCAGGTTCGACAGCGGCGGGTGCCGCTGCGGAGTGCGTTGGGGTGCAGCCCAGGTGCCGGCTCGGCCGACCGTGGGCAGGCGGCAGGAGACGGCCGCGATGAAGCGCTTTTCGGCCTGATTCCGCGGCCGGAGAAACGAAAGCGCCGCCGGACCTTCAGGTCCGGCGGCGCTCGTTCGCTTGGCTGTCGGTTACGTGGTGGGTGCCTTCTCGGCCAGCATCGACCGCAGCGCGGTGAGTAGCAGGTCGGCGGTGAACGGCTTCTTGACGAGCACGGCGTCCTCGTCGATCAGGCCCTTGGCGACGGCCATGTCCTTGGGCAGCCCCGAGATGAAGACGACGCCCATCGCGGGACGCATCTGCGTGCAGTCACGGGCCACCTGCCCGCCGGAGACGTCGGGCAGGGTGAGGTCGGTGACGAGCACGTCGATGTCGCCCGGATGGTCCCGGCAGACCGTGAGCGCCTGGTCGGCGTTGCCGGCGATCAGGGCGGAGAAGCCGCGCCGCTCCAGCATCCGCCGCATGATGTCGCGCAGGTCGTCCTCGTCGTCGACGACGAGAACGGTCGGACGCTCCTGCGTACTTTCGGACATGGAAGCCTCCCCGCAGCCGTGTGCGCTTCACGCTAACCGCGGGTCACCGGCCCGGGTGCCGCTTTCCGGCAATCAGAGCGTGAGCTTCCACTTGTCCAGGATGCCGGTCGCGGTGCCGTAGGTGTCCTTGACCTGAAGCGACCACTTACCGTTGCGCGGGGCGCCGGACAGGTCGATCGTGTACGTCTGCGAAATGTCGGCCGCCCTGTCCGCCTTGTTCGCCGACTTGAGGGCGTACCTCACGCCGTTCGGGCTGGTCAGTGTGACGGTCAGCGACCCGCGGTACGGGTGCTGCACGAGCACGGTCACGGACGACGTGGACGAAGCCGTGCCGGTGCAGTCCGACACCGTCTTGCTGCTGGTGGCGGTCGACAGCTTGCCGATGCGCACGTCCGTACCCATGATGAAAGGTCCGCATGCCGGCTCGACGACCGGCTCGACGACCGGCTCAGCGGCCGGCTCGATGACCGGGACGGTGTTCAGGAAGCTGGTGTGCAGAAGCTGGTTCACCGAGCCGCTGCCCGGGTTCACCACTTTGCCGGTGGTCGCGTTGCCCACCAGCGCGGCCCGGATCTGCGCCGGCGACCAGGCCGGGTTCGCCGCGGCGACCAGCGCCGCCGCGCCCGCCACGTGCGGTGCGGCCATCGAGGTGCCGCTCATCATCGCGGTGGCGGTGTCGGAGGAGTAGCTGGCCGAGGTGATGCGCACGCCGGGCGCGAAGATGTCCAGGCACGAGCCGTAGTTCGAGAAGGAGGCGCGGGTGTCGGCGCTGTCCGTGGCGCCGACCGTGATCGCGTCGGGTGCGGAGGCGGGGGAGTAACCGCAGGCGTTCTGGTTGTCGTTGCCGCCCGAGACGGCGTAGGTGACGCCCGCCGCGATCGACTTCGCGACCGCCCCGTTCAGCGCGGAGCTGACCGACCCGCCGATGCTCATGTTGGCCACGGCCGGCTTGACGGCGTTCCTGGTCACCCAGTCCACGCCCGCGATGATCGCCGAGTACGAGCCCGTGCCGCTGCAGTTGAGCACCCGAACACCGACGAGCTTGACGTCCTTCGCGACGCCGTAGGTCTTGCCACCGATCGTGCCGGCCACGTGGGTGCCGTGGCCGTTGCAGTCCTGCGCGACCGCGTCGTTGTCGATGTAGTCCCAGCCGTTGCTCGCCCGACCGCCGAACTCGCCGTGTCCGACCCGAATGCCGGTGTCCAGCACGTACGCGGTCACGTTCGACGCCGAGCGGTAGGTGTAGCTCTGCGACAGCGGCAGCGCCGTCTGGTCGATCCGGTCCAGGCCCCAGACCGGGCTCGTCTGCGTACGGATGTCCGCGAGGCGCACCGTCGCGTCCTGCTCCACGTACGCGACGGCGGGGTTGGCGGCGAGACGACGGGCCTCGAGCGCCGTCATGTCGGCCTGGAAGCCCCGGACGGCCGTCGAGTAGCTGGCGAGCACCTCGCCGCCGTAGCGCCGGGCCAGCGCCCGCGACACCGCCGGCACCTCCGCGGCGTCGGCCGAGGCCGGCTTCAGCACCACGATGTAGCTGTCCGTGATGGCGCCGGTGGCCGCGGCCCGGACCGCGCCGAGCGGCAGGGCGCCGGGCGTGCCGGCTTCGGCGGTTCCGGCCACACCGGTGACCACCGCGGCGGTGGCGATACCTGTGGTCAGAGCGAGGCGTGCGACGCGGCGACGGCCGTCGTGACGGATCATGCTGGAATTCCCCCCCATTGTTGCCACCGGCGTCGGACATCCCCTGGCGAGGACAGGCATGCCGGCGGCACTTGAGGGGAAATGCTGCAGAGACGGCGGAGCCGTCAGGGACCTCGACGGTTGCCGCTGAGGAGCATCCGCTTCGACCGGCGTCCATCGCTAAGTCGCTCCCCAGGGGGGCCGAATTACCGGCTGTCAGGATCGCTGCACCGATGAGCAAGGAGAGCGCTATGACCACCGTGCTGTCGCCCGAGATCGTCGTCGTCGACTCGCTGGCCGAGCGCTGCGACCGCTGCGGCGCCGCCGCCAAGCTTGAGCTCAGCCTCGCCGGCGGCGGAAGCCTCGCCTTCTGCGGCCACCATGCCAACCGGTACGCCAACCGGCTCGTGCCGATGGCCGCGAAGGCCTCGGTCGAGGACGGCTTCGCGTGGGCCGGTGTGACACCTTGACCCCATCCGCCGCGATATGATCACTCCCTCACTATTGGGCCGAAACGCCCATATTTAGAGGGGTTCATCGGTGCAGTTCGCGGCGCACGACGTGGGCAGGCTGTCCCGGCTCGCCGCCGGGAGCACCGGTGTCGCCGTGGCGATCTCCGGCGGCCTGAGCCTGGTCATGCCTCCCGCGGGAGCTGACGATATGACGCAGAGCCCGGCCGCCGCACTCGTGGCCGCCGGGCTCGCTCTGTTCCTGCTCGCCCTGCCGCACTCGGGCCGCGCGCTGCGCGTCGCCGCCTACGTGCCGGCTGTGCTCTCCGCCGCCCTCGGCGCCGTCGTCATCCCCGAGCACCCGGCCGCCGGCGTCGCCACACTGCTGGCCGGCCTGGCGCTGACCTGCCTCGACCTCTACGTGCACCGCCGACCGAGCCATCCGGTGCGATACCGGGTGGCCGATCCGCTGCTCGCGGGCAGCGCGATCATCGCCCTCGTGGCCCTGGTACCGCGGATGTTCGCGCCCTCCTTCCCCCAGGGCGGCGGCCCGGACAGCCTGATGTCGCCGTACCACGCGGGCACCCTGTTCGTGTTGGCCGTCGGCGTGGTGCTGGCCCGGCCGGAAGCGGGGCCGCTGCGCACCGACGCGGCCGCCGGGCCCGGCACGAAGATCCGCCGGATGCTGCCCGCGGTCATCGCCGTACCGGTCGTCGCCGCCCTGGTCAGCGCGCTCGCGGTGCGCACCGGGATCAGTCGACCCGCCGCCGCGATCAGCACCGGGGCGATCCTCGCCACGCTCGCCCTCGTGGCGCTGGTCGGCTATCTCGTGCGGTCCCTGGAGGGCGCTGACCAGCGGCAGCGGCGGCTGGTCACCGAGCTGCACGAGCAACGCGACTTCTCGGACACCCTGCTGCAGTCGATGAACGAAGCGGTGATGGTGCTCGACGCCAACCACCGGGTCATCGACGTGAACCGGCGCTGGCGGGAACTGACCGGCGACGGCGACCATCCGGACGGCACGCCACCACCGCCGTCGCTGCCCCCGGCCGGCACGCAGGACTGGTTGGTCAGCCGCGCCGACGGCACCCAGGTGCCCGTGCTCGCGACGATGGCGGCCATCCCGGACGCCGCCGGGCAGCCGCGCGGCTACGTCGCCACGTACGTGGACATCACCGACCGCAAGCGGGCCGAGGACGAGCTGAGCACCCACGCCGCGGAGCTCGAGACCAGCAACGACCGGCTCCGGGAGGCGAACGCGAAGCTCGCGTCGGCGCTGGCCTTCAAGAACGACCTGACCTCGATGCTGACCCACGACGTGGCGCAGCCGATCAGCTCCATCGCCAGCCTGGCCGAGCTGTTGCACGCCGACTGGGAGGACCTGCCCGACGACATCCGGCTCGAGCTCGCCACGAAGATCAACAAGAACACCCACCGGCTCATCAAGATGATGAACGACCTGCAGCTGCTCTTCCGGCTGGACACCGGCGCCGTCACGGCGCAACGTACGCCCGTGCAGCTGCGGGAGGTCGTCACGTCGGTGATCGGCGAGCTCGAGGGCGCCGACGGCGTGGTCGTGACGGTCGAGGACGACGCCGCCGCCCTCGCCGACCGCCAGCACGTCTGGCACGTGGTTAAGAACCTGGTGACCAACGCCCTGCGCTACGGCGAGAGCCCGGTCGAGGTCCGCGCCAGCCGCGACGCCGAGTCGATCGTGCTGATCGTGCAGGACCGGGGCGAAGGCATCCCCGAGGACCTCGTGCCGAACCTCTTCGACCGCTTCATGCGCGGCGCCGGCCTGGGCCTGTTCATCGTTCGCCACCTGGTGGAAGCGAACGGGGGCTCGGTCCGCTACGAGCGGGCCGAGCCCCGGGGCGCGCGTCTGGTGGTGACCTGGGAGGCCGCCGCCGTCTGAGCCTCACCAGTCGTGCGCGCTACCGCGTTCCTCTTCGCTGATCATCCCGTCGCCGCGGCCGTCCCGGGTTCCCATCGCCTTACCGCCCATGCGCGCGGAGGCCGAGCCTTGGACGGCGGAGCGGGTGCCCGCCGCGCCGCCGCGGACGGTCGGCGAACCGACGATGCGACGGCCGGGGGCGAGAATCTCGTCGAGGTCGTGCGGGTCGTTGATGCCGGGCGCCGAGGTGATGTCCACGGCCGGTGCGGCGGTGGGCATGCCCAGGGGAGCCGTGGCGGCATTCGGGCGCAGGGTTCCGAGGTTGTCCGGGCGGGCGTTGCTGAAGTCGCCGGCGCTGGTTCCCCAGCCCGCACCCGGCCGCGCGCGGTTGCCGCGAGCGCGTGCCGCGACCGAGGTCGGCGAGGCGAACGCGCTGCCCGCCGCCATGTTCTTGGAACTGGCACCGCTCAGGCGACCGCTGTCGCCCAGCTTGCCGGTCTCCATCAGCCCCTTGAAAGCGTTCAGGTCGGCCTTCAGGCGCCGGCTCAGCGTCTCCTGCCCGTGTCGGTCGCTGGGCAACAGGAACGCGACGTCGGCCTCGAGCTGGGCGACGATCTGCGTACGCGTCTCGCCCATGGGCCGCAGGGTGATGGTCTCGGCGAGCAGCGGGCCGTCGACGGTCGCCCACGCCACCCGCTCGTCCACCGAGCATTCGGTGATCTGCGCGTCGAACTCGCGGCGTTGCCCGTCGACGTCCATGACCCAGTGCGTCTGGTCGTTGCCGATCGTGGTGACCCGTTCGACGCCGGTCATGAAGCGCGGGTAGTTCTCGAACGTCGCGAGCTGCTCGTAAACGGTGTGCAGCGGTGCGCTGATCTCGACGGCCTGCTGAACCATACTCATCGCATCTCTCCCATGCTGAAGTGCTGGCATGACAGAGAGTACGTAGAGAATTACATACTGCGTTTGGTTTCCGGTCAGACCCGGCGCAGGTACTGCCAGTTGCCGACCTCGGCGGCGTACCGGGCGTCACTCGCGGGCACCAGCGCCACATCCGCCTCACGGAGCATCGCCACCACCCGTGGCGACGGGCTGCGCCAAGCCTCGCTGATCTCGACCACCGTGCCGCTCGACCGGCAGGCCGAGGCGAGCGCGGCGAGCAGTTCCGGGGTGACCGCGGCGTCGTCGATGCCGACCTGCGCGAGCAGGTTCAACGGGCGGGCGAGCTGCGAGGGCGCGTAGCGCGAGGCGCGCTCGACACCCTTGATCGTGGCGGTCACGACCGCCTCGGCCACCTGGTCCGCGGTGAGCAGGCCGGCCGCGAGCATCGAGCGGACCTCTCGGGCACCGACCGGTCCGTCCGGCATCGGCAGCCGGGAAACGGCCACGGAGACGGCCTCGAGGTGCCCGATGTCGGCCGGCAGCGCCAGCCACCCGTCGGGCTGGACGACCTCGACCTCGGCGGCGACGCGCAGGGTGAGCTCCGTACGCTGCCGCGCCCGCCGCACCGCGTCGGCGTATGCCGACAGCCACGTCGTCTCGGGCCCCGCCTGGTCGGCGAAGGTCAGGCCGGTAAGCCCGGCGCGGTCGGCCGCGGACACCACGACCCCCACGCTGTCCCGGCCGGCGGCGAAGCCGGTGTGCACGTGCGCGTCGGCACGCAGATCGAGGGCGGCGGCAGCGAGAGTGACGCCGTCCATGACCGATTCGCGCTCTGCACCCACGATGTCTCCCCGCCGACTCTAGGACGAGTTCCTCTCGTCCTGGGGAAGACTTTCCAGCCTCGGTGTTGTGGACCGGGGCCGCGCCAGGTGCATTCCGGGTGCGTGGCCAGCGGGCGTCGATCTGCGGCAAACGCGACATCCAGGACCCACTCGCCGGTCACCATATCTCGGGTACGGCGGGCGGCGCCCGCAACCGTTCCGCACTCGCGGCGCACCGCTGCGGCATCCCCCGCTCGGCAGCCTGGGCCGGTATGCGTCGTCCGCCTTTCGAAAGGGAGTCCATGAAGCGCCGACATCAGCGCACCGCCCTCGCCCTGATCGCTACGGGCACGCTCGGCGGCACCGCACTCGCCGGCACCCCTGCCTTCGCGTCATCCACTCCCCTGCGGTTCCCCACCGCGGCGGCGAAGGCGGTCTCCCTGAAGGCCGTTGCCATTCCCGCGGTGACGCCGCGGGCCGCCGCGGCCGGCGCCGCCACCCCGACGGTCGTCGCCACCGGCAAGGTGGTCACCGACGGCATAGCGCTCAACGCACGCAGCGGTCCGTCCGTCGGAAGCCTCCGGACGGGCACCATCGCCGATGGCACGACCGTCTCCATCGTCTGCAAGGCCGCGGGCCAGTTCATCAGCGGCACGGTGAAGAACACCGGCTTCTGGGACCGGCTGAGCGACAACAGCTTCATCTCCGACGCGTTCGTCCAGCGACGCGAGGTCGAGATCCCCAAGTGCACGTCGACGGCGCCGCTCCCCGCCATCTCCGGCGCGTGGATGCTGCCGGTGTCCGCTGGCCTGGTGAGCGACTTCCGCACCGCGCAGCGCCCGGCCCACGACGGCGTCGACCTCGGGGCGACGCGCGACACCCCGATCCGCGCCGCCAGCTCGGGCACGGTCATCCAGGTCGTCTGCAACGTCTCCAAGGGCAGCTGCGACACCGACGGCAGCCCCAGCCTGCGCGGCTGCGGATGGTACGTCGAGGTGCTGCACGCGGGAAACATCGTCACCCGCTACTGCCACATGGTCCGCCGCCCGTCGGTGACCCTGGGGCAGACCGTCGCCCGCGGCTCGATCCTGGGCTACGTCGGCACCTCGGGTTCGTCGTCCGGCCCGCATCTGCATTTCGAGGTGCACGTCGGCGTACCGGCGACCCGCGAGAACGCGTTCAGCCCGATTGCCTTCATGCGGGACCGGGGACTGACGATCAAGTAGACGCCGCAGGGCCGGTCCTCAGTGGAGGATCGGCCCTGGCGGTCATGAAACTCCGCGGGTCATCGTTCGTCCGGCGGGTTCGCCGGGGTGGGGCGGTCGAACAGGTCGGTCAGGGCGCGGACCGCGGCATCGGTCGGCGAGGCCGCCTCCCGGTTGGCGCTCCGGAGCTCCTGATAGACCTCCTCGCGGTGCACCTGCACGTCGCGCGGCGCCTGGATGCCGATCCGGATGACATCGCCCCGCGCCTCGAGCACGGTGACGACGATGTCGTCTCCGATCATCACGCTCTCGCCGGCCTTCCTGGTCAGCACGAGCATCGTGGTCGCCCCTCACTCCATCCGTGGACAGGACACCGGCGCGCGCCCGGACGGTCAGTAGCTCCGGCGCATGACCGCCCGGACGGGCAGGTTGCTGCCGGTGAGAACGACCTGCATGGCCCGGCGGGAATCGCGGTCGATGATGATCGGGGCGAGGAGGTTGGCCGTGGTCTCCTCGGTGCCGGCCGTGATGACGACCATGGCGAGCAGCCGGTCGGGGTCCTTGGTGTTCAACGCGGCGAAAACCTCGTTCTCGATCTCCGGCGCGTAGTCCGGGAAGAACGGCTCCGGAGGCGCGACGAGGAAACGAAGCTCCGGGTTCTGGATCGAGGTGAACGCGTAGAGCAGGCCTTCCTCATGCAGCCGGACCAGCACGAACTGCCGGAGAGCCGGGAAACCGGGCATGGGGACAGCCATGTCAATGATGGGCAGGTCCAGCTCGGTGTCGGTCATGGTTGCCCCAATCGGTCGGGACGCGGTGCGAGTACTCATGGTCACCTCAGGAAGTCGATGAGTGAGGGCTGAATCACCTTTGCCGAGGCGGCCAGTGCCGCCTGGTACGAGGTCTGCTGGAGCTGCATTTCCATGATGGTTTTCGGCAGATCGATGTCCTCGATATCGGACAACTGCGCCGTCACGGACAACAACCGGTCCTGTGCGGAATCCTTCATCTGCGTAATCCGATTGTATCGGGATCCCACCTCCGAGATGGCGGAATTCAGCTTATTAGAAGACGCATCGAGGCCGGCCAGACCGGCCGACAAGGCGGTGGCATCTCCGGCCTTGAGACCGACCGAAATGTCTTCCAGCACTTTGAAGAGCCCGGTGGCGTCATCCCCGAAAGCCTCGGGGCCGGTCATGTCCACCCGCACCTTGACATCCGAACCGACGGTGCGTGACACGCTCGTTCTGCGGGCCTGCTCCTCGTCGTAGGGCAAACCGGGGTCGTACGGGTTGCCCGTGAAGCTGCCGGTGGTCCTGTCGTAGGCCTCCGCATTCGTCGTGTTGCCACCGAAGACCGGGCGGTCCAGATATCTGGAATTCGCATGGGTGATCAGCGCATCCCGGATCTGATCTATCTCCATAGCCAGCGCTTCGCTGGCGACCGCCCCGTTCGTGGTGGTGTTGAGACCCTGCACGGTGAGGTCCCGGGCCCGGTTGACCAGATCAGAGGCGCTTTTCAGCGTGTCTTCCACCGTGCCCAACCAGGCCATGCCGTCCTCGGCATTGCGCAGGTATTGCTCACTCGTGCGCGTCTCGGAGCGCAATTGCAGAGCGGCGACCGTGCCGGCCGGGGAATCCGACGGCCTGGTGAGCTGCTTGCCGCTCGACAGCTGATCCTGGATCTGCGCACCTTTGGCGAGGCTGCGCTGAAGATTGGCCAGCACCCGGGTATGGATGCTGCCCTCGGTGACTCTGCCGCCGCCGATCATGATGTTTCTCCTTACCTTCCGACCAGGCCGGTGCGGTTGATGAGCTGGTCGAGCATTGAGTCGATCGTGGTCAGCACCCGGGACGCGGCCTCGTATCCACGCTGATACGTCAGCAGGTTGGTCATTTCCTCGTCGAGATTGACCCCGGCCTCGCCCTCGCGTGCCGCGTCGACCTGTTCGGTCACGACGGACTGAATCTCGGCGCGGCGGGCGGTGCCCTGCGCGGCGACTCCGAGCCGTCCGATCATTCCCTCGTACTCCCGGTCCGGGCCGTCGCCCAAGTCACCGATATCGGCTATTCCGGCGGCGACCGAGTTGTCCAGGGTGCCGGGGGTCGCCGCGATCGCCACGTCGTCCGGATCGTTGATCAGCACTTCGATCGAGCCATCCGCCGCGCGGCGGAAGAAGTCCTCGCCGGTGGCGCCGCTGACGCCGTGGCCGGCGCGGTGCGCGGTGTTCACCTTGTCGATCATGTTGTCGGCGACAGAGTCG
Organism: Actinoplanes sp. NPDC051346; assembly: GCF_040682215.1. Classification (NCBI taxonomy): domain Bacteria; kingdom Bacillati; phylum Actinomycetota; class Actinomycetes; order Micromonosporales; family Micromonosporaceae; genus Actinoplanes; species Actinoplanes sp. NPDC051346. The sequence continues at coordinate 278,189 of NZ_JBFBAJ010000012.1, read as the reverse complement.
AGCTCGCTCGACAGGTTCGGGATGATCTCGGCCATCGTGTGGATCATCGAGCCCATCGTGCCGCCGGCCTCGACCCGGTTCGCGGGGGGATCCGGGATGTTGGTCCAGACCAGACTGGCCTTGTTGGCGGGGGTCTGGTTCTCGAGCCGGTCCGGGCCGGCGAAGCGGATATCGTTGACGACGGTCCCACTGACTATGTTGGTACCGCCGACGAAGACGTCCATGCCGCCGTTGTCCCGCTTGGCCGCGGTGGCGCCGGTGAGTTCGGCGAGCTTCATGGCCAGCTGATCGCGCCGGTCCTCGAGCTCGTTCACCGTGATCCCGGAGGCGTTCGCCTTGACGATGCTGTCGTTGAGCTGGGCGATCGAGCGGGCGGTGCCATTGACCTCGTCGACGTAGGCGCCCATCTGGACTTCGTTCTGCTTCCACTGCCGGGCGAGCGACTCATGGGCGGCGTTCAGCGAATCGGCGACCGTGTTGCTCTGCTGGATCACGGCGGAGCGGGGAGCCTGCAGCTGCGGATTGTTGGCCACATCGTTCCAACTGCCCCACATGTCGCGGAACTGGGCGGCCAGCGCGGTGTCGCTCGGCTCGGCGAACGCGTTCTCGATCGAGGTGTACGCCGCCTTCTGGCTCGCCAGCTGCGCGTTCACGCCGTGTTCCATCCGGCCCCGGTTCTCCAGGAACTCGTCACGCATCCGCTGCACGTCGGACGCGGCGACCCCGGTGCCAAGGCCGTCGGTTTTCGCGTACATGGTCGCGGTCGTGCCGCCGACCTGCGACTGCATGCTGACGCGTTGCCGGGAGTATCCCTCGGTGTTGGCGTTCGCGATGTTCTGCCCAGTCACGTCCAGTCCGCGGCGTTGCGCGTAGAGCGAGCTCAATGCGGTGTTGATGCCACCAAAGCTGCTTGCCATCAGATCGCCTCATCCACCAGGCTGGGGCGGCGTACGCCGCCGCTGACGGTTTTGCCTTGCCGGCCATACGTTTCCACGGTTCCGGCGAACGCGAGCATGGTTTCGCGAGCCGCCCGTTGACCCGCGGTGAGCAGGTCGCGGTTGGACTCCGCCACGGCGCTGATCTCCGAGGTCAGGGTCAGGAAGGCCCTGCGGTGCTGGTGCAGCAGCTCGGACCAGGGGGCCGGCGCGGCATCCGCCAGTTCACCCAGCGACGCCTCAGCGTTCAAGCCCAGCTCAAGCGCGACCGCCTGCGCGTAGGCCGCTCGGGCCACTTCGGTCTGCCGAATCTGATCCAGCACCACCTCTACTTCGCGGGTGGCGTGGGCAAGCCAGCGGGACCGGTTGGCGGCGAGCAGCAGCTGCTCTTCCTCCAGCTTGAACAGCAGCAGCTCCAACAGCTCCCGGGCACGCCACAGGACGCTGGACAGGTCGGTCAGGCTCACCGGCTCCTCCGTCTCTGCTAGGAGGCTTTTCCCCCGCTCACCGGACAAGTCGGCACTCGCATGGTGTCTCTGAGGACTTGAGGGCGCTTCGGTTGCGCACTGGTGCGACCGGGTTTCAACGTTCCGCGAACCTGGCGCGAAGAAATCTCAAATACTCCTCAAGACCGGAACCGCCCCGCCGAACATGGATGGCGTAAGCACAACGGCTCACGGACGGGCCGGTCAGGACCCCACTCAAGGAGGAAATTCAAATGGGTCTTCGCATCAACCAGAACATCGCTGCCCAGAACGCCTACCGCAGCCTGTCGACGTCTGACAACCAGATGGCCAAGTCGCTCGAGAAGCTGTCGTCGGGTTTCCGGATCAACCGGGCCTCCGACGATGCCGCGGGTCTCGCCATCAGCGAGGGTCTCCGCAGCCAGATCGGTGGCCTCAAGGTCGCCACCCGCAACGCCCAGGACGGCGTCAGCGTCGTCCAGACCGCCGAGGGTGCGCTCAACGAGGTGCAGTCGATCCTGCAACGCGGCCGTGACCTGCAGGTGCAGGCCGCCAACGGCAGCAACAACCAGGAGTCGCTCGACGCCATCAACGAGGAGTTGTCGGCGCTCGGCGAGGAGATCGTGGCGATCGCGGAGCGCACCGACTTCAACGGTGTGAAGCTGCTGTCCGGTAGCACCACCGCCGGTACGGCTCCCGGCACGACTCCCGGCGGCACCACCCCGGCTACTCCCAACACGGGTGCCACGCTGAACTTCCAGGTCGGCGCCAACACCGACGACACGCTCACCGTGGACATGGCTGACATCGACCTGGGTGCGGCCGCCGCGTCGCTCATCGGCGCGGCAAACGCCAACACCGGTGGTGTCGGTTCGACCGCCGCCATCAACGACATCGACGACCAGGTCGTGCTGATCTCCACCGAGCGGGGCAAGCTCGGTGCCGCGCAGAACCGGCTCGAGCACACCATCAACAACCTGAACACCTCGGTCGAGAACCTGTCGGCGTCCGAGAGCCGGATCCGCGACACCGACATGGCGCAGGAGATGATGAGCTTCACCCGCTCGCAGATCCTGTCCCAGGCCGGCACCGCCATGCTGGGCCAGGCGAACCAGTCGCAGCAGGGCGTCCTGTCCCTCCTGCGCTGATAGCCGCATCACACTCAGCAAACTGAAAAGACAACCGAATAGACGGGCGGCCGGCGACCTCGCCGACCGCCCGTCCGGTATCGGTACAGACGTAGAGAAGAAGGGGGTGCCGCGATGGCTAGCGTCGACGGACTTGTCACCGGCATGAGCACCTCGAGCACGGTCGCCCAGCTCATGCAGGTCGAGGCACTGCCCCAGACCGCTCTAAAGAACAAGGTCACGGCTGAGAACAAGGCAGTGACCGGGCTGCAGGCCGTGAACGCCAAGATGTCGGCGCTGATCACCGCGACCAAGGCGCTCAGCGAACCGGGGAGCTGGACCGGGGTGAAGGCGACGTCGAGCTCGGACGCCGCCGTGGTCACCGCCCTGCCCGGCGCGCAGCCCGGCTCGTTCTCCTTCGCGGTCGAATCCTTGGCGACGACGCACACGGCCACGTTCACCGGAGGGTCGGTCTCCTCGGCGAGCGATGCCGCGCTAGCACCCGTCCTGGACAATGGCGTCACCTTCGACATCAGGCTGGCCGATGGCAGCACGAAGACACTGACCCCCACCAACGGGTCGCTGAACTCGGTGGCCGCGGCGATCAACGGCGAGGCCGACTCCATGTTCAAGGCCGCGGCGGTGCAGGTCGCGCCGGGCCAGTACACCCTTCAGCTCACCGCGAAGAGCTCGGGCGCGGCCGCTGCCTTCTCCAACGACGTCGACGGCGACTGGACCAACGACCTCAGCGGCGCCCTTACCGGCCTGTCCGTGGCCCTCGGCACCCCCAACCTCACCGCCCAGGGCGTCGACGCTCAGCTCAGAGTCGGCACGGACAGCCCCACGGAAACCTCCTACGTCATCACGTCCGCGTCGAACACCTTCACCGAGGTGCAGACGGGGTTGACCGTCACCGCCACGAAGAAGACCGATCCGGGCGCTCCCGTCACGATCAGCCTTGCCTCCGACCCCGAGGATCTCGCCACCAAGGTGGCGACCATGGTCGAAGCCGCCAACGTGGCGCTCAGCGAGATCGCCACCCAGATGAAAGCCAAGAGCGGCACCACCGCGGGCGGGGCGCTGGTGGGTGAAAGTGCGCTGCGCAAGCTCAGCCAGGACATCCTGAGTACCGTTTCCGGCGGTGCGCCCAACCTGGGGCCCAACAACACGGTCGGCACCTTCAATTCGGTCGGCATCACGGTGGACCGCGGCGGCAAGCTGAAGTTCGACAAGGCGGAGTTCCTGAAGTCGTACACGGCCGATCCCGTCAAGACGCAGGCATATTTCGACTCCCACAAAGAGGTCGCGCACCCGAAGGCCAGTGCCACCAAGTTCGACCCGGGCTGGGACCAGGCGCAGGGCATCGCCCTCAAGCTGCTGACGGTGGGGTTGCAGGCCAGCGAGGGCGTGAAGCTGCCCACCGATCCGGCGAACAAGCTGCCGGAGGGGACTCTTCCCGGCCTCGTCAAGCGCCGCAACGCCGCCATCAAGACCCTGAACAACCAGGTCAGCGCCTGGGATGTCCGGCTGGATCTGCGCAAGGCGGCATTGGAGAAGCAGTTCTCCAGTCTCGAGACCGCCATGGGCAAGATGCAGCAACAATCCTCCTGGCTGGCGAGTCAGCTCGCCGGCCTCGGCTGAGCGGAGCCCACCACATGACCAATCCTTCACAGGCCATGCGCCAGCGCTACCTCGCCGATTCCGTCGCCACCGCCTCGCCGGCGAAGCTGCTGCTGATGCTGTTCGACCGGCTGATCATGGACCTCTCCCGTGGCGAGCAGGCGCTGCTCGCCGATGACCGGCCCGAGGCCAACCTCCAGCTGAAGCACGCCGGCGACATCGTGACCGAACTGCACGTGACGCTGAAGCCGGACGTCTGGGAGGGCGCCAAGGACCTGGCCTCGCTGTACGCCTTCGTCGAGACTGAGCTGGTCAACGCGAACGTGCAGGGTGACGCGGCCAAGGTCGCCGCGATTCGCGGGCTGATGGAGCCGTTGCGCGACACCTGGCGCGAGGCGGCGCTGGCTGTCGCGGCCGCCGAGGGGTGATTCCGATGGCCGACGACTGGCGGCAAGCCTGGATCAGCGCACTGGACGAGCTCGAAGAGGACGTCGAGGCCGTCGAGCGGATGATCGCGGACGAACACCGCAACCAGGAACTGCCGTCAGCGACGCCGTGGGAACCGCCCCCGGGCCTCGGCCCGCTTCCGTTGGATCTGCGGCCCCGGGCCGACGCCATCCTCACCCGGCAACTGGAGGCCGCGAAGGCGGCAGCCATGGCGATCACCAACAATCGCCGGCAGAACGCCTTCGCCGCGCGGGTCGAGGTCGGCACCCCGGGCAAACAAGTTCCCACCTACATCGACTGCGCCATGTGACCCGCCCACACCACCGTCATCACGACCCGGTGTCCCGTCAGGGACGCCGGGTTTTGTTGTGCAACCGGTCAGCAACCGTTCGGAGCTCAGCGGATCGGAGTGCGGGCCGAAGCGAAAGGTACGAGCAAAGGACTGCTCAACAAGGAGCCAGGGACCGGCACCTCGCACCACCGGAAGGGAACCGCCACCGTGTTCGATGACGTCGCATCGTCTTCGCTCCGAGTCGCAGTCGCCGGCCTGTCAGCTCGACAGAACGCCATCGCCAACAACATCGCCAATATCGAGACCCCCGGCTATCAGGCTCGTAAGGTCAAGTTCGAGGAGGCGCTGAGCAGCGCCGTCGCTCACGGCCAGTCGCCCTCGACGGTTTCGCCCAGCGTGCTGAAGTCGCTGGAGCCGACGCGCCTCAACGGCAACAACGTCAACCTGGACGAGGAGACGCTCTCGCACATCGACACCACGATGCGCTACCAGCTCACCATCCGCGCTCTCGACGGCAAGTACAACTCGATCCGCGACGCGATCAAGGGGGCCTGACCTAGATGAGCACCTTCAACGCGATCGGCACCGCGGCAACCGGTGTGACCGTCTACCGCAAGTGGCTCGACGCCGTGTCGGACAACATCTCCAACATCGACAACGTCAGCCGGACCTCGGAGAACGCCTTCCAGGCCCGCTACGTCGTGGCCCAGGAAGCGCAGGACGGCAACGGCGCGCAGGTCGGCGGCATCGCCCTGGGCAGCGCCGAGGGCCGGCTCGCCTACGAGCCCGACAACCCGCTGGCCGACACCGAGGGCTACGTCCGTCGCCCCGACATCGACCTCGGCAGCCAGATGGCCCAGATGATGATGGCGCAGCGTTCGTACCAGGCGAACCTCTCGGTGGTCGACCGGGCGCGGGAGTCGTACCAGGCCGCGATCAACCTCGGGAAGGGCTGATCATGACGTCGCCCATCGGTGCTTTGGGCGCGGTCGGTGGCCTCTCCGGCGTCGGCGGGGTCGGCGGCGTCTCGGGTGCCGGGGCCCTCACCGGCACCGACAAGGCCAGCGGGCCGAACACCGACTTCGCCGGCATGTTGTCCAAGGGTCTGGAGAGCGTGCAGGCGGCCCAGACCAAGGCGGGCGACCTGGCCGTGCAGGTGGCCAACGGCACCCTGCAGGACCCGGCGCAATACACCATGGCGGCCACCGAGGCCGGCCTCGGCCTCCAGCTCACCATGGCGATCCGGAACAAGGCCGTGGAGGCCTTTCAGGAAATCATGAGAATGCAGGCCTAACATGACGGACCGTCTCCCCGCGCCCGTACGCAAGGTCGGCGACACCTTCAAGTCCTTCACCCCGGGACAGAAGGCCGTCACCATCGCGGCGGTGCTCGCCCTCGCAATCGGCGGCTACTTCTTCGCCACCTGGGCCTCGAAGCCGTCCTACTCCGCCCTGTTCAGCAACCTGTCGAGCAAAGACGCGAGCGCGATCGTCGAGTCGTTGCAGAAGAGCAGCACGCCGTACGAACTGGCCAACGGCGGCACCACGATCATGGTGCCGCAGGACCAGGTGTACGACCTGCGCCTGCAACTGTCCGGCGAGGGGCTGCCCGGTGAGTCCGACACCGGCTACGCGCTGCTCGACCAGCAGGGCATCACCACCAGCGACTTCATGCAGCACACGAACTACCAGCGGGCCCTGCAGGGCGAGCTGGCGAACACCATCAAGGCGATTGACGGCGTCGAAGCGGCGACCGTCAATTTGGTGATTCCACAGAAGGACGTCTTCGCCGACGACCAGAACAAGACCACCGCGTCGGTGCTGGTGCAGTCGTCGGCCAGCAAGCCGCTGTCGAACCAGACCGTGCAGGCGATCGTGCACCTCGTCGCCTCGAGCGTGGAGGGCCTCGACCCGACCAACGTCACCGTGGCCGGAGCGGACGGAAAGATCCTTTCGACCGGCGGCGGCGCGGCCATCGCCACCGGCGGGGACAGCGGCTCCGACTCGCAGACCGTCTCCTTCCAGAACCGCCTGAACTCATCGCTGCAGAACATGCTCGACGCCGTGGTCGGACCGGGCCACGCCGTGGTCACCACCACCGCCGAGTTGGACTTCGACCAGACTCAGACCACGTCGAAGACCTTCAGCTCGGACCCGTCCGTCGCCGCGCTCTCGGAGAGCATCCAGCGGGAGGCCTACAACGGCAACGGCACCGGGACGGGCGGTGTGCTCGGGCCGGACAACATCCAGGGGCCCACCGGCACCGGGGGTTCGGGACAGTACGAGAACACCAACACCGTGCGCAACAACGCGGTCAACGAGGTCACCGAGAACCGCAACAGCGCCCCCGGCGGCATCAAGCGGCTCAACGTCGCCGTCCTGCTCGACGCGACCACCGCCGGTGCGGTGAACCAGGCCGACGTGCAGCAGCTCGTCAGTGCCGCGGCCGGCATCGATCCGACCCGTGGTGACACCATCGCGGTCAGCGCGATGGCGTTCGACACCAGCGCCGCGACCGCCGCCAAGGACGCGCTGGCCGCCTCGGCCGCCGCCGAGCAGAGCGTGAAGCAGACCTCGCTGATGAAGACGGCGGGGATGGCACTGATCGTCCTCCTGCTGATCTTCATCGCCTGGCGCTGGAGCCGGCGGCAGAAGAAGCGCAAGGCGCTCACCCCGGCCGAGCTCAAGCACCTCGAGGACATGCAGGCCGCCCTGGAGGCGCAGCGCCTGGCCGAGCTGAACGCGGCGATCCCGTCGCCGGCGATCGAGGCCGCGAACATCAACCACGAGGAGCTCGAGGGCCGGCAGCGCGAGATCGAGCAGATGGTCGAGGACCAGCCGGAGGAGATGGCCGCTCTGCTGCGCGGGTGGCTGGGCGCAGGTCGCTGACTGATCCGAGGAACACCCCCTGGTTCAAGGAGGAACCGCATTGTCCACACCCGCGCTGAGCACTGCGTCGATGACCGGACTGCGCAAGGCAGCCATCCTGCTGGTGCGCATGGGCAAGGAGTACTCGAGCCGGGTCCTGGCCAACATGAAGGAGAACGAGGTCGAGGAACTCTCGGCCGAGATCGCCAGGCTGGGCAAGCTCGAGCCGGAGGTGGTCAACGACGTCATCGACGAGTTCTACGCCCTGGCGACGACCAAGCACGCCGGGGCGGGCGGCATGGCGTACGCGCGGGAACTGCTCGAGGCTTCGCTGGGCACCGAACGGGCCGCCCTGATCCTGGACCGGCTCCAGGCGTCGATGACCGACATGCCGTTCAACTTCCTCAGCCACGCCGACCCCCGGCAGCTGCTCTCGTACGTGCAGTACGAACACCCGCAGACCATCGCGCTGGTGCTGGCGCACATCCCGTCGGCGCTGGCGTCCTCGATCCTGTCCGGGCTCGCGCCCGAGGTGCAGTCGGACGTCGCGCACAGGATCGCGGTCATGGACCGCACCTCCCCCGACGTGATCCGCCAGGTCGAGCTGGCCCTGCAGCGCAAGCTCTCCACGGTGTTGCAGCCCGACGAGTTGTCCACGGTCGGCGGCCTGGGGCCCCTGGTCGACATCATCAACCGCGCCGACCGCACCACCGAGCGCCTCATCCTCGAGGCGTTGGAGGCGCGCAGCCCGGAGATCGCCGAGGAGATCCGCCGGCGGATGTTCATGTTCGAGGACATCGTCAACCTCGACGACCGCTCGGTGCAGCTGGTGCTGCGTCAGGTCGAGCCCTCCGACCTCGCCACCGCGCTCAAGGGCGTCAACGACGAGGTTCGCGAGAAGGTCACCAAGAACCTGTCCGAACGCGGCCGGGACAACCTGCTCGAGGAGATGGACCTCATGGGCCCGGTCAAGGTGCGGATGGTCGAGGAGTCGCAGCAGAAGATCGTCTCGGTGATCCGCTCGCTCGAGGACTCCGGCCAGATCGAGATCCAGCGTGGCGGCGAGGCCGATGAGCTCGTCGTCTGAGGACCGGCCGGTGCTGCGCGGTTCGGTGGCCGAGTCCGCCGCCGCCGTCCGCTTCGGCGTGGACCTGCGCCGGGGCGTACCCCTCGACAGCGCTCCGGTGGAGCGGGCGAAGCAGGAGGCCCGCACCACCGGTTACGCCGAGGGATGGGCACAGGGCCAGCGGGCCGCCGCGCAGGAGGCCGAGGCGGCCGCCGAGCGCGGCCGGGCGCGCGAACACGCGCACGACCAGCGCCGCGCCACCGCGCTCGCGCAGGCGGTCAACGCCCTGGGCCGGGCCGTCACGGGCCTGGAGACGCAGCTCATGCCCACCCTGCACGAGCTCGAGGAGGCGGTGCTCGCGCACGCCTTCGAGCTCGCCGAGGCGATCGTCGGCCGGGCGATGGACGACCCCGAGGGGCGCGCCGCGGCGGCCCTGCGCCGGGCCATGCACGCCGCACCCGACCAGGGCGACATCGTGGTCAGCCTGCATCCCGAGGATTTCCGCAGTCTCGTCGGCATGGCAACCGACGCCGACTACAACTACGAGGGCCGGCCCGTGCACCTGCGCCCCGACCCGGCCCTGCGCCCCGGCGACGCCGTGGCCGAGACCGGAACCACGACGGTCGACGCGTCCATCGCCGCCGCTGTCGCCCGAGCGAAAGAGGCGCTGCGACTGTGAGGAGCTCCCGCCGGTGACCGACGTCTTCCGCAACCGCATCAACGCCGCCCTGACCGCCGCGCAGCCGCTGAGCCGCGGCAAGGTAACCGGCGCCGTCGGCCTCCGGGTGACCGTGAGCGGGCTGGACGCCCGGGTCGGCGACCTGCTGCAGATCGGTGAGGGCGACTCAGCCGTCCTCGCCGAGGTCGCGGCCCTCGACGGCGACCGCTTGTCCTGCCTGCCGCTCGGGCCCATCGCCGGCCTCGGCACCGGCAGCCCGGTGGTGTCGACCGGCGGGCCATTGCGGGTCGCGATCGGCCCCGACCTGCGCGGACGCATCCTGGACGGGCTGGGGCGGCCGATGGACGGCGGTCCGCCGCTGAAGGGCGACCTGGTGGGCATCGACGCGGCGCCACCGTCGGCGATGGAGCGCCAACTCGTCGACGCCCCGATGCCGCTGGGCGTACGGGTGCTCGACACGCTCGTGCCGTGCGGCCGGGGCCAGCGCATCGGCATCTTCGCCGGCTCCGGCGTCGGTAAGTCCACGCTGATGTCGATGATCACGCGGGGAACCACTGCCGAACTCAACGTCGTCGCCCTGGTCGGCGAGCGTGGACGCGAGGTGCGCGAGTTCATCGAGCACGACCTGGGCCCGGAGGGCCTGGCCCGCTCGGTCGTGGTGATCGCGACCTCGGACACCCCGCCGCTGGTGCGGCTGCGCGCCCCCATCGTGGCGACCCGGATCGCCGAGTACTTCCGCGACGAGGGCCAGGACGTCCTCATGCTGATGGACAGCGTCACCCGCGCGGCGATGGCCCAGCGCGAGGTCGGCCTGTCGGTCGGCGAGCCGCCGGCGACCCGCGGCTATCCGCCCTCGGTCTTCGCGATGCTCGCGTCGCTGCTGGAACGGGCCGGCCCGGGCGCGCGCGGCAGCATCACCGGCCTCTACACGGTGCTGGTGGAGGGCGACGACCACAACGAGCCGATCGCCGACGCGGCCCGCTCGATCCTGGACGGGCACATCGTGCTGGACCGCAAACTGGCGACGGCCGGGCACTTCCCGAGCATCCAGGCCCTCGACTCGATCTCCCGGGTGGCCAACAAGATCACCACTCCGGAGCAGAAGAGCGACGCCACCGAGCTGCGCCGGATGATGGCCGCGCACCGGGACGTCCGCGAGTTGGTCGAGATCGGCGCCTACGTGCCCGGCACGAACCCGGAGGCGGACCGCGCCACGGCGATCTGGCCGCACATCACCGCGTTCCTGCGGCAGGGCTTGGACGAGAAGGTTTCGGCGGAGCAGGCTTGGGCCCAACTCCGCCAGCTCATCAGCGCTTCCTGATCTTTTTCGGGTACGGGCACAGTCAGCTCCCGTGACACACAGGCGATCCCCTGCCGGGTCCGGGCCGTTGCGCCCGCGCCGGGCGGTGCTGCCGGGTCCAGCGGGATCGCCGAGGCCTTCGAGTCGCTCGGGATTGAAGCGGGTGCAGGTCGGGTGCAGGCGCTCAGCGCACCGCGGGAAGGGCCGACCGGAAAGGTGTACGGCTCTTTCTGGGAGGTCTCGTGAACCGCTTCTTCCGCCTCGGCCCCGTGCTGCGCGCCCGCAAGGCCCAGGAGGACGCCGCCCGCGGTGCGGTGATCCAGTCCCGCCAGGAGATCCGGGAGGCCCAGGCGCTGGTCAAGCGACGGCAGCTCGACCTCGCCGGAGCCGACGCGCCGACCGAGGGCACCGCGCGGGCGATGGTCGCCTCGATGGTGGCCCGCCAGTCGCTGGCCGCCACCCTGTCGGGCGCGCACCGGATGGTCACCGAGGCCGAGGAGCGCACCCGGGAGAAGGTGGCCGAACTGGCGGACGCGGCGAAACGGCACCGCGCCGTGGAGATGATGGCCGAGCGGCACGCCGAAACCATCCGCAAGCACGACCTCACCGTCGAACAGAACACGATCGACGAGATCGCCATAACCTCGAAGGCGCGCAACGCCGCCCGCGGCATCGACGCGTTGACCGAGGAACGCGCCAACGCCCTGCGTACCGGCCGCGGGAGCATCGCCGACCGGGTCGCCGCGGCCGCCGCCCGCGAGGACGTCGCCCGCGAAACGGCGAACTCGGTGGCCGCCCAGCGCCCCCTCATCGACCTCGCCGACGCGCGCGTCGCGATCGAACGGACCCGCGCGCAGTTGTCCCTTGCCGCTAAGCGCTTCGAAGAACCCGCCGAACACGAAGACGAAGGCAGCGCCGACGACGACAACGGGAGCCGCGCATGATGGGTGTTCAGGGTGTTCTGTCCCGCATCTCGGAGCTGCGGTCGCAGCTCGGGGTCGCTGCGGCCACCACTGGCACCACCGCCACTTCCGGCGCGTCATTCGCGGGCGCTCTCGCCAGCGCCACCGGCACCACCGCCACCACCGGCTCCGGCGTCACCGGACAGGCGGTCGTCGACGCGGCCAAGAAGTACCTCGGCACCCCGTACGTGTTCGGCAGCACCAACCCGGACAAGGGCCTCGACTGCTCCGCGTTGGTGCAGCGGGCGTACAAGGATCTGGGCATCGAGCTGCCCCGGAACTCGCGCGAGCAGGCCCAGGCCGGCACGAAGGTGGACAACCTCGCCAGCGCCAAGCCGGGCGACATTCTCGCGTTCAACTCGCCGGTCGACCACGTCGCCATCTACCTCGGCGGCAACAAGATGATCGCGGCGCCCAAGCCCGGCGACGAGGTCAAGATCCAGTCGGTCTACGAGAAGCCCACGCACATCCGGCGCGTGCTCGGCACCTCCGACGCCACCGCCGCCTCGGCCGCCGTTGGCGCTGCTTCCGTTCGCCCGGCGAGCCTGCAGAACTCCACGTCGCTGTCCGGCGTCCCGTACGCGGACATGTTCCTCAAGGCCGGCGCCAAGTACGGCGTCTCGCCCAAGCTGCTGGCGGCCGTGGCCAAGGTCGAGTCGGGCTACAACCCGAAGGCGGTCAGCCCGGCCGGCGCCCAGGGCCTCATGCAGCTCATGCCGGCGACCGCCCGCGGGCTCGGAGTGAAGAACTCGTTCGACCCCGAGCAGGCCATCGACGGCGCCGCGAGGCTCCTGCGGAACAACCTGAAGGAGTTCAAGACGGTGCCGCTGGCGCTTGCCGCGTACAACGCCGGCGGCGGAAGCGTGCACAAGTACGGCGGCATCCCGCCGTTCGCCGAGACCCAGAAGTACGTGCCGAAGGTGCAGAAGGCTCTGGCCGCCCTCGGCTGAGCGCCGATCCTCACGAGAAGAGGCACTCCATGACGAGCTCCGTCACCGGCCCGGACCGCAGGCCGGCGGTCGACCACCGTCGTACGGGTTCCCAGGCCGGCGACGGCGGCGAGGCGTTCGGATCGGCGCTGTCCGCCGAGCTCGACCGCGACGACGACCCCGGGCAGCTCCGCGAGCGCAACAACCGCACCGGTCAGGAACGCGCCGCCGACACCCGCCTCGCCAATCGCGCCGCCGATGAGCGGGCGGCCGACCGCGCCGCCGACGCGCGATCCTCCTCGGCTCGCTCCGCCGCGGACCGGGCCAGCGGAGAACGGGTGGCCGACTCCGCCGCCAGGAACTTCCAGCTGCGCGCGGCGCAGGACCGGGCCGTCCAGCAGCAGCGCCTGGCACAGGACCGCGCCGCGGCGCGGCGCACGGCTGCGCAGCGTCCCGAAACCACCCGCCCGGACGACGCACGCCCGCGGTCCACCCGGCCGGACAACGCGCGCCCGGACAACAGCCGCCTCGACAACGCGCGCCTCGACAACCCTCGCCCCGACAACGCCCGCCTCGACAACCCTCGCCCCGACAACGCCCGCCTCGACAACCCTCGGGCCGAGGGCGCCCGTCCGGAGAACGCCCGGCCCGCAGGCACCCGTCCGGAGAACACCCGGTCGGAGAGCCGCCGGCCCACCGACGCCCTGGCGGAGTCCACCGCGGCATCCACCGAGTCCGCGGTCGGCCCGGCCGAGGAATCCGCGGCCGCGGAGGATGCCACGCGCGCCACCGAGCCCGCTACCACCACCCCATCGGCGAACGCGGTCGCGCTGGCCGCTGGTGCGATGCCGGCACTGCCGGCCTCGACGCCGTCCCCGAGCACTTCCGCCACGACCTCGGCCGCCGGAGCCATCACCCCGGCCTCGGCGTCGGCGACGCTGGCAGCCGCGGGATCGGCGGCGGACGCCGCTCAGGCCGCCACGGCAAACGCGCAGGTCACCGCGGCGAACGCGCAGACCGCCGCGATGAGTGCTCAGACCGCCGCAGCGGGCTCGCCGGCGGATACGCAGGCAGCAGCGCAGCCCGGTGCCCCGTTGCCGGCTGCCGCACCACTCGGCACGGGCGATGCTCGGCCGGGTGCCACACCACTCGCCACGGGCGGGACCCAGCCGGCCGCAGCGCAGCCCGCCGCCGCTCAGGCCGCCGCGGCGAGCCCTGGCGCACCCGCGCAGGCGTTCGGTCAGACGGCCGCCGCTCCGGCGACGAACACCGCCGCGGCGACCGCACCGCAGGCGCCGACCGGACCGGCCGCGCCGACGAACCTGGGCGCGACCACCAACCTCGGAGCGGCTGCCGGCAGCACCGGCCCGCAGACCACGGCAGCACCGGCGACCACTGCGGCATCCCCCACCACGGGCGCCACATCCGCCACCACCGGCAGCGTTTCCGGGGCTGCCACCGGCCCCGCGATGGCCGCCACCACGGAGGGTGCGGTTGCCGCCCCGGGCGCCAATGGCGCGCCCACCGATGCCACTGCCACCACCGGTCCGGCTTCGGCCGACGGCTCCGGCACCCCGGGGGGCTCGGGCAGCGGCGAGCAGGCCGGCGGTAACGCTGCGGGAACAGACACCGGCGGTGCGGGCACGGGTGGCCAGGGCACGGGCGGTCAGGGAGCTGGCGCTGAGGGCGCCGGCGGCCAGGAGGCTGGCGCTCAGGGGGCTTTCGCTCCGGCGACCGGCCAAACGCCGTTCGGCCTGCCCGGACAGGAGGCGCCGGCCGGCATCGGCGGGGTCGCACCGGCGGCCCCGACGGCCCCAGCAGCCCCCACGGCACCGGCCGCGGCGGCACCTCCGCTGCCCGGGCCGGTGGCCATGCAGCTCGCGACCCACATCACCCCGTTGCGCCTGGACGCCGACGGCGTGCACCGGCTCACCGTCAATCTGCACCCGGTCGACCTCGGCCCGGTCCAGATCGTGGCGGAGATCCGCAACGGCGAGATCAACCTCCAGCTCTCCAGCTCGACCGACGCCGGCCACGAGTCGTTGCGGGACGCGATGGACGAGCTGCGTCGCGAGTTGCAGCAGTCCGGATTCGGCAACGCGTCGCTCGACCTGCGACAGGGCTCGGGCCAGGAGCAGCGGCAGCAGTTCGCTTTCATGAACAACGGGCGCACCGGAAACGGGTCGGGGACCACCGCCGCGGAGCCCGCCGAGACCGCCACACCGGACGCTCCCCGCCCCACCGGCAACGGCCGTCTCGACATTGAGGCTTAAGCTCGTCCGAGCAGAAAATTGGGGCTAAGCGAATCGCCCTACCGGCCGAACCTGAGTGCGAGGGTCACCGCACTACTCAGGAGGACCGGCCACATGACTTCGCCGATCAACGGGTTCGTCAGCAACACGTACGACGACAAGAGGGCCTCCTCGACGTCGATGTACACCAACAAGACGACGACGGACGCCGGCGCCAGCAAGTCGGTCGCCGATCAGGACACGTTCCTGAAGCTCCTGGTGGCCCAGCTGAAGTACCAGGACCCGTCGAACCCGGCGGACTCCACCCAGTTCCTGGCGCAGACCGCCCAGTTCACCCAGGTCGAGAAGCTCGGGCAGATCGCCGAGATGATGCAGGCCCAGCAGTTGATCGGCGCGAGCGCGCTGGTCGGCCGCACGGTCAGCTACCAGGACGGCAACGGCGCCACGCTCACCGGCGTGGTCACCAAGACGAAGCTCAACGGAGACAGCGAACCGACGCTCGTGGTCGGGAACATGGATGTGCAGCTGTCGAAGGTCACGGAAGTCCAGCAGGCGTCGGCCGCGCAGCCCGCGACCGGCACCACCAGCCCGACCGGCACCGCCGCGAGCCCCGCCTCCGGCACGACCGGCACGGCTGCGACCACCCCGGCCGCCACTACCGGCACGGCTGCGAGCACCCCCGCCGCCACAACCGGCACGGCTGCCACCACCCCCGCCCCCACAACCGGGACGGCTGCGGACACTCCCGCCGCCGCTGCCGGCACGACGGGCACCGCTGGACAGACCGCAACCCCGAACACCGCCTCCGATTCCGCTACCACGAAGGACATCTGACCTATGCTGCGTTCTCTCTTCTCCGGCATCAGCGGTCTGCGCGCGCACCAGCAGATGATGGACGTGACCGGCAACAACATCGCCAACGTCAACACCACCGGTTACAAGTCCAGCCAGACCGTCTTCCAGGACACGCTGTCGCAGATGGTCAACGCCGCCGGCGCGCCGCAGAACGACGGGGGTGGTACCAACCCCGCGCAGGTCGGTCTCGGTGTGCGTACGGCGAGCGTCAACGCGAACTTCAACCAGGGCGCCGCGCAGACCACCGGTAAGTCCGGCGACATGATGATCCAGGGTGACGGCTTCTTCATGGTGAAGGGTGGCGGCGAGACGCTGTATACCCGCGCCGGCTCGTTCACCTTCGACGCCAACGGCTCCCTGACCACGCCCAACGGGCAGGTGGTGCAGGGCTGGACCGCCGACACAGACGGCGTGGTCAACTCGGCGGGTGCGCCGGAGCCGCTCAAGTTGCCGATCGGCATCAGCCTCCAGCCGGAGGCGACCGACAGCATGACCTTCACCGGCAACCTCTCCTACGAGGCCGCCCTCAACGACTTCAAGATCATCCCCGTGCCGGTCATCGACGCGAACGGCGCCTCCAGCACACTCAACGTGCGCCTGCAGAAGACCGGCGCCACGGAGTGGACGATGCAGCTGCCGGACGGTGCGGTGGACCCGCTGGACCCCTACAACGGCGGCACCAGCCAGCCCCTCAGCTTCCCCACCGGCCGGCCGGTCGACCCGCTGGACCCGACCCAGCCAGCCACCACGGTGGCCCTCGGCGCTTTCACCATCGACGTCCGCGACCTCACCCACTACAGCGGTCAGACCGAGGCGCGGGTGAGCGCGTCGGACGGCTCGGCGTCGGGCATCCTGGCCTCGTACACCGTGTCGAACACCGGGCAGATCGTGGGTGTGTTCTCGAACGGCATGAAGCAGACCCTCGGCCAGTTGGCCCTGGCGAACTTCAACAACGTCAACGGCCTGGAGAAGATCGGCGACTCGATGTTCCGCAGCACGGTGAACTCGGGTCTCGCCCAGGTCGGCGCCGCCGGTTCGGCCGGGCTCGGTCTGATCAACAACGGCGCGCTCGAGATGTCGAACGTCGACCTGGCGCAGGAGTTCACCAACCTGGTGATCGCCCAGCGCGGCTTCCAAGCGAACAGCCGGATCATCACCACCTCCGACGAGATCCTCACGGAACTCGTCAACCTCAAGCGCTAATAGCCGCATCAGGCCGGTGAAAGCCGGGACGGGCCTCAGGGCCCGCCCCGGCTTCTTCATTTCCGGCGTCGCTCGCACCCGTAAAGCGACCGGAGCGCGCTCATCAGCAACCGGCAGTACGCCGAATGGTCAAGTAACGGGCCACGGATGGCCCCACCAGCCGCTAAAACGCCCCAAGGACGGAAGTCGTGATTCTCGTAACCCGCCTCAACGGAACCGTTTTCGCTCTCAACCCGGACCTTGTCGAGCGCGCCGACTGCACGCCAGACACGGTTATCACGCTGGTGGACGGCACCAAGTACGTCATCGCCGAATCCGTGCCCGAGTTCATCGACTCGGTGCGCCACTACCGCGCCTCGCTGATCGCCCAGGCGAGCCGCGTGGAGAGTGAGCCCGCCCTCATGCCCAAGCCCGAGGACGAGCAGGCGCCGCAGGCCACTGCGACCGTGCTGCCGCTGCACCGGAAGGACCGCTGATGGATCTCGCCTCCATCGTCGGGGTCGTCGTAGCCCTGATCATCGTCTTTGTCGTCCAGATCCTGGAGGGCGGCAGCCCGGCCTCCATCCTGCTGCTCCCGGCAATGCTCCTGGTCTTCGGCGGCGCCTTCTGCGCCGCCATGGCAGGCGGTGTAATGCGGGACGCCCTCGGCATCGGCAACCTGCTGAAGAAGGCCTTCCTAGCCAAGGTGGCCCCGCCGAACGAGCTGGTCGACGACATCGTCAAGCTCGCCGAGCGGGCCCGCCGCGAGGGCCTGCTGGCCCTCGAGGACGCGGTCAAGACCGTCGAGCACCCGTTCCTGAAGCGCGGTCTCCAGCTCGCGATCGACGGCACGGACCCGGAGGAGCTGCACGACATCCTCCACGCCGAGATCGCGGCGAAGAAGAAGGCCGACAAGGCCGGCATGAAGATCCTCGAGAACATGGGCGGCTACGCCCCGACGATCGGCATCATCGGCACGGTCATGGGCCTCGTGCACGTGCTCGAGAACCTGGACAAGCCGGAGACGCTCGGTCACGCCATCGCGGCGGCGTTCGTCGCGACCCTCTGGGGTGTGCTCTCCGCCAACGTGATCTTCCTGCCCCTCGCGTCCCGCTTGACCCGCCTCTCCGGCATCGAGGTCGACGAGATGGAACTGGTCATCGACGGCGTGCTGGCCATTCAGGCCGGCTCGAACCCGCGCCTGGTCGCGCAGAAGCTCCGCAGTCTGCTGCCGCCGGACGCCGCCAAGGCCGCCGAGGCCGCCGCCACGACGAAGAAGGCAGCGTAAATCCATGAGTTCCGGGGGCGGTGCGCGCCGTAAGAAGCCGCACGAGGAGCACGAGGAGCACGTCAACCACGAGCGTTGGCTCGTGTCGTACGCCGACATGCTGACTCTGCTGTTCGTATTGTTCGTCGTGCTGTTCAGCATGAGCAACGTCGACAAGGCGAAGTTCGCCGAGCTGGCGGCCGGCCTGTCCGAGGGGTTCGGCGCGTCCAGCGCCGCCTTCCAGGGCAGCCCGCAGGTGCTCGAAGGCGCCGGCCAGGCCACGAACGTCGTCCCCATCGACCCCGGCGTCAACCCGGGCGACGGCGGGACCGCCGTCAGCGGCTTGAGCAAGGAGCAGTCGGACGCCGTGGCCCGGGCCATGCAGGCCGAGAGCCGCAAGGAAGCTTCCAAGAACGCCCAGGCGGCGGCGCGGGAGGTGGAGAACCTCAAGGAGATCGAGCGCAAGATCGCCGACGCGCTGGCGGCGGCGAAGCTGCTCGAGCACGTCAAGTTCTCCGTCGACCGGCGCGGCCTGGTGATCACCGTCGTGACCAACGAGGTGGTCTTCGCGGGCAACCGTGCCGAGCTGAAGTCGGGTGGTCGCAAGATCCTCGACGCCATCGCGCCGACGCTCGCCAAGCTGCCCAACAACATCGAGGTCGACGGCAACACCAACCAGCTCAAGGCGACGGTCACCTACTACCCGAGCGGGTGGGAGCTGTCCGCGGCCCGCGCCTCGACGACCGTGCGCTACCTGGTCGAGCACGGGCTGGCCAAGGGCCGGATGAGCGCGGTCGGGTTCTCCGACACCAAGCCGCTCGTCGACCCGAAGGATCCGCGCTCGGTCACCATGAACCGCCGCGTCGACGTGGTCGTGCTGACCGCGCTCAACGCCGAGCAGGCGTCGCTGCTGCCGTCCGCGGCGGGTGCGGACAGCAAGTTGCACACCGGTGAGACCTCGGCCGCCGCGGCCGCTAAGGCTAAGGCCGAGGGCGCCACGCCCGAATCGACCGGCGGGTCCTCCACGACCCCCGTTGCTCCCACCACGACCGACACCACCAAGTCCCACGACTGACACGACAGGAGGAGTTCCGATGGCAAACGAGAAGGACGCTACAGCCGAGGCGCCCAAGAAGAAGTCCAAGAAGCTGCTGATGATCATTGTGCTCGCCGTCGTGCTGCTCGGCGGCGGTGGCGCGGGCGCGTACTTCATGTTCTTCAAGGGTGACGCCGCCGAGGCCAAGGAAGAGCCGGTCAAGGGCGCGGTCATCACGATCGAGAACCCGCTGACGATCAACCTCGCCGAGGGCCACTACCTCAAGATGGGCTTCGCCCTGCAGATGACCGAGGAGGCCGGCGAGGAGGAGATCAGCACGGCGCAGGCGATCAACCTGGCGATCGACCAGTACACCGGCCTGAAGATCGGCGAGCTCGAGACGGACAAGGGTCGCGAGACGGCGAAGGCCGAACTGCTCGAGAAGATCGAGAAGGCGTACAACGTCGAGGACAAGCACCTCGTGATGGGGATCTACTTCACCTCGTTCGTCACGCAGTAGCTCAGTGATTGCGATGGGCGGGTCCGCGACGTGCGGATCCGCCCATTAGTCGCATCGGACCCCAAAGCACCCCCCACGGCTCAGCGGTTGCGCAACCGAGCCGATGAGGACGGCGTGACCACCTCTCCGACCCGATCCCCCGGAAAGATGTCCCGCCGCGGCGGGAGCGCGGGGCCTACCGCGTACGACTTCCGCCGGCCGATCAAGTTGTCCCGTGACCACGTCCGGACGCTGCAGATCGCCTTCGAGACGTACGCCCGCAGCTGCGGCACCCTGCTCACCACCCGCCTCCGGACGGTCAGCAGCGTCTCTCTCGTCTCGATCGAGCAGCTGAACTACGACGAGTACGTGGCCACGCTCGCCAATCCGACGGTGATCGCGGTGGTGGCGATCGACCCACTGCCCGGCACGGTGTTGATGGAGATGGCCAGCTCAGCGGTGATGACCGCGATCGACCACATGCTGGGCGGCCCGGGCGGTCCCCAGCCGGAACGCCCGCTGACCGAGGTCGAGATGCCCCTGCTGCGCGGGCTGCTGGAGCGCATGCTCGGCGAGCTGCGGTACGGCTTCGAGACCCTGGTCGACATCCAGCCCAAGCTGCGCGAGATCGAGTACAACGCCCAGTTCCTGCGCGCGCACCAGCCGGGCGACGCGGTGGTGATCGCCACGTTCGAGATGAAGGTCGGCACCGAGGAGTGCATGGCCAGCATCTGCCTGCCGTTCAACACCATTCTCCCGGTGCTGGAGAAGCAGGAGACGATCGAGCTCACGTCGGCCGAGCGCAGCGCCCGCGAGACCGCGCACCGCCACCTGACGGCCGGACTTTCCGCGGCGCCGATTGACGTAGCTGTCCGATTCCACCCCATTCGGATGCGTACCGATGACATCGTGGATCTACGCCCCGGCGACGTGGTGCCGCTGGGACATCCGACCAGCGTGCCGCTCGAGGTGACCGTCAACGAGGCCGTGTTCGCACATGCAGTCCCCGGTAACCAGGGTGCCCGGCTCGCGTGCCTCGTCGTGCCGTCGCCTCCCAAGGAGGAAAATCGCAGATGACCGCGCCCACGATCACCGAGCCGCAGCTCGCTCTGGTCCGGTCCGCCGCGCAGGCGGCCCTGGCGGTGCTGCCGACCAGCCGTGAGCTGTCGGTCGGCGCGCCCGTGGCCGCGACCGCCGACATGCTGACCTCGGGGCAGGCGATCACCGCGAAGTTCAGCGGTGCGGCCACCGGTGAGGTCGTCGTCGTGGTGGGCCAGGACCTGGCCGACGCGCTCAAGGAGAGCCCGCTCGGCGAGTTGGACCTGACCGCCGCCGTACGCCCGGCCCTGGAGGCCGCCGCCCGCTCGTTCGGTCCCGTCGTGCTCGACCCGGGTCAGCTGATGGATCCGGGCGTCGCGCTCAGCGCGGTGGCCGCGAAGCACGACGCGGTGGCCGTGCCCCTGCTCGACGGCGGTGAGATCCGGGCGGTGCTGGCGATGTCGCTCAGCCCCTGGCCCGGCGACTCGTCGTCCGGCGGGGTGGCGCGTCGCGGCAGCGCGGAGGCGGCGTCCATCCGCGGCGGACTGGACATGCTGCACGACGTCGAGATGGAAGTCTCCGCCGAGCTCGGCCGCACCCGGATGAGCGTGCGCGAGCTGCTGTCGCTGATCCCGGGGGCGATCGTGGAACTCGACCGCGCCGCCGGCAGTCCGGCCGACCTGTTGGTCAACGGGCGGCTGATCGCGCGCGGCGAGGTCGTGGTGGTCGACGAGAACTTCGGCATCCGGATCACGGAGATCCTCAACCCCGGGAGCGGGGAGTAGACATTGTTCGAGCTCGTCCTGCGTATCGGCTTCTCGCTGCTGGTCGTCTTCGGCCTGATGTGGGGACTGGCCCGGGTCGCCCGCCGGGGCGGCATAGGCAGGCGCGGGCACGGCAATCTCTCCGTCCTCAATCGGCAGTCGTTGAGCCGCGGATCATCGGTGGCGGTCGTCCAGGTGGCGGGCAAGGCGCTGATCCTGGGTGTCACCGACAACCAGGTAAGCCTGCTCGGCGAGACGGAGCTCGCGGCCTTCGCGCACGAGCCGCACGTCATGCCCGTCGCGACCAAAACGGATGACGACTCGGTGCAACCGGACGAGGTCCTACCGCCGGCGCATCCGACGGTGCTGCCGCATCACGGCGGCAAGCTGGATGGCTCGGTCCTCTCCCCGCGCACGTGGACGTCGACCCTCGACTTCCTGCGCGACCGGACGGCGAGGCACTGATGGTGCGGCGTACGTTCGTGGTCTTGTTCCTGGCGCTGGGCGCGTTGCTGCCCGCCGCCGCGACTCAGGCCGCGGCGGCCGCGATTCCGGCGATGGCGCAACACCAGCTGCCGCGGGCGCCCGGTCCGCCGCTGGAAGCCCCGGCGCGCTATCAGGCACCCCGGGCGCCGGCGCCGACCCCGCCGGTAGCGCCGACCGTGCGGCCGACCGGCGGCGGCTCGATCGACTTCAACATCAACGGTACGAATCCCGACGGCAGCAAGCCGGCCACGTCCCTGGTCATCGTGCTGGGCCTGACCCTGCTCTCGGTGGCCCCGGCGGTCCTGCTGCTCTGTACGGCGTTCACCAAGGTCTTCATGGTCCTCGGCATCACCCGCAACGCCCTCGGGCTGACCAGCATGCCGCCCAACCAGGTCCTCGCCGGGCTGGCGCTGTTCATCAGCCTGTTCATCATGAGCCCGGTCCTGTCGCAGGTGAACGAGCAGGGCGTGCAGCCCTATCTGGCCGGGGACAAGACCCAGTCGGTGGCGTTCCGCGACGGCGTGGAGCCGCTGCGGTCGTTCATGCTCAAGAACACCCGTGAGGACGAGCTGGCCCTGCTGATCAAGGTCTCCGGTCAGGAGAAGCCGGCCAACGCCGAGTCCGTCGAGCTGACCACGCTGATTCCGGCGTTCGTCCTGTCCGAGCTGCGGGCCGCCTTCATCATCGGCTTCGTCATCTTCATCCCGTTTCTCATCATCGACATGGTGGTCTCCGCGTCACTGATGTCGCTGGGCATGATGATGCTGCCTCCGGTGACCGTGGCCATGCCCTTCAAACTCCTGCTGTTCGTGCTCGTGAACGGCTGGGGGCTGATCATCACGGCGCTCGTGGGCTCGTATCCGAAGTGAACGTCGACCTCGCAATCGCGGAGCTCGTCGCGATCTTTCTCGGCGCGGCCCGCGCGGGCGCGTGGTTGATGCTCTGTCCGCCGTTCAACTCGCGCCTGATCCCGGGTCAGATCAAGGTGCTGCTGTCGATCGGTCTCGCCCTGCCGATGGCCCCCCACCTGCAGGCGACCCTGCCGTCGATCGAGACCTCGGCGATCATCGCCGCCACCGTGCTGCAGATCTTCGTCGGGGCAGCGCTGGGCTTCATCACCTATCTGCTCTTCGCCGCGATCCAGGCCGCCGGCGACATGATCGACGTCTTCGGCGGCTTCGCGCTGGCGTCCGCCTACGACCCGCTGTCGCAGAACCAGAGCTCGATCTTCGGCCGGTTCTACAACCTCGTGGCGGCCACCCTGCTGTTCGCCAGCGAGGGACACCAGTTGGTGCTCCGCGGGTTCCTGGAGTCCTACAAGACGCTGCCGCTCGACTCGAGCTTCTCGATGGAGACCTTCAACCGGCTGCTGACCGAGGGCATCGGCGAGATGTTCCTCGCGGCGGTGCAGATCGCCGGGCCGCTGATCGCCGTCCTGTTCCTCACCGACGTCGCGTTCGGCCTGCTGAACCGGGTGGCGCCCGCGCTCAACGCCTTCCAGCTCGGCTTCCCGGCGAAGATCTTCCTGGTGCTGACGCTCTCCGGCACCGCGATCTCGATCCTGCCCCAGGCACTGGACGGCCTGATCAAGAAGGCGGTCAGCGCGGTGGTCCACCTCAGCGGCGGGGGGTGAGCCGTGTCCGGTGAGAAGACCGAAAAACCCACACCACAGAAGCTCAAGAAGGCCAAGCAGGAAGGCCAGATCGGGCGCAGCCAGGACGTCGGCGCCTGGTTCGGCATGCTGGCGGCCAGCGTCATGCTGCCGCGCACGCTCCAGTCGACAATGGACCACTCGCGGGAGCTGATGGCCAAGATCCCGGACGTCATCGCCGACCCCGATCCCCAGATCGCGCTCGGCATCCTCAAGGACGGCCTGATGGCCGCCGGCTGGGCGGTGCTGCCGCTGGCGCTGACCATGATGGCCGTCGGCATCGCGGCGGCCGGGGCGCAGGGCGGCATCCGGGTGGCCACGAAGCTGTTCATCCCGAAGTTCAATCGGCTGAACCCCTGGCCCGGCATCAAGAAGATGCTGGGGCCGCAGTCGTTGTGGGAAGGCACCAAGGCGCTGATCAAGACCGGCGTGCTGGCCGGCGTGCTCTACATGACGATGAAGGACATCGTGCCGCTGCTGATGACCGCGGGACGGCTGCAGATCGGCTCGCTGCTCGGCGTGGTGAACGACGCGGCGCTGGGGTTGATCAGGGCCGCCTCGATCGCCGGGATCGTCATGGCCGCCGCCGACTACTTCGTCGTCCGCAAGCGCACCAACAAGCAGCTGCGGATGTCGAAGGAAGAGGTCAAGCAGGAGAACAAGAACGCGGAGGGAGACCCGCACCTCAAGGGCCACATCCGTTCCAAGCAGATGGCGATGGCCCGCAACCGGCAGATGGCCGACGTGCCGACCGCCGACCTGGTGCTGGTCAACCCCACGCACGTGGCGGTCGCCCTGCGCTACGACCCGGAGAAGGGCGCGCCCCGGGTGCTCGCGAAGGGCCAGGGCGCCATCGCCCAGAAGATCCGGGATCTCGCGACCGAGAACCGCATCCCGCTGGTGCAGGACGTCGCGCTGGCCCGGGCGCTGGAAAAGGGCGTGGAGGTGGGGCAGGAGATTCCCGCCGAGTTCTTCGGGGCGGTAGCGAAGGTCCTGGCGTTCGTGATGAGCATGAAGTCGCGTGGGTCGGCCGCAGGTGTGCACAGGAACCCGAACGCTACGGGGACGGCAGCATAGTCACTATCTGGGAGATTTCCTCACATCATGGCCGCTCCTGCGGGACTATCAGCAGGTGGAAGGGGGGCCGTGGAGAGTCGCAACCTGAGCAAGTTCGCCGTACCCATCGGGGTCATCGGCATCATCGTCATGATGGTCGTGCCCCTGCCGACCTTCCTGCTCGACCTGCTGATCGCCACCAACATCACCGGCGCCCTGCTGATCCTGATGGTCGCGATGTTCGTCCAGCGGCCGCTCGACTTCTCCGTCTTCCCGGCCCTGCTGCTGGTCATGACGCTGTTCCGGCTCGCCCTCAACATCAGCGCCACCCGGCTGGTGCTGCGCGACGGCGACGCGGGCAAGGTCATCCACGCGTTCGGCGACTTCGTCGTCGGCGGCTCGCTCGTCATCGGCCTGGTGATCTTCCTGATCCTGATCATCGTTCAGATGGTCGTGGTCACCAAGGGCGCCGAGCGGGTCGCCGAGGTCGGCGCCCGCTTCACCCTCGACGCGATGCCGGGCAAGCAGATGGCGATCGACGCCGACCTCAACGCCGGCCTGATCGACGAGACCGAGGCGAAGCAGCGCCGAGCGGACGTGGCCGCCGAGGCCGACTTCTACGGCGCCATGGACGGTGGCTCCAAGTTCGTCAAGGGTGACGCCATCGCCGCCATCATCATCACGGTGATCAACCTGGTCGGCGGCTTCGCGGTCGGCATCCTGCAGCACGGCATGGCCCCCGCCGAGGCGATGAACCAGTACAGCCTGCTGACCGTCGGCGACGGCCTGGTCTCCCAGATCCCCGCGCTGCTGCTCTCGGTCGCCACCGGTCTCATCACGACCCGCTCGGCGACCTCCGGCGACATGGGTAGCAGCGTCACCGCCCAGCTCGGCCAGAACAAGCTCGCCCTGCGGATCGCCGGCGGCGCGGCGCTCGGGCTCTGCGTCATCCCGGGCCTGCCGAAGGTCCCCTTCCTCATCATCGGCTCGATCACGATGTTCATCGCCCAGCGGATGAAGGAGCCCGAACCCGAGGCCGCGGCCGCGGCGGCCGCCGCGGCCGCGGAGACCGACCGACCCGCGCCGGACTCCTCGGAGCAACTGATCGGCGAAATGCGCGTCGACCCGCTGGAGCTCGCGCTCTCGCCCGACCTGGTGGACCTCGTGGACACCAACGGCGGCGACCTGCTCGACCGGGTCCGGGCGCTGCGCCGCAAGATGGCCCTCGAGCTGGGCATCATCATGCCGCCGGTGCGGACCCGCGACGACCTCGACCTGCCGCTGTCGTCGTACGCGATCCGCATCTCCGGCGTCGACGCCGGCAGCGGACAGGCACCACCCGGCACGGTGCTGGCCATCGGCGACGGCCTGCAGGCACTGCCCGGCCGGGCCGGCGTCGAGCCGGTCTTCGGCCTCGCCGGCAAGTGGGTGCCGGCCGAACTGCACTACCAGGCCGAGCTCTCCGGCGCGACGGTGGTGGACCGGGCCTCCGTGATCATCACCCACCTCGCCGAGATCGTCCGGCAGAACGCCAGCCGCCTGCTCGGCCGCGAGGACGTCCGGTCGCTGACCGAGATGGTCAAGCGCACCCATCCGGTGGTGGTCGAGGAACTGACCCCGACCCTGCTCAGCCTCGGCCAGATCCAACGGGTGCTCCAGGCGCTGCTCGACGAGGGCGTACCGGTGCGCGACCTGGTCCGGATCTTCGAGGCCCTTTCCCTGCGCGCCAAGCTTTCGGTCGACCACGACGGCCTGGTCGAGGCCGCCCGCGCCGCCCTGGGACCGGCCATCGCCGCCCAGTACGCCGCCGACGGGCGCCTCACGGTCATCACCCTCGAGCCGATGCTCGAGCAGAGCCTCCTCGAGTCCCTGCGCCCCAGCGAGACCGGCATCTTCATGGCGATCGACGGCATGCGGGCCGAGGCGATCGTCAGCGAGTCCGGCCGGCTCGTGGAGGCCGCCGAGCAGGCCGGCATCACCCCGGTTCTGGCCTGCTCACCGCAGCTGCGGCTGCCGCTCATGCGTCTCCTGCGTGCCGGTTCGCGCCGCGTGCAGGTGCTGTCCTACTCGGAAATTTCAGGTTCCACCGCACAGATCGAGACCATGGGGGTGGTGAACGGTGCCTACGCGGGTGCTGCTTGAGGGTCCGGCCATCGAGCCGTTGCTGGCGCAGGTGCGCGACGAATACGGCTCCTCGGTGCGGATCATCTCGGCGGACAAGGTCCGGACCGGGGGCTTCGGCGGGTTCTTCGCCAAGCAACATTACGAGCTGTCCGTCGAGGTCCCCGACCCCGGCGAGCGCGAGGACAGGCCGCCTCGGCGGGTGCACGCGCCGGCCGACGACGGGCCGCAGACGCTGGAACAACTGCTGGCCCGGGCCGAGTCGCGGGACCGGATCACACCCGCCGGCGGGCCCGGGGTCGGCGACCGCACCGCGGGACGCGACGCCGGGTTCGGCGACGTCGACGCGGCGGTGGGCGGTCGTGGGCCGGCCCTCGAGGCGCCGGTGAGCCGGGGCCTGTCGGATCCGGGTTCCGCCTTCGCCGAGCTGATGGCGAATCTGGACAAGGCGGAGGCCTACAACCGGCCGATGCCCCCGCCCAAGGAGGCGGAGCCGGAACGGCCGGAGAGCCCGACGGTGCGGCCGTTCCGTCCCGCCCAGGCAACCGGCTCGCCGGTGAACGGCGGGGCGTCGAGCAGCGTGAAGCCGCTGCCGTCCGTACCGTCGCTGGCGGAGCTGATGGGTGGGCTCGGGGTGAACGACCACCCGGCCTTCCCGCCGAGCGCGGCGGCCAACCTGGCCGCGCAGAACCCGGCGCCGCCACGCACTCCGGCCGCCGCCTACGGACTGGCGCCCACCTCGCCGGCACCCGCACCGACCTCCCTGGCGGAGTCGCTGGGCGGGCTCGGCCTGAGTCCCACGTCCCCGGGCCCGGCCACGACGGCACACGTGACCACGGCACGGCCCGTGCACATCCATCCGCAGCATTTCGACACGGTGCAGCAGAACCTGATCCGGGTCGGCATGCCACCGGAGATGGCCGCGGAGATCACCAGCGGGGACACGTACGCGGGAGTGCTCGGCGTCCTGGCCGCGCGTCCCTCCGCACCGGCCGTCCCGGACGCGCCGGGCGAGATCCTGATTCTCGCCGGCGATCTCGACCACGCCGTGCCGATCGGCCGCAAGCTCTGCGAGGAGGCCGGCCTCGACCAGGCGCATCTGCTGCTGGGCGGGCCGTCCGGGGCGGGCACCGGGATGCACTCGTCACGGATCCTTGGCGACCCGGCCACCGCGGTGACCAGGGCCGAGAAGCTGCACAACGCCGATCACGCCTGGATCGTGGTGGTCGACGCGGCGGTCGGGCGCACGGACCCGATCTGGGTCAACGACATGTCCGAGGCGGTCAAGGCGACCGCGGTGTGGGCGGTGGTCGACGCCACCCGCAAGACCGCGGACACCGCCCGGCACCTGCGGGCGCTCGGCGACGTGGAGGCGCTGGTGGTGCACAACGTGGACATCACCGCCGACCCGGCCACCGTGCTCGGCCTCGACGTGCCGATCTTCTCGCTGGACGGCAAGCCGGCCACCCCGCACTCGTGGGCGGCGCTGCTCTGCGCCCGGATCGCGGCGGACGTGGTGCCGATGGCCGCCCTGCCCCGCCGGCCCGCCCGCCGGGGGTAAGTCATGATCCGGCCCTCCGTCCTGCTGTTCGCGCTGGTGATCAGCGCACCGGCGCTGTATCGCTACGTGCTCGACGAGATCGACATCGGCGAGGTGCTGATCCGGTTCCTCATCGCCGTGCCGATCGCCGCGATACTGCTCGCCGGCCTGCGCTTCGTCACGGCGGGGTACGGCCGGTCGGAGGCGCCGGGCACCCGGGTCACGCCTACCCCGGACACCGCGGCTCCCGGTGCCGACCAGTCCTGAATCGGCCCACAAATACCACGAAAACCGGCGACACGCCTTGACACTTCGTTAACAATCGCCCGTTTTGGCCCTATGTTACCTCTGGTGAGCGACTGCCCACCGGAGGTGAACGGTGCCCACTGACCGTCCGATCATCGTTGTCGGCTGCCCGCGTTCGGGCACCACGATGCTGCAGCTCATGCTGCACGCCCATCCACGGATCGCGATTCCGCCCGAGACGCGCTTCGTGCTCGCCGCGTACCGCGAGCGCCGGGAGTTCGGCGACCTGCGGGTCCCGGAGAACCGACGCGCGCTCGCCCGGCGCATCGTCGACCGGCGGGAGACCCGCTTCTGCGACCTCGGCCTCGACGCCGAGGAAACGGTCGAGCGCGTCGCCGCCGGTCAGGGCACGCTCGGCTCGGTGCTGGGCACGATCTTCCAGGGGTACGCGGCCCGCTTCGGCAAGCCGCGGTGGGGCGACAAGCGGCCGGCGTACCTGCACAACGTCGACATCCTGTTGCGGCTCTTCCCGGACGCCCAGTTCATCAACATCGTCCGGGACGGCCGGGACTGCGTGGCGTCGCTCAAGGAGATGTCCTGGCACCGCAAGGACATCTACGCGACGGTGGCCGCCTGGGCCCGCGCCGTGGACGACGGCCGACGCGCCGCCCGCCGGCTCGGCTCCCAGTGGCACGAGCTGCGCTACGAAGACCTGGTCGCCGACCCGCACGGGCGGCTCACCGAGCTGTGTGCGTACCTCGGCGAGGACTACCACCCGGCCATGGCGGAACCCTCGGCGGTCGCCGAGGTCGCGGTGCCGTCGTTCAAGACCTGGCATGCGCGGACCCGCTCGCCCGTGACCACCCAGCGGGTGCAGAGCTGGCAGAGCCGGTTGACCGAAGAGGAAATCGCGCTGTGTGAGAAGGCGCTGGGCAGCCGCCTGGCGGCCTACGGCTACGAGGTGACGGGCGCGGTACGCCCGGCGCCCGTGGACCTGCTGCGCTACGGCTGGAAGGCGGCGCCGCAAAGGTTCATCCCGGCCCGCCGCGGTCTGAGCCGGGCGGCCAGTCGCCTGCGCCGCGTCGAGGACCTGGCGCACCTGCCGACCTCGGTCCTCACCCAGCGGACCGCCTCGTCCGGGGCGGATCACCGGGTCGACGCCGGCCAGCACTGATCCTCAACAGGCGCAACGACAAAGCGGCGGACCGGGGAATCAACTCCGGTCCGCCGCTACCCGTCGCGCGTCATCCCGTCAGCGACAGAGAGAACTTGCCCTTGCCGTATCGGGAGACCTCGATCAGCAGGTCCAGCCGCTTACCCAGCGCCAGCAGCTGCGCTCGCGCGTCGTTGGGCAGCTCCTGGCCCGGAAAGATGACCTGGTAGAGCTTGACGTGCGGCGCGCCCTCGCGGTTGAGCAAGCTGGTGAAGATGTTGAACAGCTCGCCCAGGTTCTCGGCGAGGTTCGGGAAGAGGGTTTTCTCCTCGATGCTGTCCTCGGCGGCGCCGGCCGGCAGCAGGCCGAGGGCGGCGCCCGCGTTGGCCGCGAGGCTCAGTGTCATGCCGCAGACCGCGTAGAGCTGTTGCGCCGGGTCCGTATAGATGGCGAACGCACCTGTGGGCAGGTTCTCGGCGGTCATCGGATCGCCGGGAGAGACGTTGACGTCTCGGCCAAGGAGGTCCTCGAAGAGGTTACGGACGGCGAGCGGGGCGGGGATAACCGAGGTGTCAGACATGGCTATATCATCCCAAAATAGGAGTTAAGACCTCATCGAATTGCTCAGCAGTGAACGGCTTGACGATGAAGAACGCCGAACCGGCGCTCTCGGCCGCGCTCTTCATCTCGTCTGTGCACTCCGACGTCACGAAGCCGAACTTGACGTTGTTTCCCGCCGCTCGCAGCTTGCGCAGCACGTCGATGCCGGTCATCTCGGGCATGTTCCAGTCCGAGATGATCAGGTCGGGCTTCTCCGAGTCGGCCATCGCCGCGGCCTGGGCGCCGTCCGCGGCCTCCACAAGATCGTGGCCATCGAAGCCCGCCTGGCGCAGGGTGCGGGTCACGATCTGGCGCATGACCCGGCTGTCGTCCGCGATGAGGATCTTCATGCCGCACCCTCCTGCTGCTTGATGCTCTGATACATCGTGATGGAGATCGGTTCACCGTCCCAGATGCCGTACAGGCCGCTGAGCACCTCCGCCGACGGGTAGTACGACGCGGTGTCCGGCGCCAGCACCACGGTCGGCAGCGACAGGAAGCAGCCCGCCGGCAGCATGGCCTTGACGTTGCCGCCGACGATGTTCGCCAGCTCGCCGAGGACGTCGGAGATGTCCTCCTGGCCGACCTCGTCCATCCCCATCGCCAGGAAGCCCGCCGCGGACTTCTTCGCGGCTTGCATCGAGCAGGCATAGACCAGGTGACCATGCCACGTGCCGGTGATCGACACGGCCGAGTGCACCTCGGTCGTTTGCTTGTTGTCGCCGGTCACGACCAGCGGGTTGATGCCTTCGGGGTCCAGGTACGACACCCAGACCTGTTCCACCATCTCGGCGAGGTCGCCCTCGGTCACCACGGTTTCGACGCTCATGAGTTCGCTCCGGTCGGTACCAGGCCCAGCAGGGCCAACTTTTCGATCATCGCGCCCTCGGTGAAGGGCTTGATCACGTATTCGTGGGCACCCGCGGCGAGCGCCCGGACGATCTGGCTCTGTTCACTCTCGGTCGTGACCATGACCAGCGTCATCTCGCGCAGGCGCGGCTCGGCGCGGACCTTGGTCACGAACTCGAGCCCGTTCATGTTGGGCATGTTCCAGTCGATGAGGGCCAGTTCCGGCACCTCGGTCATCGTGGAGAGCAGGTCCAGCGCCTCCTGGCCGTCACCCGCCTCGATCGCTTCGAAGTTCAGTTTCGCGACGATGCGCTTGAGAATCATCCGCATAGCCCGCGAGTCATCGATCACCATGGCGCGCACCGCAGCTCACCCCTTCCTTGCGGCGCCGGCCGGCACCGCGCTTCGCACTCGGTAGGCAGAGGTCCTGCCGGCCGCCACCCGTTCGTAGTTGTCGTCGATCCCGATGGTCGTCTCCGCCGCACCGAGGAAGAGCCAGCCGTCCGGCCGCAGCAGGCGGGCCACGTTGCGCAGCACCGACTTCTTGGTCGCGACGTCGAAGTAGATCAGCACGTTACGCAGGAAGATCACGTCGAACGGCGGCACGTTGGGCAACGGCGCGGTCAGATTCATGTGCTTGAAAGAGACGTTGCGCCGCAGGTGCTGTGCGACCCGCCAGTGCGCACCGGCCCGCTCGAAGTACTGCACCAGCTGGGTGGCCGGCAGACCCCGGTTGACCTCCACCTGGCTGTACTCGCCCGCCTCGGCCCGCTTGACCATCTCGGTCGAGATGTCGCTTCCCATGATCTCGTATCCCCAGCCGGCGGGGAGCGATTCCTGCAGGGTGATCGCGAGGCTGTACGCCTCTTGCCCGCTCGAGCTCGCCGCGGACCAGAGCCGCAGCTTGCGAGCGGAGCCCCGGTTCTTGACCAGCTCGGGAAGCACGACGTCGGTCAGCGCCGTAAAGGGCTCCCGGTCGCGGAACCACGACGTCTCGTTCGTGGTCAGCGCGTCGATGATCCGGCGCTGGTCGGCCGGGTTCGGCTTGCGTTGGAGGTTGGCCAGGAACTCGGCGACGCTGGCGGCGCCGACCTGCCGGGCCACCGGAATCAGCCGCGCCTCGACCAGGTATTCCTTGCCGGGGGCCAGCACGATCGCCGCCTCCCGCCGGACCAGTGTCGACACGAAGGCGAAGTCAGCCTGGGACAGGGTCATCGGGTCACCGCCGTCGCTCGCGGCGCGCGGCCCACCTGAACCCGCTGGATCAAGGCTGAAGCGATCTTGCCCAACGGCGCCACCTCATCGGCCAGTCCCGCGCCGACCACGGCGCCGGGCATGCCCCAGACCACCGAACTCGCCTCATCCTGCGCCAGAATCTCGGCGCCTGCGTCACGCAGCACCTTCGCACCACCTCGTCCGTCGTATCCCATGCCGGTGAGCACCGCCGCGTACGACGAGGCCCCGTAAAGCGCCGCCACCGAGCGGAACATCACGTCGACCGCCGGACGGCACGAGTTCTCCGGCGGCGCGCCGCTGAGCTGGGTCAGCGTCGCGTTGTTCCGGCGTTGCAGCACCAGGTGCTTGTCGCCGGGAGCGATATAGACCGTGCCCGCCAGGAGCTCCATCCCCTCGGCCGCCTCGACCACGCGCAGCGGCGTGCTGCGGTCCAGGCGCTCGGCGAACATCCGGGTGAAGACCGGCGGCATGTGCTGCGTCACCACGATCGGCACCGGCAGGTCCGTCGGCAGTGCGTGCAACACCTTGGTCAGCGCGTCCGGGCCGCCCGTCGACGACCCGATCGCGATGATGTCGATGCGTCCGTGCGCGAGGCGCCGTGCCGGCCGGACCGGTGCCGCCGGCGCCGCGGGACGACCCGCCAGCACGCCCGGTCGACCCGGCGCGGCGGGACGAATGCCAGGGGGTGGGCCGAGACCCGGCCGCTTGGCCGCGGGGCCCGCGCCGGGCCGGGGGCCAGCGCCCGGCGTACGGCGACCGGCCAGCGCGTGGATCTTCGGGACGAGCTGCTCGCGTACGGCCGCGATCGACTCGGCGATCGACCCGACGTTGCTCGGCTTCGTCACGTAGTCCGTGGCGCCGGCGGCGAGTGCTTCCAGCGTGGCGCTGGCTCCGGCCGCGGACAGCGTGCTGAACATGATCACCGGCACGAGCTTGTGCCGCTTGCGCAGCTCGCGCACCGCCGCGATGCCGTCCATCTGCGGCATCTCGATGTCCATCGTGATGGCATCGGGCTTGAGCTGGTCGATCTTCGCCTGGGCCAGCAGACCGTTCGCCGCGGTGCCGACCACCTCGATGCCCGGCGCGCCGGTCAGCGAGTCCACGATGAGCCGGCGGACCACCACGGAGTCGTCGACGACGAGAACCCTGATCATCGCTTCTCCCCGCCTCTCATCCGAGCCATGCCGGGCCGAGCGCCGCGACGACCGGCGTGAGCAGCCGGTGCGCCGTAGCGGTGTCCAGCAGGTCCCGGACGACGAGCGCCTGGACCGCACCGCTGAGCATGTTCCAGACGCCGCCGGCCCGCTCCGCCAGCGGAATAGCGGCGGTGTCGATCGCCTGCACGAGCAGCATCTGCGCGGCCGCGGCCGTCCGGACCCGGTCCGACAGGTACGCCGCCCACGACGCCGAGTGCACCGCCGGGGACCAGCCGCCGGCGTTGCGGCGCGCGTCCTCCGCCGACTGCGTCAGCCGGGCCAGATCGTTCGACGTGATCGAGCGCAACCGGTCCAGCAGGGCCGACACCGCGTAGTGGTGCGGACCCAGGTCGATCGGCTTGCCGACGGGCAGCTTGCGCAGCGCCGCCACCCAGCCGGCGCCGAGCATCCGGCGGGTCGTCTCGTCGAGCACCTCGCGCAGGTAGCTGGCCACGGCGGCGTCGCAGAGCAGGGCGGTCGCCGAGGCGGCCGTCTCGCTCTGCTTGGCGTCGCGGCCGGTGCCCTGCCAGGTCCACGCCATGACGTCGTAGCGCAGGCAGGTCAGCAGGGCGTCGACCGAGCCGATCGGCGCCCGCTCGACCAGGGCCAGCGAGCTCGCCGGATCGTCGGCCTTCATGCCCTTGAGCGTCGGCAGTTTGCGCGCGGCGCTCTCCACCTCTACCCAGAGCGGGCCCCGGACCCCCTCATCGGGCAGCCGTTCCGCGAGGATCGGCAGGTCCCCGAGGCTGAGGCGCAGGGCGCGCAGCAGCACCTCGGCCGTGGCCGACCCGCCACCGAGGCGGGTCAGGTCAAAGCCGAGGACGGGGGCGCTGACGAGGCTGTACATCAGGTGGTGGCTCGGGATGTGTCGACGGCCTGGTGGACATCGAGGGCCAGCATCAGCCGGCCGTCCATCTTGAAGGTTCCGGTCACCAGCTCACGAGTGGGGCCGGCGAGCGTGTCCGGCGGTGGCTCGAACGCGTCGTCATCCAGGTCGACCACCTCGCCGATGCGGTCCACGAGCAGGCTGACCGGCTCACCGTCGCCGCGCAGGATCACGTTCATCACCGGACCCTCCAGGGCCTGGCGGACGAGACCGAGCTGCACCCGCAGATCGACCGCCGCGATCACCTGGCCGCGCAGGTTGAACAGCCCGCCAACCGCGGGCGGTGCGAGCGGCACCGGGGTGTACTCGTTGTAGGACAGCACCTCCTGCACGGTGTCTACCTCGACCCCGAACAACTGCCCGGCCACTTCGAAGGTGGCAAACTGCCGGCTCGCCATCTCAGGCCTCCACCAGCATCTCGACGTCGGCCATCTCGTTGTAGAAGTTCGGGTCCGCGGCGAGGATCGCGCGGCGTACGTCGAGCAGTTCGGTCACCCGCTGCTGGATGACCGCCGTGCCGACGAGACCGTCCTCCTCCGCGTCGCGGCGGGCGGTGGTCGAGTTCTCGGCGATGTCGACGATCCGGTCCACGACCAGCGCCACGCTGCGGCCCCCCTCGCTGTAGACGACCACCGAGACGGTGTCGCCCTCTTCCATCTCGCTGTATGCCCCCAGCAGGTGGGACAGCCGTACCAGCGGCAGGATCTGGCCGCGGTACTGCACCACCTCGCGGGAGCCGGCGTGCTCGATGCGGTCCCGCGGGAATTCCTCCAGGCGGGTCACCGTGTCGAGGGGGATCGCCACCCGGCGGTCCCCGACGGCGGTGATCAGTAGGCGTTCGCCGGTGCCGGCACCGGCGGCCGCCCGGGACGTGCCGACGAGGTTCTCGCGTCCGGCGTCGACCGCGAGGTGCGAGCGGCGCGCCAGCGCGGAGGCGTCGAGGATCAGGCCGACCTTGCCGTCGCCGAGGATCGTGGCGCCGGCGTACAGGCCGATGTCCTTGAACCGGCTGTTGAGGGCCTTGACCACGACCTCCTCGGTGTTGAGGACGCGGTCCACGACGAGGCCGAAGCGGCGCCCGTCGGCCTGCAGCACCATGATGTAGACGCCCTGGTCGCCGCCGGGGTCGAGGCCGAGCGCGCGGTCCAGGCGGACGAGCGGCAGCAGCTTGCCGCGCAGGCGGTAGACGGGCGCGCCGGAGGCGTACTCGATCTTTGTGGACTGGCCGTCGATGAAGACCAGCTCCAGAACGGCGACCTGCGGCACGACGTAGCGCTGGTCGCCGCAGTCGACGGTCAGCGCCTGGATGATCGCCAGCGTCAGCGGGATGGTGAGGCGCCAGACCGTGCCCTGGCCCAGCGTCGAGTCGACGCTGACCGCGCCGCCGATCCGCTCGATGTTGGTCTTGACGACGTCCATGCCCACACCGCGGCCGGACACGTTTGTCACCTTCGCGGCGGTGGAGAAGCCGGGCTGGAAGACCATCGCCATGATCTCGCGCTTGTCCATGGTCGCGATCTGCTCGGCACGCAGCAGACCCTTCTCCACGGCCTTCGCGGCGATCCGGTTGACATCCATGCCGGCGCCGTCGTCGGCGACCTCGACCGCGACGTGCCCGCCCTCGTGGTACGCCCGCAACGTCAGCGTCCCCTGCGGGTCCTTGCCGGCGGCGATCCGCCGGTCGGAGTCCTCGATGCCGTGGTCGACGGCGTTGCGGACCAGGTGGGTCAGCGGGTCCTTGACCGCCTCGAGCAGGCTGCGGTCGAGCTCGGTCTCCTTGCCCTCCATGACCAGCTCGACCTTCTTGCCGAGCGAGTTGGACAGGTCGCGGATGACCCGGGGGAGCTTCGACCAGATGTGCTCGATGGGCTGCATTCGGGTCTTCATGATCCCCTCCTGCAGTTCGGAGGTGATCATGCCGAGCCGCTGGGCGCTGCGGACGAGGCCGGAGTCGCCGAGGTCCATCACGCCGCGGACCAGCTGGTTACGGGCGAGCACGAGCTCACCGACCATGTTCATGAGGGTGTCGAGCAGGTCGACGTCCACCCGGATCGCACTGTCGGCGACGCTGCGCTTCGGCGCCTGCGCCTGGAGCGCGTCGGTGACCGCGCCGGGCTGGGTCTTGCCCTCCTCCAGCAGGATCGTGCCGAGCTTGCGCTCGTCGCCCTCGAGCTGCGCCTGCAGCGCGGAGCCGACGTCCGTGGCCTCCGCCGCGCCGGTCTCGACGAGGATCTCGCCGAGCGGACGGCGCTGACCCTCGACGGGCTCGGGTGCCGGGCGTGCCGGCGTCTCCTCGAGGGGCTCGGGCTTCTCGGCCGGCTTTTCGGTCGCGGCCGCGGGCGCGGGCGCAGGTGCAGGTGCTGTCGCCGCTTCCGCCGCCGGAGCGGCGGGCGCGGCCGCTACCGCGTCGGGAGCGTTCATCTGCGCGTGAACGGCGGTGATGATGTTGTCGACGTCGACTTCACCCTCGTTGCCGTTCTGCTCGATGGACTCCAGCAGCGACCGAACGCCGTCGATCGTGGCCAGCAGGGTGGTGATCGTGGTCGGCGTGACCGGCTGGACGCCGTCGCGCAGCCGCGACAGCAGCGATTCGCCCGCGTGCGCGAGCGTCTCCAACCGGGTGAAGGCCAGGAAGCCACTGGTGCCCTTGATCGTGTGGATCGCCCGGAAGATGCGGGCGATCAGATCACGCGAGGCCGGGTTCTGCTCCAGCGCGACGAGATCCCGGTCGATCTGGTCCAGGTTCTCGTGGCTTTCCATGAGGAATTCGCCAACGATCTCGCCAAGGTCTTCCAACGCCCTACCTCCTGCTCGTTTCCCAAATCCCTCATCGACCCACCGGAGCCCCACCTGAGGACACCCGGACCGCTACCGGTTGCGGCTCAGGTGTCACCACCCGGACGCCGGTAGCGGTAGCCGAATCCACGTACGGACTCGATCGGGGATTCATCGGGATCCGACCAGCCGAGCTTGCGACGAAGGCGCAGCACGGCGAACTTGACGCGCTCCTGGCCGATGCCCGTGGGGTCGTCCCACGCCTGGGTGAGGAGCTGATTGGGACTCAACACCGCGCCGGCGTGCCGGACCAGGGCGTTGAGTAGCCGAAACTCGGTCGGCGTGAGGCGCTTCTCGTCGCCCTTGACATAGACCCTGCGCTTCGTCGGGTCGAGGTGCACCAGGCCGTCGTCGTAGATCTGGCTGGCCCAGCTGTTCTGCCCGCCGGACGAGCGGCGCAGCAGCGCCTCCACCCGGGCCAGCAGTTCGTTGTTCGCGAACGGTTTGGTCAGGTAGTCGTCGGCGCCGCCGCGCAGGCCGCGGACCTTCTCGGCCTCCTGGCCGTGTGCCGTCAGCACCAGCACGGGCACGTCGGAGACGTCCCGCAGCCGCTCGAGCACCTGCCAGCCGTCCATTTCCGGAAGGCCGACGTCGAGCACCACCAGATCGGGGTGCTCCGCGTACGCCTCCTTCAAGCCGGTGCGCCCGTCTCCGGCGTGCGCCACCTCGTACCCGGCCCGGCTGAAGAGCAGCCGCAGGGCCAGGGCGATGTCCGGGTCGTCCTCGACCACGAGCAGTCTGCTCATGCGCTCGTCACCATGCCCTCCGCCTCCGCCCCGGCGCGTCGCCAGACGCGGCTGCCCGCCGAACGCGGCACGCGCTCGGTTCGGGTCAGCGTCTTGCTCACGCCCCCCGCGGACGCGGGCGGCGAAGATGAAATGTCCAAAACCACGATAGCGTGACGTGTCTGTTCATATACGGAAAGTTATAGTTCAGCGTGCGAACCCCCACGAACGTCTTCGCGCTGCAGGCTCGCTTCCTCGCGGTGATCTCCCACGAGTTGCGGACACCGCTGACCACGATCGCGTCCTTCACCGAGAGCCTCGACACCGACGATCTCGCCCCGGCCGAGCGGTCGGTGGCGCTCGCCGCGGTGCGACGCAACACCGACCGGATGCTCGCCCTGGTCGAGGACCTCATGGTGGTCAGCAGGCTGCAGACCGGCGACCTCGAGCTGTGGCCCACGAAAGTGGACCCGGGCGCGCTGATCCGCGAGGTGGCGGAGCTGTTGGCGAGCCAGGAGCCGTACACCGCGGCGACCGTGCGGACGTCGGGCGGGCCGTCCGTGTCCGCCGACGCACCTCTGCTGCGGGACCTGTTCTACGCCGTGGTCGGCACCGTCGCGAGCGGGGCCGCCGACCGGTCCGCCGAGGTGAGCACCGAGGCCGGCGACGCGGGATGGCGGATCATGGTGATCGCCCGGCAGTCCGAGAAGCTCACCGACGAGCACCTGATGGCCGGCATGCTGGCCGACCCGGAACCGCCGCACCGGCGTCGCAGCACCGCCCTGTGGATGCTGCTCGCGGACGCCATCGCCGCCCGGCACGGCGGCTCGGTGGAGCTGACCTTCGATCCAGCGACGGGTGCGGGGGCCGAGATTCGGCTTCCCCTGACCATCCCCACAGATTGACACGGTCGACACGCCAGACGGCCGGAAAACACCAAAGATAGGACTTACCTACAGAAATCCGGTCCGATTAGGCTTGCCGGGTACAAGCCCGGTCGTGGACCGGGAGGAAAGTCCGTGTTCAAAACCGTACGACGCATCGCCCTCGCCGCGGCCGCCCCGGCCGCTCTGCTGGCGTACGCGGCGACGCCCGCGCAGGCCGAGACCGGCGGACCCGCCGGAGTCGCCGCCGCGGCAGCCACCCCCGCGGTCACCGCCGCGGACCCCATCACCTCGCAGCTTCTGATGGACGAGGTGATCGCGCGGACCAACGAGGAGCGGGTTCTCGCCGGGTGTGCCCCCCTGACCGTGGACGAGGAGCTCATGATCGCCTCGGTGCGTCAGAGCCACTACATGGCGGCCACCGGCGACTTCGGACACATCGGCTGGCGAGGCTCGACCTTCGAGACCCGGTCGCGCGCCGCCGGATACTCCGATGTGGCCGCGGAGAACATCGCCTGGGGCTTCGCCGACGCCGCCGAGGTGATGGAGGCCTGGATGGCCAGCCCCGACCACCGTGAGAACATCCTCAACTGCGAGGCCAGGTCCTTCGGTGCGGGCGTACGGCGCGCCGACGACGGCACCTTCTACTGGACCCAGGTCTTCGGCTGGCGCTGAGCCGCTACAGCGAGCAGTTCACCAGAACCGGTTCGGGGTGCAGGACGACCCCGAACCGGTCGTGCACTCCGTCGCGGATCTCGCGGGCCAGGTCCAGCAACGCGGCCGTCGTACCGCCGCCGCGGTGGGTCAGGGCGAGCGTGTGCTTCGACGAGATCGCGACCCCGTCGCGGCCGGCGTACCCCTTGCTGAAGCCCGCCTTCTCGATCAACCAGGCGGCGGGCACCTTGACCGTGCCGTTCGGCGCCGGCCAGCTCGGCGGCTCGCCCGCGTCGGCGAGGCGATCCTGCACCCCGGCCCACTCCTGCGCGGAGAGCACCGGATTGGTGAAGAACGACCCGACCGACTGGGTGTCGACGTCCTCCGGGTCCAGGACCATTCCCTTGCCGGCCCGCAATTTCAGTACGGTGTCGCGCACCTGTTTCGCCGGAACCCGCTCACCGGGCTCGACGCCGAGGTTGCGGGCGAGCTCGGCGTACCGAATCGGGGCCGAGTCCGCGGTGACGGCGAGCCGGAAGTCGACCTCGAGGACCAGCCACCGGTCGTTGTGCTTGAAAACGCTGGACCTGTACGCGAACCGGCACTCCGGCAGCGACAGCGTCTTCACCTCGTCGTCCGCCCGGTCATAGACGTGCACCGCCTCGACCGTCTGGGCGACCTCCTGGCCGTACGCACCGACGTTCTGGATCGGCGTCGCACCCGCGGAGCCGGGGATTCCGGACAGCGCCTCCAGTCCGGAGAGGCCCTCGGCGAGCGTCGCGGCGACGAACCCGTCCCACGGCTCCCCGGCCGCGACCCGCATCAGCACACCCCGCGAGTCGCGATCCACCACCCGCATCCCCCGGGTGCGCAACAGCATCACCTGTCCGGGGAAGCCCTCGTCTCCGATCACGACGTTGCTGCCGCCGGCGAGAACGAGGACCCGTTCCCCCCTGCGTGCGGCCGAACGCATGATTGTCACCGCTTCGTCCGTTTCGGCCGCTGGGGTCAGCGTGCCCGCGGGACCGCCGAGGCGTAGCGTCGTGTACGCCCCCAGCGAACTGGCATACGCGGCAGATGCGGTGGCGGGTGGATCAGCACTAACGTCAGGCACGACGTTCACCCTAGGCCGACGGGCCATGGGGAACACACAGGTGGTCCTCCTCGAGCGGGAGAAGCTGATGAACAGGCTCAACGCGACGAAGGACTTCTGGCTGGCGGCGCTGCGCGCCGACGGCCCGGCGCTCCAGGACGCCGTCGCCGAGACCGGCCCCGATGCCGTCGTGCCCTCGTGCCCGGGCTGGACGGTCGCCGACCTCACCGAGCACCTCACCGTGCTGCTGCACTGGGTGCGCGAGTCGGTGCCGCGCGGCGTGATCGACAAGCCGGCCGAACGGGTGATCCCCGAGCCCCGGCCCGAATGGTCGGAGGCGCTGGACGGGCTCCGTCGGGAAATGACCGGCACGATCGAGACACTCGACGCGCTCGACCCCGACTTCCCCGCCTGGACCTGGCCGGCGCAGGCCAAGAAGGCCGGCTTCTGGCAGCGGCGGATGGCGCACGAGATCTCGGTGCACCGCTGGGACGCCGAGACCGCCGCCGGCCGGGCGACGCCGATCGAGACGAAGCTCGCCGCCGACGGCGTCAACGAGGTCCTCGACACCTGGCTGCCCGCCGGCCGCCGCAAGGGCCCCACCGACCTGCACGGCGTCGTGCACCTGGTGGCCCTGGACGCGAGCTACGAGTGGTTCGTCCGCCTGCGCGGCGCGGGTCTCGCCCTGCTCGACACCGGCACGATCCTGGACACCGACGATCACCATCCCCGGGCCGAAGCCCGGGGCAACGCCAGCGACCTGCTGCTCACCCTCATGGGCCGCTCGGATCCGGGCGCGCTGACCATCACCGGCGACCCACGTCTGTTCAGCGCCCTCCGGGCCGGTTGAGCGTCCCTGCTCCCGACCGAGCAAAGACCGTACGCTGTACCGGTTGAGTTCGGGCGGCCGCGGCCGCCCGGCGGCGGCAGTCAGAGGAGCGGTGAGGCGCATGACGGCAACCGTCGAGGTGGAATCGAGCGACCGACCACAGGCATCGGGTGCCCGCTTTCCGGACGGCTTCATCTGGGGTGCGGCGACGGCGGCCTACCAGATCGAGGGCGCGGTGAACGAGGACGGTCGGGGGCCGTCCATCTGGGACACCTTCAGCCACACGCCGGGTCGGGTGCACGCCGGGCACACCGGGGACGTCGCCTGCGACCACTACCACCGCTACGTCGAGGACGTGGCGCTCATGGCGGAGCTCGGGCTCACCTCCTACCGGTACTCGATCGCCTGGCCGCGCGTCCAGCCCGACGGCACCGGCCCGGTCAACACCCGCGGCCTGGACTTCTACGACCGGCTCACCGACGAGCTGATCGGCCGGGGCATCGATCCCGTCATCACCCTTTACCACTGGGACCTGCCGCAGACGCTGCAGGACCGCGGCGGCTGGGGCGTCCGGGAGACCGCCGAGGCCTTCGCCGAGTACGCCGCCATCGTGTACGCCCGCCTCGGCGACCGCGTGCAGACCTGGACCACGCTCAACGAGCCATGGTGCTCCGCCTACCTCGGTCACGGCAGCGGCCGGCACGCGCCCGGCGTGCAGGACCCGGCCGAGGCCTTCCGAGCCGTGCACCACCTGTTGCTCGGGCACGGCCTCGCCGCGCGGGCGCTGCGCTCGGCCGGCGCCCGCAGCGTCAGCATCACCCTCAACCCGTCCGCGGTCTTCCCGCTCGACCCGGGCAACCCCGCCGACGCGGAGGCCGCCCGGATCGTCGACGGACTGCACAACCGCATCTTCCTCGACCCGCTGCTGCGCGGCGCCTACCCGGACGACATGCGCGAGCACATGGCCCGCTTCACCGATCTGGGCCACATTCGCGAGGGCGACGAGGCGATCATCAACGCCCCGATCGACGTGCTCGGCGTCAACTTCTACACCCCGGCGTACGTGTCGGCGCGACCCGGCCGACCCGCCTGGGCGGAGAACCCGGGCACCGAGGGCATCGAGTTCCGCGACCCGGTCGGCCCGATCACCGACATCGGCTGGCAGATCGAGCCCGCCGCCCTGACAAAGCTGCTGGACCGCATTCACGCCGACTACGGCGTGCCGATGCTGATCACCGAGAACGGTGCCGCGTACCCGGACGGCCCGTCGGCGGACGGCGAGATCCACGACGCCGACCGCATCGACTATCTCGACGGACACCTGCGCGCCTGCCTGGACGCCATTTCCCACGGCGTTGACCTTCGGGGATACTTCGCGTGGTCGTTGATGGACAATTTCGAATGGGCCGAGGGCTACAAGATGCGCTTCGGAATCGTGCACGTGGACTACACCACGCAGCAACGGGTGCCGAAGGACAGCGCCAAGTGGTACCGGGAGGTGATCCGGCGCAACGGTCTCAGCGACCGGGCGCGGGTCGGGGGGTGAGCCGATGGTGACGCGGGAGCGACCCACCCTGGAGGCGGTGGCCAGGCGGGCCGGCGTTTCGCGCGCGACCGTCTCCCGTGTCGTGAACGGCTCGACGACCGTCGCCGTCGCGATCCGCGACGCGGTGCAGCAGGCCGTCGAGGAGCTCGGCTACGTCCCCAACCTGGCGGCCCGGAGCCTGGTTACCCAGCGTACGGAGTCGATCGCACTGATCCTTCCGGAGACGGCCAGCAGGGTCTTCTCCGACGACCTGTTCTTC
Source organism: Actinoplanes sp. NPDC051346 (assembly GCF_040682215.1). NCBI lineage: Bacteria > Bacillati > Actinomycetota > Actinomycetes > Micromonosporales > Micromonosporaceae > Actinoplanes > Actinoplanes sp. NPDC051346. Next base: position 234,763 of record NZ_JBFBAJ010000012.1, on the reverse strand, counting down.
CCGGCGGTGATCCGCGGCGTCAGCGCCGAACTCGAGGCGGCCGACAAGCAGCTCGTGCTGATGATGGCGAGCTCGACGGCCGGACACGACCGGGTCGAGCGCTACGCGACGGCCGGACACGTCGACGGCGTCATGTTCGCCTCCATGCACGGCACGGACCCGCTGCCCGGCGCGCTCGCCCGGCGGGGCATCCCGGTCGTGTGCAGCGGCCGGCCGATGACCCCGGCGGCGCTGGCGGTGCCGTACGTCGACGTGGACCACATCGGCGGCGTGGCCGCGGCCGTACGCCACCTGCTCGGTCTCGGCCGGCGCCGGATCGCCACCGTCGCGGGCCCACAGGACATGGTCGCGGGAATAGACCGGCTGACCGGATATCGCACGGCGCTGGCGGAGGCGGGCCTGTCCGAACACGTGGCGGCCGGTGACTTCACCCGCGAGTCGGGCATCCACGCGATGCGCCGCCTCCTCGCCGAGGACCCGGACCTGGACGCGGTCTTCGTGGCATCGGACATGATGGCGCACGGCGCGCTCCAGGCGCTGAAGGAGGCGGGCCGGCGCGTTCCCGAGGACGTGGCGGTCATCGGCTTCGACGACGTCGAGATCAGCCGGCTCAGCGATCCGCCGCTGACGACCGTACGTCAGCCGATCGTCGACATGGGACGCACGATGGCACGCCAACTGCTCGGCCTGGTCGGCGGAAACACCGACGTCCCGGCCGCCGTGGTCCTCCCGACAGAGCTGGTCGTCCGCGCCTCGGCGTGATTCCTCAGGCCCCCGCTGCCACTCTCCGTGCGGTCGCGGCGAGCTCGGCGTTGAACAGCACCAGCCGTACGGTTCGCACCCCCGCCGGCTCGGCCGCCCGCAGGACGGTCAGTGCCTGCCGCACGGCGTCCTCCACCGGCCACCGATACACCCCGGCCGAGATCAGCGGGAACGCCACGGACTCGGCGCCCAGCTCGTCCGCGACCCGCAGCGAGTTCTCGTAGCACGCGCGCAGCAGCGCCGAGCGGTCCTCGTCGGCGCTGAAGACCGGCCCCACCGTGTGCACGACCCAGCGGGCGGACAGCCGGCCCGCCGTGGTCGCCACCGCCTGACCGGTCGGGAGTCCGCCGCCGTAGTGTCCGGCGCGCAGCGCCCGGGTCGCGGCGAGAATCTCCGGGCCGCCCTTGCGGTGGATCGCGCCGTCGACGCCGCCACCGCCGAGCAGCGACGAGTTCGCCGCGTTGACGATGGCGTCGACGTGTTGGGCGGTGATGTCGCCCTCGACGAGTTCGATGTCCATCACAGGGACTGCGTCGTGATCGTCTCGGCCGGCAGACCGAGCACCTTGCGGGACAGCAGCGTCCCGCCCGCCACCGCCGCCGGCATGAGCAGGACGGCGCCCAGCGGGATCAGGAAGCAGGCGAACACGGCGACGCCGAACCCGAGCGCGAGCGGGCGCCGGGTACGCAGCGCGGCGCGGCGCTCCCGCAGCCGTTTGTCCCGCCGCTGGAACGGCACGCCGGTGAGCTCGACGGCGAGCAGCCACCCCGCGACCGCGCCGCCGATCACCGGCACGACGGTCTGGCCCACCACGGGGATGAAGCCCGCCACGAGCAGGGGAATGCCGATCAGGATGGAGAGGCCGACGAGCCGCAACGAATCCCGCAGGCTGCGGCCCAGCGAGGCCAAGAGCGGCACCTCCACCTCGTCGGGTACGCCGCCGTACCGATGCTCGACCAGCCCGGAGATCTTCTCGTAGAACGGGTCCCCGATCAGCAACGCCACCGCGGTGAAGGTGAGCACCCCCAGCAGGCCGCCGACGCCCAGCAGGGCCACACCGGCGAAAACGCGGATCAGGTCGCGCCAGAACTCCGACCAGTCGTCGGCGAACCAGGTCACCGCCGAGGCCAGGTCGCCGATGAAGGCGACGAGGGCGATCAGGGCGGCGCCGTAGAGCAGGCCGGTGATCACGGCCGGCACCAGCCCCAGGCCGAGCAGCCTCGGGCTCTTCAGCACCAGGCCCAGGCCGCGGCCGAGCAGGCCGGCGCCGGTGAGGAACTCACGGACGGCACTGCCGGATGCCGTCGCGCCGCGCGCGGCGGCGGATCGAAGCGAAGAGTCACCCACGATCCGAGAGCTTAGGACCTCTCGGCCAGCCACCTGCGCCGGGAGACCTCCGTGCTGGGTTCGGCGCTGGGCGACGCACTCGTCGCGGCGGGGCTCGACGGCGGATCGAAGATCGAGGTGGGCGTCGGTACGGGCGGCAACGTCAGCGTCGGCACCGGGGACCCGGACATCGACGGCGACGGTACGGCGGAGGTCGGCGCGGCACTCGGCGTGCTCGGCGCGACGGACTGCACCACGGCTACCCGCTCCGGCGCCCGCGGCACCCAGGTCGTTCCCCCTCCGGACGCCGGGGTGGTGGCCTGCACCGGTGCGGTGCCGAAGCCGCCCGCTCCACCGGGGGCGCTCGCGGCCGGGGGCGCGGCCGGCGTACCGAGGGTCCAGCCGGCGGCGACCGCGAACGGCAGGCCTAGGGCGACGATGCCGAGAAAGACTGACTTGGGGGTGAGCCGCACACCATGAACACCGCTCGAGAGCGGGGAAAGGTTACGGCCGTGGCTGTTTCTCGTTCAGGAACGTGGAGATTCGCTCCCGGAGCTCGCGACGGTGGGTCCACAGCACCGCCGGCCGGTCGTAGACGTGCGACCGCGCACCTGGCAGGAGACCCGCCAGACGCTCCGCCCAGGACGCCGGGTGCACCTCGTCACCGGCGCAACCGATCACCAACGCCTCTCCACGCCAGGCCCGCAGCAGGTCCTCGTCGGCGACCGCGGGCTCCCGCCACACCGTCTTCAGCTCTGGCGCCAGGCCGTCACGGAGCAACTGCTCCACGCGCTGGCGCAGGTATCCCCAGCCGGCGGGGGTGTCCCGCACGGACCGGGGCAGCTCCTGCTCGACCGCCTCGGCCACCGCGGCGGCCTCGCCCGACTCCGTCGCGGCGAGAAGGCGGTCGAGCCGCTGCTCGGCGGCGCGGGGACGCGCGCCGTCCAGCGGTGCGGGCAGATAGAAGACGACGCGCTCGAACCGGTCGGGATCGGCGGCGAGCAGCCGGCACAGCGCGGCCGCGCCCATGCTGACTCCGAGCGCTCGGGTCGCGCCGGTGTGATCGGCGACGGCACGCAGGTCGGCGGCGAGGTCGGCGAAGCTCCACGGTCCGGGCGGTGCGTCGGAGCGACCGTGGCCGCGGAAGTGGAAGAAGACCCGGCGGCCGACCACGCCGCTGCCCAGCGGGCGGGTGCCGGCCAGGTCACCGGCGAGCCCGTGCGCGAACACGGTCACCGGGTCGCCGACGCCGCTGACGAGTTGCTCCAGGCGTACGCCGTGGGGAGTGTCGACGAGGTCGGTGCGCGGGGCGGGCAGCGTGGGGCGGCCCGTGCGCGGTGCGGTCGGGCCGGGACCCGGGGTCCGCGGGCCGCCGTCGGGAGGGGGCGGCCGGCGGAGTCTCACCAGAAGCCCTTGCCGTCCGAGAGGTCGCGCAGGCCGGGCCGGACGTCGAGCAGATAGATCAGGGCGGCCGCGATCCCGATGAGGCTGAACAGGCCGGTGGAACCACTGGCACCGCTCAGCAGGGTGAGCACGATGCACACCGCGAGGATGGCCAGCCACGCGCCCTTGGGCAGCGTGCCGATCGCTTGGAAGCCGTCGCCGCGCTGGGTGACGCAATGGATGAACGCGACGGCCTGCACGACCAGCGACAGGATCATGATCATGAAGTTGATCAGGAATTCGACCTGTACGAAGAAGATGGGTGCCGCGCTGGAGACCATGATTACCAGTCTATGCCGCGGGCCCCGGCTTTCACCGGGGCCCGCGGATCATCCACGTGTCGGCGGCTCGGGCCGCGTCAGTTGGCGGACGGGCGGGCGGCGGCCCGCTTGCGCGGCTTCGGCGCCGGGGTGGAGGCGGCGTCGACGGCCTTGGCGGCCTCGACGGCCTTCGGCTCCTCAGTGGTCTCCATGTCGGCGTTGACCACCTCGGCGGCCTCCACGACGCCGGTGCCGACGACCCGCTCGCCCCGCGCGATCAGCGAGGTGTAGACCGCGAGGGCCCGCTCCTGCGCCAGCTGGGCGAAGGCGACGGCGCTGGCCGTGGCGTTGCTACGGAGCTTGTCGAAGTCGGTGGTGGCGGCCTTGTCCTTCAGCGACGTGGCGGTGGAGCCGGCCGTGTCGTTCGCCACCTTCAGCGAGGCGACGGCGCGGTCGCTCAGCTCGCTGACGACGGCGGGGAGCTTGCGCAGCTCCTGCCAGGCGAGATCGCCGGCGCCGGCGGCGGCGTAGAGGGGCGCGGGGATCCGGGTCTTGGTCTGCTCGGTCATGTCTTCTCCTCAGGCTGGTGGGCTGGGTCGCGCGGCCGACGATGCCGCGCGGTTCACGGTGCGGGCTTGGCCTTGGGCGCGGGCTTAGCCTTGGGCGCTGGCTTGGCTTTTGGCGCTGGTGCCCCGCCGCCCTCGGCGACGGCGATGTCGCGCACGACGGCCCTGAGCGCCTCGTCTTCGTCGGGGACCGCCTCCTGACCCGGATCGGGCTCCGGGTCGACGGCCGGATCGGCCGCGGGGGCGTGGCGCGCATTCTCGTTGCGGAACGTCTCGTAAATCTGGGACAGCGACTGCTTCTGCGCGATCGTCAGTTCGGGATCGACCGCGATGGCAGCCAGCACGCCCTGCTGACCCTCACCGTCGAGCAGGCCGGCGCGCAGGTACATCGCGGGCGTCGACACCCGCAACGCGCTGGCCAGTTGCTGCAGCACCTCGGCGCTGGGTTTGCGGAGGCCACGCTCGATCTGGCTCAGGTACGGGTTGCTCACGCCCGCCCGGTCGGCGAGCTGCCGGAGCGAGATCTTCGCGGTCTGCCGCAGATCACGGATGAAGGCACCGATGTCCTGGGGCAGATCCTTGGGTGTGGCCACGTCTTCGACCGTAGTCCGTAGTGCTAGCTGTTGCAAGCAAAACGCTTGCAACAGCTAGCGTGAACTGGGTCACCAGGCCGCGCGAACCTCGCCGACCCGCACTCCGCCGCCCAGCAGGGGTACGGTCGCCAGCTCGTCCAGCACGGGGGCGTCGACGCCGAGCCGGCGCAGCGCGGAGACCAGCACCGGCGTCCGCGCCCGCATCCCACCGTCGGCGATCTTGATGGCGACCGCGCCGGCCCCCGGCACCGCCACGGCCACGACGCCCTCGGCGCCGCCCTTGGCCAGCAGGCCCGGCACGCCGCGCATCAACAGCGTGTCGTCCTGGCCGGTCCCGGCCACCAGCTCCGGATTCGCCCGGATGGCGTCGGCCACCGCGCGCTCGTGCCCGCCCGCCGCCGCGGCCAGCCGCTGGAAGCCCCGGGCCAACGCGGTCAGGGAGAAGCCGAAGACGGGCGCGCCGCAGCCGTCGATCCCGGTCGCGGCGATCGGCTCACCGACCAGCTCGGTCACGGCCTCGGCCAGTACACCCTGCAGCGGGTGCTTGGCGTCCCGGTAATCGACCAGTGGCCAACCGTTGACCACGCAGGTGGCAAGCATGCCGGCGTGCTTGCCGGAGCAGTTCATGAAGACGCGCGTCGCCGCGCCGCCGGCACCGACAACCGCGTGTCGCGCGCTCTCGGCGAGCGGCAGGTCCTCCGGGCAGAGCAGGGCATCCTCGGCGAGGTCGGCCGCACGCAGGATCGAGCGAACCCGATCGACATGGAACGGTTCGCCGGAGTGGCTGCCGCTGATCATCGCGAGGTCGGCGGGGTCGTCGACGCGCAGCCCCGCCCGCAGCATGCCCACGGTCTGGAAGGGCTTGTTCGCGGAGCGGGGGAACATCGGGTTCGTCACGTCGCCCGCCGAGGCGACCACCGCACCGGCGGAGTCCAGCACGATCACCGAACCGTGGTGGACGCCCTCCACGAAGCCCGAGCGGACGACCTCCGCGAGGATCATCGAGTCGGCACCCCGAGCAGCTCGCGCGCCTGCGCGGTGCTCAGCGGCGGCCGCTGGGCGAGCTGGGCGAACCCGACCGCCCGCGCGACGAGCTGCATGTTCGACTCGACCGCCTGGCCCTTGGCGTACGTCACCGTGTCCTCCATGCCGACCCGCAGGTGGCCCCCGGCCGACAGCGACGCCAGCATGACCGCGATCGTGCTGCGCCCGATGCCGGTGGCGGAGAACGTCGTGCCCGCGGGCAGGTCCCGGATCACGCGGTGGCAGGCGACCAGCGCCTCCGCCGTGCCCGGCATGCCGCCCGGCACGCCCATCACGAGGTCCAGGTGCACGTGCCCACCGAACGGCAGCCCGTGCTTGTCGAGCAGGCGCTGGAGGGTGGTGAGCTGGCCCAGATCGAAGATCTCGTACTCGGGGACGATGCTGCGCTCCTGCATGCGGGTGTGCAGGTCGACGATGAAGTCCCAGCGGTTCATGAAGACGCTGTCGCCGAAGTTGACCGTACCCATCGTGCAGGAGGCCATCTCCGGGCGCGCGTCGAGCACGGCCAGCCGGTCCGACTCGGGATCGGTGACGGCGCCGCCCGAGGAGAGCTGGATGATCAGGTCGGTGGACTGCCGCAGCGCGGCCACGGTGTCCCGCAGCCGACCCTGGTCGAGCGTGGGCTCCGCCGCGTCGTCACGGATGTGGACGTGGATGATCGCGGCGCCCAGCGCCTCGCACTCCTTGGCGGTGGCCACGAGCTCGTCGATCGTCACAGGCAGCGCCGGTACGGCCGCCTTGCTGCTCTCCGCGCCGGTGGGCGCGACAGTGATCAGGGTCCCGGTCATACCGAGATCCTGCCATGCGGATTCGCTCCGAGAGCAGCGACGGCCATCCGCGGCCGGTTCGATCAGTCGGCGTCGATGGCGGCGGCCGATTCGCCGATGATGAGCCGCGCGTCGTCGGCGACATTGCGCTTCACCACGGCGAGCGCGATCATGCCGAGCTCGTAGTGGCGGACCGCCGTGCCGACGAAACCGATCTCCCGCCCGTCCAGGGTGATCGGCGTGCCCTGGGCCGGCGGCTGGTCGGTCGCCACCCCGTCGAGGTGGAGCAGCACGAGCCGCCGAGGCGGACGCCCGAGGTGGTGCACCCGCGCGATCGTCTCCTGGCCGCGATAACAGCCCTTGTCGAGGTGGACGGCGGGAGCGACGAACCGCGCCTCGGCCGGAATGGTCCGGTGGTCGGTCTCCCACCCGAGCCGCGGAATCCGATGCGCGACCCGCACCGCCTCATAGGCCCACAATCCGGCTTTGGGTACGTCGGCCAGCCGCGTAACCACCGCGTCGAGGCCCGACCGGGGCACGAGCAGATCGACGCCGAGCGGCACCCGCCGGGCCAGCCCACCCTCGAACGCCCGTACGTCATAGAGCGCGGTGGGCTCGGGCGGCAGCGACCCGGCGGCGAACTTGGGACCCGGCACCTCCAGCACGCGGGGCTCGGCCAGGTCGATGCCGAGCCGGGCGGCCGCCTCCGGAGCCCGCGGGCCCACCAGGGACAGCACGGCGATCTCCGCGGTGGCGTCCCGAGGCTCGACGCGCGTGAAGAAGCGCATCATCTCCAGATATTTGGCGAGGCCGGCGCCCGCGCCGGGCTCGGTGTCCAGCCAGGCGGTCGTGCCGTCCTCGGCGACCAGGGCGTGCTGCTCGACGTGGCCGTGGGGCGAGAGCACGAGGAATTCGGTGCCCTGCCCGGCCCGCAGGTCGCTGAGGTGCTGGGTGGTCAGCGTGTGCAGCCAGCCCGCCCGTTCCTCGCCGGGCACGGCGATCACGTCGCGGTTCGACCGGTCGACGAGACCGACGGCCGTGTCGAGGGTGCGCTGTTCTCGCATCGGGTCGCCGTAGTGCGCGGCGACTCCGGCGTCGGCCGACCCCGGCTCGAGTTCCTCGATAAGCACCGTGGTCATGTGCGCTCCTTGCAATCGCCGCAGACGCCGAAGAGCGACACGTGGCCGACATCGACCCGGAATTTCCGCTCGTCACGCAGCCGAACGGTCACCGGCTCCATGATCGCGGGATCGACCTCGTCGACCGAACCGCACGTCCGGCAGACGAGATGCACGTGCTGGTCCTCGCCCGCTCGGTGATAGGTCGGCGAGCCGTGCGAGAGGTGGGTGTGGCTGACGAGGCCCAGTTCCTCGAGGAGTTCGAGGGTGCGGTAGACGGTCGTGATGTTGACGCCGGCGGCGCGCTCGCGCACCGACTGATGGATTTGCTCGGGTGTGGCGTGGCCGAGTTGGTGGACCGCCTCGAGGATGAGCTGGCGCTGCGGGGTCAGTCGCAGGCCGCGCTCCCGGAGCATCTCGGCAAGGGATGTGGCGGACACGCTATGAGCATAGTTCGCACGGCGATACCCTCCGCGACGTGAGCGTCCCCACGGTAATCGTCGGCCCCGGCGAACTGACCCACACGGATCGCGGTCTCCTCTACGGCGAGGGGGTCTTCGAGACCATCCACCTGCGCCCGACCGGTCCCTGGCTGCTCGAGGAGCACCTGACCCGCCTGGCGCGCTCGGCGGCGGCTCTGGAGATCGAGGTTCCGGGCGGCCTTGCCGACCTGGCGAGCGGGGTCACCCACGCCGACGGCGCTCTGCGGCTGGTGGTGACGCCGTCGACCGCGTTCGCGACCGTGGCCGCCGTCCCGGAGACGATCCGCGACGAGCGCCGAAACGGCATCCGGCTGATCACCCACGACCTGGGCCTCACCCGGCGGCCGCCCTGGTCCCTGGCGGGCGCCAAGACGCTGTCCTACGCGGAGAACCTGGCGGCGAAGCGCTGGGCCACCGCCCAGGGTGCCGACGACCTGCTCTGGCTCGACAGCCACGGCCACGCCCTGGAGGGCCCGACGGCGAGCCTCGTCTGGCTCGACGGCGACACGCTGTGCACGGTCGCCCCGGACCGGACCGGCATCCTGCCCGGCACGACGGCGGCCCACCTGCTCGCACGGGCGTCCGAGGTGGGCCTGCGCGCCGAGGAACGGATGATCACCGCCGACGAGCTGCCCGGTGCCGACGCGATCTGGCTGACCAGCGCGCTGCGGGGGCTCGCCGAGGCGAGGTCGCTCGACGGACGGCCCCGCGCGGCGTCGCCGTGGACGCCGCGCCTGCTCGACCTGCTCGGTTTCAGCCGCCGACCCGGATCAGCCGGGCCGACAGGTGGGGCATGAGCTTCTCGCCTTTCGCCGACATCTCGTGGGCGTAGAGCAGCGCGCCCTCGACGATGCCGAAGAGCCGGTGCCCGCCGGTGACCGCGAGACCCGAGGCGGTGTGCCCGACGCCGGCCGTCGCCATCTCCAGCCGGGTGCCGGTGGCCTCGCCCTCGTAGATCTCGATCACCCCGTCCTGGGTGGTCAGGGTGGCTTCCATCTCGTCGGTGGGCCGCCCGTCCGCGTTGAGCACGGGACGCCAGAAACCGACCTCGCGCCCGGCCTGGCCGATCGGCGTGGAGTCGTCGTCCAGCAGCCAGATGCGCGACTCGTACGCCAGGAAGGGCCGCCCGTCGTGGCTGATCCTGATCTCCTGCGCGAAGTTGTAGTCCTCCGGCTGGGGGAACCCGCCCTGGCCGCGCCCGCGCCACAACCCGACGAACGGCAGCAGCCCGAGCAGCGCCGGGTGCAGATCCGGCCCCTGGCGCAGATCGTGGGTGTCCTCGTAGGGGTATTCCGCCACCGGCGGGGCGTTCAGCCAGGGGGGCGGGCCCAACGGGTTCTCGGTCTCACTGCTCACCAGCGTCCCCTTGCAATGCGCATCGCCAGATAGCCCAAACCGCCGGCCAGAGCGCCCAAACCGGCGACCAGCAGGCTCACGTACCCGATCTCCGTAACCATGACGGAGCCATCCTATGCTGAGGCGTATGGCCCGCCTTCTCGTCGTCAAGACCACCGCCGGAGCGGACGCCCCGGAGCGCTGCTCGCAGGCGTTCACCGTGGCGAGCACGGCGGCGACCGCCGGCGTGCCGGTGTCGTTCTGGCTCACCGGCGAGTCGGCGTGGTTCGCCCTGCCCGGCCGGGCCGCGGAGTTCCAGCTCCCGCACGCCGCTCCCCTGCCCGACCTGCTCGGCCTGCTGCTCGAGGCCGGCACGGTCACGCTGTGCACCCAGTGCGCGGCCCGCCGGGACATCGGACCGGACGACGTGCTCCCCGGCATCCGCATCGCGGGCGCCGCGGTCTTCGTCGAGGAGATCATGGGCGAGGGCGCCCAGGCGGTCGTTTACTGACGTCTTCCTAGCGGCACGAGGTGGTGGCGCTGACCCGCGCGTCACCCTCGTCGCCGGTGACGAGCACCGAGACCTCCCCGACCCGGTAGGCCCACGCCCGCGGCTCCGCCCGCACGACGAGCCCGTCGCCCACCGCGTCGCGCAGTGCCCGGCCCAGGTCGCCCGACATCGTCGGGCCGCCGACGGTCACCGTCGCCGCCGTCTTGCCGTTCGGGCAGGCCACCTCGACGCTCGTGGCGGGACCGGCGGCCTTGACGGCCGTCATCGCGGCGGAGAGGGCGTCCGGGGTGGTCGCGGCCGGCCGAGGCGCGGCAGCGAGGTCCACGCCGGCGTTGGGTGGCCGGCAGCCGGTCAGGATCCGCACCGCGATGATCATCCCGTCGTTCTCGGCCGTGGCCTCCACCTCGATGAACTCACCGGCGTCGGCGCGAAGCACGTGCCGCGTGTCGTTGTCGAGGTGCCGGATCGCCGGCTTGTACGACCGCGGAAGCGCCCGGGCGATCGACTCGAGCGCGCCCGGCGCCTGGTCGGCCCGGACCCGGACGGTGATCTCCTGGCTGGCCTCGACCCCGGCTCGCACCGAGGTCAGCCCGCACCGCGTGTCGAAGCGCAGCGGTCCGATCTCGATGGTCCGGTCGGGGGCGTCCGCGGCGGTGACGACCGCACCCGCCGCCCGGTGCAGCACGGGCAGGGCGGCGGCGATGTCCCGCTGCTCGACGACGGTCGGCGGATCGTTGCGCACCGACCAGACGGCGGCGCCGGCAAGCACGAGAGCCCACACCGCCACGATCGCGATCAGCCACCAGCGCGGCGCACGGCGCCGCGGAGCGGGTGATGGCACTACCTCGGGATGGCCGGTCTGGGTCACGGGAGCCATGCTCGCACGCCCTCACCCCAGCCAGCACCTCACGCTCCCACCCCAGGCAGCACCTCACGCTCCCGCCCCAGGCAGCACCGAAGGGCGGAACCCGAGGGTTCCGCCCTTCGCAACAGAGCGTGGGTCAGGCGGCGACGCTGAGGCCGACCTCGTTCACCCCGCGGGCGGCGTCCACGGCGAGATCGCCGTTGCCCGCGCGGGACAGGGCACGCAGCGTCCACGAGCCCGGTGCCGCGAAGAAGCGGAAGACGCCGCCGGGCGACGTCACCACCTCGGCGGTGAATTCGCCGGTGGCGTCGAGCAGGCGGACGTACGCGCCGCCCACCGCCTCGCCCTCGGCATCGGTCAGGACGCCCGTGATGACGGTTTCCTTCTGCAGGTCGACGCCGGCGGGGAGGGGAGCCGACTGGTCGGGTGCGGCGCAGCCGTCCGCGATGTTCGACGATGTGGTCATGGCGGTCACGCCTTTCCCGGCTCGTCGCCGAGCGCGATCGGCACGCCGATGAGCGAGCCGTACTCGGTCCACGAACCGTCGTAGTTCTTCACGTTCTCGTGGCCGAGGAGCTCTCGGAGCACGAACCAGGTGTGCGAGGAACGCTCGCCGATGCGGCAGTACGCGATCGTGTCCTTGCCGCCGTCCAACCCGGCCTCGCCGTAGATCTTGGCGAGCTCGGCGTCCGACTTGAAGGTGCCGTCCTCATTCGCCGCCTTGCTCCACGGCACGTTGATCGCCGTGGGGATGTGGCCCGCGCGCTGCGACTGCTCCTGCGGCAGGTGGGCCGGGGCGAGCAGGCGGCCGGCGAACTCGTCGGGGCTGCGGACGTCGACCAGGTTCTTCGCGCCGATGGCCTGCACGACCTCGTCCCGGAAGGCGCGAATCGACAGGTCCGGCGCCGACGCCCGGTACTGCGTCGCGGCGCGCTGGGGAAGGTCCTTGGTGTACGGCCGGGCGTCGAGCTCCCACCGCTTGCGGCCACCGTCGAGCAGCTTCACGTCACCGTGGCCGTAGAGCTTGAAGTACCAGAACGCGTACGCGGCGAACCAGTTGTTGTTGCCGCCATAGAGGACGACGGTGTCGTCGTTGGCGATGCCCCGCTCGGAGAGCAGCGCGGAGAACTGCTCCTGGTTGACGAAGTCCCGGCGCACCGGGTCCTGCAGGTCCTTCTTCCAGTCGAGCTTGATGGCGCCGGGGATGTGCCCGCCGTCGTAGGCGGTGGTGTCCTCGTCGACCTCGACGAAGACCACCCCGGGGGCGTCCAGGTTCTTCTCGGCCCAGTCGGCAGAGACGAGTGCGGTGTCGCGACTCATCGCATTACTCCCTTGTCAGGTGAGAGATGGGGGGTGAGTCGGCGCGAAAGCGGGAAATAGAGCGCACGCGCGCGCCGACCCGACGAAACGGATCACGGTATGCGTACGGCGCCACTGCCGGGCGAAACACTGCCGGGCTAAGGAAACGCGAGTGGCCCCGTCAGAGGACAGGGCAACACAGGCAGGCGGCCACGCGGCACAGGTCGACCGCGCGCCTCTTGGTGAGCAACAGGCTCATGGGAAACGACCCTACCAGCGGCTCGGGTGAGCGGAACACCATCGACCAGCATCCGGGAAGGAGGCGGCGGTCACAGCCCTCCCGAGCTGAGCGACACGTTGCTGGCGCCCGTGGTGATCACGAGGCCCTCAGGGCGGGGCTCCACCTTCTGCAGCTGCAGTCCCATCGGCAGTGCGGGCACCTTGAGGTCGAGCGCCAGGTTCTTGGCGTAGTTGTCGATGAGGTTGCGCACCAGCGGCACGTCGGGCAGCCCTTCGGCGGTGACCTCGGAGAAGCGCACCTGCACCACGCCGTCCTTCACCTCGAGCGACGCCGTACCGGAGACGTTGAAGGTCTGGCCGAGCGCCTCGACCGGCGCCGAACCGATCAGCTTGCCGTCCTTCTCGCTGACCGTGATGCCCTCCCGGCCGATCAGGGCCGCGAGGTCGGTGTAGCCGATCGTGCCGGTGCCGGTGACGGTCTTCGCCACGATGTCGCCGTTGCCGGAGCGGATGGTGTCCAACGGCGCGGTCACGTCCCGCGCCCGGATGTCGAGCTCGGGCATCTTGACGGTCTTGCCGTTGCCCGCGGGGCCGGCGTAGTTCTTCAGCAGGATCTTGATCTCCTGGTACTCGCCCGCGAGCACCTGGGTCAGGAACGGCACCCCGGCCACCGTCACGTCCGGCTTCTCCGAGGTGGCCTGCCGGTCGGCGATCTGCCGGGAGACGCGGTCGCCGATCTCCCGTTCGGCGTACGAGGCCGCGACGCGGTCCGCCACCACCACCGCGACGGCGACGATAGCCAGCAGCACCAGGAAGGTGATCAGCAGTCGCCGACCCCACCTTTTGCGCGGTCGTGTCGACTCGTACACCTCAGCCACCGGTCCTCCTCGTTTCCGCCTGAAGAGACAGGGCGATCACTGTATGGGCTCTAGATGGGAAAGAACTGTACGAGCTTCAGGTGAGAAAGAAGAGCGTCAACGCGTAGGTGGCCGGCAAGATCAGCGCGAACGCGCCCAGCGGACCCTGCATGTGCCGGGCCACCCAGAACGTCGGCGCGTCGCCGGCCATGCTGCGTCCGGCCTCGGAGTAATTCACGGCGAGATCGACCAGCCCGGCGATGCCGGCGACGGCGAAGCCCAGCACCGCGCCCTTGCCGGGGGTGAACGGCAGCACCAGCACGCTGCCCAGCCCGGCCGCGGCCAGCGTGCCGAGCATCGCACCGAGCACGATGCCGGCCGCCCCCCGCGGCACCTGCGCGGCGATCCGCGGCTTGGGCCAGACCGCGTCCGTGAGGTGTGCGACCAGCAGCGCGATCCCGGCCGCGGTGAGGCAGACGAGGATGGCCTGGGTGCCCACCGGCCGGCGGGTGAGCACGATCAGCAGGGAGAACGACACCACGCCGAAGACGATGAGGAAGGTGCCGCCGAACGCGTCGCGCAGCTGTGTGCGGTCGCGGGCGCGGATCGCCTGCCCGGCCAGCGCGGCGACGAGGGCGCCCGCGGTGACAAAGAGCAGGGGCAGCATGCCCGCCGAGTCGCTCGTGATCGCCAGCCGGTCGGCGAGCCCGCCGGCCACCGCGCAGACGCCCGCGACGACGCCGGCCGCGGGCGGACGGATCGCCATGGTGAAGGCCAGGACATAGAGCAGCTGCACCCCGAAGACGACGACCGCGTACGACAGCCGCGCGTCCGGCCCCGAGCTCTGGGCGCCGAGGATCAGGCCGACGCCGAGCAGGGCGGCGAAGCCGGCGATGGCCACCGACAGCTTGCGGCGCACCGGCGCGACGGGAATCTCCTCGTCGATTTCCTCGTCGTCGTCCTCCTCACGCTTCCCGAAGTCGGGCTCCTTTTCCGGGGCGCCCGCGTAGAAGCCGGACGAGGAGCGGCCGGGTGCGGACCGCGCGATCTCCCGGGAGACGTCCTCGTCCCAGGGGTCGTCACCGCGTCCAGTGGTGGGTAACACGCCTGCGATGGTGCCAGACCCGGGCCCGAACGTCCCCATCGCGGCCGGTCACGCCTTTGCACCGAGGGTATTCGTCACATCATTCGGCGGCTCTGACGCCGAGGGTCGGGCCGCTGAATCAGATAAGGTGATCCCAGCCCACCCGTCGGTGACGCCGGGACGAGACCCTTCCGGTCGCGCGCGTCCTTGGCGTGAGACCGGGTCACCCGAAGCGGCCTGGCGCCGCGAGGATCGAGGTGAGTGTGGAAATCCTCCTGTTGGTGACGGCCCGCGCTGGTGAGCCCTCCGCTGTGCTCCCCGCCCTGGACCTGCTACCCCACTCCGTGCGCACCGCGCCCCGCGACGTGCGCACCCTGGTGGCGGGCCCCAGCCCCGACGCCGTGCTGATCGACGCCCGCTCGGAGCTCTCCGAGGCCCGGGCCACCTGCCGGATGCTGCACGCGACCGGCAGCGGTGTGCCGCTGTTCGCGGTGGTCACCGAGGCGGGTCTGATCGCCCTGAACGCGGACTGGGGTGTCGACGACGTCATCCTGGCCGGAGCCGGACCGGCCGAGGTCGAGGCCCGGCTGCGCCTGGGCGTCGGCCGCCTGACCAACGCCACCGCCGGCGCCGGCGGCTCGATCCGGGCCGGCGAGCTCACCATCGACCCCGACACCTACGCCGCGAAGCTCAAGGGCCGGCCGCTCGACCTCACCTACAAGGAGTTCGAGCTGCTCAAGTTCCTGGCCCAGCACCCCGGCCGGGTTTTCACCCGCGACCAGCTGCTGCGTGAGGTCTGGGGCTACGACTACTTCGGCGGCACCCGCACGGTCGACGTGCATGTGCGGCGGCTGCGCGCCAAGCTCGGCTCGGAGTACGAATCGATGATCGGCACCGTGCGCCAGGTCGGGTACAAGTTCGTGACGCCGCCCACCGGCCGCCAGTTGCCCGACAACGAGCCCGTATCGCTGCCGGTCTAAGCTCGCGCAGCATGACTGACGTCCGGCCCATGAACCGGCTCACCCCCGCCGAGGTGGCCGACGTGCTCGCGTTGGCCGCCGCGGCCGAGGAAGCCGACGGGGTCGGCCCCCTCTCGGAGGAGGGCGTGCTCGGACTCCGTGGGACGGCACACCGGCACCTGCTCGCGTTCGCCGAGGACGAGGAGCTCGTGGGGTACGCCTATCTCGCGGAAACCGCCGGCGAGCTGGTCGTCCACCCGAAACACCGACTGCGCGGGCACGGCACCGCCCTGCTGGCCGCGGCCGGGCCCGGAGAACTGCAGTTCTGGGCGCACGGCGACGAGCCCGCCGCCCGCGCGTTCGCCGAGCGGGCGGGCTTTACCCGGTCCCGCGTCCTGTGGCAGATGCGCCGCCCGCTCACCGACCTGCCGGACGTGCCCCTCCCCGAGGACGTCCGGGTGCGCGCCTTCGTGCCCGGCGCCGACGACACCGCGTGGTTGGGCGTCAACGCGCGGGCCTTCGCGCACCACCCGGAGCAGGGCCGCTGGACGCTGGAGGACCTGCGGCTGCGGTTCGCCGAGCCGTGGTTCGACCCGGAGGGCTTCCTGCTCGCGGTCGACCGGACCGACACCCTGGTCGGATTCCACTGGACCAAGGTGCATCCGCCGACCGCCGTCGAGCCGGCCCTCGGCGAGATCTACATCCTCGGCGCCGATCCGGGCGGTCATCGCCGTGGGCTCGGCACTGCCCTGAGCGTCGCGGGCCTGCGCCATCTCGCGGATCGCGGCCTGAGCGACGTCCTGCTGTACGTGGACGAGTCGAACACGGCCGCGGTGGCCCTCTACCGCCGCCTCGGCTTCGAGATCCACACCACCGACGTGCAGTACCACCGTTCCTGACCGACAGTGACGCGCGCCACATGAAAGCGTGCCAGGTTAACGGAAAAGGTCGGGCATAGCGGTCACACGCCCCGTCGTTCACGTAACGGACAACCCCTTCTTAGCCAAAGGCAACGAACAGGGGCTCAACCGTTCACCCTTCGTTCACTTAGCTCCGGGAAGCCGGCCATCTGGCCCTCTTAGCTTTCCGGGTGTGCCGATGAGACCTCGGCCGGCCGGGACTACGGAGCCCGGAGCAAGCTCATCCGAAGGGAACACCGTGAAGCTCCAGCGGTACTACGTTGCCGGCATTGCCTTGACGACCGCCCTCGCGCTCAGCGCGTGCGGTTCCGACAACACCGACACGTCCGCGGCCCCGGGAGCGTCCGCGGCCAAGGGCAACTGCGCCGCGGGTCAGCTGACGGCCCAGGGTTCGTCCGCGCAGAAGAACGCGATGGACGAGTGGATCAAGACCTTCCAGGGCCAGTGCGGCGCCGACACCAAGATCGGCTACGAGAGCACCGGCTCCGGCGCCGGCATCCAGGCGTTCATCGCCGGCACCGCCGACTTCGCCGGCTCGGACTCCGCCCTCAAGCCCGAGGAGCAGCCGCAGGCCGACGCCAAGTGCCCCGGCGGCCAGGCGCTCAACCTGCCGATGGTGACCGGCCCCATCGCGGTCGTCTACAACGTCGACGGTGTCGAGGGCCTCCAGCTCTCCCCCACGACGCTGGCCAAGATCTTCAGTAACAAGATCACCAAGTGGAACGACCCGGCCATCGCCGCCGAGAACTCCGGCGCCAAGCTGCCGGCCGCCACGATCCAGGCGGTGCACCGCTCGGACGAGTCGGGCACCACCGACAACTTCACCAAGTACCTGAGCAAGACCGCCGAGGCGGACTGGACCTTCGGCAACGCCAAGGCCTGGAAGGCCCCGGGCGGCACCGGCGCCCCCAAGTCCGACGGCGTCGCGTCGCTGGTCAAGAGCACCGCCAACACCATCTCCTACGTCGAGCTGTCCTTCGCCGAGAACAGCGACCTGAAGAAGGCGAAGATCAAGAACGGCGCGGGTGAGTACACCGAGCTGACCGGCGAGAGCGCCGGCAAGACCATCGCGGGCGCCAAGATCGCCGGCACCGGCGACGACCTCAAGCTCGAGATCGACTACGCCACCAAGGAGGCCGGGGCCTACCCGATCGTCCTGGTCACCTACGAGATCGCCTGCAGCAAGGGCAGCCCGAAGGCCGCCGCCATCAAGGGCTTCCTGAGCTACACCGCCAGCACCGGCGGCCAGTCGGCACTCGCTCAGCTCGGCTACGCCCCGCTGCCGGAGTCGGTCCGCGGCAAGGTCGAGGCCTCGGTCGCGAAGATCTCCTGAACCCCCTTCTAGACGACAGCGAGCGAGCGAATGGGTGACTACCCCTCCCGCTCGGCGGTCCGTCGGTCCACCGGGACCGACGGATCGCCGATCCCTCCCGACCAACGCCACGGCAGCCGCCCGCCGCTGGGCGGCGGGGGTGGTCTGCCCACGAAGGCGCGGTTCTCCATGGAGGCCGGCTTTCGGGGCCTCAGCACCGCCGCCGGCGCGATGGTGCTGGTCATCATCGTGGCCATCGCGATCTTCCTGGTCAGCAAGGCGGTGCCCGCGCTCAGCGCGAACACCGAGAACTTCCTGACCTACAAGACGTGGTTCCCCAACGAGGCCGAGCCCCGGTTCGGCATCGCCGCGCTCGCGTTCGGCACCCTGTTGACGTCCGTCATCGCGCTGATCGTCGCGGTGCCGATCGCCCTGGGCATCGCGCTGTTCCTGTCGCACTACGCGCCGAGGCGACTGGCCACGCCGCTCGGCTTCGTCATCGACCTGCTCGCCGCCGTACCCAGCGTTGTCTTCGGCCTTTGGGGTTTCGCCGTGTTCTCCGAGCCGGTGCAGGACTTCTCGGTCTGGCTGAACAAGTACTTCGGCTGGCTGCCCATCTTCGGCGGCGACGGCCCGTTCGGCCGCTCGATCCTGCTCGGCAGCCTGGTGCTCGCGATCATGGTGCTGCCGATCATCACCTCGCTGTCGCGCGAGGTCTTCCAGCAGACCCCGGGCATGAACGAGGAGGCGGCCCTCGCCCTCGGCGCCACCAAGTGGGAGATGATCCGCACCGCGGTGCTGCCCTACGGCAAGCCCGGCGTCATCGCGGCGGTCATGCTCGGCCTGGGTCGCGCGCTCGGCGAGACCATCGCCCTGGCCCTGACGCTGGGCACCACGTTCACCATCTCGGCCAACCTGATCCAGAGCGGCGGCAACTCCATCGCCGCGAACATCGCCAACACCTTCGGCGAGGCCAACGCCACCGGCCGCGGCGCGCTGATCGCGTCCGGCCTGGTGCTCTTCGCCATCACCCTGGTGGTCAACATGGCCGCGAGAGCGATCATCTACCGCCGCCGCGAGTTCCGGGACAGTGCGGCATGACGGACTGCACCGGAGCGAGCCTGCGAGTGCAGGGCCAGGACGGCATGCCCAGTAAACCCAGCATGACGAACTGCACCGGAGCGAGCTTGCGAGTGCAGGGCCAGGACGGCATGCCGAAGTGGAGCACGTATGAGCCTGCTTGAGAGAGAGACGCCCGGCGTCGTCATGACGCCGGACAACATCCGGTCGCGGAAGCTGCCGGTCGTCGCCGACCTCGGCATCGCCGCCCTGGCCCTGGTCCTTTCCGCCGCCGTAGTCCTCGGCCCGGGCATCGGCAACTGGGTGCTCGTCGTCTTCCTCGGCGTCGTCTTCTACCTCGCCGGCCTCTACTTCGGCGCCAGCCGGGTCGAGGGGTCGCGGTCGGCCCGCAACCGGATGTGGCGAGCGCTGATCTACATCGCCTGCGTGCTGGCCATCCTGCCGCTGGCCTCCGTGGTGTGGACGCTGGTCTCCAAGGGCGCCGCCCGACTGGACGCCAACTTCTTCGGCACCTCGATGAACAACATCGGCGCCCGGGACCCCAACGGCGGCGCGTACCACGCGATCATCGGCACGCTGGAGCAGGTCGGCATCGCCACGTGCATGGCAGTTCCGCTCGGCGTGCTCGGCGCGATCTACCTGGTCGAGTACGGCCGCGGCAAGTTCGCCCTGACGGTCCGCTTCTTCGTCGACGTCATGACCGGCATCCCGTCGATCGTGGCGGGCCTGTTCGTGCTGGCCTTCTGGGTGCTCATCGTCAGCCCGTGGTTCAACAACGGCACCCCGCGCTTCTCCGGCTTCGCCGCCTCGCTGGCGCTGACGGTGCTGATGCTGCCCACGATCGTGCGGTCCACCGAGGAGATGCTCCGGCTCGTGCCCGGCCCGCTGCGCGAGGGCGCGTACGCGCTGGGCGTACCCCAGTGGAAGACGATCGTGAAGGTCGTCCTGCCCACCGCCCTGCCCGGCATCGTCACCGGCATCATGCTCGCCGTGGCCCGCGCCGCCGGCGAGACCGCCCCGGTGCTGCTCGTCGCCGGCGGCGCCGCGGCGATCAACTTCGACCCGTTCGGCGGCAACCAGACGTCGCTGTCGCTCTTCGTCTACCAGCAGGCCGGCGACGCCTCGAAGTACGCGCCGGACCGCGCCTGGACGGCGGCGCTGACGCTGGTCGCCCTGGTCCTCGTCCTGACCATCGCAGCGAAGCTGCTCGCCCGCCGCAACCGGCTGACCTGAGGTAAAGGTGTCCCCCATGGCCAAGCGCATCGAGGCGAGCAACGTCTCGTCCTACTACGGCTCGTTCAAGGCGATCGACAACATCTCGATGACCGTCGAGCCGAAGACGATCACCGCCCTGATCGGCCCGTCCGGCTGCGGCAAGTCGACGTTCCTGCGGTCCATCAACCGCATGCACGAGGTGCTGCCGGGCGCCCGCATCGAGGGCCGGCTGACCATCGACGACCAGAACGTCTACGACCCCGACGTCGACGTCACCGCCGTACGCCGCATGATCGGCATGGTCTTCCAACGCCCCAACCCGTTCCCCACGATGTCGATCTACGAGAACGTGATCGCGGGCCTCAAGCTCAACGGCGTCAAGAAGAAGGCGGTGCTGGACGAGGCCGCCGAGAGGTCGCTGAAGTCGGCGAACCTCTGGGACGAGGTCAAGGACCGGCTCAACCGTCCGGGCGCTGGCCTCTCCGGCGGTCAGCAGCAGCGGCTGTGCATCGCCCGTACCATCGCGGTCGAGCCGCAGGTCGTACTCATGGACGAGCCCTGCTCGGCGCTCGACCCGATCTCGACGCTGGCGATCGAGGACCTGATGTTCAAGCTGAAGGACCGCTTCACGATCATCATCGTCACCCACAACATGCAGCAGGCCGCAAGGGTCAGCGACAAGACCGGCTTCTTCTCGATCGACAAGACCGGCGACCCCGGCCGCCTCATTGAATACGACGACACCCAGAAGATCTTCAGCAACCCGTCCGAGCGCAAGACCGAGGACTACATCACGGGCCGCTTCGGCTAAGGAATCCGCACCACGGCGCCGCCGTCGCCGGTCAGCTCCACCTGGGGCATGACCGGCACGGCGGCGTTTCTGGTCGCGGTCGCTGCCACGAGATCTTCCACATTTTCGTACGCGGACAGCTGGTCCAGTGTCACCCGCGTCGGCGGCAGCATCTTCAGGCCGTCGGCGGCCGCCGGGCTGATCCACGCGGTCGCCTCGGCCTCTCCGGACACGTCCCGCGCCGTCTGGGCTTGCGGCAGGAGAGCGACGAAGAACCAGGTGTCGAAGCGCTTGGGCTCGAACTCCGGGGTGATCCAGCGTGCCCACGGAAACAGCAGGTCGTCGCGCAGGCGCAGTCCGCGCCGGGCCAGCAAGTCCGTCATGGTGAGCTCCCGGGCCGCCACCGCGGCGCGGTCGGCCTCCCAGTCGTCGCCGGTCACGTCGCCGACGGTGCGGTCCGGCTCGTCGACCGGGCCGGCCAACAGCACGCCGGCCTCCTCGAACAGCTCACGCGCGGCGGCGCCGACAACGGCCCGTGCCTGCTCGTCGGGCACGCCGAGCCGCTCCGCCCAGTCACGCCGCACGGTGTCCGGGCTGTCGCCGGGATCGACGCGGCCGCCGGGGAAAGCGTGGAGGCCGCCGAAGACCATCGTGGCGGCGCGCCTGAGGACGTACACCTCGAAGCTCTCGGGATGCACGAGCACGACGGTGGCCGCGGCGCGGGCCTCAGCGGGGGTGCCGCGAAACTCGCGGGCCTTCTGGACCATGGCGGGCGGCAACGGGATCATTCGGCTCACGCCCTGATCCTCCCCCATCCGACCGCGCGGGCGATACGGTGACGCCCATGCGCTGGGGCATTCTGGGCACGGGCGGCATCGCCGGCAGGTTCGCGTCCGACCTCCGCCTCGTCCCCGGAGCGGACCTCGCCGCGGTCGGCTCCCGCACCCCCGAAACGGCGGCCGCCTTCGCCGCCAGGCACGGCTTCGCCCGCTCCCACGGCACCTGGACCGAGCTGGCGACGGACCCCGCCGTCGACGTCATCTACGTGGCGACGCCCCACGCCTTCCACCACGACGCGGTCATGACCTGCCTGGCCGGCGGCAAGGCGGTCCTCTGTGAGAAGCCGATGACCCTGGAACTGGCCACCTCGGCGCGGCTCGTCGAGGAGGCACGCGCCCGCGGGCTGTTCCTCATGGAGGCCATGTGGATGCGCTGCAACCCGGCGATCCGCAAGGTCGCCTCCCTGGTCGCCGACGGCGCCATCGGCGACATCGTCACCATCCACGCCGACCTGGGCCTCCAGGGCCCGTTCGAGGCCACCCACCGGCTGCGCGACCCCGCCCTGGGCGGCGGCGCCCTGCTCGACCTCGGCGTCTACCCGGCCCACCTGACGCACCTGCTCATGGGCAACCCGTCGACGGTGCGAAGCTGGGCCCGCCTCACCGGAGAAGGCGTCGACGAGACCACCGCCATGCTCCTCGGCTACGACTCCGCCGTGGCGGCCCTGACCTGCAGCATCGCGGGCGCCTCCCGCAACGCCGCCACAATCACCGGCACACGCGGGCGAATCGACCTGCCCGAGGGCTTCTGCGCGCCGCGATCCTTCATCCTGCACCGTGAGAACACCTTCGACTTCCAGTTCGAAGGAAACGGCTTCCAGTACGAGGCGACCGAGGTGCAGCGCTGCCTGGCGGAGGGGTTGCTGGAGAGCCCGCTCGTTCCGCATCAGGCGACGCTCGACGTGATGACCCTCCTGGACACCGTCCGCACCGAGATCGGCGTGGTCTACACCCCGCCGGGGAGTCTCTGACCAGTTCCGCTCGGATCCGGTTTCCCGGATGCGACCTGCGTCAGGGTCGCCCGCAGCTCTTCCGGATCGAGGACCAGCACGATGTTGCCCCGATCCTGAGCCACCGAGTCGACATCGACGAGGATGCCGTTGACATCGACCGTGACGCATTCATTGTCTTGTTCGCTGAGTTTGATGATCAGATCGTTGCGCAGCATCACAGGAACCGTGTTCCTCTCGTGAGTCAGATGGCAGGGCCGATGCTCGGAGGTAGCGCTCTCCGCGATGCCGCTGAGTCATATCCACCTCCGGCGATCATCTCTGTCGCCGCCGATCGTCATGGGGAAGGTGGCGCCGCGCAAGGCGCCGAATGGTGAAATCGAATGTTGATCATTGACGATGGCAGGTTGGCGGCGTAGACCTTTCAGAACGCAAAGCGGACGGTTCCAAAATGGAAAGCCTGGTCGACCAGAACGGAAGGAGGCCGGGCATGGGTGTCGCAGGCGGTGTCTCGACGGTCCCACGACGCACGCTCGGCATCGGGCTACGCGCCGCGAGAGACAGGGCAGGTGTCAAACTCAAGGACGCTGCCGAGCTGCTCGGGGTGAGCGAGCAGACGATCTGGCGGATCGAGCAGGGCACCACCTCGACCAAGCCTCCCTATGTGCAAGCTCTCTGCGACGCCTATGGAGTCCCGGACGGCATGCGTGACGTGCTCCTCGGACTTGCCAGGGAGACTCGAGCGCCCGGGTGGTGGCAGGCCTACGGCGACGTGCTCCCCAACTGGTTCGGGGCCTACGTGTGCCTGGAGCAGGCGGCCAACCGCATCCGGATCTTCGATCCGACCATGATGCCCGGACTGCTCCAGTGCCACGACTACTCAGACGTCGTCATCAGGATCGATCGACCCGACTGGTCCGACGATGAGGTCAGCCGGTGCCTCGAGCTGAAGCAGGCTCGGCAGCAGGTGCTGACCCGCGCCTTTCCAACCCCGCCCTCGGTCGAATCGATCATCAGCGAAGCGGTGCTGACGGCCGAGCCGAAACCCGAAGGAACGATGCGCAGGCAGTTGTGGCATCTCCTGAAGGCGACCGAGCTGCCGAACGTGTCCATCCGGATTCTCGACCGGCGGATCGGCCCGCATCTCGGCTCCCTAGCGGGTTCGTTCAAGATGCTCGACTTCCCGGAGCAGAATGGCTACATGCCACCGCCGACGGTGTTCAGCGAGAATCTGGTCGGCGCGGTGTGCCTGGACAAACCGTCGGAGATCAAGGCCTACTCCCGAGCGTGGGATTCGATCTCGAGAGCCGCCTTTTCAGAACACGAAACCATCGGGCTACTGCGGGAGAATCTGCGGGAGTGGAACGACCGCGAGCGTTGACTCCACCGCAGCGGTTTCAAGAAATCACTGCGTGCCGGCAATAGTGGGTTGGGGGTCTTTGTAGTACCAGACGGTGGCGTGGGGAAGTTCTTCGGCGACGCGTGCGGCCAGCAGGCGCGCCTCCGCGTCGAACGCTTCGTCCTCGGCTGTGGTGACGGCTCTGCTGTCATGGGGGTCCGCGAAGTTGACCATGGATTCGTACCATTGCTGCCAGGCGGCCAACCGTCCGACGACGCTGTCGCTGAGGCCGAGGGTGGCCGGATCGCATGTTTCGAAGATCTCGTCGTCGTCGCCACGAACCCACAGTGGCCAGCAGTTGTAGTCGTCCAATACCTTGATCAGCACTTCGGCAACGCTAGCAAGCAGTTCGGGAAGAGCGGGCGATCGAGGCCCGGCGCCCCCAGGCGATGAACGCGAAGAACACGAACAGCACCACCGGCGTGAGAACAAGCGCCCCGCCATCCAGGATGAACGCCTGGGTGATAGCGGCTCCGACCATGAGCAGCGCGAGTCCAACCGCCGCGAGGCCGGCGAGGCGGGGGACGAGCAGGCCGATTCCCCCGGCCAGCTCCACCAGGCCGATGAAGTAGCGGAACCAGGCACCGGCTCCCATGTCCTCGAAGGTCTGGACCGCCGTCGCCTCACCGAAGAGCTTGGGGCCGGCCGAGGCGACGATGAAGAACAAGCCGAGCAAGATCTGGAGCGCCCAGAGGGTGCGGTGCAGCCCACGGGCGACCGGTGCGGTGTCGATGGCAGTCATAGCGCTCGTCCCTTGGTCTCGAAAGTGCTGAGTCGACTTCTCAGACTTGCGAGGCGGGCCGAACTCATCGCTCCGCCGGAAAGATTTCCACCACGCCGCGGAGGCCGCGGCGTGGTGGTCGAAACGACTATCCGAAGAGCGGGCGTACGCAGAAGTACGTGACGCAGGCGATCGCCGCGGCCGCCGGGAAGGTAGTCAGCCAGGCGAGCACGATGTTGCCCGCCACGTTCCAGCGGACGGCGGAAAGGCGCTTGGTCGCACCGACGCCCATGATCGCCGAGGTGATCGTGTGCGTGGTGGAGATCGGCGCGTGGAGGACCAGGGCGTTGAAGAACAGGACCGAGCTTGCCACCGTCTCGGCGGCGAAACCCTGGGCCGGGCCGAGGTCGATGATCTTACGGCCGAGCGTACGGATGATGCGCCAGCCGCCGGCGTACGTGCCCGCCGCGAGCACCGCCGCCGAGGTCCAGTACACCCACCACGGGATGTGCGTGGCGTCGGACTGGAAGCCGCCGGAGTAGAGGGCGAGCACGATGATGCCCATCGTCTTCGCCGCGTCCTGCATGCCGTGGCCGAGGGACATGAAAGCCGCCGAGATCGTCTGGGCCACCCGGAAGCCGCGGTTGAGCTTGCCCGGGTGTCCGCGCCGGAACCCCCACATGATCGCCACCATGACGATGAAACCCAGCAGGAACCCGACGAATGGCGAGGCCACCATCGGGATCAGGACCTTCTCGATGATGGTGGCCCATTGGACCGTGCCGTGGCTGGCGAAGAGGGTCGCGCCGACGAGGCCGCCGAAGAGGGCGTGCGACGAGGACGACGGCAGGCCGAAGTACCAGGTGATGAGGTTCCAGGCGATGGCGCCGACCACGCCGGCGAAGACCACTCCGAGGCTGGGGATGCCGACAGGCAGCTTGACCAGGCCGTCGCCGACCGTCTTGGCGACGCCCGAGCCGAAGTAGGCGCCGATGAAGTTGCCGACCGCGGCCATGGCCAGGGCCACGCGCGGGGTCAGGGCCCGGGTGCTGACGCTGGTCGCGATGGCGTTCGCGGCGTCGTGGAAACCGTTGGTGTAGTCGAAGGCCATCGCGGCGAGGATCACCGCGAGGACCGCTATGAGCTCCGGGGACAAGGCCTAAGACTCCTTGACCGTGATGGTCTCGACCGTGTTGGCGACGTGCTCGAAGGCGTCGCAGGCGGCCTCGAGCTCGTCGGCGACCTCCTTCATCTTGAGCACCGTCAACGCGTCGTACTCACCGGAGAAGAGGCGGACCAGCAGCATCCGGTAGACCCGGTCGCCCTCGTTCTCCAGCCGGTTGATCTCGATCCAGTACTCCTCGAGACCCTTCATCGTCTTCAGCTTCGGCATCGCCTCGGCCGTGATCTTGGCCTGCTGGTCGAGCACGGTGACCAGCTCGTGCATCTCCCGCGGCAGCGAGGGCAGCTCGGTCAGGCCGTACAGATAGAGGAGGTTGCCGACCGCCTCGAGGTGGTCCATGACGTCGTCGAGCTGCGAGCCCAGCGAGTAGATGTCCTCGCGGTCGAACGGCGTGATGAACGTGGAGTTGATCTTCTTGTAGAGATCGTGGGTGATCTGGTCGCTGTCGTGCTCGACGTCGGTCAGCCGGTCGCTGACGGACTGCACGTCGGCGCCGGGCAGCGCCAGCTCATTCAGCAGGTCGGTGCCCCGCACGAGGTTCTGAGCGGCCCGGCTGAACAGCTCGTAGAAGGCGCCCTCGGTGGGGCGGAAGGAGAACTTCACGGCGCGAACCTCGTTTGACGGGGTGGACGGGTCTGGCGGATTCCCGGGGAATGCTAGGTAACACCTCTCCCCTTGCGAAGATCGCCTACCCCTGCTCAGCGGCAGTTCAGGGCACGTTCATCTGGCGTTAACCTTGCCTGTTCGTTTTTGTGGATCTTTCAGCTGGTTTGCGCCAGGTCCGGGCGGCGTGGCTGCGGCGACGGACGGCGCACCACCGGCAGCGGCCGGCGTACCGGATGCCGGCGCAGGTGCCGGGCCAGGCCCACGTAGTCGGCGTCGGCGACCACGTCCACCCCGGCCTCGCCCAACTCGGTCCAGACGGCCTGGCGCGCCCGGCGCGAACCGGACGGCAGGCCCGAGATCCGCACCGTACGGCCGTCCTCGTGCGCCGACCGCACGAGCGCGTGCAGCAGATGTCGCTCCTCGGCGGGGATGGGCTCGCAACCGTCCCAGCCGAACCGCCGGGTCCACTGCTCGCTGACCATCGGCACCAGGGTGGGCGGGGCCGCGGCCGCGCCGATGTCGTCGAACGAACCGTCGGCGAACGCGTACCGTTCCCGCTCGGTCGCCAGCAACTCGCGCGCGTCCACGATGCCGGCGACGGTCACCGTGACCGCGCCCGCGTCCAGCCTGCCGTCGACGCAGCGGCTCAGCAGCGGGGCGTGGTCCCGCAACTGCTGATCAAGCATTCGGTACGCCCGCAGCAGCGTCTCCGCGTCCCGGGTCGGCCCGGTGAACTCCACGACCAGCCGGAACGGCACCCGCTGATCCCGGCAGAGCCGGCCGCCCCGGGCATTGGCGCGGGCGAACAACGGGCTGAGCACGAGCCGGCGCAGCGTACGCCCGGGTCGCGGAATGCCCGGCCCGAGATAGAGCTCGCCGTGCGGTCCCGGCCGGACCGGCACGGATATCCCCGCGAGCCCGCGCCGCAGCACGTCCGGCAACGGGTCGACGGCCCGCTCGCCGGCGAGCGCATGCCCGGCCGGCAGGTAGGGGCGAGGCCGACGGGCCACCGCGATCCCGAGGGTCGTCGCGCCGGTGGCCCCGGCGAGCCCGGCCAGGCCGCCCAAGAGGGTCGCCACGTCCGCCACTGTCCTACCCCCTCCGCCCGCCAGCAAATTGGGTTAAATGCCCTATAGCGTCCACCACTGTGTCACATGTGACACCGGCGACCGGGCAATGTCGCGCAGAATTCCTCCATGCCGTCCGCATTTGACCGCAGCGGAAAACCGAAACGAGATCAAGTGGTCATTGACGAGTTCGAGACAGAACGACCGCACCTGCTCGCGGTCGCGTACCGCATGCTCGGCAGTCGTGCCGAGGCCGAGGACGCCGTGCAGGACGCCTGGCTGCGCTACCACCGCGCCCGGGACTCCGGCGACGACATCCGGGACCTGCGCGGCTGGCTGACCACCATCACCGGGCGGATCTGCCTCGACGTGCTCCGGTCGGCCCGGGTACGCCGCGAGGCCTACCCCGGCCAGTGGCTGCCCGAGCCGGTCGTCTCCCGCCTCGACGACCCCTCCGAGCAGGTCACGCGGCGGCAGGAGGTGAGCCTCGCCCTGCTCGTGGTGCTGGAGAAGCTGACCCCGGAACAACGCGTTGCCGTGGTGCTGCACGACGCGTTCGCGGTGCCGTTCGAGGAGATCGCCGCCGTACTGGACATCACCCCGGCGGCGGCACGCCAGCACGCGTCCCGGGGACGCAAGGCGGTGGCCGAGGGCCAGGCGCGCCACACCGCCGACCTCGCCGAGCAGCGCCGGGTCCTGGAAGCTTTCCTGACCGCGGCGGCCAGCGGCGACCTGCACGCCCTCGCGGCGGTGTTGGCGCCGGACGTCGTGGCCATCGGAGACGGCGGTGGTGTGGTGAACGCCGGCCGCAACGCCATCCTCGGCCAGGACAAGGTGGCACGGTTCTGGGCCGGCCTCTTCAGCCGACTCATGCGCGAGGCGTCCGACGTCACCACCGAACCCATTCTGGTCAACGGGGACGCGGGGATGCTGGTCACCGGCACCTACGCCGACGGGCGCGACCTGCTGACGGTGCTGTCCGTGGCCGTCGCCGACGGCCGCATCACGGCCGTCTACAGCCAGCTCAACCCCGCGAAGCTCGGCTCAGTCGTGGACCGTTGACAACCATTTACGGTACGCGGAAGCGAACGGCTCGGTGCCGTCGCCCAGGGCCCCCACCAGGTGCCGGGCGGCGGCGCGCGCCTGGGCGACCACCTCGTCGGGATAGCCGAACCGCACCCGGTGATCCTCGAACTCGTCCTCGTCCCGCAGCTCGACCAGCCCCGAGTCCCGCCGGCGCGAGACGTCGAGGTCCAGATCGACGATGTGGACCGTGTCACCCTCCCAGCGCGCCGGGGTGGTGATATCGCAGTAGACCTCGCTGGTGCGCGGCGGCGGGTTGAACATGCCGGTCCACCACGCGCTGTGCGGGATGAGCAGGACGAACGGGATCTGCTCGACCGAGGGTTGTCCGTGATAGACGGACGCGGTGCCGCGGGTCACTCCGACCCATATCCCCAGGTCGTCCTCGTTGAGCCGACGCGCCGGATAGTCGCGATGGGCGGATCCGTCGAACTTGGTGTAGATCACCCGGACCATCTCGCTCGGCATGACAAGACCCTAACGGTGCGACGGTTTCGTCGGTGGTGGCGGGTACGGTCTTCGTCGTGACTGCCCCCGCCAAGTCCCGCCGCACCACCGCCGCCGCCAAGGACCTGCTCGCCGCCGCGGTCGGCGCGGTCCCCGGAGGGTCCTCCCGCCCAGGTCAGGAGCGGATGGCGGCGGCGATCGAGCGGGCCGTGCGGCAGCGCGAGCACCTGCTCGTCCAGGCCGGAACGGGCACCGGCAAGAGCCTCGCCTACCTGACGCCCGCACTGCTCGTCGACGGCCCGGTCGTGGTCTCCACGGCAACCCTGGCACTGCAGAACCAGCTCGTCGAGCACGACCTGCCGCGGCTGGCGGACGCGGTCGAGCCGATCCTCGGCCGGCGCCCGACGTTCGCCGTCCTCAAGGGCCGCCACCACTACCTCTGCGTGGCGAAACTCGAACACGCCGACGAGGAGGCGCCGACCGACACCCTCTTCGACGACGCCCCCGCCCGCGCCACCCAGTGGCTCGGCGAGGCGGGCCGGCTCGGCAAGCAGATCCTGCGCGTGCAGGAATGGGCGGAGAAGACGGCGACCGGCGACCGTGACGAGCTGGACCCGGGCGTCGACGACACGGCCTGGCGCCAGGTCTCGATGCCGGCCCGCGACTGCGTCGGCGCCGCCCGCTGCCCGTACGGCGCCGACTGCTTCGCCGAGGCCTCCCGAGCCCGAGCCCGCGAGGCCGACATCGTGGTGACCAACCACAGCCTGCTCGCCGTCGACATGCTGGCCGACCGCCACATCGTGCCGCCGCACAAGCTGCTGATCGTCGACGAGGCCCACGAGCTGGCCGACCGGGTCTCCTCCGCGGCCCAGGCGGAGCTCACCCCGGAGGCCGTCGAACGCGCCGCGAAACGCGCCCGCCCCCTGCTCTCCCCGGCCGCCGGCGAGTCCCTGGCGGCCGCTGCCGACTCCCTCACCGTCGGCCTGGCGGACATCCCGGCGGGCCGACTGACCACCGGCCTGCCCCCACTGCTGCACCAGGCGCTGCTCCTGGTGGACGCGGCAACCCGCGCGGCGCTCGAGGCCATCGGCGACATCAAGTCGGACGACCCCGACCCGGTCCGCAAACAACAGGCCAAAGCCACCCTCGACGAGCTCTCCACGACGACCCAGCGCCTCCTCGAGGAGTCCGACTTCGACGTCGCCTGGGTCGAGAAGAACGACCTCGGCAACGGCCGCCGCGCGCTGGTGGTCGCGCCCCTCTCGGTGGCCGGCACACTGGCGACAAGCCTCTATGACGACCGCACCGTGGTGGCGACCTCGGCGACTCTGACATTGGGTGGTCGCTTCGACACCGTGGCCCGCTCGCTGGGGCTCCCAGCGAGCGGGCCCAGCAAGCCCTCCGCCGCCCCCTCCACAACCGGCCCTGCCAGCTCCTCGACCGCCCGGGTCGGCGCCTCCTCGACCGCTCGCGTTGGCGCTTCCTCGACCGACGGCGCCTCTTCCGCAGCCGGCCGGGGCGGGGTCGCCGCGGGCGGGGTCGCCGCGGGCGGGGTCGCCGCGGGCGGGGTCGCCGCGGGCGGCGCGGTTCCCGCTGCCCGCTCCGGCTCCGGCTCCGGCTCCGGCCTGAGTCCGGATGCGCAGCCCATGTCCGGCGAGGGCTGGACCTCCCTCGACGTCGGCTCTCCCTTCGACTACCCCAAGCAGGGCATTCTCTACGTCGCCGCCCACCTTCCCCGGCCCGCCGCCTCAGGCCTGCCAGACCTCGCGGGCGAGGAGTTGCTGAAACTGGTCGAGGCGCTCGGCGGCCGCACCCTGGGCCTGTTCTCGTCCCGCCGCGCGGCGACCCAGGCCGCGGAGCTGCTGCGCGAGAAGACCGATCTGCCGGTGCTGCTCCAGGGCGAGGAGACGCTGCCGATCCTGGTCCGCAAGTTCAAAGAGCAGAAGGAGAGCTGCCTCTTCGGCGTGATGTCGCTGTGGCAGGGCGTGGACGTCCCCGGCGACGCCTGCCAGCTCGTCGTCATCGATCGCCTGCCGTTCCCCCGCCCGGACGAGCCCCTGGCCGCCGCCCGCGCCGCCGCCGTGGACGCGACGGGCGGCTCGGGCTTCGCCTCCGTGAGTGTCCCGATCGCGGCGGTGCGTCTCGCCCAAGGTGTCGGCCGCCTGATCCGGTCGACCGGCGACAAGGGCGTCGTCGCGGTCCTGGATTCCCGCCTGGAGACAGCGCGCGGCTATGGCGCCTTCCTCCGCAAGTCCCTGCCCCCGTTCTGGTACACGACCCGGCCGGACGTGGCACTCGGCGCCCTCCAACGCCTCGCCGGAGGATAGCCAGGCACGCGGGAGCGTCCACCAGCTCAAGCCCCAGAGCCAGAAATCAACGGCTAGTCAGCCGGTGCCCGACGCGGAGGCGGCCCGATATCTCGTGCCGTCGCGGCGGGATCACCGGCTCAGTCACGACGGCGGGTCGCCGGCGGTGACGAGGACCGCGTCCGGGGGGATCTCGGGTCGGCGGCGGGCCAGTCGGCGGACACCCGTGTTCAGCACCGCGATCAGCGGCACGGCCACCAGCGCGCCCACGATGCCTGCCAGGACCACCCCCGAGGCGATGCCAATGATCACGACGAGCGGGTGGATGGCGACCGCCCGGCCCATGATCAGCGGCTGGAGGATGTGTCCCTCGACCTGCTGGACCACGATGACCGCGCCGAGCACGATCAGGGCGACGATCCAGCCCTCGTCGACCAGCGCCACCAGGACCGCGACCGCGCCGGAGACGCTGGCGCCGACGATCGGGATGAAGGCGCCGAGGAACACCAGTGCCGCCAGCGGGAACGGGAAGGGGACGTCCAGGATCATCAGGGCCAGGCCGATGCCCGCCGCGTCGATGAAAGCCACCAGCACCGTCGCCCGGACGTAGGAGCCGAGCGTCGCCCACGAGGCGTCGCCGGCGTCGGACAGGCTCCAGCGGGCGTTGACCGGGAACAGACGTACCAGAAAGCGCCAGATCTTGCGGCCGTCACGCAGGAAGAAGAACGTCGCGAAGAGCACCAGCAGCGCCCCGGTCAGCACCTCCGCCAGGGTGGCCGCGGTCGCGAAGCCGGTCGCCGTGAGCTGCGACGTGTGTGCGTCGATCCAGTCCCGGCCCGATTCGATCGCCTGGGTGAGCTGGTCGTCGTTGAGGTGCAGCGGGCCGTTGCGGGCCCACTTCTGGATCTGCCTGATGCCCTCGCTGGCGTTTTCGCTGAGCTCCGGCACCCCGTCGACGAACTGGTTGACCACCAGGGTCAGCGTGCCCGCCACCGCCCCGATCCCGCAGATCAGCACCAGGAACGTGGCCAGCGACGGCGGGAGGCGCAGCTTCAGCAGCCAACCCACGGCCGGGGCGAGCAGCGCCGAGAGAAGCAGGGCGATCGCCAGCGGGACGACCACGATGCTGATCGTGCCGATGAAGCGGAGCAGCACCCAGCCCACGACCCCGACGACGATCAGGCGCCACGACCAGGCCGCGGCGATCCGCAACGAGTGCGGCACCTCGGCGTCGTCCAGGCTGGTCGTCGAGTGGTGCTCGAAGACCGGCGGCGGGGATTCGTATTCGACCTCGGCGTCGTCGGTCGGCCGATCCGACTCGGCCCGGGACGTCCGTACGGATTCGCGACCCGCCTCGTAGGCCCTACGCAGGTTCGCCCGTACTCGTTGGAAGCGGCTCAACCGCTCAACCCCCTCGCCTTCGACACGCGGTTCCCACCGTAGTCGAGACCGGCACGCGTCCCCGCCAAGGTCGGGCGTACCGTCTCTGCGTGAGCACCGACACCCAGACAGAGGCCGGTCTGCCCATTCGCATGCTGCACGACCGCGTCCTCGTGCGGCTCGACGGCGGCGAAGGGGAACGTCGTTCGAGCGCCGGCATCGTGATCCCGGCCACCGCGTCGATGGGCCGACGCCTGTCGTGGGCCAAGGCGGTCGGCGTAGGACCGAACGTCCGTTCCATCGTCGTCGGCGACCGGGTCCTGTTCGACCCCGAGGACCGGGCGGAGGTGGAGTTGCACGGCAACAGCTACGTGCTGCTCCGCGAACGCGACGTGCACGCGGTCGCGGCGAGCCGCGTGGAATCCGACGGAACCGGCCTCTACCTCTAGGAACCGGGCGGCGGGCCATAGCCCGGCGGCGGCGGGTCATAGCCGGTGGGCGCGCCGTAGCCAGGCGGCGGTGAGCCGTAACTCGGCGGCGGGGAGCCGTGAGCGGGCGGCGGGGAGCCGTAAGCAGACGGTGGTGAGCCGTAACCGGGCGGCGGACCGTAACCCTGCGCCGGCGAACCATTGGACGGCCCGTAACCGGACGACGTCCCATAGCCGGCCGGCGGCGCGCCATACCCGGAGGTCAGGCCATAGCCACGCGGCGGCACGCCATAGCCGGCGGGCGGGCCATAACCGGGCTGCGGCACGCCATAGCCGGGCGACGGTGAACCGTAACCGGCCGGAGGGCCGTAACCGGCGTACACCGGCATGGGGGGTGGAATGCGCACCGGCACCGGAACGACCGGCTCGTCCGGCGGGCTGACCGTGCGCGTCACACCGTCCGGGAACGCGATCTGATAGCTGACGCCGTCCCAGAAGGCGTGCGGCGTCCGCGGATCGCGGCCCACGAAGACCGACCGGTAGCTGGAGATGTCCGTGAGCAGCTTGCGCTCCTCCTCCTGCGCCGCGGTCAGTTCCCGGGGATCGCGGTGGAGGCCGCGCTGCATGCCGTCGCGCAGCAGGGCGAGCTGCGTCGACGCCGATTGGAAGCCGCGCATGGCCCGCAGGCCCGCCTCGCCGGAGACCCGTTTCGCCCACTGCCGGGCGGAATGCCGGCGGCCCAGGCTGCCCAGCGTCGCCACCTCCGGCGGGGACAACCAGCCGGTGCGTACGTAGTGCGGCAGGATCCGCTCGCTGAGGCGCCCCTCGTAGCCACGCAACGCGATCGCGAAGCCCAGCGCGGCGAAGAAGAACGGGACCATGAAGCCGAGGTACCCGTACAGCATGATGATGGTCTCGCCGGTGGCGACCGAGAGCGTTGGCAGCAGGTTGAACAGGCCGTGCAGGATCATCGCCAGCAGCAGGCCGGCGATCGGCGCGAGCCAGCGCACCCGGCGGTCCGCCGAGCGTGCGGCGATGCCCAGGCCGATGCCGGACATCGCGGTGAACAGCGGGTGCGCGAAGCCGGTGAACAGGATGCGCACGATGAAGATCAGGAAAAGGTTCTGAATGCCGGTGGCGGGCCCGTATTGGTCCGCGCCCGCCGCGTAGCCGTGGCCGCCGAGGTAGAGCACGTTCTCGACCATCGCGAAGCCCAGCGCGGAGAGGCCACAGTAGACGATGCCGTCGGTGATGCCGGACCATTCGCGGCGGCGGCGCCAGAACAGCAGCATCGGGCCGAGCACCTTCATCGACTCCTCGATGAAGGGCGCCACGAGGACGGCGACCAGCGCCTCGGGCAGGCCCAGCTTGTCGAAGCCCCACGCGGCCGTCATGTTGACGCCGAAGGCCACCAGGGTGGCGACGGCCGACCCCCAGGCGAAGCAGAAGACCAGGTAGCGGATGGGTTCGGGCTCGTAGCGGTCAAGCCACAGGAAGCAGCTGACCAGCACCGGAACCGGCAGGATGGCGGCGGTGAGGCCGACAGCCAGGCCGACCGGACCATTGCTGACGCCGAGGATGACCAGCATCGTGATCGCGCAGAGGGCGATGAAGGTGATAATCAGCACGAGCGACAGCCAGCGTGGCCACCCGGTCCGACGGCCCGGCGTGGGCGGCAGATGCTCGAGATCAGGGGGCTGATAGGGCGGGTGGGTCTGGGCCTGGGCAACCTCGGCAGGGGCGGTCTCGGCGGGGACCGCGGGACCGGTCACCTGCTGCGCCGGGCCCGGAAACGCCCCGAGGGCCGGGTGCGGTGCCGGGTCGGGCGGTCCACCGGGAGCTTCATCGGCCATGCCGCCAGCGTAGCCACCCCGTCCCGCCGAGGCGGGCCCGCGCCCATGACGACCGAATCAGGTCCGCGCCGGCCCTCGCCGCGCCGCGCGTCCGCGCCACCCGATCGCCCGCCGCACCAGCCGGGGCGCCTCCGCATACTCGACGCCGGTAGCCCGCAGCAGATCGGTCACCGTGGTCCGCACCTGGGCCACGACCACGCCGCCGGAAAACCCGACACCTTCCTCGTAAGCCTTGGCCGACTCCGCCGCGCCCCGCAACGCCCGCCCCCGGGCCGCCTCCGGCTCCGCGCCCCGCGCCCATTCCTGCCGCATGAGCTCCACGGAGCCGGCCAGCGTCGTCAAGGAGGTCGGCAGGCAGACCGGCACGGGCTCACCGTCGTCCAGCGCCGTGATCATCCGCCGGGGTCAGCACCCGAACGTTGCGCAGAGCGTACGTAAGGTGCGGCGCGCCCTCCACGTACTGGCTGAGCGCGCCGCGGGAGCGCCACCGGGCCGGCGCGAAGGCGACGTTCTCGCTTGCCGCCGCAGCCGCCTCGGCGAACGCCGCGAAGTCGCTCTCGGCGTCGCGCAGCCGGACGAGCGCCGCCCGCACCTGCTCCACGTCGCCCTTCTCGGCCCCCTCGCCGACGGCGCGCAGCCCCGCGGCCATCGCCTCCAGGGCGGGGTCGGCCGCCCGGCGCACCACCGTCAGCGGGTTGAGCGGGAGCAGCAGCGTCATCACCGTCAGACCGACCACGCCGCCGACCAGGGCGTCGAAGAAGCGCGTGTACGGCAGCCCGGTGGCGGTCGTCAACGTCGCGACCAGCACGGCGGAGGAGGCGGACTGGATGACGAGCGAGGGTCCGCCCCCGACGGCTGCGGCGAGGAGGATGGCGAGCACCACCACCAGGCCGATCTGCCACGGGCCGGAACCGATGAGCGCGATGATCGCGTCGCCGACCCCGATGCCGATGGCGACCCCGACGACCAGTTCGACCGTACGCCGGGCGCGCCGCCCGACCGACGACGCCAGGGTGATCACCGCCGCGATCGGGGCGAAGAAGGGGCTCGGCCGCCCGATGAGGTCGTGGGCGACGAACCACGAGATGCCCGCGGCGGCACCCGCCTGGGTGGCGAGCCCGAGGCCGCCGCGTACCCGCGTCCAGCCGGCCTCGACCCCGGAGCGGGACCGGCCGCGCAGCCGGACCAGGGCGGCGGCGACCCTGCGCTGCGCACCCGCGTCGGTCATGATCCGACCCTAGGGTGCGTCTGGCGGATCACGGCGACGCCGAGCCGAGGTCCAGCAAGCGGGGTAAAGGACCGGCAGGCGGGCGTGCCAGGATGGCGGCCGTGACAACTCTTCTCGACCGATGGGTGGCCGCGGTCCGGGGCGCCGGGGCGGCCGCCGCGGAGCCGGATCTGCGGGCCGCCGGTGGCTACCTGCTCACGCGCTGGTCGGAGCCGCAGCGGCAGTATCACGACGTCGGCCATCTGACCGCCGTGCTGGACGTGGTCGACGAGTTCGCCGGACTGGCCGCCGCGCCCGACCGGGTACGCCTCGCCGCCTGGATGCACGACGCGATCTACGACCCACGGGCCCTCGGCGACGCCAACGAGCGCGACAGCGCCGATTTCGCCGAGGGGCTGCTGACGACGCTGGGCGTCTCGCCCGAGGTCGCGGCCGAGGTGGCGCGCCTGGTCGGGCTCACCGCCGGCCACGCGACCGGCGAGACCGACCCGGACGGCGAGCTGCTCTGCGACGCGGACCTCGCCATCCTGGCCGCCGAGCCCGACCGGTACGCGGCCTACACCGAGGCGATCCGCCGCGAGTACGCCCACGTGCCGGACGACACCTTCCGGGCGGCCCGGGCACAGGTCCTCGTGTCACTGCTGGAGCTGCCGGCGATCTATCGCCACGCCCCGCTGCACGAGGCGTGGGAGGCCCGGGCGCGGGCCAATCTCGAGAAGGAGCTCAGGACGCTCGCCGGCTGAGGTGCTTCGGGCGGCGCAGCCCGGCACCGCGCAGGCGGGCGGCGAGATCGCGCGGCGGCACCAGGGTCGCACCGAGCCACAGCGCCATCGCGAAGCGTGACTCCGGAATGTCGTAGTGGTCGCGGTCGAACCCGCGCCGGGGCGCGCCGAGCATCTCCGCGAAGACATGCAGCTCGGCGAACGAGACGTCGCTGACCAGATGGGACCAGAGCCGTCCCCGAGCCGGCCAGCGCGGCTCGTCGACGAGGATCACAGGTCCACGTGCAGCAGATCCGTCCCCCGGTCCGCCGCATATCCGCGCACATCCGGGACGCCGAGCCGGGCCGCGTCCGCGGTGAGGTCGTCGGGCATCTTCTGGGACTGCCGTTCGGCCTCGACCCGGGCGAGGTAGTGCTCGATCTCGCGGGCCCGCACGGCCTCGTCCCAGCCCAGCGCGTCACCCATGACCGCGGCCGCGTGCCGGGCGGTCTCGGCGCCGCGGTGCGGCGTCTCGATCGAGATTCGGGTACGGCGGGTGAGCACGTCGTCGAGGTGCAGGGCGCCCTCGGCGGTGGCCGCGTACGCGATCTCGGCCGCCAGATACTCGGGTGCCCCGGTGAGCGGCGTGGCCAGCGCCGGATCGGCCGCGATCATGGCGAGCAGGTGGACCGAGAGGGTGCCGTAGCGCTCCAGCAGGTGCTCGATCACTCCGGCCGTGACGCCGTGCCGGCGGGCGGTGTCCTGCCGGTCGCGCCACGCCGCGGCGTACCCGTCGGCGCCGAGCAGGGGGAGCTGGGCGGTGCGGGACGGCCGGTCGATGCCGAGCCGGCGGACCGCGCGGTCGATGACGTCGGCGGCCATGACGCGATAGGTCGTGTACTTGCCGCCGGCGACGAGCAGCAGCCCGAGCATGGGCTCGACCACGGCGTGCTCGCGGGACAGCTTCGAGGTGGAGTCGGCCTCGCCGGAGAGCAGGGGGCGCAGGCCGGCGTACACACCTTCGATGTCGTCGGTGGTGAGCGGACGGTCCAGCACTGTGTTGACCTGATCGAGCAGGTAGCTGATGTCACGGGCGGACGCGGCGGGGTGCGACCGGTCGAGCTGCCAGTCGGTGTCCGTGGTGCCGATGATCCAGTGGCCGCCCCACGGGATGACGAACAGGACCGAGGTCGCGGTGCGCAGGATCAGCCCGGCGTCGCCGGTGATCGCCGAGCGCGGCACGACGAGGTGCACGCCCTTGGAGGCTCGGACCCGCAGGCCCGGGCGGACGCCGACGTCGCTGAGCATGCGCGACATGTCGTCGCTCCACACCCCAGTGGCGGCCACGACGGTGCGGGCGCGCACCTCGATCTCGGGCGAGCCGGGCGCCTCCAGGTCGCGCACCTTCACGCCGACGACCTCGCGGGCTTCCCGGATGAAGCCGGTGACCCGCGCGCTGGTCACGACGGCGGCACCGAGGCTGGCGGCGGTCCGGGCCAGGTTGACCACCAGGCGGGCGTCGTCGACCTGCCCGTCGTAGTAGCGGATCGCCCCAGCGATCTTGTCCGCCCGCAGGCTGGGGAAGACGTGCCGCGCGCCGTCGCGGGTCAGATGCCGGTGCAGCGGCATACCGCGGCCCTGGCCGAACACGCCGGCGAAGACGTCGTAGGCGGCTACGCCGAGCCCGTAGTAGAACCGGTGCCAGGCGCGGGCCGGCGGCGAGGAGGTCTCGAGCGGCACGAGGATCGGCACCGGTCGGACGAGGTGCGGCGCGAGGCGGCTGGTGAGCAGGCCGCGCTCGGTCAAAGCCTCGTGCACGAGGTGGAACTCGAACTGCTCCAGGTAGCGCAGGCCGCCATGGATCAGCTTGCTGGATCGGCTGGACGTGCCGGAGGCCAGGTCGCGCGCCTCCACGAGGGCCACGCTCAGGCCGCGGGAGGCGGCGTCCAGGGCCGCACCGGCACCGGTGACTCCACCGCCGATGACGAGCACGTCGAACTGCTCGTCGCGCAGCCGCTTGAGGTCGGCGACGCGACGGATCGGCGAGAGCCGCCCGGCCGAATACCGGGACACGGAGGGAGAACGCACGACCCCACCGTAGCGCCGTCGGCGGTCAGACCGGGGAAGGATGTTTCTCAGCCGGAGATCGTGACGAGCATCTCGGCGACGGAACCCGCGGGGTCCGTGACCGGAAACTGCACCGACTGGATCGTCGTGGTGGCGTCGACGAACAGGGTCAGGCGCTTGAACCGGTCGGTGCCGCCGGCCCGGAAGGTCGGCAGGCGCAGGCTCGCGGCCAGCTTGCCGTCGGTGTCCGACAGCAGCGGAAACGGCAGTCCCGCGTACGCCGCGAAGGCGTCGAGCTGGTCCGGGCGCTGGGTGCTGACGCCGCGGATCTCGACTCCCCGGGCGGCGAAGTCGGCGGCCCGCGCGGCATAGGTGGTCGACTCGAGCGTGCAGCCGCCGGCGCCCGGAATATCCGTCCAACCGGGCGGATATCCCTGGGTTCCGGGGGCGTAGGCGCCCGGGAAGAAGTACAGGACCGTGGGCGCTCCGACCGTCAGGTGCGCGATGCGGCGACCGACTAGGCCGTGCACCCGGCGCGCCTCGGCGGAGGTGGGCGCGGCCGTCGCGGTCAGCGACCCGTCGCCCATCACGTGCCGGGTGCCCCAGTCCTGCAACGCGATGAGTACGGGCAGCAGGCCCTCACCCTTCTCCGTCAGCAGGTAGTCGTAGCGCGGCGGATGTTCGGAATACGCCACCCGGCGCAGCACGCCGTGCTCCGCCAGGCCGCCGAGCCGGTCGGTGAGCGCCCGACGGCTCATGCCGAGCTCGCGTTGCAGTGCGTCGAAGCGGGTCACCCCGCCGGCGATGTCGCGCACGATCAGGAACGTCCACCAGTCGGTGAGCACGCCGAGAGCCTGCGCGATGCCGCAGTCCGCGTCCGTGAGATCGTCCCGTCGCACGCCATCGAGTATAGTCCGTTCCAGATTGAAACTGACACGGTAGGCGGGGACTGTGCGTGCCTTCCGGCGGTGGTGCGCGGCCGGCGCGACCGAGGGTCGGCCATCGGGGGCGTGCACTGCCGCTGACGGCGCGTCCGTCAGCTAAGACGAAACGGGCCGCCCCCGAAGGGACGGCCCGTTTCAGCGTGGCTCTGGACTCAGAAGTCCATGTCTCCGCCGCCCGGGGCACCGGCCGGGGCCGCCGCCTTCTCGGGCTTGTCCGCCACGACCGCCTCGGTCGTGAGGAACAGCGCGGCGATCGACGCGGCGTTCTGCA
Organism: Actinoplanes sp. NPDC051346; assembly: GCF_040682215.1. Classification (NCBI taxonomy): domain Bacteria; kingdom Bacillati; phylum Actinomycetota; class Actinomycetes; order Micromonosporales; family Micromonosporaceae; genus Actinoplanes; species Actinoplanes sp. NPDC051346. Next base: position 194,462 of record NZ_JBFBAJ010000012.1, on the reverse strand, counting down.
GCGCCGAGCGGGTGACCTTGGCCGGGTCGATGATGCCCGCGGCCAGCAGGTCGACGTACTCGCCGTTCGCGGCGTTGAGGCCCCAACCGGACTCGAGGTTGCGGACCTTCTCCACCACGACGCCGCCCTCGAGGCCGGCGTTCACGGCGATCTGACGCAGCGGGGCGTCGAGCGCGACCTTGACGATGTTGGCGCCGGTGGCCTCGTCGCCAGCCAGGTCCAGCTTGTCGAACGCGGTCTTGCCGGCCTGCACGAGCGCCACGCCACCGCCGGGCACGATGCCCTCCTCGACGGCCGCCTTCGCGTTGCGAACGGCGTCCTCGATGCGGTGCTTGCGCTCCTTGAGCTCGACCTCGGTGGCCGCGCCGACCTTGATGACCGCAACGCCGCCGGCCAGCTTGGCCAGGCGCTCCTGCAGCTTCTCGCGGTCGTAGTCGGAGTCCGACTTCTCGATCTCGGCGCGGATCTGGTTGACCCGGCCCTGGATCTGCTCGGCGTTGCCGGCACCGTCGACGATGGTGGTCTCGTCCTTGGTGATGACGACCTTGCGGGCCTGGCCCAGCAGGCTCAGGTCGGCGGCGTCGAGCTTGAGGCCGACCTCCTCGCTGATGACCGTGCCGCCGGTGAGGATGGCGATGTCGTCCAGCATGGCCTTGCGGCGGTCACCGAAGCCCGGGGCCTTGACGGCGACGGACTTGAAGGTGCCACGGACCTTGTTGACGACCAGGGTCGCCAGGGCCTCGCCCTCGACGTCCTCGGCGATGATGATCAGCGGCTTGCCGCCCTGCATGACCTTCTCGAGGACGGGCAGCAGGTCCTTGACCGCGGAGATCTTGCTGTTCGCGATGAGGATGTACGGGTCGTCGAAGACGGCCTCCATCCGCTCGGCGTCGGTCATGAAGTACGCCGAGATGTAGCCCTTGTCGAAGCGCATGCCCTCGGTGAGCTCCAGCTCGAGCCCGAAGGTGTTGCTCTCCTCGACGGTGATGACGCCTTCCTTGCCGACCTTGTCCATGGCCTCGGCGATGATCTCGCCGACCGTGGAGTCGCCGGCGGAGATGGAGGCGGTGGAGGCGATCTGCTCCTTGGTCTCCACGTCCTTGGCGAGCTGCGAGAGACCCTCGGAGACGCTGGCCACGGCAGCCTCGATGCCCCGCTTCAGGGCCATCGGGTTCGCGCCGGCCGCGACGTTGCGCAGACCCTCACGGACCAGCGCCTGGGCGAGGACGGTCGCCGTCGTCGTGCCGTCGCCGGCAACGTCGTCGGTCTTCTTCGCGACCTCCTTGACCAGCTCGGCGCCGATCTTCTCGTAGGGGTCCTCGAGCTCGATCTCCTTGGCGATCGACACACCATCGTTGGTGATGGTGGGAGCGCCCCACTTCTTCTCGAGCACGACGTTGCGGCCCTTGGGGCCGAGCGTCACCTTGACGGCGTCGGCGAGCTGGTTCATGCCCCGCTCGAGGCCGCGACGAGCTTCCTCGTCGAATGCGATGATCTTGGCCATACGGCTGTGTCCTCCTGGACATTCGCGGTGCCGGGCCTGCTCGGCCTAGCCCTCCGCACGGTGAGGAAACGCTGCGGACGTCACCACCTGGCGATGCGACGTCCTCAGGTCGAGCCGGATAGCCCGCGACGACCGGTCCCGTGCCCCGGCACCGATGGCGGCGCCGTGGCCGCGACCCCACCGTCCCGACCTGCTGGCACTCACGTGGCGCGAGTGCCAAGAACTTGTTTAGCACTCTCGGGGGTCGAGTGCAAGGACAACGACCACGGCCGGGGGGCCCGCGGGAGCGCTGGATGGTGGAAATCCGCACGCTCCCGAGGGCGGCAATAGTGGCGGTCCGGCTTGCCTGACCGGGCGCCACCAGGTAGGCAGACAAGCATGACCAGCACGTTGGCGCCCACCCTCACCAGCGCGTTGACGCCCACCCTCACCGTGCACCGGGTGACGCCCGGCGACGCGGCCCGGATGCGGGCGCTGCGGCTGGAGATGCTGGCCGACAGCCCGCTCGCCTTCCTGGAGACCCTGGCCCAGGCGGCGGCCCGCCCCCACGCCGACTATCGGCGCCGGATCGTGCAGGCGTCGACGGGCATTCAGCTCGCCCAGTTCGTCGCCGACCCGGGCGGCCGGCTGATCGGCCACGCCGGCGGCACGGTCCTGCCCGAGGAGCCAGCCGCGACGGTGGTCTTCGCGGTCTACATCACGCCGACGCACCGCGGCCGGGGAGTGCTCGCCTCCCTGATGGAGGCAGTGGCCGAATGGTCGCTCTCCGTAGGACGGCGGGAGCTCATGCTCGAGGTCGTGGTCGGCAACGACCGGGCGGTCCGCGCCTACGAGCGGCTGGGCTTCGAGGACACCGGCGTACGGGTACCGCACCCCGTCGTCCCCGGCCTGTGGGAGCTCCAGATGCGCCGCCGCGCATGAGCCCAGAACCGCCCGGGTCCACCGGCCCGGAAGGAACCACCGGCCCGGAAGAGTCGGGGCGGGCGCGGCTGCGCCGGTGGCCGTTGGCCCGGTCGACGCTCACGGCGGTCAACGGCACCACGCTGGCCGGCCTGGCCGTCGCCGTCCTCACCGGCGCGCGGGTCCGCCGAGGACGCGACGGCATCCTGGTCGCCGAGGGATACCGGTTCAGGGTGCCGCCCGCGACCTGCTTCACCGTCGGCTCGGTGATCATCACCCGAAGGCCCGCGGAGTGGCTGCTCCATAAGGACCGCTCCGACCTGCTGGCACACGAGAGCCGGCACGCGGATCAGTACGCCGTGCTCGGCCCGCTGTTCTGGCCCGCCTACTGGGTGGCGTGCGGTTACTCGTGGCTGGCGACCGGCAGTTACGGCAGCCGCAACGTCTTCGAGCGGCACGCGGGTCTCGACAAGGGCGGTTACGCCGAGGCGGCCCTGCGCCCGTGGATCCGCAAGCTGCGCACCAGACGCCGCTGAAGAAAGCATCAGGCGCCGCTGAAGAAAGCACCGAGCGCCGCGGAGAGCGGGGCCGGAAGTTTGGTCGGGAGGACGCGCGCACAGCGCCTCCGGCACTGGGTCGTTGGGCCCCGAGAGATTGTCGCCAAGCTCGAAGGTGGGGCCACGTACGGCGTCGCGTCCTCCCGCGTAGAGCATCCTGCCGACCCCACGATCCTGGCGCAAGCCCTCGCGGGAAGGAATTCCTGACGTACGGCAGATAGCTCGCTACACAGTGTTATCCCAGCAGCCCGGCATCGCGCGCGCCGCGGAGGGAGGGCTTGATGCGGTGGGTCGGGCCGACCAGCTCGGCGACCGCGTCGATGGTCTTGAGACCCTCGCCGGTGTTGTAGACGACCGTCTCCTTGTCGGGGTCGAGCTTGCCGCTCTCCACCAGCTTCTTCAGCACCGCCACGGTCGTGCCGCCGGCCGTCTCTGCGAAGATGCCGGTGGTCCGGGCGAGCAGGCGGATGCCCTCGCGGATCTCGTCGTCGTCCGCGTAGTCCATCCAGCCGCCGGTGCGCCGGACCGCCTCGATCGCGTACGCGCCGGCCGCCGGATCCCCGATGTTCAGGGACTTGGCGATGCCGGTCGGTTTGACCGGGGTGATCTGGTCGGTGCCGTCTTGCAGCGCGACGGCGATGGGGTTGCAGCCGGCCGACTGGGCGCCGAAGACGGTCCAGCCTCCCTCGGGAGCCTCGACCAGGCCGATCTCGACCAGCTCGCTGAAGGCCTTGTCCACCTTGGTGAGCAGCTCCCCGGACGCCATCGGGATGACCACCTGGGCGGGGATGCGCCAGCCGAGCTGCTCGGCGACCTCGTACCCGAGGGTCTTGGAGCCCTCGGCGTAGAACGGGCGCACGTTGACGTTGACGAACGCGGTGTCCTCGAACTCGTCGGTCTCCACGAGCTCGCCGCAGAGCCGGTTGACGTCGTCGTACGAGCCCTCGATCGCGACCAGGTCACCGCCGTACACCGCGGAGGTGATGACCTTGCCGGGCTCGAGGTCGCTCGGGATGAAGACGATGCTGGGCACTCCGGCGCGGGCGGCGTGCGCGGCGACGGAGTTGGCCAGGTTGCCCGTGGAGGCGCAGGCGAAGCGGGTGAAGCCGAGTTCCCGGGCGGCGGTGAGCGCGACGGAGACGACCCGGTCCTTGAACGAGTGGGTCGGGTTGGCGGAGTCGTCCTTGACCCACAGCGGCGCGCGCAGGCCGAGCTCCGCGGCCAGGGCGGGGGCCGCCACCAGCGGGGTCAGGCCCGGGTCGAGGGTGACGCGGGTGGCCGGGTCCTGGCCGGCGGGCAGCAGGGCGGCGTAACGCCAGATGTTCGGCGGGCCGGCCTCGATGTGCTCGCGGGTGACGGCGGCCAGGGCGGCGGTGTCGTACGCGACCTCCAGCGGCCCGAAACACTCGTAGCAGGCGTGCTGCGCGGCGAGGGGGAACTCGGTGCCGCAGCCGCGGCAGATCAGGGCGCGGGCGGGGCTGGTGGTGGGGGCGTCGACCGTCGACGTCATGCGAGGCTCCTTCTCATCTTCCCCGGGCGCGGGCAGCCGCGATTCCGGGACGGAATTAGCACCTGCCGCACGCTGGCCTCGTCATCGAGTCAAGAGCGGTGGTTGCCGGGGCGTCGTCGGGCCGTATCCCTCAGCCCCTCTGGATGAGGTATTCAGTTGTGTTACCGCCACCTTACGTGCCCGTCCCGCTGAGCCAAGGGGAACGTCTCAGGGTGTGAGCACAGGGGTGGCATCCAGTGCATAGGGTGACGAAGGTCATTCCGACGATGCGGGGAGGTTCGGCGTGAGCGCCGTCCTTGAGATCCAGGGTCTGCAGAAGACCTATCGCAGCCGGAAGGGGGTGCGCAAAGCCCTCGACGGCTTCGACATGGTCGTCGAGTCCGGCCAGGTGCACGGGTTCCTCGGCCCCAACGGCTCCGGCAAGACCACGACCTTGCGCACCCTGCTCGGCCTGATCCGACCCAACGGGGGCCGGATGGCGCTCCTCGGCCGCGAAGTGCCCCAGTCGCTGCCCGAGGTCGCCGGCTCGGTCGGCGCGATCGTCGAGAGCCCGCAGTTCTTCGGCAACTTCACCGCGCTGGAAACGCTGCAGCTGCTGGCCGACGCGGGCGGCGTTCCGCCGGCGCGGGTCTTCGAGGTGCTGGAGCTGGTCGGGCTGCGGGACCGGGCCAAGGACCGCGTCAAGACCTACTCGCTCGGCATGAAGCAGCGCCTCGCCGTGGCGTCCGCGCTGCTCAAGAACCCCAAGCTGTTGATTCTCGACGAGCCGGCGAACGGTCTCGACCCCGGCGGCATCCGGGAGATGCGCACGCTGATGCGCAACCTCGCCGAGTCGGGCATGACCGTGGTGCTCTCCAGCCACATCCTCGGCGAGATCCAGCTCATCTGCGACTCGGTGACGATCATCGCGGCGGGTCGGCGGGTGGCGGCGGGCGCCGTCGCCGACGTGCTGGCCCAGCACGCCGGCTCGTCGGTGCGCGTCCGCCTGGAGTCGGCACAGGATCTGGCTGCCTCGGTGGGCCTCCTGCGGGAGCTCGGTGGCCAGGTCACGGTCGAGGACGACCACCTCATGGTCAGCGGCATCGACCGACCCAGCGCGATCACTCGAGCGCTCGCCGGCAACGGCGTGTTCGTCTCCGAGCTGAGCCCGGTCTCGGTCGACCTGGAGAGCGTGTTCCTCGAGCTCACCGGCACCACGCCGGTCGCGGGTGAGCACCGACAGGTGGACCAGACGGTCATGGCACCGACGGGTCCGGCACAGGGCGGGTGGGGGCATTGAGCCTGTACACAGCGGAGACCCGGCGCCTCACCAAGCGCCGCTTCACGCGATTCTTCGTCCTCGGGGTTCTGGTCGTGCTCGCGGCTATCGCGGTCGTCATGTTCTTCTCCAACGAGAAGGCGACTCCCCGAACGCTCGCGGTGGCCGAGACCCGGGCCGAGGAGCAGTTCCGGCAGGACCAGACGATCGCCGAGACCGAGCGCAAGGCGTGCGAGGCGCGACCCGGCGAGGACTGCACCGGCTACTGGGTTCCGACCCGGGAGGACTACAAGGCCGAGCAGTTTCTGCCACCCAGCTTCGACTTTCGCGAGGAGTTCGGGGTGCTGGCGGTCGCGCTCGCCGCACTGCTCGCGGTGATGGCGTTCGTCATCGGCGCGACGTTCGTGGGCGCGGAGTGGAGCAGCGGCGGCATGATGAACCTGCTGCTGTGGCGACCGCAGCGGCTCAAGGTGCTGGGCACCAAGCTGGGCGCCCTCCTCGTCGCGTTGACCGGGCTGACGGTCGTCGTCTCGGCCGCCTGGACCGGCTTCTTCGCGCTGACGGCGAGCCTGCGCGGCAGCCTGGACAGCATGACGTCGGGGGCATGGCAGTCGTTCCTGCTCATGGAGTTGCGCGGGTTGGCGGTCGTCCTCGTCGCCGGCGTGATCGGTTTCGGGCTGGCGTCGATCGGCCGGCACACGGCAGTGGCGATGGGCGTGGCGATCGGCGTCGTCGTGCTGTTCCAGTTCGGGCTCGGCACGGTGTTGTCGATGGCCGGGGCCAGATGGGTGGAGGCCTACCTCATCCCCACCTGGCTGATCGCCTGGATGGACAAGTCCTACGAGATCTCGGACTGGTCCGCACCCTGCGTCTACTCGCCGCAGGGCTGCGAACCGCCGACCATGACCATCACCTGGCCGATGGCGGGCGGAGTGTTCGCCGCCGTCCTCGCCGTGGTGATCGGCACGGCAATGTGGACCATGCGTAATCGGGACATCACCTGAGGTAACTTCGGTGGAAGGCGCGCGGCGGGGATCGTCGACTGCCACTATGGTGGCGTTCCCCTCCGCGTGACCCTCTTCCACCACCCCGAGGTAACCATGCAGCCCGATGCCGCCCTCAACGAGCAGCAGCACGTGCCGGTCCCCCGCGACGCCGAGGAGGCCGGCATCGGCACCGACGCCACCCAGACGTCCGACCTCACCGAACGCGAGCTGCAGATCCTCGCCTTCGAGCAGAAGTGGTGGAAGCACGCCGGCTCCAAGGAGCAGGCGATCCGCGACACCTTCGAGCTGTCGTCCACCCGCTACTACCAGATCCTCAACGGGCTCCTGGACAATCCGGCCGCCCTGGCCCACGACCCGGTCCTGGTCGGCCGGCTGCGCCGCCTACGCTCCACCCGCGCCCGCACCAGAAGGCGCTAGCGCTAACCGGCGGAGTGGGTGGTCGCGTACGCCTCCAGCCACGCCACCTGAGCCGGGTCGAGCGACGCCCGCACCCGCTTCCGCGCCGTCGCCACGTGCTCGGCGGTCACCGTCGTCGCGTCCAGGGATTCGCGCATGGCGGCCAGCGCCGCCTCCCGGATCAGCGCCGCGCAGTCCGCCGCCGAGAAGCCCTCGAGGTCCGCGCCCAGCGCGTCGAGGTCCACGGCGTCGTCCAGCGGCACCGATTTCGACGATGCCCGCAGGATGGCCGCGCGGGCGTCACCGTCCGGCGGCGGCACGAAGACCAGCCGTTCCAGGCGGCCGGGGCGCAACAGGGCCGGGTCGATCAGGTCCGGGCGGTTCGTCGCGCCGATCACCACGACGTTGCGTAGCGACTCCACGCCGTCCAGCTCCGTCAGCAGGGCGGCGACCACGCGGTCGGTCGTGCCGCCGTCGGTGGCCTGCCCACGGGTGGGTGCCAGCGCGTCCACCTCGTCCAGGAAGACCAGGGTCGGCGCGGCCTCCCGGGCACGGCGGAAGAGCTCCCGCACCGCGCGTTCGCTGTCGCCGACCCACTTGCTCAGCAGCTCGGCGCCCTTGACCGACAGGACGTTGGCTTTGCCCGTACCCGCGATGGCTTTGACCAGATAGGTCTTGCCGCAGCCGGGCGGGCCGTAGAGCAGCACGCCGCGCGGGGGTTGGACGCCGAGCCGCGCGAACGTGTCCGGATAGGTCAGCGGCCACAGCACCGACTCCGTGAGCACCTGCTTCACGTCGGCGAGGTCGCCGACGTCGTCGAGGGTCACCTGGGCGACCTCGAGCGTCGACTCGGCCATCGACGTCGGCCGGACCACGTCCAGCGCGGCCTCGAAATCGGCCATGACCACCGTGGGCGATTCCGCGTCCTTCTGCCGCAGGGCCGCGCGGACCCCGGCCTCGCGGGCCAGGGCACCCAGGTCGGCGGCGACAAATCCGGGGGTACGCCCGGCGACGTCGTCCAATCGCACGTCCTCGGCCAGCGGCATCCCGCGGGTGAGCACGCGCAACTGCTCCAGCCGCATGGCCGAGTCCGGCAGCGGCACGGCAAGCTGCACGGCCAGCAAATCGGGCGCGCGCAGCAACGGGTCGACCGCCTCCGGCCGGCTCGTCGTGCAGACCACCGCCGCCCCGCCGCGGACCAGCTCGGCCAGCACCTGCCGGAAGACGGTGGTGAGCGGGCCCGCCTCGTCGCGGGGCGCCAGGGCCTCGACGTCGGCGATCAGCAGCACCGCCGGCCCGCCGGCCCGCACGTCGCGCGCGAGCGCCCGCAGCCGGGTCGCGGCGGAGTCGTTCGTGAGCGCCGCGAGCTCCGGCGCCCACACCGGCAGCACGGTCGCCCCCACGCTCGCCGCGACGGCACGCACCATCGCCGACTTGCCCGAACCGGCCGGGCCGGAGACCAGGACGCCGAGCGAGACGGTGGTGCCGAGGCGGCCCAGCACCTCACCGTGGTGGAAGCCGAGATCGAGCAGCTCGGTCAGCTCGTGCGCCTGGGCCCGCAACCCCGGCAGATCGTCCACGCTCGGCGGCGGCGCGTCCGGGTCGGTGGAGGCCGGTTCGGCGCGGGCCGGCTCGGGCCGCGCGGCGGACACCGACGATGACTGACCGTCCTGCCAGCCCACGACCGTGTCCATGGTGACCAGGGCGGCGTCGCGGTCGTCGACCTCGACCACCTGGAGCAGCGTGCTCGTCCAGGCGTAGCCCACCCGGTTGGCCAGGCTGCGCCGGGCCGCCTCGACCAGCGACCGGTGCGCGGCCTCCGGTAGCACGTCCTGCGGCAGCAGGGACACGTCGTCGCCCGCGCTGACCACCTTGCCCAGCAGCGCCAGGCGCAACATCTCGGGCGAGACCACCGCGACGATCTCGGCCGGGCCGGTGAGGATCACCCTCCGCGCGCCCACCACGGGTACGGGGGTCACGCTCACCTGACCGCCGTCGCGCAGGCCCAGGTTGCCGATGGTGAGGTCGTCGGCGTAGAGCAGCGCCCGGCTGGCACCCGGCTCGGCCCGCGCGGCGATGCCCGCGGTGGCGCGGCGACCGGTGAGCCGCAGCGGATCGCCCGGGTTGACGGCCAGCGCGGCCATCACCTCGGGATGCAACCGCACGATGCCCCGGCGTGCATCGAGAGCCGCCGGCCGCTGGGTCACGGTCAGCGTGAGATCGTCTGGCACCGCGGGGCCTTCCGTCGGAACGAGGGGACTGTTGACACGCTATCGCCGTCGGTCGCCCCGGCGAGTCACCGGTTCACAGGTCCCGCTCAGCGGCCCGCCGATAGCGTGAGGCCCATGCGTGCCCTCAAGCTGCGTCGTTCCGTGCCCCGCCCGACGCGGCGGCGGGTCATCGCGGGCACCCTGATCCTCGTGCTGGTCGCCGCCCTGGTGACCTGGGCGGTCCTGCCCGAGCGCAGGTCGTGGACGGCCAGCGACCAGCGCGTCACGGTGCTGTCCGGCCCCTCGGGCACTGACCCCGTCACCCTCGATACCCGGTTCTACCTGCCCAAGGACCGAGACGGGAAGGTGCCGGCGGTGCTGCTGGCCCACGGCTTCGGGGGTACGAAGAACTCGGTCAGCGACGACGCGGAGTCCCTGGCCGACCGGGGCTACGCCGTGCTGACCTGGACGGCCCGCGGCTTCGGCAACAGCGGCGACCAGATCCACCTGGACAGCCCGGACTACGAGGTCAAGGACGCCCAGCGCCTGCTCGACTGGCTCGCCGCGCGTCCCGAGATCCGCAAGGACACGACCGGCGATCCCCGGGTCGGCGTCGTCGGCGGCTCGTACGGTGGCGCGCTCGCCCTCCTGCTCGCCGGCCAGGACCCGCGCGTCGACGCGATCGTTCCGCTGATCACCTGGAACGACCTCGGCACCGCGTTCTTCCCGCAGTCGGCCGGGGTCGCCGATCCGGGCGTGTTCAAGAAGAGCTGGGCGGGCCTGTTCTTCGGCAACGCCTCGGCACCGGAGTCTTCGCGAACGGGATCGCTGCTGCCGCCGCAGGCCGAAGCTGCCACCGGAAAGGGCGATCCGGCGTGCGGCCGGTTCGCCGCGGACGTCTGCGCGGCCTACCTGAACATGGCGACCACGGGCACACCGGACGACAGCACCACCGAGCTGCTGCGCCGCTCCAGCCCGGCGACGGTGCTGGACAAGATCAAAGCACCTACGCTGCTGATCCAGGGCGCGGTCGACACTCTCTTTCCGCTCTCCGAGGCGGACGCGAACGCTCGCGGCATCGCCAAGACCGGCACGCCCGTGCGCGTCGCGTGGTTCACGGGCGGGCACGACGGCGGTGAGGGCCCTCAGACCGACCAGGACCGGACCAAGTTCCTCACCGCCCAGTGGCTGGACCACTACGTCAAGGGCGAGGGGGAGAAACCACCGACCAGCTTCACCTACTCGCGGGTCGCCGGGTTCAGCGCCCTCGACCGCGGGCTGGTGACGAACGGCTATTCCGATCCGGCGTACCCGGGACTGGGCGGCACGGGCCGCACGGAGGTCGGGGTGTCGGGCCCGGCACAGCCGATCGCCAACCCGCCGAACGGCAACCCGGGCGGGTTGTCCTCGCTGCCCGGCGTCGGCGGACAGGTCAGTTCCCTGCTCGGCCGGTTCGCAGGGGACCTGCCCGGCCAGCACGCGACGTTCGACTCGAGCCCGGTCACCGAAGCGATCGAGGTGGTCGGTGCGCCGACCGTGCGGCTGCGGGCGGCCTCGCCGACCGGCACGGCGACGGTCTTCGTCAAGCTCTTCGACGTCGACCCGAACGGCACCGCGACGCTCAGCGGCGGGCTGATCGCCCCGGTCCGGCTCACCAACCTGCCACCGGACATCGCCGCGGCCGTCCCGATCACCGTGACGCTGCCGGCCATGGTGCGCCGCATCGACACGGGCCATACGGTACGGGTGGTCGTCGCGGCCTCCGACCAGGCGTTCCTGACCCCGGCCGACCCGACGGTCTACACCGTCGCGGTGGAGCCGGCGGTCACGCTGCCCACGGTGGTGGGCTCGCCGATCGCCAACCCGCAGGTCGTCTGGCGGTGGGTGCTGCTGGGTGTGCTGGGCGCGATCATCCTGGGCCTGGTCGTGGTGCTGGTCGCGCGCCGCCGCCGCGACGCCCCGCCGGTCGAGGAGTTCGCGGACACCCCGCTGGTGGTCCGCGAACTGCGCAAGGCGTACGACGACGGGTTCGTCGCCGTCGAGCGGGTCGACTTCCGGGTCGAACGCGGACAGGTCGTGGGCCTGCTGGGCCCGAACGGCGCGGGAAAGACCACGACGCTGCGGGTGCTCATGGGCCTGACGATGCCGACCTCGGGCGACGCGCTGGTCTTCGGGCGGCCGCTCGTGCCGGGCGCGCCGATCCTGTCCCGGGTCGGCGCGCTGGTCGAAGGGCCGGGCTTCCTGCCGCACCTCAGCGGATACGAGAACCTACGGGCGTACTGGCAGGCGACCGGTCGACCGATCGAGGAAGCGCGCTTCGAGGAGGCGCTGGACATCGCCGGCCTGGGCGATTCGGTGCATCGGCGTACCAAGAACTACAGCCACGGCATGCGGCAGCGCCTGGCGATCGCCCAGGCGATGCTCGGCCTGCCCGAGCTGTTGGTGCTGGACGAGCCGACGGACGGCCTCGATCCGCCGCAGATCGCCGAGATGCGCCGCGTCCTGCGCCGATACGCGACCGACGGGCGGGCGGTGCTGGTCTCCAGCCACCTGCTGGCCGAGGTCGAGCAGACCTGCACGCACGCGGTAGTGGTCAACAAGGGCCGCATCGTGGCGTCCGGCCTGGTCGACGACATCGTCGGCGAGTCTCCGTCCGTGCAGCTCTCGGTCTCCGACGTGACGGCGGCGACGACCGTGCTGGAGGGAATGAACGTGCGCTCGGTGCAGGCCGACGGCGCCTCGGATCTCATCGTCGACATGAACGGCACGCCCCGCGAGGAGGTGGTGGCCTCCCTCGTCCGCGCCGGCATCGGCGTGGACCGGGTGGTGCCGCGCCGCCGCCTCGAGGACGCGTTCCTGGCCCTGGTCGGCGACAACTCGCGGGGAAGTGGGGACCGATGAGCAGCGCTGCCACCGGCTACAAGGCGTCGGCCACCCTGCCGCTGCGTGCCGAGATCAGGCGACAGGCGACGCGGCGGCGTACCCATCTGGCCCTGGGTTTCATGGTCCTGTTGCCGTTGATCATCCTGCTCGCCTTCGAGTTCGGTGGGGGCGACGATGACGACAACGGCGGCGGGGGCGCGTTCGGCTCCCTGGTCGACCTGGCCACCTCGGGCGGCCTGAACTTCGCGCTGTTCAGCATCTTCGTGTCGGCGGGCTTCCTGCTCATCGTGGTCGTGGCCCTGTTCTGCGGCGACACCGTGGCCTCGGAGGCGAACTGGGGCAGCCTGCGCTATCTGCTCGCGATCCCGGTTCCCCGCGCCCGCCTGCTCGGCGTGAAGCTGGTGGTGGCCCTGGCATATTCGCTGACCGCCCTGCTGACCCTCACCACGACGGCCCTGCTGGTGGGCACCCTCCGATATGGCTGGCACCCGCTCGGCAGCACGGTCGCGGCGGAGATTCCGGCCGGCGAGGGCGTCCTGCGCCTGCTGGCCATCGTGGGCTACCTCGCGGTGACCCTGCTCGGCGTGGCCGGGCTGGCATTCCTGCTCTCGGTGCTCACCGACGCGGCCCTGGGCGCGGTCGGCGGCGCGGTCCTGCTCTGGATTCTGTCGAGCATCCTCGACCAGATCACGGCGCTGGGCTCGCTGCGCGACTTCCTGCCGACGCACTTCAACGACGCCTGGCTGGGCCTGCTGTCGACACCCATGCAGACAGACGACGTGGTCAAGGGCGCGATCTCGGCTGTGTGTTACGCGACGCTGTTCTGGTCATTCGCGTTCTACCGCTTCACCCGCAAGGATGTGACGTCGTGAGCGTCGCGCGCAACGGTGCGGTCGAGATCGCGTACGAGGTGTTCGGCCCGGCGGACGGTGAGCCGTTACTGCTGGTCAGCGCCACCGAGGCCCAGATGGTGATGTATCCGCGGGATCTGTGCGCGGCACTGGTCGGCGCCGGTTTCCAGGTGGTCCGCTTCGACAACCGGGACGCCGGGTTGTCCACCCACTTGTCCGGCCGGCCCGCGCCCGCGCCCTTCGTGGCGGCGCTGCGGCCTTCGACGGCGCCGTACCAGCTGACCGACATGGCCGCCGACGCGGTGGCGGTGCTGGACGCGCTGGGCTGGGAGTCCGCCCACGTGGCCGGCTCGTCGATGGGCGGCATGATCGCGCAGACCGTGGCGATCGGTTATCCGTCCCGGGTCCGCAGCCTGACCTCGATCTCCTCCACGCCGTCCGTCCGCGTCGGCGCCCGCCCACCGCTGAAGGTGCTGCGTGCCATGACGAGGCTGCTGGCACAGCCGGTGCGCACCGCGGAAGAGGCCGCCGAGCGGGAAGTGGCGATCTACCGGCTCATGGGTTCACCCGGCTATCCCCTGGACGAGGCCATGGTCCGCGGGATCGGCCGGGAGTCGTACGAGCGGCACCCCTCCGACCCGGTGAGCGGCCGGCGGCAGCGCGCGGCGGTCGCCGCGTCGGGAGATCGGCGCCCGGCCCTGTCCGGGTTGCGGATGCCGGCCCTGGTGATCCACGGGGACGAGGACGTGATGATGCGGCCCAAGGCGGGACGCGCGACGGCCGACGCGATTCCGGGAGCGCGCCTGGTCACGTACCCGGGCATGGGTCACGACCTGCCGCGGGCCCGCTGGCCCGCGGTGATCGAGGAGCTTCGCAAGGTGGCCGCCTAGTCAGGCGCAGACCACCTGGACACCGGCGTCGCGGAATGCCTGGATCGTCGACTGTGGCGCGCCGGAGTCGGTGACCAGGGTCTCGACCTGCCCGATCGGGCAGATTCGGGCGAACGCGTGCCCGCCCAGCTTGGACGAGTCCGCGATCACCACCACCCGCTTGGCCCGGGCCACCATCAGGCTGTTCATCGCCGCCTCGCCCTCGTGGTGGGCGGCCGCGCCGAGGTCGACGTCCAGGGCGTCCACGCCGAGCAGCACGATGTCGAGGGTGACCTCTTTGAGGAGCGCGCCGCCCAGCGGGCCGACGAGCTCGAAGGACTGCGGGCGAACCACGCCGCCGGCGACCACGATCTTCATGCGGGAGCGGACGAGCAGCTCGTTGGCGATGTTGAGCGCGTTGGTCACCACCGTCAGCTGGGCGCCGTCGCCGCTGGTGTTGAGATCGGGGCGGACCGCCAGGGCGCGGGCCACCTCGGTCATGGTGGTGCCGCCGTTGAGGCCGACGACCGTGCCGGGGACGACGAGGTTGGCCGCCGCCTCGCCGATGCGTTGCTTTTCCGCCGAGTGCTTGGCGCTCTTGTAGCGCAGCGGCAGGTCGTAGGAGACGCCGTTGGCGACCGCTCCACCCCGGGTACGGGTGATCATCTGCTGTTGGGCGAGCTGGTCGAAGTCACGGCGGATCGTGGCCTGGGAGACGTCGAGGCGGCCCGCCGCGTCCTCCACCGTGACGCGCCCGCTCTCCGCCAGTAACTCCAGCAGGGCATTCCACCGCGCGTACCGGTCCACCCGAACTCCCTGCTGCTCGTTTCGTGATAAGAGTGTGCACATTAGTGCGCGAAACGTCGCCTAGCAAAGAGCGTACCTGCGCGAAGCTCTCGCGGAGGTTGCGTTGCCGTGGATAGTCCACGCAGAATAGCGCTCGAAAGACCGGGAAACCGAGCGCTTATGCGCAGCACAACGGCCCGATGGGGGAACAGCCATGAGTCACGCCAAGGCGGAGATCGCCAGCCAACCCGATTGCTGGCGGCAGGCCGCCAAGATGGCGGACTCGGCCGGGCTGCCCCTGCCGGGCGAGCGGGTGGCCGTCGCCGGCTGCGGCACGTCCTGGTTCATGGCGAAGGCCTACGCGGCCATGCGCGAGGCCGAGGGACACGGCGACACGGATGCCTTCCAGGCCTCGGAATTTCCGCTCCGGCGCCGCTACGACCGGGTCCTCACGATCAGCCGCTCCGGCACCACCACCGAGGTCGTCCAGTTGCTCGACGCCGTCAAGGGCCGCAGCCGGACCACCGTGATCACCGCCGACGACCGGTCGCCGGCCGCCTCGACCGCCGACGAGGCCATCGTCCTGGACTTCGCCGACGAGCTGTCCGTGGTGCAGACCCGCTTCGCCACCAGCACGCTGGCCCTGCTGCGTGCCCACCTGAACTACGACATCGAGCCCGTGGCGGCCGACGGCGAAGTGGCCGTCCGGCTGCCGCTGCCGGTGCACCCCGCGCTCGCCGAGCAGATCACCTTCCTGGGCCGGGGCTGGACCATCGGCCTCGCCGAGGAGGCCGCCCTCAAGTGCCGCGAGGCCGCCGGCTGGTGGGCCGAGGCGTACCCGGCGATGGACTACCGGCACGGCCCGGTCTCTATCGCCGCGCCGGGCCGGGTGGTCTGGGCGTTCGGCGAGATCCCGGCGAACCTCTGCGAGGAAGTCGAGAGCACCGGCGCGGCGTTCGTGCACAGCCGCTACAACGGCGGGTACGCGGCCCTCGGCAGCTGGCGCGGCGGCGAGCGCCCCGGGCTCGATCCCATGGCCGACCTCATCGTGGCGCAGCGCGTGGCGGTGCTGCTCGCCACCAGCCAGGGCCTCGACCCGGACCATCCCCGCAATCTCACCCGGTCCGTAGTCCTCGCATGACACTCGGGTCCGGCGACGTCGTCATAGCGCTGGACGTGGGCGGAACCGGCATGAAATGCGCCCTGGTCTCTCCGTCCGGCACAGTGCGTCACGCCGAGCGGCATCCGACGCTGGCGCGGCGCGGCCCGGAGGCGGTCACGGCCACCATCCTCGACATCGCCGCCGGCCTGGCCGCCCGCGCGCGGGCCGACGGGCTGCGGCCGGTGGCCGCCGGCGTGGCCGTTCCCGGCGTGGTCGACGAGGAGTCCGGCACCGCCGTGTGGTCCAGCAACATCGGCTTCCGGGACGTACCGCTGCGGGACCTGGTGGCGAAACGGCTCGGGCTACCCGCGGCGCTCGGCCACGACGTACGCGTCGGCGGCCTGGCCGAGGCGCGCCTCGGCGCGGGCCGCGACCAGCGGCACGTGCTCTTCATCGCGATCGGCACCGGGATCGCGGCCGCCCCCGTGGTCGACGGGCGGACGTTCGCCGGCGCCCACGGCGCGGCCGGCGAGGTCGGGCACATCATCGTGCGGCCGGGAGGGCCGCCGTGCGGCTGCGGGGCGCGCGGCTGCCTCGAATCGATCTCCTCGGCCTCCGCCGTCGGCCGCCGCTACGCCGAGCTCTCCGGCGAGGAGGAGGTCACGGCGTACGACGTGGCGACGCGGGCCGCGACGGGCGACGAGCTGGCGAACCGGGTCTGGACGGAGGCGATCGACGCCCTCGCCGACGGGCTGCTCACCGCGCAGGCGCTCTACGACGCCGGGATCGTCGTGCTGGGCGGCGGCCTGGCCGAGGCCGGTGAGGCGCTGCTGAGCCCGCTGCGGACGGCCCTTGCCGACCGGATCACGTTCCACCGGGTGCCGCGGATCGTCCGGGCGGCGCTCGGCGACACCGCCGGCTCTCTCGGTGCTGCGCTGCTGGCCCTGGACTCCCTGGAGAACCCCACGTGACGGAGAAGATCTTCGGCCGGGTCGTCCGGCCGGGCGCGGTGGTACCCGGCGTCGTGGAGGTGGACGGCCCCACGATTCTCACCGTCGCGGAGCACGCGGACGCGGGCGACGACGTCATCATCCCGGGCTTCGTGGACCTGCACTGTCACGGCGGCGGCGGGCACACCTTCACCCGGGGCGACGCCGGGGACGCGGCGAAGGCCGCCGCGTTCCACCTGCGGCACGGCACCACGACGATGCTGGCCAGCCTGGTCAGTTCCCCGTACGAGCTGATGCGCGACGCGACCGCCGCCTACCTGCCGCTCGTGAGCCGGGGCGTCATCGCCGGCATCCACTTCGAGGGGCCGTACCTGAGCGCGGCGCGATGCGGGGCGCAGAACCCGGAGTTCCTGCGCGACCCGTCCCTGGAGGAACTCGGCGCGCTGGTCGCCTTGGCCGCGGGCGCGATCCGCATGGTGACGATCGCTCCCGAGCTGCCGGGCGCGTTGGACGCCATCCGGTATCTCGCGGCGCACGACGTGGTAGCCGCGCTCGGGCACACCGACGCGACGTACGAACAGACCCTGGCCGGGGTGGCGGCGGGCGCGACGGTCGGCACCCACGTCTTCAACGGCATGCGGCCGCCGCACCACCGCGAGCCGGGCCCGGTCGTGGCCCTGCTCGACTCCCCCGAGATCGTCTGCGAGTTCGTCGCCGACGGCATCCACCTGCACGACGGGATGCTGCGGTTCGCGGCACGCGCGACGCCGCACCGAGCCGCACTCGTCACCGACGCGATGGACGCGGCGGGCATGCCCGACGGGACCTTCGAGCTGGGCGGCCAGGAGGTCACGGTCGCCGACGGGGTGGCCCGGCTGGCCCGCGACGGCTCGATCGCCGGCAGCACGCTGACCATGGACGCGACGTTCCGGCGGGCGGTGGACGCGGGCATCGACCTGCCCACCGCGGCGGCGATGGCCGCGACCACCCCGGCACGGGCGCTGGGCCTGGCCGACGAGGTCGGTGCGCTGGAGGCGGGCCTGCGCGCGGACCTGGTGGTGCTGTCCGCGGACCTGCGGGTCAAGCGGGTGATGCGGGCCGGGGAGTGGATCTAGGTTCGATTCCCCACGGTACGCGCGCCAGCACGCGACCCAGGACCAGGCCGAGCAGCAGCCCCGCCACCGAATCGGTGATCCAGTGGAACCCGGTGTACGTCGTCGTGACGAAGACGATGGCCGGTGGGACGACCCGCAGGACGAGGTAGACCCGGCGGGACAGCGGCTTGCGCAGCACGAGGGCCAGCAGGAACCCGATGACGAAATACCAGACCACGGTGTTGGCGAGGTGCCCGGAGGGGTAGCTCATCGCGTACCTGCCGGAGGCGTCCGGGTTGAACAGGATCTCGCGGTTCGGGCCGACGAAGGCCGGCGCCGCCCGGTCCAGCCAGATCTTCAGCGGGCCGATCGTCAGGTACATCAGCACGAACGCCGCGACGAAGACCAGCAGCGGGCGCACCGACCGCAGCCGCAACGCGGCCCACCCGGCCAGCGCGATGGCGACCGGCATGAGGACCTGACCGCCCTGGCCGAGATAGTTGAACACCCGCAGGGTCAGGTCGAGCGGGGCCGGCCGGTGCTCCGCCGCCCAGTCGGCCACCGCCACGTCCAGAGCCAGCAAGTGGCCCCTTGCCAGCGCGACGGTCAGCAGCACGAACCCGGCGAGCAGCACCAGTTCCACCCACCAGTTCCGCACCCGCATGTCGGTCACGCTACCGGCCGGCCTCAAGATCAGAGGTACGACTGGATCCTGGAGAACAGCACGTCGGCGCGGACGCCCGAGTTGGGGCAGCCCCCGAAGTGGTGCAGGGCTACCACCTTGTCGGTCTTGCGAGACAGCACCGGGCTTCCACTCGAGCCGCCCTCGGTGTCGCAGTAGTAGGACACGTCGGAGTCGCGGGCGTACCCGTCGAACGCGTTGTCGGCGACCGCGCAGGTGCCCGCCTTCTCACCCAGGCGGCCGGCGATGCGCGTAGGCTCGCCCGCCGGGTGCTGCGGCACGTAGAGCTCCTGGCCGCGCGTAGGCCGGATGGTGTCGAGGGTCAGGTAGCCGAACTTGCCCACCTTGCCGAAGTTCTCGACGGTGAAGAGCGTGTAGTCATAGACGTGGTTGGTGGCGATGACCCTGTCGCCCCAGACCTTGGTCGGCCGGAACACGTCGTAGCCGCCGCACTTGGCGCACTGGTAGTTGAACCACACCTCGGTCTCGTACGCGTCGTCCGAGTTGTCGAAGCAGTGGTTGTTGGTCAACATCCGGTTCTTGGTGCCGATCCGCCAGCCGGTGCAGAGTTCGGTGCCGTTGATCAGCAGCCGCGCGATCGCCTTGGAGCGGGTGTAGGCGACCGGGTCGGCCGACCGGTAACAGATGGCATCGCTGCTCTCGTCACCGCCGCAGACCGACTCCTCGCGCCCGGTTCGGCGGGGGTTGCCCGCCCGCTGCCGCTCGTTCTTCGAGAAGCCCTTGGCCACCTGGTCGACGTGCACGCCGAGGCGGCCGAGCAGCGAGCTGAGCAGTGCGCCGCCGCCTCGGTGCACCTCGAGCACGGCGGTGTCACCGGTGATCGACATCGCCCAGCGGTCGTTCGGAGCGGCGGTGTCGAGCAGCTTCGGCGCGTCGTAGCGGTACGACTCCTTGCCGAAGGCGTCCGAGACGGTCACGTAGTCGCCCGGCAGCATCGTCATGCGGCCGAAGTGCAGCTTCACGTACGAAGCGCCGGGATAGTGGAAGACCTCGCGCTTCGGCGCCGTGTATCCCAGGAGCTTGTCGACGCTGAGCAACTCGCCGATCTTCTGACGGCCGTCCTCGGCGGGCTGGGTCGCGGACTCGTGGTCGATTTTCCCGCCGCCCTGGGACCCACCCCCCGCCGTGGCCGCGTTCTTCCCGGCCGCGCTGTTCCCGTCGGCTGCCTTCGCGCCCACGGGCTGCTGCACCGCGACCGGCGTGGGAGCGGCGATCGCGGGATCCTGCCAGGTGCCGACCGTCCGGCCCTCGTCCCCGGTCTGCGTCCAGGCCACCGTGCCGGCCGTACCCACCAGGGCCAGGGCAGCGCACGCCCCGGCGACGATGCTCACCGCGCGTCGCAAATCCACTCCCGTCCCTCAAAGCCGCATCGCCGACATAAGAAACAATCGGGCGATCTCGCTTGTATGTAACGAGCCAGTTGCGGCAGCGACGCGCCGTCGCGACCGGGCACACTGGGGGCCGTGCGCATAACCTCGGCCCTCGTCGACCCGGCACTGCTGGACCTGCCATGGCACCTGCCGCTGGAGGAGTGGCCGACGGACCGCCTGGTCGCACTGCCCCAGGGCATCTCGCGGCACATCGTCCGGTTCGTCAAGCTCAACGACACCGTCTACGCCCTCAAGGAGACCCGGGAGCGAATCGCTGAAAAGGAGTACGACCTGCTCCGCGCGCTGGAGCGGATCAACTTCCCGGCGGTGGAGGCGGTCGCCATCGTCGCCGACCGGGTCGACGACCTCGAGAGCGTGCTGATCACGCGGCATCTGCAGTTCTCCCTGCCCTACCGGGCGTTGTTCTCGCACGTGCTGCGCCCGGAGACGATGAACCGGCTGCTCGACGCGCTCGCGGCGCTGATCGTCCGGATGCACCTCACCGGCTTCTCGTGGGGCGACTGCTCACTGTCCAACACGCTGTTCCGCCGGGACGCCGGCGCGTTCGCCGCCTACCTCGTCGACGCCGAGACCGGAAACCTGCACCCCCGCCTCTCCGAGGGCCAGCGCAGCGAGGACATCGAGATCCTGCGGCTCAACATCTTCGGCGAGTGCCTCGACCTGCAGGCCGCCGAGCTGCTGCACGAGGCCATCGATCCCGAGACCGTGGTGGACGACATCGTGGCCCGCTACGAGCGGCTGTGGCACGAGGTCACGTACGAGCAGGAGGTTCCCCGCGACGCCCGGCACGACATCGAGGGCCGCATCCGCCGGCTCAACGATCTCGGCTTCGACGTCGCCGAGGTGTCGCTGTCCACCGTGGACGGCGGCTACCGGGTGCGTCCCAAAGTCGTCGACGCCGGCTACCACACCCGCCGGCTGATGCGCCTGACCGGGCTCGACGCGGAAGAGAACCAGGCCCGGCAGCTCCTCAACGACCTGGACACCTACCGGGCCGAGAGCGACCTCACCGACGAGCAGCAGGCCGCCCACCGCTGGCTGACCGAGGCCTTCGAGCCGGTCGTCCGGGCAGTGCCGACCCACCTGCGCCGCAAGCTGGAGCCGCAGGAGATCTTCTCCCAGATCATCCAGCACAAGTGGCTGCTCTCCGAGCGGGCCGGACGTGACGTGGGCATGGGACCGGCGGTGCAGTCGTACCTCGCCGACGTGCTCGTCCACAAACCCGACGAGCAGGCCGTCCTCTAGTCGAGCACCAGCGGTTCCGCGGGCGGGGTGGCCCGTTCGACCAGGGCCCGCAGGCCCGCGCGGCGGGCGACCACGAAGATGCGGTCTCCGGTGGCCAGCGCCCGGCGCGGGTCCGGCGCCCAGTCGACCCGTTCGTCGCCGGTCGACACACCGATCACCCGTACGCTCAGCTCCCGGTCGGCCTGGCCGAGCGGCGCACCCGCCAACGGCGAACCGGCCAGCACCCGGACCGCGGCGACCAGCAGCGCGTGCCGATCGACCGGGATCGTGGCGAGCACGTCCCGCTCCAGCATCGCCGCGGCGAAGGCGGGCGCCGCCAGCCGGGACACGCTGCGAGAGATGTCGATGTTGAAGGCGGTCTGCACCCGCTGGGCGAAGTCGTCGTCGAAGAGCCGCAGCACCACGCGCAGATCCGGGCGCACATCCCGGGCGTTCAACGCGGCCTGCAAGTTGGTGACATCGTCGGTCGACACCACGACGAGTGCCTTGCTGGTGGCCACCGACGCCGCACGCAGCGTCTCCTCGAGCGCCGCGTCACCGACGATGAACGGCACGCCCAGCTGCTGCGCCACCTTGGCGCCGCGAGCGTCCGGGTTGCGGTCGATCGTCACCACCTCGAGCCCGAGATCGACCAACTGACGCAGCACGCGCGTGCCGACGTTGCCGAGGCCGACCACGATGATGTGGTCCTCGCGGTCGTCCGGAACCGCGCCCCTCGACAGCGCCAGCCGCGCGTTGACCATGCCCTCGACCACCGCCGCGGTGATCAGCGGCAGCAGCGCGAGCCCGGCGATGGTGAGGACGAGCTGAGCGGCCTGCGCGACGGCATCGCGCTTCATCTCCACATCGGACGACCCGACCGCGGTGAGCAGCGTGACATAGATGGACTGCCAGAAGCCGTCGACCTCGTCGGCGTGAGCGAGGACCGTACCCGAAATCGCCGTCACCGCCAGCGTGATCATGACCGCCATGCCGAGCTTGCGACTCAGCGCCGCCCGCAACGCCCGGCCGAAGGTAGCGAGCGGACGGCGGCGGCGTTTGCGGGCACGGGCCAGCCGCTCGGCGGCGAGGGTCTGGCCGGCGGGACGCCCGGTCGCCTCGGCGAGGACGAGATCCGCCGGCCGCCGCGCCTCCGGCGCCGGCTCCGCGGGCAGGACGTTGACCCGCCCGGCGCCATCCCCCGCCGTCAGGGCACAGATCACGTGCTCCGGGGGTACGTCCTCACGCCGCGCGACGTAGACAGTGCGACCCGGAAGCCGCACGTGGGTCGGCGCCACCTCACCCAGCGAGGCGGCGACGAAGGCCGGCGCCGCCATGCCCGCGTCGGAGAGCACGGCGCAGTCGGCGAAGAGGCGGCGGACGCCGTACCCGAGCCCGGAGTTGAACATGCGGATCACCAACCGCAGATCGGGCTCGACCGCCTGGGCGCAGAGTGCGCCATGCAGATTGACCACGTCATCGGGCATCACCAGAGCCAGCGCCGCGGCGCCCGCGAGCCCCGCGGCGCGGAAAGTGCGCTCGTCGAGCCGGTCGGCGCGGACCACCCGGACACCGCGCAGACAGCCCAGATCCGGCACGTCCGCGCGCAGCTTCGACGGGATGACCACCGTCAGCCTGATCCGGTGACCGGTGTTCGCCAACTCCTCGGCGACGGTGTAGACCAGCGCGTCCGCGCCACAGACCACGAAGTGCGGCCGGGTGTCACCGTTGCGCGGCAGTCCCTCGCGCAGCCGCGACACCAGCGATCTGCGGGACACCTCGCGGGTGGGATCGACGGCCATGGCCGCATCGTAGTCAGCCGGAACCCCTCCCCGGGGCCGCTCGTTGCCCCTTCCGAGGCTTTCATCCCCTATCGCCTACATCCATACCGCAGGAGGAGATCCGATGCGCAAGTGGTTCTATGCCGGGGCGGTGGTCGGCAGCCTGCTGCTCGGCGCGGCACCCGCGCACGCCGACGACGTGGCACCGTCTCCCGTCGGCGATCTGACAGGGTTACTGTCCACGGCGGACGCCGGCCAGGGGCTCGGCCTCGACCCGGCGGGCGGCCTGAACCTGGCCAACCCGCTCGGCGGCAGCGACATCGTCGGCTTCAAGCCCGGCACCAACTCCGCCGACCTGAGCGACGTGACATCCCGCGTGACCCCACCGTCCGCTAATGAAGCCGGCGAGCCTGCGGACCGCAAGCCGGCCGCCGGCGTCCCGGCCGCCGACCTGCCGGGCCTGCTTCCCCAGACCGGCGGCGGCCTGCCGACCGACGGGCTCCTCGGCGGCCTTCCCCTGCTCGGCGGCCTGCCGCTCCTGGGCGGCCTGACCCCGGACGGCCGCCCGGCGGTCGCCGCACAGCAGGAGTCGGGCCCGTTCACCGACGGCGCGCCCCTGCTCGGCGGCCTCGGCGGTCTCAGCATCTTGTTCCCCACCAACGCGGCCTCGACCTTGCCGAGCGGATTCCCGGCCGGCGGCACCGACGTCACGCCGTCCGCCCTGGACCACAACAAGGGCGACGACGTGCGGGACCAGCGGGTGCACGAGGAGCCGATCGACGACGAGGCACGCTCGTTCTCCGGCGGCGGCCGCCCGGTCGCCGGCGAGGACGCCGACTTCCACTGAGCCGAGGGACCCGAAGAGCCCGCCCCCGGCGTTGTGGGGCGGGCTCTTCGCAGATCGGGCGGGCCTCTGTCCGACAAATCCTTAGTTCAGCGGTCTCCGGTCACGTCCCACGACAGCAGCAGGAACGGCTCCTCCTCGTTCGCGCCGGCCCTGCGGTAGGTCCGCTGCGCGGCCTCGTTGTCCTGCTCCGTGCCAACCCACATGCCGTAACAGCCGCGCTCCCGGGCGATGCCGGCGAGCGACTCGACCAATGCGGTGCCGACGCCCTTGAGGCGGGCGAGCGGCGCGACGCCGAGTTCGTAGATGAACATCTCCGTACCCTTGTCGGGGTGGGTCATCTCCACCCCGGAGATCATGCCGATCGCCCGGTCTCCGTCGTAGGCCAGCAGGAGGTGGTGGCCTGGGGCGGCAAGGAACTTCTCGGTGGCGTCCGGCAGCGGCGGGCCGTCGAAGAGATCGGCCGCCCGGTGCACCGCGGCGGCGTCCGTGATCCGCTCGATACGCATGGCGACACCATAGTGGTCTGGTTCAGGCGAAGTCGCGGCGCTTGA
Source organism: Actinoplanes sp. NPDC051346 (assembly GCF_040682215.1). Taxonomy (NCBI): domain Bacteria; kingdom Bacillati; phylum Actinomycetota; class Actinomycetes; order Micromonosporales; family Micromonosporaceae; genus Actinoplanes; species Actinoplanes sp. NPDC051346. The sequence goes on along the minus strand of NZ_JBFBAJ010000012.1, from coordinate 170,088 downwards.
GCTTGGCCATCCGACCGTCCGGGTGATGCCACACGATCCCCTCGAACTGGGGGTGGGCGAGCAGCCAGTCGCGCAGACCGTCGAGGTCACGAGGTGCGTCGAGGGTCTCGGCGTCGTGGTGCGACACCAGTTCGTGGGCCTCGGTGCTTTCCGGGTTGCCGTTGATTTTCGGGCCGACCAGTTCGTACGTGCCGGCCCGGCGCTGCTCGTTCCCGAGCGCCTCGGCGTGGAACTTCGCGAACGCGGACTGGCCGATCGGCTCCCAGCCCATCGTCTTGCCCGTGGTCTCGTCGACCGAGAGGGGCACGTAATGGGGCGGCGGGTTCTTGCCCGGCCTCACCTCGCGGCGCGCCCACCAGTCGCCGTGCTCGTCGAGCATCACGCACGTGCCGTCGTATTTGCGGGTCGCGATTACATGTGGGTCGCTAAAGACCCATTCACAGCCTGGCGTTACCTGCCTCGTCACAAACCGGCGGTCGGCCTTGTTTCGAACAAAGACAGTCGGAATCTTCTTCATCGGCCCTTCATCTCTCGGCGTTCAACCTGGTACTGGGCAAAAATGAGTTCACGTTCAGCGGCCACATCCGGTGGTAGCCGAAGCCCGCTAGCGCTGTACGTCAGCGTTCGCTGCATGGCGAGTAGCAGATCAGCAAGCTCTGGCTTGATGACAAGGAAGGGACGAACGGCAACGAGTAGGGCCGCCATCCGCGGCCCTTCGCAGCGCCAATGAAATACCCGCAGATGGTTTGGCTGAGGCGGTTGGCCAGCCTGCGCTCCACCGCCAAGTCGTAGCTGGAGCCACTCAATCACCCGCTGCGAGGTGTTGGAGACACGCAAAATGCATCGAAAGTGAAGCCCTCCTCGAGGGTCGCGTTTCCTATAGATCAGGAGGCAGCCTTCGCCGTCGATCAGACCGGCAATGTAGGCCAGCTCGGTCAGCGAGAGCGCTGAGACGCTTGCGTCCGTGGGCGGGGCCTCCGCCGGTTCCGTTCGGCAACCCGCTGGTTGTCCTCTCCTGCGAGTAACACCACGTGCTTCGAGAAGCCGGCGGATGGTCTGGTCGCCCACTCCGAACTCATGAGCCAACCTGCGTGCAGACTTGCCGTCGACGTACGCCTTGACAACTGCGTCCTCACGACCGGCCAGCACGGTCACGCCCGGCCCCCTTCCGGGACGGCTCGCCCTTGCCGCCGAGCACCCGCTGGCGAGCCGGGCTGACCTCGGACAGCGCCTGCTTCAGGTCGTCCGGATCGCGGCGGAACAGGAATCTTCTGCATGCTGCCATTGTTCTCGGCAGGTCAAAGCGAATACGGTGCCCCGAGGCCCCAACCCCGCCTAGCTTCGAAGAGCCCCGTGAGATGGCGACGAGGCGTGGAGAGGCGGGCTCAGTCGGCGTGCCAGGAGCGCCAGAGCGCGGCATAGACGCCGCCGGCGGCCACCAGATCTTCGTGGGAACCGAGTTCGATGACGCGGCCGTCCTCCATGACCGCGACCCGGTCGGCGTCCTGCGCGGTCTGCAGGCGGTGCGCGATGGCGATGACCGTACGGCCGGCGAGGACCGCGACCAGCGCCCGTTCCGCGTTGCGGGCCGTCGACGGGTCGAGCAGGGCGGTGGCCTCGTCGAGGATGAGCGTGTGCGGGTCCGCGAGGACGACCCGGGCCAGCGCGAGCTGCTGGGCCTGGGATCCGGTCAGCTTCGCACCGCCCGAGCCGAGGAGGGTGTCGAGATCGTCGGGCAGGTCCCGCCACCAGGATGCGTCAACCGCGGCCAGAGCGGACGACAGCTGCTCGTCGGTCGCGTCGGGTCGGGCCAGGGTGAGGTTCTGTCGGAGGGTGCCCTGGAAGACGTGGTGTTCCTGGGTGACCAGCGCGACCTGGCGCCGGAGTCGATCCGGCACCAGGTCGGCCACGTCAACCCCGCCCACGGTGATCCGACCGGTGTGCGGCCGGTCGATCCCGGCGATCAGCCGGCCGAGCGTCGTCTTGCCGGCGCCGGACGGGCCGACGATGGCGAGCCGCTCGCCCGGCCGGACGTCGAGGGTGACGCCGCGGACGACATCGCGTCCGTGTCCGTAGGAGAACCGCGCGTCGACGATCTCGATCCGGTCACCGGACGGCTCGACGTCCGTCCGAGGCTCGTCGCGCGGGATGGTGGCCAGGCCCTCGACCCGCGCGTACGACGCACCGCTGGACTGGAGCTGCTCGACCCAGAGCATGATCGTCTCCAGCGGCGCGACCAGCTGGCGCAGGTAGAACGTGGACGCGACCACGACGCCGACGCTGATCTCACCGTTGTGCAGCAGCACCGCCCCGAGCAGGAGCGCGCCCACCACCGGCAGGCTGTATGCGATGTCGACGCTCGGCAGCAGCACGCTGCGCAGCCACAGGGTGTACAGGCGGGCCCGGCGCGACTCGGAGATCGCCGATTCGCTCGCGGCGATCCGCAGCTCCTCGAAGCGCAGCGCCTCGACCGTCCGGGCTCCGGCCGCGGTCGTCGAGACAACCTCGGCGATCGCCGAACCCGCCGCGCCTTCGGTCAGGTAGCCGCTGCGGGCGCGGCGCAGGTACCACCGCAGCACGACGGCGATCACCACGAAACACGCCAGGCCGCAGAGGCCGAGCCACGGATTGATGACGACGAGAACGACGATGATCATGAGAACCTGGGCCACGGAGATGACCACGTCGGGTACGGCGTTGCGCAGAGTCGAGGCGACCATGCCGACATCGGTCGTGCCGCGGGCGATGAAGTCACCGGAGGGCACGCGCTCGACCACCGCCGCCGGCAATGCCAGCGAACGCTCCACGAACCGCTCGCGGATCCGGGCCGCGGTCCGTTCGCCGAGCCGGGCTGACGCGTACCTTGCGTACCGTGAGAGCAGCAGTTGGGTCACGGTGACGACCAGGATCACCAGCGCGAGCCAGTCGACGCGGGCCACCGCCGACCGGAGGGTCGAGTGCTGGATGATGTCGACGATCCGGCCCAGGAGCCAGGGTGTGACCAGGCCGGCGATCGCGGCCAGCAGGTTGAGCACCACGACGACAGCGAAGCCGGACCGGTCGGCGTCGAGCTCGCGGCGCATCGCCCGGCGGACCTCGGCCGGCTGTGCGACCGGCAGCGACTCGATCATCGCGCCCACTCCGTGACAGCGCCGCGGGCGACGAGCGCCCGGTAGCCGGGTTCCGTGTCCAGCAGGAATTGGTGCGATCCGACGGCTGCGGAGCGGCCGTCGACGAGATAGACGACGACGTCGGCCTGGCACAGGACCAGCGGCGACGTGGTGGTGACCACGGTGGTCAGGCCGGCTCGCGCCGCCCGGAGGCGGGTCGCCATCGCGGCTTCGGTGTGTACGTCGACGGCGGAGGTCGGCTCGCACGCGAGCAGTACGCGCGGCGCCGCGTGGACGGCCCGGGCCAGGCGCAGGCGCTGGCGTTGGCCACCGGACAGGTTCCGACCGTTCGACATGACCACGGAGTCGAGCCCGTCCGGCAGGGCGTCGACGACGTCGTTCGCGACCGCGACCGTCAGCGCCTCGCGGATCTGATCATCCGATCCCGGGTGCCGCCCGGCGACGACCTCACGCAGGCTGCCGGAGAAGATGTCGGCGTCGTTGTCGGCGACCAGGATTGCGTCCCGGACGGCGGTCAGCCCGACCTGGTTGAGGCGGACGTCGCCCCAGGTCGCCTCGGATTGAGCGAACCGGCCGAGCCGATCCACGATCTCCGCCCCGTCGGCCGGCCTCGCCCCGGCCAGCGCGGTGAACCGACCCTCGTGGACCTCGACGCCGGAGACCGGGTCGCGGAGAACGGCCGGGGCGGCGGGAGCACCGACCACGTCATCGCCGTCGACGTGATCCACGGGGAGGTTGAGGAAGCCGATCACGCGCCGGGCGCTGACCAGAGCGCGCGCGATGTCCGTACCGCCCTCGATGAAGGACGCGACCGGCACGACCAGCATGGCGACGTAGCCGGTGACCGCGACGAGATCACCGGTGGTGATCGTGTGGGTAGCCGCCATCCGCACCGACAGCCAGGTCACGACGGCGAGGAAGATCGCCGGCAGACCGAAGGCGAGGGCACCGATCCAGCTCGTCACCCCGCCGACCTCGTACCCCTTCTCGCGCAGCGCGTTCGAACCGCGGCGGTACCGGTCGAGGAACGCCTCCTTGCCGCCGAGGCCACTAAGGACCCGCAGGCCGGTCATCATGTCGACGAGACCGCCGGTCAGCGCGCCCTGCTGCTCGCGATAGCCGGAGCTGAGGCGCTCCAGCGGGCGCAGCAGCGGCCCGACCGCGAACGCCAACAGCGGCACGCCGGCCAGGATCACCAGGGCCAGCACCCACGAGATCGACAAGAGCAGGAACGCGACCACGATGTACGCCACGACCGCGCCGATGCCCGGCCCGGTAACGGTCAGCGATTGAGCGATCGTCTGAACATCAGCCACACCGACCGCGACGACCTCGCCGGATGACACCCGGCGGGCCAGCGCGGCCCCGAGCCTGGTCTCCTGCTTCAGGATCGCCCGGACCATCTGGAACGACGCGGCCATGCGTATGCGGGTCATAGCGCGGTGCCGGGCGGTGCCCATGACGGCATTGACGACGGCCATGCCGAGCAGGGCCGCCACCCACAGGACGAGCGCGGTCGAGTCGCCGTGCGTCAATCCGTCGTCGATGGCTCGCGCGATCAGGTAGGGCGGGACCGCGAGGCCGACCATCCAGAGGGTGCCGAACGTGGCGCCGGCCAGGACCCGGCCCAGCTGGGACCGGACCAGCCACCACAGGAACCGCACCGCCGACCCCAGATCACGTGGTCGGGGCACTGTCCGAGGGGCAGCTGGGTCGGCCATCGGCACAAGGTACCGGCCGGGCCGGGTCGGCCGAAGGGGCGCGTCAGCGGGGGGCGAGAACCCGTGCCGCGGGAATCTCGCCGGGCTGGCTGGCCGGGACGCGGTTGGCGGAGAGGCGGTTGGCGACGAAGTCGGCCCTCTCGCAGTTCTTACGGGTGCCCTTCTTACCGACCACGCATGCGTCCGCCTTGCCGGCCCCACCGTCGATGCGGTCCTTGCCGAAGTGGAACGCCGGGTCGGAGTCCATGCTGTCGCCGAACAGCTTGTCGTCTCCGCCCAGGCCCTTGATGGTGTCGTCGCCGTAGTAGCCGAGGATGTGGTTGGCCTTGCCGTTGCCCGTCAGCGTGTCGTCGCCGAGACCGCCGACCAGGCCCTCGATGTCGCCCGCGATGGTGTCCTTCTCACCCTTGGCGCCGTCGTCGCCCTTCTTCTTGTCGAGGTCGGCACGCACATTGTCGAAGTGGTCCGTGTAGTTGGCGAGGTCGCCGGTGCCGGGCCCGCCCTTCAGGACGTCGTTGCCGGCGCCGCCCGCCACCTCGTCGAAGTTGCCGGCGCCGCCGTCGAGCTTGTCGTTGCCGGACTTGCCCTCGAGGAAGTCGCCGGCGCCGCCCCTGCCGTACAGCTTGTCGTTGCCGGCACCGCCGTCCAGGTGGTCCGCTCCGGAGCCGCCGATCAGCTTGTCGTTGCCCGAGCCGCCGAACCCGCGGAGTGCGATGGCGGTCTTGTTGGTCACCCAGTCGTTCTTGTCGCCCAGGACGACGGTGATCCGGTTGACGGGCTTCGCCGTCGTGCAGGACACCTTGGTCTTGTCCCGGCCGACCCGCTTACACCCCTTGCCGGGCTTGATCGCCACCTTGTCGTCGAACACGATGGTGGTGCCGGAGCCGCTGATGGACACGCCGTTGGTGGCCTTCGAGCCGGCCTTGAACTCGACCTTCGCGGTACCGACGACCTTGGCGGTCCCCACCGTGGAGGCGGCGCTCGCCGAGGGGGCCACCGCAACCGCGCTGACGACCGCGGCCGTGGTTACCAGACCGCACAGCAGGATGCGACGAGTCGACATAGGAATCCCTTCTCGGAGCGACGCGCCGTCAGACGCGCGAAGAAAGGATCTTATTGATCTTGGCACACGCCTGTCTGTCCCTTCGAGGGTGGCGCGACTCACGTCCGGCATCGAAGCAAGCAAGTCGGCCCAACGCACCGCCGTCGAGCCCGGGCGAGGACCGGGCCACTTCCCGCTGGTCAGCGGATTTCGTACACCGCCATGCGGTCGTTGCTGTACCGGAGTGCGGCCAGCTGCGCCAGCGCGGGACCTTCGGGTTTGATGACCCGGTCCACGACCAGGAACCGGACGTGGTACCTGTCCCGCATCTTGGAGATCCGCTCCGGGGTGGGGTCCGACATGACCAGGTCGTTCAGTTTCAGCAGTTTGGGATTCCAGAATGCCGGCGCCGGTTGGCCAGCCACCCGGGGAGCGAACTGCCAGCCTTCGACCAGGACCGAGCGCTCGGCATAGGCGCTGAGCCAGAAGACGTGTGCGCCCCGGCACTTGTTGTCGTCAGCATGCAGGGTTCGGCAGTGCACGTTGGTGGCCAGGATGTCGGTCGGGTCGCTGTTGTCGCGAATCCAGCGAGCCGCCTCCACTCGGGATGCCGGCATCGGCCAACTACCCCAGCCGCCGCCGTTCATGTCGCTGAGGTTGCGCTTTGCGTCGAGCAGCAGGCCGGGAGAGCCGGCGACCAGGATGCCGGTCAGTAGGACCAAGCCGCCCCGGCCCTTCCAGCCGGGCGAGAACCGGGTGGAGAACCGCCAGATGATGCCGGCGACCAGTGCGAAACCGGCAAGCACACCGGCCGGAACCAGGACCGGCAGCATGGAGTCGAACGAGTACCGCGGCTCTGGTGACGGCTCGGAGACGATCAGGGCGACCACGGCGACGGCGACGGCGAAGATCGCGGTGCCTGCGCCGAGGACGACCCGGCCCCTCCGGGGGAGGGCGGCTTTGTCGAAGAGTAGAAGCCAGCCCCACGCCGACAGCAGGACGCCGAACGGCAGTCCGGTTCGCATGAACCACACCGCGTTCATGTCGTCGAACAGGAAGAACAGTGCCGGGCCAGCGACCGCGCTGCCGAGGAGGAACAGTTGCACCTGGTCGAGGCGGAAGCGCTGGCGCCAGGCGAGCGCGACGATGCCGGCCAGGCGTAGCTGCATGTTGATCAGAAAAGCGACCCAGACAGTGACGATCAGCAGGGCCTGCTCGCCGAAGGGCCGCCCACCCGTGGGCTGCTTCCAGAACGTCTCGATGTTGTGCAGTGGGTCGACGGCCAGACCATATGTCTGGAAGCGGAACAGCACCGCCATCGAGAACAGTTGCCCGAGGCCGGCGATCACGCCCATCGCAACGATCGGCCACGAGATCTTCCGGGTGAACAGCAGCGTCAGCGCGCCAGCGAAGGCGAGACCGGCGACCAGCACCGGCAGAGTACTGGCCTTGGCCCCGCTGGCGGCGATCACCAGCAGCCCGGTGATCAGGTAGGCGCCCCAGCCCAGCGGCGGGACGTCGGACTCGCCGTCCCGCCGGTGCCCGGTGTCCCCGCCGGTCGGCTCGCTGGATCGGCGGCGCAGTACCTCTCCGACCACAGCGATGAGCGCGGCGATCAGCGCCCAGCTGTATGTCATCGACAGACTCGGCCAGACGACCATCTCGACCTGGGTGCCGAAGATCAGGCTGATCGGGTCGGTGAAGTTGAACGACCCGATCACCAGGAACAGCACGGCCGCGACCAGGCCGGCGTAGCGACGGCCGGTAAGGCGCCAGCCGGCGACCGCGGTCAGCGTCGCGGTAAGCGCGAACATCGCCGGGATCATCAGCCGCATGGTCAGGACCGGCAGGTCGATGTGGCCGACCATGCTGCCCATCGCCAGGTGCACGAATGCGAACCAGTGGTAACGCAGCGGCTCGCCTGCGACCTGCGGCAGGTCCAGCGGGAAGTTGTGCTTCGCCTCACCGGCGAGGGACAACTGGTAGGCCAGGTCGATGTACTGCCGGGTGCTCTCGCTGTCAGGCAGGATCGGGTTCTCGACGAAGAACGTGGCATAGACATACCCGGCGAAGAACATCACCACCGCGGCCAGGGCCCACGACCAGACCAGTCCGACCGGGGTGTAGCCGGTGACCCGCCAGTGCCGGCGCAGCCGCGGCACAGCCGCAAACGGCACGACGACCAGTAGCGGCCAGAGGATCGCCGCGTCACGCAGACCGACCGCGGAGAAGAACGCCCAGGCGGCCAACTCCAGGGTTAGGCCGACCGCCGCGCCCAGAGCAAGATCCTCGGCGAGGGTGTGCGGCTGGCGGCGCAACGCTCGAAAAACCAGGGTTCCGGGCAGGATCACGGCGAAGATTGCGTATGCGGTGTATCGCAGCACGTCCAGGACCGAGGTACCGGACGCCGCGAGCAGCCCCGCCCCGACCAGATAGGCGACCAGCAGCGGCAGCCACCGCTGAAACCGGCTCCGGGTGAAACCCGCCGCCAAGGCGACGTCGGGAGCCTCGAGGATGACGTTTTCAGTGGTGCTTGTCACAGGCCAATCCGCTCCTGTACGGAGTTCTCGACACTGGTACGGCTAGCCGGTACCCGCGGACCCGCCACCTGCTCTTCGGTATCCGAAGCGATGAAGTACGCCGGACGGTTCTGCACCGCGGTGTAGAGCCGTCCGATGTACTCACCGAGCAGGCCAAGGCACAGCAACTGAATGGCGCCCAGGAACAGCACCGCCAGGAAGAGCGACGACCAACCGGGCACCACCGAGCCACGCGCGTACGCGACCAGACCGCTGACCACCAGCGCCGCGCACAGCGCCATCCCGGAGATACCGAGCCAGGTAGCCAGACGTAGCGGCGCCGCGGAGAAGTTCGTGATGCTGTCCACTGCCAGGATGATCATCTTGCGCAACGGGTACTTCGTGCTGCCCGCCGCGCGCTCCTCACGGACATAACTGACCTGCCCGCTCGGGAACCCGATCCACGGCACCAGCAGCCGCAACACCGGCGCCCGCTCCGGCAGCTCCCGCAAGGCCTCCACCGTGGTGCGGCTCAACAGCCGGAAATCACCGCCCTGCGACGGCACGTTCCGGCCTACCAGCCGGCGCATCAGCCGGTAGTAGAATCCGGCGGTCAGCCGTTTGAACGCGGTATCGGTGCCCCGGTCACTGCGGACGCCATACACGATGTCCAGACCCTGCGCCCGGGCCAGCTCCAACATCTCCGGGATCTTCTCCGGCGGGTCTTGCAAGTCTGCATCGATGCTGGCGACATAGGCACCCCGCGACAACATCAGGCCAGCATTCAGCGCCGCCTGATGCCCACTGTTCCGGCGCAGGCGGACGATGCGTAGCTGCGGCCACGTCCGGCGTACACCGAGTAGCACTGCATACGTCGCGTCGTGGCTCCCGTCATCGACGGCGACCACCTCGTAAGGCTCACCGATACCATCGAGGGCCGGCCGCAGCCGCTCGATCAGCAGCGGAACAACCTGCTCCTCGTTGTACATCGGAATGACGACCGACAGCGTCAGGCCGGGCTCACTCATGGGCTCGACTCCCCTCGTGTTTATATATGAATCAGAGCGGACGACGAGAGTGCCAGCCGATCCGGCCTTGCGGTGACACGCAGTGCGCAACCTCGATGTTCAAGCGCTAGTGGCGTAGAGTAGCTCGCCCGCCTAGGTCCTGGTTAGCTGCCTCCGCAAGTGTTGGAGATCGCACACAGCGTGAGCCTCCAGGCGCGGTTCGGCCGATCGGAGCATCGATGCCGAGAACCATCACGAACTCGACACGATAGGCTCGAGCGTCAAGAGGAGCCGTGATAACCCGCCCGCCAAAACCAGTCACGCAGTTACCGGATGGTTACTGTTGGTAGGGCGGTGCCGCCACGCCCGACCCGCCGTCACGGGCATCCGGACCGCCGCCGACGACGCCTTACCACCGGCGGATCGCGAATGCGTACGGGGCCTGGCCCGTTGGCCGCACCCGCCAGAGCCTTTCTCTGAGCCCCCGGTCGGAATCGAACCGACGACATCCTGTTTACAAGACAGGTGCTCTGGCCAACTGAGCTACAGGGGCGTGCGCCCCAGCATAGCCGCTGCCCTCCGCGCCGGCGGAAACGCCCAGCCCCCGCCCTGTCCTTGGCAAAACATGAAGAAACCTTTACGGTGGCGAAGCGTGTGTGGCACGCCACACTTGCGGTTCCTCCCACTCGGATCGTCCGGCACGTTCCTGCCGGTGGAAAGGAAGTCGATACCCCATGGCTACGGTCACCTATGACAAAGCCTCCCGGATCTACCCCGGGTCCGACCGTCCCGCCGTCAACGAGTTGAACCTCGAGATCGGCGACGGCGAGTTCCTCGTCCTGGTCGGCCCCTCGGGTTGCGGCAAGTCGACCAGCCTGCGCATGCTCGCCGGCCTCGAGGACGTCGACCGCGGCCGGATCCTCATCGAGGGCAAGGACGTCACCAACCTCCCCCCGAAGTCGCGCGACATCGCGATGGTCTTCCAGAACTACGCGCTCTACCCGCACATGTCGGTGTACGAGAACATGGCGTTCGCCCTGAAGCTGCGGAAGACCCCGAAGTCGGAGATCGACCGTCGGGTCAAGGAGGCCGCCCAGCTGCTCCAGCTCGAGGAGTACCTGTCGCGTAAGCCGAAGGCGCTCTCCGGTGGTCAGCGGCAGCGGGTCGCCATGGGCCGGGCCATCGTCCGCGAGCCGCAGGTGTTCCTCATGGACGAACCGCTGTCGAACCTCGACGCCAAGCTCCGCGTCCAGACCCGTTCGCAGATCGCGACGCTGCAGTCGAAGCTCGGCATCACCACCGTCTACGTGACCCACGACCAGGTCGAGGCCATGACGATGGGCCACCGGGTGGCGGTCATGCTCGACGGCGTGCTGCAGCAGTGCGACACCCCGCGTGCGCTCTACGACACCCCCGGCAACGTCTTCGTCGCCGGCTTCATCGGCTCTCCGGCCATGAACATCAAGACCGTGCCGCTGGTCGAGGCCGGCGCGAACTTCGGCCCGCTGGCCGTGCCGCTGACCCGTGAGCAGATCACCTCCGCGCAGTCCGGCGGCGGCGGCAACATCACCGTCGGCTTCCGGCCCGAGGCCACGGACCTGGTCTCGCCGACCGAGGGCGGGCTGCCGATCGTCGTCGACCTGGTCGAGGACCTGGGCTCGGACGCCAACGTCTACGGCCACGCGGCCCTCGACGGCGGCGCGGAGCGCTTCGTGGTCCGCACCGACCGGCGCGGGATGCCGACCATGGGCGAGACGGTCTTCATCAAGCCGCAGGCCGACCACGTGCACCTTTTCAACGCCAAGACGGGCGAGCGGATCTGAGCTTCTTGAGAAGGGGCGGTTCCCGAAAGGGGCCGTCCCTTCTTCATGACGCGAACGTATGGAGGACGAAGTCCTTCTCGGCGACGCACGCGAGGTATTTCTGGTCCCACGCGCAGGTCGCCGACCGTACGCCGGCAAGCGAGCCGAGCGGCACCGCGGCGTCGCCGACGTGCTCTCCGGACAGGGCCGGATCGTCCGCCGAGGTGGAGAGCGCCTTGGAGAAGAACAGCAGGTTGCCGCCGTCGAGCCGGGCAGCCGCACCGGTACGCGTCCACGCGACGCTCCCGTCGGCGCCGAGGAGACTCACCTGGCCGGGTGACGTGTTCTGGGCGGCGAGCACCGTGTCGCCGACGGGCACCAGTTCGTTCGTTTCCGGCAGGGGACGGGACCACTGCTTGCCGCCCTTGGCCACGTCGATCGCCACCACCTGGGCGGCCTTGGAGTCGTACCCGTTCTTCTGCACGAAACAGACCCGATCGTCGCCGCAGGCGGTGAGGTGCTCCAGCCGGCTGTTGTCCGGCGCGGTATAGGGAACCTCGGGCTCGCCCAGCTTGCCGAGGTCGTAGACGACGATGCGGCGGGTGCTGCCGGACTCGGCCACGATCAGCCGCCCGTCGTGGGCGATGACCTCGTCGCCCGGATCGGCCACGCTGAGCCGCGGCCCGGCCACCCGGTCGCCGGTGCTGGCGTCGAAGACCCGGGCCGAGCGGTCGGCGCCGATCTGCACGAGGCGCTCGTCGTCGTCCATCGGCGCCGCGAACGGCACCCCGCCCGTGGTGGCCGCTCCGGCGAAGTCACCGGAGGTGGTGGCCGTGACGACCTTGGTGGTCGTCTGGCCGTACTCGGACTTGGGATTGTCTTGTTCCCAGGCGACCCGACCCAGGTCGCTGACCTCGAGCCCGACGAGCCGACTTTCGGCCCGATCGACCAGGACCGCGGTATCCCCGGTGAACAGCATGCTGTCGTCGCTCGAGATCCGGCGCTCCCACATCTTGCGCCCATTGACGGGTTCGAGCAGGACCATCCGCCGGTCGTGGGTTTCGGAGTCGGTGGCGCTGATCGCGACGACGGCGCGCGGCAGCGTGAAGAAGAACTCCCAGCGGTCGGCGGCTCCGGCTTCCGTGCTGCTCCACAGCGTCTCGCCGCTGCCCGCCGCGGCCGCGACGACGCCGAGCTGCCCGTTGTCGCCGGCGCTCGCGAAGTAGGCCCGCCCGTCGCGCAGCGCGGCAGCGGAGAAAGCCGAGGTCACCGGCACCGCCGGCTTGACCCGCCGCGGCTCGCTGAGCGGCTGGTAATCCAGCGCGGAATAGCCCGGCCAGAACAGCGCGACGACGGTCGCGGCCACCCCCAGCACGACGACGGTCGCGGCCGCGACAATCCAAAGACCTTTTCTCCGGTACGGCGGAAGCACCGGTTCCGGCGGCGGCTGAGCCGACGCAAGCCACGGTTCGCCGGGCGGCGGGACGGGAGTAGGGGCAGCAGGGGTAGGCACACCCGTCGTCGACAGCGCGAAGGAACCACCGTGGCCGGCGGCGAGCGCTGCCGCCTCTCCGATGGCCCAAGGGTCGACGGGCTCGGCGTAACTCGGCTCCCCCGCACCAAACGACCCAGCCGCCGCCGACCCGCCCGGCGACGCCCCACCCGGCGACAAACCGGCCGCAGCGGCCGGCGGGCGGCCGGCATCGGACGAGACGGCGACAGACGCGCGCGGGCCGGAGCCGGAGCCGGAGCCGGAGTCGGAGTCGGAAGGGCCCGCGTCGGAGCCAGGGCCGGGCTCGGACGGACCGGCGCCGGGCTCGGAGTCAAGGCCGGGCGGGCCGGCGTCGGAGTCGGCGGGCGGCCCAGCGGAAGCCGAGAAACCGGCAACCTCGGTGTGCACCGCGTCATGCGCCGGCCCGGCCTGCACCACTGTGTCCGGCATCGGCTCGACCGGAGCCGCCCGCAGCGCCTCGGGCGCGGTCTCGGTCCCCGGCTCGCCCCCGGCCAGCATCGCCCCCTCGGCCACGGGAAGCTCGGGCTGCTCCAGCACCGTCGGCGCGACACCGAGCTCACTGTGCAGCAACCGCGCCACCAACGGCACCCGCGACGACCCGCCGACCAGGAACAGACCCGCCAGGTCCGCCGGGCTCAGACCCGCGGCCTTGATCACCACGCCGGCCTCGGCCACGCCGCGGCGCACCAGCGGAGCCGTCACCAGCTCCAGCTCGTCGCGGGTGAGGTGGACGGCATGCTCCAGGCCCGGGACCGCTACCGGAGCCTGCACCGCCCGCGAGAGCATCTCCTTCGCTCCGCGTACGTCGTCCCAGAAGTGGCGCCGGGCCCGCCACTGGGCCAGGGTGGCCGGCTCGCGCAGGGCCTCCCAGGCGTCGGGCTCGGTCGTCGCCAGGTCCATGCCGAGGTGGTCGACCAGGGCCGCGTCGATGTCCAGGCCGCCGAGGTCGTCCAGCCCGCCGGAGGCGACCACCTCGAACCGGCTCCGGCCGTCCGGCGCGGCGATGTGACGCACCACGGCGATGTCCAGCGTGCCGCCGCCGAAGTCGAAGACGGCCAGGGCCGCACCGACCGGCACCGGGCGTCGCAGCACCTCGGCGAAGTAGCGGGCGGCCGCGACCGGCTCCGGGACGAGTGGGGTCTCCGGCGGCCAGCCGGCCCGCGCGAGTGCGCGGGTCAGCACCTCGCGGCGGGCCGTGCCCCAGGCCGCGGGATAGGTCACCACCGCCGGCGGCAGGAACCCGGCGGCGGCCACCGCCTCCCGCGCGATCGCCTCGAGCAGGGCCGCGAGCAGATCGGACACGGGCACCTCGGCGCCGCCGAGCAGGACGCTTTCCGCGTCGACGTGCCGTTTCGGGTTGGGCTCGAGCCGGGCCGGTTCCGCATATCCGAGCCGCACCGCGTCGTGGCCCACGTGCAGGCGTCCGGTGGTGTCGCGGTAGACAGCGGAGGGCAGAAGCGGCTGGCCGTCGAAGAGCAGCGGCCGCACCCGCCCATCGGGCCAGCGCAGCATGGCGACCGTGTGGGACGTGCCCAGGTCAACACCGAGCATGTGCTGCCCTTCCACCGACGGCCGACTCGGCCCGCCACGTTACAGGGCGGACCCGTCCACCCGAAGCCGCGGCAGGCGTCGTCGCGCCGCGGCTTCGGCGGGTTTTCGGCAGGTCAGCCGTACGTGCGGCGGCGGGCGACCTCGGCGAGGGTCACCGCGGCGGCGACGCTGGCGTTCAGGGATTCCACCGTGGAGACCATCGGGATGCTGACCCGCATGTCGCACGTCTCGCCGACCAGGCGGGAGAGGCCCCGCCCTTCCGAGCCCACCACGACGATCAGCGGGCCGACCGCCGCCTCGAGCTGGTAGAGGTCCGTCTCGCCGTCCGCGTCAAGGCCGATCGCGGTGAATCCGGCCTGCTGGGCGGCCTTGATGGCCCGGGTCAGGTTGACCACCTGGGAGACCGGCACGCGGGCGGCGGCACCGGCGCTGGTGCGCCAGGCGGTGGCCGTGATGCCCGCGGCGCGGCGCTCGGGCATGAAGACGCCGTGCGCTCCGAAGGCGGCGACCGAGCGGATCACCGCGCCCAGATTGCGGGGGTCGGTCACCCCGTCCAGGGCCACCAGCAGCGGCGCGGTCTGCTCCATCGCCGCGGCGACGAGGTCGTCGAAGTTCTCGTACGCGAATGGCGGCACCTGCAGGCCGACGCCCTGGTGCAGCACGCCGCCGGTCATCCGGTCGAGTTCGTTGCGGCTGATTTCCAGGATCGGAATGCCCCGGTCGCCGGCCGTCCGCACGATCTCGGAGACCCGGTCGTCGATGTCGATGCCCTGCGCCACGTAGAGCGCGGTGGACGGGACGAGGGCACGCAGCGCCTCGACCACGGGGTTGCGGCCGAGCAGCAGCTCGGGCCCTTCCTTGGTCGGGTTGGAGCGCCGGCCCGGCGCGATCCGCGG
Organism: Actinoplanes sp. NPDC051346; assembly: GCF_040682215.1. Classification (NCBI taxonomy): domain Bacteria; kingdom Bacillati; phylum Actinomycetota; class Actinomycetes; order Micromonosporales; family Micromonosporaceae; genus Actinoplanes; species Actinoplanes sp. NPDC051346. Next base: position 154,906 of record NZ_JBFBAJ010000012.1, on the reverse strand, counting down.
GCCGCGGCTCTGCATCCGGCCGCCGCGCTGGGGTGCCGGGCGCCCGGTGCCGCGGCCACCGCCGCGACCCCAGGTGGTGTCCTTGGTGCCCGGAATGCCGATCTTGGGGGCCCGCCCCTCGGCCGCCGCGGCACGCCGCTCCTTGTCCTGCTTGCGGGCCGTCTTCTCGGGCAGCTTCTCGGTGCCGGAGTAGCCCTTGTGCCACGGCCTCTCGTCGGCGGGCAGGGTCTTGCCGCGGCCCTTGAGGCTGGCCCGGTTCTTGCCGCCGGAGCCGGCCGAGGCGCCCTTCTTCGACGTGACGCGCTTGCTCGCGTTACGGGAGTTTCCTGGCATCAGTGCTGCTCTCCTACCGTCCAGCGCGGCCCGGTCGGAGTGTCCTCCACCTGAATTCCCGCGTTCTTGAGCTGGTCGCGGACCGAGTCGGCCGCCGCCCAGTCCTTGCGTGTGCGTGCCTGCGCGCGCTGCTCCAGCGCGAGCGCGACCAGTGAGTCGACGACCGGCTTGAGGTCGCCGCCGGCCGTCGTGGTGCCCCAGGCCTCGTCGAGCGGGTCGAGCCCGAGCAGGCCGAGCATGGAGCGCACCTCGGTCAGCGCGGCACGGACGCCGGTCTCGTCGGCCGCCGCCAGCGCGGTGTTGCCGTCACGGATCGTGTCGTGCACGACCGCGAGCGCCGCCGAGGTGTTGAGGTCGTCGTTCATCGCCGCGGCGAAGGCCGGGGGGACCTCCTTGGGGCGGCCGGGGCCGACCACCTCGACGGCCCGCTGCACGAAGCCCTCGATCCGCTTGTACGCCGTGGCGGCCTCGCGCAGCGCGTCATCGGAGTAGTCGATGCGCGAGCGGTAGTGCGGCACGCCGAGGTAGTAGCGCAGCTCGACCGGGCGGATGCCCATGGCGCGCACGGCCTCGACGTCGATGACGTTCCCCAGCGACTTGCTCATCTTGGCCTCGCCGAGGTTGAGCAACGCGTGGTGCACCCAGTAGCGGGCGAACGGCAGGCCGGCCGCGCGCGACTGGGCGACCTCGTTCTCGTGGTGCGGGAATGTCAGGTCCAGCCCGCCGCCGTGGATGTCGAACTCGTCGCCGAGGTAGCGCCGGGCCATCGCGGAGCACTCGATGTGCCAGCCCGGGCGGCCCCGGCCCCACGGCGACGGCCAGGAGGCGTCGTCGGGCTCGTCCGCCTTGACGCCCTTCCAGAGCGCGAAGTCACCGGCGTGCCGCTTGCACCGGTCCGGGTTCTTGTCGCTCACGCGCATGTCCTCGGGCTTCTGCCCGGAGAGCGCACCGTAATCGGCATAGCTGGGGACATCGAAGTAGACGTCGCCGTTCGCCTCGGACGACTCGTAGGCATGGCCGCGCTCGATCAGCGTGCCGATGATCTCGTGCATCTCCGGGATGTGCCCGGTGGCGAGCGGCTCGTAGGTCGGCGGCAGCACGTTGAGCGCGCGGTAGTCGGCGTCGAGGATGACCTTGTTCGCGTACGCGATGGCCCAGAACGGCCGTCCCGTCTCCAGCGACTTTTCCAGGATCTTGTCGTCGACGTCGGTGAGATTGCGGATGAAAGTGACGTCGTGGCCGGTATGGGTCAGCCAGCGCCGCAAAACGTCGTAGTTGATGCCGCTGCGCAGGTGGCCGATGTGCGGCACGGACTGCACCGTGAGGCCGCAGAGGTAGATGCCGACCTGTCCGGGCGTCTTCGGGACGAAGTCCCGGACGGATCGGGTCGTGGTGTCATGCAGCCTCAGCGTCACCGTACAAGGGTACCGACCCTGAGAAGTTGATAACCGCCCCGTCCGAGTGCCCGGCCGGAGCGGTTATCCACAACCTTGTCCACAGGTACGGGCTCAGCGCCCGCCGACCGCCTTGTATGCGTCGACGATGCCGTGACCGTAGAAGCTGTTGAAGTCCTTATCCCCGTCGCAGTACGCGTCGAACTCCGCGGCGTAGCCCTCGTTCGCGTAGCTGCGCAGACGCGGCTCCGGGCAGGCGGTCTTCTGGGCCGTGCGGTAGAGCCGGGCCTCGACCAGCTTCGGGTTCATCTTCAGGCCGCCGCGCCACCAGTCGCGGTGGCCGTACCTGCTGACGATCAGCGCCGCGACACCCGCCGCGTGCGGCGAAGCCATCGACGTGCCCGCCAGGAAGGTGTAGTAGCCGCACTTCCCGTCCTGGGTGCACTCCTTGAAGACGTTCGGGCTGGTCGGGTTGCCGTCCGCGTCGACCGTCCCCTTCTCCTGCAAGACCTTCAGCGGGTACGTGGACAGGATGTTGTTCGCCGCGTTGTTGTACTGCGGCGTACCGAAGAAGTCCTTGGTGAAGCCGCCCGGCGCGGAGACGCCGATCTGCTCGGTGCCGTAGTTGGAGTAGTGCGACTTCGACGTCGACGGGCCGATCGCCGAGACGCCGATCACGTGCGGGCCCTCGGCCGGCAGCGAGAAGCAGGTCTTGTTGTCGAGCGGCCGCTCGTACGGCGTGCCGCCGTAGTCCGGGCTGGTCGTGTCGACCTGCGGGTCGTTGAGGTTGTCGTGCTGGTTGCCCAGAGCGCCCACCAGCGTGACCCCACGGCTGTGCGCGTAGTTCAGCGCCCGCTTCATGCCCGTGATGATCGCCTGCTGCTCGGCCTGCGCCTCGGGGGAGTCCGCCGCGTTGGCCTTGCAGTTGTAGAGCCACGGGTCGACGTAGAACGACATGTTGACCACGTCAAGGCCGGCGTCGCCCGCGTACGTGAGGGCGTTGACGACCGGGGCGAGGAAGAAGTAGCCGGAGTCCTGGCCACCCTTGAGCTCGACCAGCGTGACGTTCGGCGCGACGCCGGAGAGCCCGGTGCCGTTGGCCGCGGCGGCGATCGTGCCGGCCACGTGGGTGCCGTGCCCGCCGTCGTCGGTGCCGACCGGGTCGAGGCAGCTCTCCACCTCGCAGGGCCCGTCGACGTCCACCAGGTCGGGGGCGAAGTTGCGGGAGAGCTTGGTGCTGAAGTTGGGCGCGAGATCCGGGTTGGACGCGTCGATGCCGGTGTCCAGGACGCCGACGGTGACGCCGCGCTCGCCCTTCTCGATGGTCCGGGCCTTGTCGGCCTTGACCATCTTGAGGCCCCACAGCTTGTCGTCGAGCGGGTCCGGGGTGGTCGCACCGTGCGGGCCGCGGCCACGCAGCGCCTCGGTGACCGGCTGCTCGACGGCCGGCGAGACCTTGGGCGAACGCCCGATGGCCTTGTTGGCCGAGGCGCCGATCAGGGCGTCGGCGCGCGCGGCGCGGGTCTTGAAGTCGGCGGCGGACGAGGTGACCTTGTATGTGCCGACCGCCGTGTTGCTCGCGACGACCGTGCCGCCGGCGGCGGTGATCGCGGCGATCGCGTCGGCGGTCGAGACGTCGTCATCGGCGACGACGGTGTATTCGGTGGTGGCGGTAGCGGCCGCCGGCGTGGTGGGCAGGCCGACAAGGAGGGCGGCGAGGCTCGTCGCGGTGACGACGGCCCCGGCCGTCAGACGTCTTCTCATCCCCGCATTCCATCGAAGAAGACGATCATCCACAAGGGTTGACAGCGTCGTTCTGCCAACGATCGGTCACGGGCGGGTCATCCGAAGGACATCCAGCGCCGCATCCAGCTCCTCCTCGGACAGTGTGCCGTTGGCGACATGTCCGCGTTCGATGACGACTGCCCGGATGGTCTTGTCTTCCTTCAGCGCCTGCTTGGCGATCGCGGCGGCCTCGTCATAGCCGAGGTGGCGGTTCAGCGGCGTGACGATCGACGGCGAACCCTCCGCGTACGCCCGCGTGACGGCCTCGTCGGCCTCCAGACCCGCGACGCAGCGGTCGGCCAGCATCCGCGCGGACGCGGCCAGCAACTTGATCGACTCGAGCACGTTACGGGCCATCACCGGCAGCATGACGTTGAGCTCGAAGTCGCCCTGCGTGCCGGCGAACGCCACCGCCGCGTCGTTGCCGATGACCTGCGCGACCACCTGACGCACCGACTCCGGCACGACCGGGTTCACCTTGCCCGGCATGATCGACGACCCGGGCTGCAGGTCCGGCAGGCGCAGCTCACGCAGCCCGGCCCGGGGCCCCGACCCCATCCAGCGGATGTCGTTGACGATCTTGTAAAGGCTGACCGCGACGACCCGCAGCTGCCCGGAGGCCTCCACCAGGCCGTCCCGCGCTCCCTGCGCCTCGAAGTGGTTACCGGCCTCGGTCAGCGGCAACCCCGTCGACTCCCGCAGCCGCTCGATCACCGCGGCGGCGAACCCCGGCGGCGTGTTGACGCCCGTTCCCACGGCGGTGCCGCCCAGCGGCAGCTCGGCCAGGCGGGGCAGGGCGGCGGTGAGCCGGTCGATGCCGTGGCGCACCTGGGCCGCGTACCCGGAGAACTCTTGACCCAGGGTGACCGGAGTCGCGTCCATGAGGTGCGTGCGGCCCGACTTGACGACCTCCGCCCACTCCGAGGACTTGGCGCTGAGCGCCTCCGCGAGATGCTCCAGCGCCGGAATAAGGTCGCCGGTGACCGCCTCGGTCGCGGCGAGATGGATCGAGGACGGGAAGACGTCGTTGCTCGACTGCGAGGCGTTGACGTGGTCGTTGGGGTGCACCGGCCGACCCAGCTCCCGCGAGGCCAGCGTCGCGATCACCTCGTTGGTGTTCATGTTGGACGACGTGCCGGAACCGGTCTGGAAGACGTCGATCGGGAACTGGTCGTCGTATCCGCCGTCCGCGACGTGCGCCGCGGCGGTCGCGATGGCCTTGGCCAGATCGTCGTCCAGCACCCCCAGCGCGGCGTTGGCCTGGGCGGCCGCACCCTTGATCCGGGCCAGCGCCCGGATGTGCGCGGGCTCCAGCCCCCGCCCGGAGATCGGGAAGTTCTCCACCGCCCGCTGCGTCTGCGCCCGCCACAGGGCATCGGCCGGCACCCGGACCTCACCCATCGTGTCGCGCTCGATCCGGAAACCGCTCTCGTCAGTCGTCGTCACGGTCTCCATCCTGCCCCCGCGACGGGCCGCACGCAGTTGATCCGCGTCACTGACCGACAGCCGTTCACGTGCCACAGGGATGACACCGGTTGGACGGCACCCGAAGCCGGAAGTATCGTCCCGAGGGTTTGCAACCCCTCACGAACGGGATCTTCGTCATGCGACGCACCCTTTTCGCCGCGGCCCTCTGCGGCCTCCTGCTCGCCGGAGCCGGCTGCGGCAGCACCAGCGACGCGGACGGTTCCCAGACGTCCTCAGTGGCCACTCCCACGACCGCGCCACCCACGGCCGCCACGACTGCGCCGCCTGACTACTCGGCGGACACCAAGAAGGTCTGTGCCCGGCTCGAGAAGATCTTCGACGCCGACCTGGAGAATTTCGGGGCCGAGCTCGGCAAGATGATCGCGTACAAGGAGGCCAAGCAGGCCGACAACGCGAAGACGGCGCAGCAGGCCGCGAGCAAGAAGCTCAAGGGCGTCAGCGCACAGGTGCGCAAGGAGACCACGGCGGCTCAGGACCCGGAGCTCAAGGAAGCGGGAGCGTCCACGGCCGCCCGGCTCGCCAAGAGCGCCTCGGACACCAGGTTCTTCGACGGCATCAAGGCCGAGAAGGACCTGGACAAGATTCTCCAGAACGCCATGACCAACTGGCTCACCCCGGTCGCCGGCCGCTGCGCCTGAGGCTCAGCACGGCCGGAAGCCGTCCGCCCGCACTGCGCGGGCGGGCCTTCTAGACGCCCTTGCCGATCTGCAGGACGCTCTTCGGGCGGGTCACCTCGGCGAAGAAGTCGTTGCCCTTGTCGTCCACGACGATGAAGGCCGGGAAGTCCTCCACCTCGATCTTCCACACCGCCTCCATGCCGAGCTCCGGATACTCGAGCACCTCGACGTGCCGGATGCAGTCCTGGGCGAGGCGCGCCGCCGGGCCGCCGATCGAGCCGAGGTAGAAGCCGCCGTGGCTCTGGCAGGCCTCGGTCACCTGGCCGGAGCGGTTGCCCTTCGCCAGCATCACCAGGGAGCCGCCCGCGGCCTGGAACTTCTCCACGTACGCGTCCATCCGGCCGGCCGTGGTCGGGCCGAACGAGCCGGACGCGTAGCCCTCCGGCGTCTTGGCCGGACCGGCGTAATAGACCGCGTGATCGCGCAGGTACTGCGGCATCGGTTCGCCCGCGTCGAGGCGCTCGGCGATCTTCGCGTGTGCGATGTCGCGGGCCACCACCAGCGGGCCGGTCAGCGACAGGCGGGTCTTCACGGGGTACTTGGCGAGCTGGGCCCGGATGGCGTCCATCGGCTGGTTGAGGTCCACCCGGACGACCTCGTCGGTCTCCAGCGTCTCGTCGGTCACGTCCGGCAGATAGCGGGCCGGGTCCGGCTCGAGCCGCTCCAGCCAGACCCCGGACGGAGTGATCTTGCCGAGCGCCTGCCGGTCGGCCGAGCAGGAGACCGCGATCGCGACCGGGCAGGAGGCGCCGTGCCGGGGCAGGCGGACCACCCGTACGTCATGGCAGAAGTAGCGCCCGCCGAACTGCGCGCCGATGCCGAAGTCGCGGGTCAGCTCGAGGACCGCGGCCTCCAGCTCGACGTCGCGGAAGCCGTGGCCGGACATCGAGCCCTCGCGCGGCAGATTGTCCAGGTATTTCGCGCTGGCCAGCTTGGCGGTCTTGAGCGCGTGCTCGCCGCTGGTGCCGCCGATCACCACCGCCAGATGGTACGGCGGACAGGCCGACGTACCGATCAACCGCAACTTCTCGTCCAGGAACGCCATCAGCCGCGCCGGGTTCAGCAGCGCCTTGGTCTCCTGGTAGAGGTACGACTTGTTGGCCGAACCGCCGCCCTTGGCCATGAACAGGAACTTGTACGCGTCCGGCTGCCCGCCCGGGTCCTCCGCGTACAGCTCGATCTGCGCCGGCAGGTTGGACCCGGTGTTCTTCTCGTCCCACATGGTCAGCGGGGCGAGCTGCGAATACCGCAGGTTGAGGCGGGTGTACGCCTGGTAGACGCCGAGCGCGATCGCCTCCTCGTCGGCGCCGTCGGTCAGCACGTGCCGGCCGCGCTTGCCCATCACGATCGCCGTACCCGTGTCCTGGCACATCGGTAGCACGCCGCCGGCGGCGATGTTGGCGTTGCGCAGCAGGTCGAGCGCGACGAACCGGTCGTTGGCCGAGGCCTTGGGGTCGTCGATGATGGCCCGCAGCTGGGCGAGGTGCGCCGGGCGCAGGAAGTGCGCGATGTCGTGCATCGCCTCGGCGGTCAGGTGCGTGAGCACGCCGGGGTCGACGGTGAGGAACCGCCGGCCGCCGGGACCGTTGACCACGTCCACGCCCTCGTCCGAGAGCAGTCGGTACTCGGTGGTGTCCTCGCCGGTCGGCAACAGCGGCGAGTACGAGAAAGCGGCGGCTCTGCTCATGACGGGCAAGCCTAGGCCAGCGCATGCCGGCTGTGCGAACCAGCGGGGTCATGCCCACATACCGGTTAGATCACTGTGCGGCGGACGACCCGTACGGAAGGTATGCCATGTCGCGTCCGGAGACCAGGATCAGACCGCCGGGTCCGGCGGCGAAGACCGTCGCGTCCGTGCGTGCCTCGGTCAGGACCTTTCCGGTACGCGGGCTGAGTGCGACGATCCGGGCCGGTTTCTTCTCCGTGATGATCGCCGCGTACGGAGTGAGTGCGGCCGTCGCCCCCGCGCCGAGGTCGCGGCGCCACACCACGGACCCACCGCTGAAGGAGCGCGCGCTGAGCGTCTTCTTGTCAGCGGAACGGACCAGTGCGTAGGCGTTGTCGACGGCGAGCACGCTCTGCCCCTCCTGGCCCCGCCACAGGTTGCGGCCGTCGTGCGCGGCGATCAACTCCTGCCGCCCGGTGGGATCGACGCCGAGCACCACGTCCGAGCCGCCGGCCGGGTCCCGCCCCTGCTTGCAGCCGGATCCTTCGGCCGTGCGCAGGTTGAGCCCGTCGCGCTGCCACACCGGCCGGCCCGAGGGCGGGTCGTGGGCGATGACGTCGTAGTAGCAGGTGCCGTCACGGCCCTCGCCGGTCACGGTCAGCACCCGGCTGCCGACGACGGCGACCCGCTGGTCCCGCCCGGGCGTACGGGTCTGGGCGACCCGGCCCTGCGCGGTGTCGATGATCTGCACCTTGCCGTCGCCGGGAAGCCCGATGAGGTGGGGCAGCGGCACGGGTCCACCGGCCCGCGCGTCGACCCGCTCGGCGGCGAGCGGCTGGGTGTCGGGCAGATCCGGGTTCGACGCGTTGAGCACGAAGCCGATGCCGGGCGTGGCGACGGTCCACAACGGCTTGCTGCCGCGCGGCTCCCAGGCGCTGAGCTCGCATTCCCCGGCCTCCGGGCAGCGCAGATCGAGGATCGCGTCGGCGTACGTCCAGACGGCCGTGGCGGCGGTGTCCGTGCGCCGGACCGCGCCGGTGGCGGGATCGAGGACCTCGTAACCCTTGGTCAGCAGCCGGCCGACCACGACGACGGCCTCGGAGTCGGCGCCGGCCAGCCCGGCCCAGTCGGCGTCGGACTTCCACAGGCGCACGCCGGCGGTGAGCCCGTACGCCTCGACCGACGTGCGGTATTCGACGATGGCCGTGCCGCCGGTGATCGTGACGCTCTCCGGTGAGCCGCCGATCGCCGTCTGCCAGGTCGCGACGCCCTCGGCGATCGGCTCGGTCTGGGCGATCCACGACCACAGCCGCGGGAACGGGTTCCACACGCCGGTGGTGGCCAGGACGATGACGGCGACGACACCCACGAACGCGATGCTCTTGAGGTTCGGACCGCCGGAAGCCACGCCGACACGGTAACGAGATCAACAGGGCGCGATGGCCAGCCCGATAAGACCGTGTCGATGCCTTATATCCCGCTGGCTGCCCGGACCAGCGGTGTCGTCCGGTATGGCACCTGCTCGGCCAGCGCGATGATGGTCGACGCCCGCATGATCCCCTCGTACGCCAGCACGTTGTCGATCACGCGCTGCAGGTCGGCGTTCGAGCGGGCCACGATGCGGCACAGCAGGTCGCCGCTGCCGGTGATCGTGTGCGCCTCGAGAACCTCCGGAATTTCCGCGAGGTGCTCGGTGACCGCGGTGTGGCCGTACCGCTGGGAGATCTCCAGGGTCACGAAGCTCATCACGCCGTAGCCGATCGCGGCCGGCGAGACGTCCGGGCCGAACCCGCGGATGGCGCCGCGGGCGATCAGCTTGTCCAGCCGGGCCTGCACCGTGCCCCGGGCCACGGCCAGACGGCGGGACAGCTCCAGGACGCCGATGCGCGGCTCCTCGGCGAGCAACGCGAGCATCCGGCCGTCCAGGGCATCGAGGTGGACATCTTGCACAGTCATGATGCGTTCAGACCCTACCGAATGCGCAGCCCGGCCATCGGATATCCCAAGGCGTCGTGCGGGATCAGGAGCGGCGCGGAAACCTGTAACACTGTCCTCGTGACCGAAGCGAGAGACGCCGCGCCACCGCCGGGCTACGCGCCGCCCCTACCCGCGCCCGGATGGCGGCCGCTGCCCGTGCCGCTGAGCCCGGACGGCCGCCCGCTCGCGGACTTCGGCACGCGGATTCTCGCGTACATGATCGACGTGGCGATCCTCTCGCTCGTCGCGATGGTTCTCTTCCTTCCGCCGATGTTCTGGCTCGTCTTCAGCAGGTTTTCCGAGGTCGCCGCGCAGAGCGATCCGTTCGCGCGGAGCGACGCCGACGTGTTCGGCGAGATCTTCCTGCCGCTTCTGCTGCTGGAGCTCGGCTTCTTCGCGTTCCTGCTGGTCGCCTACTACGTCTACTACGTCGAGATGATGTTCCGCAGCGGTCAGACGCTGGGCAAGAAGCTGATGAAGGCGCGGGTGGTGCCGCTCGAGCCGGGCGCGACGCTCACCCGGGGCATGGCCGCCAAGCGCTATCTCGTCGAGTGCGTCGCGGGTTCCCTGGTGCCGTTCCTCGGCCTTCTCGACGGGTTCTGGCAGCTCTGGGACAAGCCCTACCAACAGACCCTGCACGACAAGGCCGCCAAGACCATCGTGATAAAGGTTGCGCCATGAGTTCGCTACCCGCCGGTTGGTACAAGGACCCGGCCGACCCCTCGACCCAGCGGTGGTGGGACGGCGAGGGCTGGCTGGGCGCGGCGATCCCGGCGGACCAGGTGCCGCCGCAGGGCCCCCCTCCCGCCGAGGAGCCCGCGCAGCAGCCCGAGCCGGCTTCCCCGTCCGACGCACCCCCCACTCCACCTGGCGCTCCCGCGATCCAACCCGGCTACCCGGCACCCCCTCCCGGCTGGCAACCACCCCCGGGCTACCCGGCGCCCCCGCCCGGCTGGCAACCACCGCCCGGCTACCCGGCGCCCCCGCCCGGCTGGCAACCGCCGCCCGGCTGGCAGCCGCCTCCGGGTCTGATGTACCCCTACCCGGTGCAGGCGCGACCGCACGGCATGGCCCTGGCCGGACTCGGCCGCCGGCTGGTCGCGCGCCTCGTCGACATCGCCGCCGTGCTGCTCCTCAACGTGCTGGTGAACGGCTGGCTCGCCTACCAGTGGTGGCGCGAGTTCGAACCGGTGCTCCGCGCCGCCATGGCCAACCCGACGGCGACGCCGGAGCCCGCCTCGCCCCGGTCCACCACCATCCTGCTGACCATGCTGTTCGTGGCGACCGCGCTGTGGTTCGCCTACGAGGTCCCGGCGCTCGCCAACAGCGGCCAGACCCTCGGCAAGCGGCTGCTCGGCGTCAAGGTGGTCAAGCTCGAGGACAACACCGCGCTCGGCTTCGGCCGGGCCATGCGGCGCTGGGGACGGCTCGGCGTCTGGACACCGCTGTGGTACTGCGGCATAGGGTTCCTGGCCCAGTTCGTCCTCTCCCTGTCGGTGCTCTTCGACCAGAAACTGCACCAGGCCCTGTACGACAAGTCGGCCGGCACCGTCGTGGTGTCCGCGCCGCCCGGCACCACCCCGAACTCCGTCCCGGCCAAGCCGGAGAACGCTGACGATTCCACCGGAGGAGAACGATGACCAGGCTGACCCGCGCCGACCTGGACGCACTGCCCGTGTACGTGCCCGGGCGCAACGTCGCCGACGTGGCCCGAGAGCTCGGCATCGCCGAGGCGATCAAGCTGGCCAGCAACGAGGTGCCGTACGGCCCGCTGCCCGGCGTGCCCGAGGCGGTCGCGGCGGCGGTCACCCAGTCGCACCGCTACCCGGACATGGGCGTGGTGCAGCTCCGCGACCGGCTCGCCGAGCGGTACGGCGTCAGCCCCGACCGCGTCGTCACGGGCTGCGGCTCGGTCGCGCTCGCCGAGCACCTGGCGAAGGCCACCTGCCTGCCCGGCGACGAGATCGTTTACTCATGGCGCTCCTTCGAGGCGTACCCGATCATCTCCGCCGGGGTGGGCGCGACCAGCGTGCGCGTCCCCAACACGCCCGAGCACGGGCACGACCTGTCGGCGATGGCCGATGCGATCACCGACCGGACCCGGCTGGTGATCGTCTGCAACCCGAACAACCCGACCGGCACCAGCGTGCGCCGGGCCGAGCTGGACCGCTTCCTCGACACCGTGCCGAGCGACGTCCTCGTCGTGCTGGACGAGGCCTACCGCGAGTTCGTCACCGACGACGAGATCCCGGACGGGCTCGTCGCGTACGGTGACCGGCCCAATGTGGTCGTGCTGCGCACGCTGAGCAAGGCCTGGGGCCTCGCCGGCCTGCGCGTGGGCTTCCTCGTGGCGCAGCCCGACGTGGCGGTCGCCATCCGCAAGGTGCTGACCCCGTTCTCGACGAGCCTGGTCGCCCAGGCGGCCGCGCTGGCCGCCCTGGACGCCGAGGACGAGGTGAAGCGGCGCTGCGCCATCGTCATCTCCGAGCGGGAGCGGGTCACCGAGGCGCTGCGCAAGCTGCTGCCCGAGGTGCCGTCGAGCCAGTCGAACTTCGTCTGGCTGCCCCTGGGCGACCAGGCGGCGGCCTTCGGCGCCGCCTGCGAGCAGCGCGGGGTCATCGTCCGTCCGTTCCAGGGCGACGGCGTGCGCGTCACCATCGGTACGCCGGAGGAGAACGACGCGTTCCTCGCGGCCGCCGAAACGGCCCTCTGACCCCCGCACCGTTCCCCCGCCGGAGCGAGCCCGGAAAGTCGGCGAACCGGACACGCCGTGCGCCGCCACCCGGATCCGCCGGGGCGGCGCAAGGATGGGAAAGGGGAGCACGAGAAGGGGGAACGGTGTGACGACGCGCGCGACCGAGCTGCTGCGGGTGGTGCACGCCCGGCCCGGCGTCACCCGGGCCGATGCCGCCCGGCTGATCGGCGTCGGCACCGGCGCGACCACCGAGCTCGTCGGGCGGCTGGGCCAGGCCGAGCTGCTCGCGGAGGGTCCGGCGGCGCCGAGCGGCGCCCGCGGCCGGCCCACGACCGCGCTCATCCCGCACCCGCGCGGCCCGCTGATCGCGGCCGCGTCCATCACTCACGAGGCCTGGCGTGCCGACGTCGTCGAGCTCGGCGGCGGCATCCTGGCCACCGTGGGCGAGGCTCTGAACGGCCGTGGCGGCAACGAGGTCGTCGCGGCGATCGGTACGGCGGTGGCCGAGTTGCGCCGCCGGTTCGCCGGCCGGATCCGCGGCATCGGCATCGCCGTCCCGGGCACCGTCTCCCGCGATCTCATGCTCGACGCCAGCAACCTCGGCTGGCACGACGTCGACCTCGCGGCGGCCTGGCCCGGCGCTGACCTCTTCGTGGCGGGCAACGACGCGACGCTGGCCGCCTCGGCCGAGTCACATCGCGGGGTGGCGGTCGGCGCGTCGGTCGCCCTGCACCTGCGGATCGAGGCCGGGCTGGGCGGCGCCGTGGTCAACGGCGGCCAGGTCCTCGTCGGCGCCCTCGGCGCGGCCGGGGAATTCGGGCACATGCCGTTCGGCGACTCGGCGGTCGCCTGCCCGTGCGGCGCCCGCGGCTGCTGGGGCACGGCCGTCGCCGGTTCGGCCCTGGCCCGCCTCCTGGGCCACGAGCAGCCCCGCGACCCGGTCTCGTACGCCCGCCGCGTCATCGCCGCCCCGGGCGCGGAATCGGCGGCCGCGACGGCGACCGTGGCGGCTGCCCTGGGCCGGGGCATCGCGGGGCTGGTCAACGGCCTCGATCCGGACCTGGTGACGCTGGGCGGCCTCGGCGTGGACCTGCTGGCCGCGGCCCCGGACCGGATCGAAGAGGCGTACCGGGCGGGCCTGATGGGCTTCCGCCGCGCGGCGCCCCCACCGGTGCTGGCGGCGGCGCTCGGCGACGACGGCCCGCTGGCGGGTGCGGCCGAGGAGGCGTGGACGGCTCTGCTAGCCAACCTCGGCTAGACCGCAGCCATGATCTCGGGTTCGAAGGTGTAGTAGTGATCGTGCTCGTCCGGGTCGGCACTCGCGCCCGGACGCAGCCGTTCGATCGCCACGACGGAGTCGGTCACCTGCCACAGGTGCGGCTTCCACGGCTCGACCCGCTCGTTGTCCGTGTACGCCGTGAACCGCGCGAGCTGCGCCCCGCTCCGCGCGTCCAGGGTCACCAGCTCGAGCTCCGCGGCGAGCAGCACAACCTTGTCCGCCCGTACGCCGAGGATCTGAGCGTTTCCCTGCCAGCTCCACGACGCCGCGCCGGAGGCGGTGACCACGCCGCCCGAGTTGGTGAGCACGAGCCCGCCCGTGGCGCTGGCGCCGGGCTGGTCGAGGGCGGCGGCGCGTTCCGGGCGGTGACCGCCGACGAGCCAGCCCTGGCCCGAGGCGTCTCTCAGCCCGCCGCACGCCGACCGGGCCACATCGCAGCCGACGGGCGTCGACGGGCCCTTCGGCCAGCCGGGCACCGCCGCGCCGGAGACGACGTCCCAGGCGCCTTCCCCACAGACGAAGCGCCCACCTACGGTGACGAAGGAGCCGCCTGCGCAGCCCGAAGGCAGGGGGGCGGTCCACCGCCGGGTCCCGTCCGCGGCCGACCAGGCGAGCAGCTCGCGCCCGGCGACGACCAGGACGCTGGCGCCCGCGACATGCATTCCCGGCGGCGCCCACACCGGCTCGGCGCCGGTGCGTCCGGCGAATCCCGGACCGGCGGGCCCGGTGGCACGCCATGCGACCGTGCCGGTAAGCGCGTCGAGCGCCACCAGTTCCCCGTCAGTCCACCGGGTCACCACCGTGGTGCCGACAGCCACCACTCCGCTGACCTGCGCCGGCCACCGCCGGTATGACCATCGGGGGGTGAGCATCGTGCGTGCGTCGACCGGGCCGTCGGCCTTCACGAGGCGCTTGCCGGCGTACACCCGGATTCGGCCGTTGACGATCAGCGGCGCCATCATGGCCTTGCCCGTGATACCCGGGGGCCGGACGACGGCCATCGGGTAGGGCTCGGTGGCGGGCTCGATCACCTCGGCGGGTCCCAGCACCCGCCAGCCGATCAGGGCCGCGGCGGCGAGCACGACGACCGCGGCGAGGGCGCGCGGTAAGTTCCGGGTCACCCCCGGGACCCTAATTCAGCCGGGAAACAACCTAGGCGACGGCCGCGAGGTCGTCGAGGTCGCGGCGCAGGGCGCCCTCGACCGTACGCGCGGCCAGCCCGCCGAAGACCAGCGCGAGGAACCGGCCGGCCGGGGCGGTCGGTGCCCCGTCCTGGACCACGGTGACCGTGGTGGCCCCGCGGTGCCGCCCCTCGACGACCGGGTCGAACGTGTAGGTCATCCGGTAGTCGGCGCCTATCCCGGGCGACGCCACCACGAACCGCTCGGGAACCACGCACTCCCGAACCCGGAACTCCTCGGTGATCTCTCCGCCGTCGACCATGGTGCGGGTCTCCCGCCACACCGTCCCGGCGCCGAACGGGCCGGTGGTCAGCAGCTCGACGCGGGTGACCGTGGACAGCCATTCGCAGCGCTGGGGAAGGTTGGTGAAGACCCCCCACACCTCGACGACCGGCGCTTCGACCAGCCGTGTCACCGCGATCGTGGACATAGCGTGACCTCCCGCGTACACGGTACGGGGAGTTGCGACCCGAGGACAGACAGTTTCAGTTCCCGATCAGGGGGTCCGGGGTCAGCCATCTCCGCTGTTGATCAGGCCAAGCCGGATCAGCTCCGTCAGCGGCTCCAACACGTTGCCCGCGCCGAAGCCGACCCACAGCGGCCGGGCCTCGTCGCGCCGCACCCGGGCCGGCTCGACGAGCGGCAACGGATGCGTCGCCGCCAGCACCTCGGCCACATCGGCCACCTCTCCGCCATCGACCGCGAGCGCGGAGGCGACCAGCACGTTGAGGAAGCCGTGATGGGTGAAGCCGGTCTCCGGGTCGGTGTGCCGCAGCGCGTGCCGCAACCCGGCGGCGAGCTTGAAAGGCAGGTCCCGATCGCGGCACGCGCAGATCACCGCGGCCAGCTCCACCGGCGTCGGGAACAGCTCGGCCGCCAACCCGCCGACCCGGAACTTCGGGTAGATCGCCACCCCTTCGGCGCGCGCGGCGGCGACGGTGTCGAGGGCGGCGAGCAGGCCCCAGCTCAGCGGAATCTCGGCGTACACCCGCAGGTCCGGCTCCCGGGTGGCAAGCTCGCGCAGCGCGCCCAGACCGGGCTGCGGATCCTCACCCCGACGGGCCACGAGCGCCTCGGCCTGCGCCACCGAGGCGCCGGCGGCGCGCAGCTTGGCGATGGCGACGGGCAGCGCGGCGATCGCCGCGTCATTGACAACGGCCACCGAAAGCCCCTGCGGCGACACTTCAAGATCAACAAATGACGCGGGTACGAGCAGAGCACCAACGAGTGGGGCATAGCCGGCGGCGCAGTGCTTGCGATGGGCCGCCACGGACTCGATGACGCCACCCATAGCCGGCGGCAACATGGACGCGTCGTCCACGAGCGCGGCGAACAGGGGTGGCACCAGGGTTGACACGATTATTGAACCTAATGGACTCCGCGAGAGCCGGACAACACCGTGTGCCGAGAAGGCGGGGAACCCCCGTGGCTCCCCGCCTCCGGCGTTCTGGTCACCCGGCGGCGTCACCGTCCACACCGGGCAACCAGCCGTCACGCTAGGTCAGTTAAATTGATTTATCAATAGGTTTCACTGGACCGGGCGGTATTGACTTCCGTCCCGCTAATTGTTAGACAGATTGCCAATTCCGAGGAGGCACCGGGTGACACGCCTGGCGGGTTCGTCCAAGCTGCTGCGCGCCATGAACGCCAGCGCCGCACTGGCCCACCTGCTGGAGCAGGACATGCTCACCCGAGCCGACCTGCGCAGGCTGACCCAGCTCTCCACCCCGACCATCTCCGACGTGCTGCGCAGACTCACCGACGCCGGCCTCGTCGCGGTCGTCGGCCACCACAGCGGACGCCCCGGCCCCAACGCGGAAATCTACGCCGTCAACCCCGACGCAGCGTACGCCGCCGCGGTATCCGTCCGCGACATCGGCGCCAGCCGCACCCCCTCGGTCGTCGCCGCCCTCTGCGACCTCACCGGCGACATCCGCGCCCGCATCGAACGGCGTATCGACTTTCTCCGCACCGACCCCCGGACAGCCCTGGTCGACGCGATAGCCGACCTGCGCACAGAGGCCGGCATCGCCGCCGAGAACATCCACCACGTCCAGCTCGCCGTCGCCGGCTCGTACGACACCCGCGCCGAAACCATCCGCCACGTCGACGTGCCGGGCTTCGCCCGCCCAGGCCTCGTCCCGGAAACGGCCGCGGCGCTCGGCACCCGCGTCGGAGTCGACAACGACGTCAACCTCGCCGCGGTCGCCGAACGCCGCCGCGGCGTCGCCGCGGACGTCGACGGCTTCGCCCTCCTCTGGCTAGGCCAGGAAGGCCTCGGCCTAGCCATCGACATCGGCGGCACCCTGATCCGCGGCGCCCGAGGCGGCGCCGGCGAGATCGGCTACATGCCCCTCTACGCCCCCGGCTCCATCCACCGCAAGGTCGACCTCCAAGACCTCCTCGGCGGCGCCGCGATCATGGCCCTCGGCCAGGACCACCGCGTACCCGGCCGCACCCCCCTCGAGATCGTCACCGCCGCCGCGACCGACCCGAACCAAGCCGCGGAATTCATCACCCACCTAGCCGACCGGATCGCGGTCGGCCTCGCCGCGGTGATCGCCGTGCTCGACCCCTCCCTGGTCGTCCTCGCCGGCCCGATCGCCCAAGCCGGCGAAGACACGCTGCTGGCCGCGGTCAGAGCCGCCCTCCGCCGGGCCGCGCCGCTGGAGAGCACCATCGCCGTCACGACCATCACCGACGACGCGGTCCTGCTCGGCGCGCTCGACGCCGGGCTCACCGCGGTTCGCGAAGGTTTGATCGCCGCGATCCGCGACAACCAGGCCTGAGGGGTCGACCACGTTCCCCCTCGCCGTCAGGCGCGGCCCTTCTGCCCTCAGCCGTAGCCTTCTGCCCTCAGCCGTAGCCTTCTGCCCTCAGCCGCAGCCTTCTGCCCCCAGCCGCAGCCTTCTGCCTTCAGCGGCGGCCTTCGGGCCGTCAGATGCGGGTCCTTGCCGCCAAGCACCGCCCTCGCCGCCAGGCGCACCCCTCGCTGTCAGGCGCGGCGAGTTAGCACCACAAGTTCCGCGCCGACGGCCACCACCATGGCCACGATCAGCGGGATCAGGCCGCCGATCACTGCGTGCAAGACCAGAAGGACGGACGACAACGCGGTCGCATACGCCGCGAGAACGAGCTTGCGAGGGGCGCGGCCGAACACCACGCCGATCGACTCCGGACGAAGCTCGCGTGACAGCCACACTGCCACTCCCGCCAGGATGATCACGCCCATCATCCCCGCCCACATGCGGGCGACACCGGAACTGGTCAGGTTCATGACCGCGCTCAAAACGGCCGCGACCAGCACGCTGTTGGCACCGATGAGCACGGCCTGGCGAACCGCGGCCGCCGTGACCCCGGAGCGGTCCAGCACCGGACCGGTCGGCAGACTCACCTCCGGACCCGGTGCGGGGAACGCCGAACCGGATCCCCAACCCGTCACGCCCGACCCTCGACCCGGCGAACGAGGCTTCTGACCAGCCGCCCCCGACCCTCGGCCCGGCGAACGCGACCCCTGACCAGCCGCGCCGAGTCCCTGACCCGTCGGACCTGACCCTTGGCCAGCCGCGCCCAACCCATCACCCGTCGAGCCTGGCCCTTGACCAGCCGCGCCCGACCCCTCAGCCGTCGAACCTTGCCCTTGACCAGCCGCGCCCGACTCCTCGCCCGTCGAATCCGGCCGTTGACCTGCCGCACCCAACCCCTCAGCCGTCGAAGCCGGCCCTTGGCCTGTCGAGCCGGACACCTGACCCGTAGAGCCGGGCACCTGACCCGTCGAGCCGGGAGCCGCGTCGCTCGGGCCGGACGGGCGAGCCGTGGAGTCGGGCGCCTGGCCCGTCGGGCCGGGCACCTGACCCGTCGAGCCGGGAGCCGCGTCGCTCGGGCCGGACGGGCGAGCCGTGGAGTCGGGCGCCTGGCCCGTCGGGCCGGGCGCCTGAGCAGCCGGGTCGGGCGCCGGTGGAAGTGTCGCCTCGTCGGCCAACTGTTCCAACGCGGCCGCCCAGCGACGCCGCTCCAGGCGGACGACCCCCACCTGATGCTGGGCGTCCCCGATCGCCGCGTCCAACTCGAGGGCTTCGCCGTACCCGCGCTGAGCCAGGTCGAACAGCCGTAGCCGAGCGGCAACCACCGCGAGGACAAGATGCGCCTCTGCCTCGCGCGGGGCGAGCCGCACGCCGTTCCAGGCCGCGTTGAGCGCCTCCTGGCCGTTCCGCGACTCGCTGAGCAGTGCGGCACCCGTACGCTGCGCGAACGCGTCCTCCGGCCAGCGGGCGAGAATGTCGGCCGCCGCTTGCGCGGCCTCTGAATACCGGCGGTCGTCAGTCAGCGCCATAGCCCTAACCACGAGCGGTTCGATCGTGCCGGGCGAGGCCGCCGCCGCCCGGTCCGCCGCCGCCAGCGCCGCCACCGCCTGCCCGGCAGCCACGTGCAGCCGGGCGAGAGTGGTCAGCAGTCCCGCGTCGTCCGGCGCCGACGCGAGGCCGGCCGCGAGCTCCCCGGCCGCCTCGTCGTAGCGGCCCAGGTCGGCAAGGAGCAAAGCCCTCTGCCGGTATTCCTCAGGCGTCGTGGGCTCGGACTGGGAGGTGGACTCGCTCGACACCTGTCGAGCGTAGGTCGTCTACCGCGATCCGCACCTCGCCGGCCCGGGCAGATAGGCGATCCGAGCGATTCCGGTTGGTCCAAACGACCTGTATCGCAGGCGCGCCGCCGCCGTTCGTGCCCGCCAGCCGGTCTAGCACCTGCCGCAGTCCCGCTCGGTCCAGACGCTGCTCGGCGCGCGGGCTGCTCGGCGCGCGGGCTGCTCGGCGCGCGGGCTGCTCGGCGCGCGGGCCGCTCGGCGCGCAAGCCGCTCAGCGTAGAAGCCGCTCGGTGCACAACCGCTCAGCGCTCAAGCCGCTCGGCGTGGAGGCAGTGCCGCGCAGTCGCGGTTGGCCGGGAGTCTCAGCGGAGTGCCAAGCGCTTACCGTCGCTGCCCGTGCGAGAGCAGCGGTTGCCGCACTTATCCGAGATCCAGCCTCGTTAGGGAACCTTGTTCTCCTATGTGGCAATGCGGCATCAAGCTCCCCGGAATGCAAGAATCGCTCCCGCAGAGCACCGTATTTGTCGCAAACATCAGCTCCTGGAACTAGCCGCGCTCAGCCGAAATAGTCCCAGATACTGCCTAGACGCCCGAGTCGACGAACGATATTGACTCCAGCGTGACGCCACACTTACCGAAGGAAACGGCGCGCCATCCGAGCCGCTGCAGCTGAGCCCTCAACGCACTCAATGACACCTGTCCGCATGCATTCCAATGCGAACAGTAATCGAGGTGATCTATCTCATTCACAATCGCTCGTGACGGGCGAAGATCGTCGTCTAGAGTTGCGGATTCCATTGCGCTAATTCGACTTCTTCCGAAGCGATTGCCCCTTGGCATAAGGATTTCGCAGAGTGCGCAAGCCGTCCACCGTCAGCCGCGCGGGTGTCGTCGGCGCCGCAACGGTAAGGCGCAGGCCAGCATGATCATCACCCTTTCCCGGGCGGGTGGGCACCACATGCGCGCTTCGTGGCGGAAAGCGGCCATCGCGGCTGTCTCAGTTCTCGCCTTGGCCGGATGCCGGCACGACAACTCGGCCGAGGCCGCGGCCGCGTCCTGCGAGCCGGGTCCAGCCGCCATCGCGCATCGCGGCGGCACCGAACGCGCCATGGAGAATACCCTCGGCGCGTTCACCGCCGCCGGTGATGCCGGCGTCAAGGTGTGGGAGATCGACGTCCACTTCGACGTTCGAGGAACACCCGTGGTCCTGCACGACGACACGGTCGACCGGGTCAGCCCGGCGAGCGGTCCCATCGCCCGGCTCGACGCCGGCGACGGCATCCCGACCGACGACGGGCAGCGCATCCCCACCCTCCGAGAGGTCTACGACCTCGCGGGCCGGCACCAGGCCCAGGTCCTTACCGAGTTCAAGACCGTGCCCACCGCCAAGCAGTGGTCGGCGGTCGCGGCTCAGATCGACGCGACGATCGGCCGTCGCGCCGTCACGCTCATGTCGTTCGACCGCGCGGTCGTCCTGGAAGCGGCCCGGCGAATTCCGGATACGCAGCTCGCCCTCGTTCACGCAACCGGCGACCTCACCCCCGAAGAGATCAAGCAGTACGGCGGCGCAATCAACAAGCACCACTCCTCGATCATCTACAGCCGCGCCAAGAAGTGGCACGACGCCGGCATCCGCGTCTACGCCTGGACCGTCGACAAGGAGACGGACTGGGAACGCCTGTCGGTCCTGCCCATCGACGGTTTCGTCACCAACCGACCCATCGAATACACGCGGTGGGCCGCTGAGCGATGCAAGTCCAAGGACTCGGCGAACTGACGCCGCCCATCGCACCGCCAGGGCCGCATCGCACCACCAGGCTGGCGAGTCCCGGCCAGCCCGGGGTCCGAAACCACGCGAACATCACCGCCGAGCCGCCACGTCTGAAACCACGCGGACGTCATCGCCAGGCCGCACGTCGCAGACCGGACGAACATCACACCGCTAAGCCGCCCCACGTCCGAAACCACGCGAACATCACCGTCAGGCCGCACGTCGGAGACCGGACGAATTCACCGCTGAGCGGGCCGGCCTCACAAATCTCAGACACGCGGAACAGGGCGGTGGCGATCGCCGCGAGCCCTCACCGCGGCCTGTTCAGAGCACGCGGAGCAGGGCGGTGGCGATCGCCGCGAGCCCCTCACCGCGACCTGTCAGGCCCAGGCCGTCGGTGGTGGTGCCGGAGACCGTGACCGGCGCGCCGACGGCCTCAGAGAGCACGCGCTGGGCCTCGTCGCGGCGTTTGCCGATCTTGGGTCGGGTGCCGATGACCTGGATTGCCACGTTGCCGATCTCGTAGCCGTGCCCGCGGACCCGACGCGCGGCCTCACTCAACAGGTCGACCCCCGCCGCACCGGCCCATCGCGGCTCGGAGGTGCCGAAGTTGCTACCAAGATCGCCAAGCCCAGCGGCGCTGAACATGGCGTCGCAGGCGGCGTGCGCGGCGACGTCGGCGTCGGAGTGCCCGGCCAGGCCGGATTCGCCGGGCCACATCAGGCCGGCGACCCAGCACACCCGGCTGGGGTCGAAGGCGTGCACGTCCGTACCGATGCCGATGCGCTGGTCCACGTCCGTCAGGCTACGCGGAGCAGCGCCTCGGCGATCACGAGGTCCAGCGGCCGGGTAATCTTCATTGCTAGCTCGGAGCCCGGTACGCAGACGACCGGCGTTCCCGCCTTCTCCACCATCCCGGCATCGTCGGTGTGGCTGATCCGCCCGGCATCGCCGGCCCGGACGACCAACCCGACGTCACTGGCTGGCCCGACCAACCCAACGTCGAGAGCTGGCCCGACCGGCCCGGCACCATCCGCATGCGCGACCAGCGTCGCATCGCCGGCAGGGCCGGCCAGCCCCGCGCTGCCGGTGCGAGCGAGCGGCCCAGCCTCGCCGACCTGAGTGAGCAACCCAGCCTCGCCGACCTGAGTGAGCAACCCAGCCTCGCCGACCTGGCTGAGCGACCCGACCTCGCCAGCGCGATCGAGCGACCCAACGTCGTCGGCGTGAGCGAGCGACCCAACGTCGTCGGCGTGAGCGAACGACCCAACGTCGCCAGCGCGAGCAGGCCGCCCCACACCGCCAGCCCCTGCAAACGGACCGACGTCGCCGGCGTCAGCAAGCGACGCGCCATCACGGGCGCGACCTACCGGCCGCGCAAGGTCGGCGTCAGCGGCTGGGGCCGGAGCCGAAGCGGGGGCCGAAGCCGGAGCCGAAGCCGGAGCCGGAGCCGAAGCCGGAGCCGGGGCCGAGCCCGGGACCGGGGCCGCGGCTTGGGCAGAGGCAGAGGCAGGGGCCCGGCGGTGCGCAGCGGCGAGGATGTCGTGTCGGAAGCCTTGGGGGGTTTGCACGCTGCGGAGGACAGAGCGGTCGACCGTGCCGAGGACGGTTTCGCCGGGGCCGACTTCCTTGATGGTGTCGACGACCGGGAGCACTGGGATCACCGCGGGATGTCCGGATCGTACGGCTGCGGCCACCGACTCGACCAGGTCGGGCGGCGTCAGCGCGCGGGCCGCGTCGTGCACGAGGACGATCTCGATGTCGACCGGCACCGCCGCGAGCATGGCGGCGACGGAGTCCTGGCGTTCGGCTCCGCCGGGGACGACCACGACCGGGGCGATCGGTTCGAGCAGGTGGCGGACGGCGGCGACCTCGGCGATGGGAGCGGCGACGACGATCATGCGTACCGAGGGGGCGGCCGCGACGCGGCGGACCGCGTGGACGAGGAGGGGTTCGCCGGCGAGTGGGCGTAGGGCCTTGGGGGCTCCTGGGCCGAGGCGGAGGCCCGAACCCGCCGCCGGAATGAGGACCGCGACGTCACCGCGAGCATTAAGCTGCGCGGTCACGTCGCGGTCCTCAGTTCGGAGATGGTGCTGAGAGGTGGTGGAAACGTCAGGCCTCGGTAAGCACCTTGTCGAGGAGGACTTCCGCCTCGTCCTTGGTGCTCTTCTCGGCGAGGGCCACCTCGCCGACGAGGATGTCGCGGGCCTTGGCGAGCATGCGCTTCTCCCCGGCCGAGAGACCACGCTCGCGCTCGCGACGCCAGAGGTCACGAACAACCTCGGCAACCTTGAGCGGGTTACCGGAGGCGAGCTTCTCGAGATTGGCCTTGTAACGCCGCGACCAGTTGGTCGGCTCCTCGGTGTGCGGTGCGCGGAGGACGTCGAAGACCTTGCCCAGGCCTTCCTCGCCGACCACTTCGCGCACGCCGACGATTTCGGCGTTCTCAGCGGGCACGCGGACCGTCAGGTCGCCCTGGGCGACCCGCAGGACGAGGTACTGCTTCTCCACGCCCTTGATCGTTCTAGTCTCGATTGCCTCGATGAGTGCGGCCCCGTGGTGGGGGTAAACAACGGTCTCGCCGACACTGAAAACCATAGGTTCGAAACCCCTTTCGCTGTGTCTAGGGTAACACGCTCAGGCAGCGATGTCCCACCCAGACGGTGACTGTTAGTGCAGCTCAGGGGCCCTGTGAGCCGTCTTTCTACCGCTTGACATGCGGGCGAAGAACTGCCTCAGTCACCCAGCGTGATGACATCGTGACCACCGGATCCAGCGAGTCGGATATTCCGGACCTGGAGTCTTTGTGAGGTCAAGCTTATCGCTAGCGACCCGAACCTCTCACTACTGGCGGTCCGCCCCCCGAGTGGGGGAGGCTGGGTGCACGGTCCCCGCAGCACGTGAGACTCTGCGGCAGAGGGGAGGGTGAGCCATGGGCAGTTTGAGCGACAACGGCGGCGGTTGGGCGGGCGACAGCGGCTCCCCCGACGGCCTGCGCGGCCTTCCTGAGGAGTGGGGCGTCGTCGTCGTCCCGGACGACCTCTCCGAGCTGTCTGACGAGGTCACGGCCGTCCGCGCGGAGCTGCACCAGTCAGAGCGGCGCACCCGCTGGCAGCGGTTCACCGACCGTTCGGGCATCCGGGTTCTGCGCCGGCTGGGCCCGGCCGGGCTGCGCGCGCCCGTACTCATCATCTCCATGGCGATCCTCGTGACGATCGCCAGCCTCTTCGCCTCCGCCTGGCCCGGGCCGACCCGGTCCCCGGCGACCCAACGCACCGCGAACACGACTGACGAGGGCCCGGAGACGCTTCCCGCCCTCGAGCTGATCGGCACGGACGGGCAACCCGTGCCGCTACGTGGTCAGCTTCCGGCCGTCATTCTGCTCACCGAGGGTTGCGACTGCGAGCGGCTCGTCGCCGAGACGATCGCGGCCGTGCAGGCCGGGATCACCATCGTGACGGTCCACGGGCCGGCGCCCGCGGTGACCACGGTCACCCCGGCAACCAACACGACGCCCCAGGCGCAGGGCAAGACCGTGCTTCAGCTTCGCGATCCAACCGGCGGGCTGCGGTCCGCCACCGACCTCAACCGCCCGGACGGCACAGCCGCGGTGCTGCTGGTCGACCGGAGCGGCGAGATCGTCCGGAAGGTCCCCCGGGCGGCCACCGTCGCCGTCTTCGAACCCGACCTGGCCCGCCTCGCCACCCGCTGACGGCGGCACCAGACGGCCCAGCGCCGGCCAGGTCAGGCGTTCCCAGACGGATCAGCGGCCCGCACAGACCGGCGGCACAGGCGGCCCGAGGCCAGACGGTCAGGCGCCAGACCCCGTCGTGCATCACTTACCGCTGAGAAGGACCGTCAGCCGCTGAGCAGGACCGTCAGTTTCCGCTGAGAAGGACCGTCAGTTTCCGCTGAGCAGAACCGTCAGTTTCCGCTGAGCAGGACCGTCAGTTTCCGCTGAGCAGGACTCCGTAGAGAGTGAGGCCGGGACCGAAGGCCAGCATGACCACATGGCCTGGGGGCTCCCGCCTGCGGCGCAGCTCCTCCAGCACCAGAAGAACCGTCGGCGAAGAGCAATTCCCGTACGCCGCCAGCACCCCGCGCGACGCCGCCAGGTCGTCGTCGGTGAGGCCGAGCCGCTCCTGCACCACGTCGAGGATCTTGGGGCCGCCGGGATGCACCGCCCACCCGTCCACGTCACCCACCGCCAGCCCGTTGCGGCGCAGCAGGTCCTCGACCAGCGCCCGTACGTGCACCGACAGCACCTGCGGGACCTGCGCCGACAGCCCCATGCGGAAGCCCAGATCGGTGACGTCCCAGGTCATGTGCCCGGCCGTGGTCGTGTCCGTGATCGCGGTGACGTCGCTGACCGCGTACCCGCTGATGGCACCCGGCGTGAGCACGACGGCGGCCGCGGCGTCGGAGAAGAGCGCGTGGGAGACGATCTGCTGAATGTCCGCGCGGCTGTCCGGCGGCTGCAGGTGCAGGCTCGTCAGCTCGGTGCAGAGCAGCAGGGCGGGACGGCCGCGGGCCGCCACGAAGTCTGCCGCCGCGCCGAGGCCGGGCAGCGCCGCGTAACAGCCCATGTGCCCCACGAACAGGCGTTGCAGTGTCGGTGACATGCCCATGTCGCGGGCCAGCAGTATGTCCAGGCCCGGGGTGGCGTATCCCGTGCAGGAGCAGACCGCGAACAGGCCGAGGTCGTCGGCCGCGACGCCGGCGTCGGTGAGGGCGCGGCCGACCGCTTCCTTGCCCAGCGGGACCGCTTCGACCTGGTAGCGGCGCATGCGGCGCTCGGTGGACCAGTCCGACACGTCCTCGAGCAGCGGGCTCACCGCGGCCTGCCGGGTGCGGACGCCGGAGTTCGCGAAGATCCGCTGGGCCAGGCCGCGACGGCCGCCCGCCGCGTAGTGCTGGGCGAAGTACCCGTCCCACAGCTCGTCCTGCACCGTCGAGGGCGGCAGCGCCACGCCGAGACCGGCGATCACTGCCTGACCGTTTCTGTTCACTTGTGCCTCCCCAGGCCGACCCCGTTGATACCCGCGTAGGCCGTTCACCAACGTGGGGCGGTGCCCTGTGAGTCCGGATCGCCGCCCAGCGCCTCGACGCCGAGCCAGTCGGCGCAGACGTCCGAGGTCGCGGGCTGCAGTGAACCTGCCCGCGCGTCCCGGTAGAGGCGTTCCAGGGGATGGCCGCGGCGCATCGCGGAGGTGCCGGCGGCTTCCAGCATCGAGGCGGCGACGTCGGCCGCGGTCGTACCCGCGATCAGCTTGGCCCGCCACACCCAGCGGTTGGTCTCGGCGTCGCCGGGCGCCGCGTCGACCCGGCGGGCGGCTTCCATGACGGTCAGGTGGGCGGCCGCGACCGCCGCGTCGGCCCGGCCGATGCGCGCGCGTACGGCCGGGAGGTGCCCCAGCTTGCGAGCGTCGACGTGCTCGACGGCGGCGTCCACGGCCGCCCGGGCGACCCCGACGTAGACGGCCGCGTAGCTGGCCACCATCCAGTGCGGAGCCAGTTGGGCGACCACGAGCGCGAGCCCTTCCACGCCGCCCAGCAGCGCGGTCTCGCCGACGGTGACATCGACGTGGACGTCGTGCGAGCCGGTGGCGCGCATGCCGAGCGCGTCCCAGGTGGGCTCGACCGTCAGCCCGTCCCCGGCCGGCACGAGAAACTGCGAGACCTGTGACGGGTCGTCGGCGTTGCGGGCCGCGACCAGGTACGCGTCGGCGTGCCCCGCGCCCGAGCAGAACGTCTTGGCGCCCTTGATGTGGTAGCCGTCGGCGGTCCTGGAATACCTGGTCGCCATCTCGGAGAGCCGCGAGCCCGCGCCGCGTTCACTCATCGCCACGGCGTACCAGCTGCCCTCGGCGGCGGCGCGCAGGTAGCGGTCGCGGGCGTCGATGGCCTCCGGCGGCAGGCCCAGGGCGTCGGCGAGTTCGTCCGTCACGCCACTGAGCGCGCCGGTGACCGAGGCGTGCATGTTGAAGACGAGGGCGGTGGCGCCGTTGCCGCGGGCCAGCTCGTAGGCGACCGCCGCATAGTCGGCGAAGCCGGCGCCCATGCCGCCGAGGCGGGACGGGACCATCAGGCCGAACAATCCCGCGCGGCGCAGGTCGGCGAAGTCCTCGACGGGGAACGCGCCGGTGCGGTCGTAGTCGGCGGCGCGAGCCGCGAACCGGGGCGCGAGCCGCCGGGCCTCGTCGGCCGTCATGCGCGCACCTGCCCGGGTCGACCCTCGCCCTGTTTGCGGCCCATCCCCTGGTAAAGCACCTGAGTGGAGCGGGTCGGCACCATCCGGCCGAGCCCGGACGCGGTGCCGGTCGGCAGCAACAGCCAGCGGAGCAGGCCCGGAAGGCTCGGGCGTACGCCGCGGACGCGTAGCCGTACGCCGTGTTTGGCGCACTGTGTCGTCAGGTCGCCGGGGTCGACGAACAGCTCCGGATCATGGATGCCGACCGGCGCGGCGCCGAACCGCTCGCCGAGGGTGATCGAGACGAACCGGCCGAGCCGGGTGGCGTTGATCGTGTCCAGCAGGAGCAGGCCGCCCGGCCGCAGCACCCGGCACAGCTCCGCCACGGTGGCCGGCAGGTCGGGCACGTGCTCGAGGATCTCCCCCGCCACGACCACGTCCGCGGACTCGTCGGCCAACGGCAGCGCGGCGACGTCGCCGACGATCGCGGCGACGCCGCGTGAGGCCGCCTGTTCCAGGCCCGAGCGACGCAGGTCCACGCCGACGTGGCGGTAGCCGAGATGTTCCACATGCGGGGCCAGCAGGCCACCGCCGCAGCCGGCGTCCACCAGGACCGCGTCGGGGCGGGCCGCGGCGGGCACGAGCGCCCCGCGCGCCACCGCCAGCCAGTGCAGCATCTCGAACCCGCCGCCCGGCCGCCACCACTCGCCGGCGAGGTCGTCGTATTGGCGGGGATCGTTACGCGCGAGGCGAGGCATGTGATCGAGCGTGGCACGTACGGGACACAACCACCACACTGCTCTCATGCCCGATCCCGTCGCTCTCCTGAGGGCGTCCCACGCCGAACCGGGTGGGGCCGTCACCCTCGCCATGACCCTGCTCGCCGTCGGCGTCGGGCATCGTGGCTGGGCGGTGGTGGGGGTCGCCGCGGCGATCGGCGCGACGCAGCTTTCGGTGGGGTGGGTCAACGACTGGCTGGACGCGGACCGGGACCGGGCCACGGGACGCCGGGACAAACCGGTGGTCTCGGGGGCGGTCTCCCGCCGTACGGTCGGGATCGCGGGGTTGATCGCCTCGCTGGCCATCCCCTTGCTGGGACTGCCGTTCGGCCTCGCCGCGACCGCCTGCGTCTCGCTCGTCGGCGTCTTCGCGCTGCTCTACGACTGGCCGCTCAAGTCCACGCCGCTGTCCGTCGTGCCCTACCTCGTGGCGTTCGGGCTGATGCCGGCGTTCGTGGTGCTCGCGCTGCCGGGTCACCCGTGGCCGCCCGCGTGGTTGGTCGCGGCGGGCGCGCTGCTCGGCGGCGGCGCGCATTTCGCCAACGTCCTGCCGGACCTGGCCGACGACGCGGCGACCGGTGTGGTGGGGCTGCCGCACCGCCTCGGCGCCGTCTGGTCTCAGGTCGCGGCCGGAGGCTTGCTGCTGGCCGCGACGCTCACGCTGGTCTTCGGGCCGCCCGGGCCGCCGTCGTGGCCGGGCATCGTGGCCGCCGCGGCCGCCGTCGTGGTCCTGCCGCTCGGTTGGTACGCGGGAAAGCAGGCACTGCGGCGAGGCACCCGTCAGGTGGCCATGTTCCGCGCGGTGATCGTGGTGGCGCTGCTCGACGTCGCATTGCTGGTCTTCAGCGGGCGTGTCGTCTGAGGGCCGGGCCGGAGATGGACGGGTCGGCGTACGCGCCGGATCTCGGCCCTCTAGGCTGATCGGCGGAGGATTCGCGATTTTCTTGGAGGACTGTGATGCGCTCGCTGGGAACCCGCCGCGCCTTCCTGGCCACGGGTGTCGCCGCCGCGGTCGCGCTCGTCGGCTCCGGCTGCAGTGCCGGTCAGGTCGCTGAGACCGCCCTCAAGAGGGCCTCCAACCCGGGTGTCAACGTCGACAGCTCCGACGGGTCCGTCGTCATCCGCAACCTCTCGGTGCAGTATTCGGGCGTCGCCGGCTACGCGGCGGGCGCCGACGCGCCTCTGGAGCTGGGCATCTACAACCAGACCAGGCAGGCCATCACCGTGCTGGTGAGCAGCCAGCCGAGCACCGACCAGGCGGGCAGCAAGGGCGTCGTCGCGGCGCGGCAGGTGGGTCTCGTCGGCGGCGGTGCCGCCAAGCCGGCCGCGCCCCCGACCGCGATCCCGGAGCCGTCGGGCAGCCGCCCGTCGGGCAACTCCGACGACCACAACGGCGAGCAGGTTCCGTCGGCGGGCCCGAACGCGCCGGCGCCCGGCCAGCCCGCCAGCGCCCCGCCGAAGGCGCCCGCCGAGCCGGCCCGCCCGGGACGCATCGAGCTCCCCCCGTTGGGCTCGGTGACCTTCCACCCGGGCGACGCGGAGCAGCTGACGGCGCTCGGCCTCACCGGCAAGCTCATGCCGGGCAACGCTCTCAACCTCGTGTTCGAGTTCAGCAACGGTGCGAAGCCTCTGGTCGTCCAGGCCCCGGTCAGCGTCCCGCTCTCGCCTGCCTCCCGGGGGCCCGCCGCCCCGGGCGAGCACGCCGAGAGTGAGGAGCAGGACAACACCCACGGGTAGTCCCGGGATTGTCACACCGCCGGGCTAGCGTGACCTCTGTGACGACTTCCCGCACCCGCTCGGAACCGCGCCCCGTCTACCAATGTGACGCGTGCGGGCACCAGCCGCCGAAATGGCTGGGGCGCTGCCCGGAGTGCAGCGAGTGGGGCTCGATCATCGAGTCCACGTTGACCGGTCCGATGGTGTCCGGCCGGGTGGTCAGCTCGCGGCTGCCGTCCGAGCCGGCGCGTCCGATCGCGACGATCAGCGCCGCCCCGGCCAAGGCCGTGCCCAGCGGCGTCAGCGAGTTGGACCGGGTCCTCGGCGGCGGCCTCGTCCCCGGGGCGGTGGTGCTGCTCGCCGGCGAGCCCGGCGTGGGCAAGTCGACGCTGCTGCTCGACGTCGCCCAGCAGTGGGCGGCGGGGGCCGGCTCCCCCTCCCTCGTGGTCAGCGGCGAGGAGTCGGTCAGCCAGGTGCGGCTGCGCGCCGAGCGGCTCGGCGCCCTGCACGACCGGCTCTACCTGGCCTCGGAGAGCGATCTCGGCGCGGTGATCGGGCACCTCGACGCGGTCAAGCCCGGCCTGCTCATCATCGACTCGGTGCAGACCATCTCGGCCCCCGGCACCGAGGGGGTGCCCGGTGGCGTCACCCAGGTGCGCGCGGTCACGGCCGCCCTGGTCAGCGTCGCGAAGGAGCGCGGCATCGCCACCGTCCTGGTCGGTCACGTCACCAAGGACGGCTCGGTCGCCGGTCCCCGCGTGCTCGAGCACCTCGTCGACGTCGTGCTGCACTTCGAGGGCGACAAGCACTCGTCGCTGCGCCTGGTGCGCGGGGTGAAGAACCGTTACGGTGCGGCCGACGAGGTGGGGTGCTTCGAGATGCACGAGAGCGGCATCGTGAGCCTCGCCGACCCCTCGGGGCTGTTCCTGACCCGATACAACGAGCCCGTGCCGGGCACCTGTGTCACAGTGGCGATGGAGGGCCGCAGGGCGATGGTGACCGAGGTGCAGGCGCTGATCGGGGCGCAGGTGCAGGGGTCGCCGCGGCGGACGGTCTCCGGACTCGACAGTGCCCGGCTGGCCATGGTGCTGGCCGTGCTCCAACGCCGGATGGAAAAGATCAAGCTCCATGACCGCGAGGTCTTCGCGGCCACGGTCGGCGGCATCCGTGTCACCGAGCCGTCGGCCGACCTGGCGATGGCCCTGGCGGTGGCGTCCGGCGCCCTCAACCTGGCGATGGCACCCCACCTCGCCGCCATCGGCGAGGTCGGGCTGACCGGCGAGGTCCGGCGGGTCGGCGCGGTGGGCCGGCGGCTCGCCGAGGCGGCTCGGCTGGGCTTCCGCTTCGCGTTGGTGCCCCCGGGCTGCGGGCCCGGCGAGGGTGACAGTCCGCCCAAGGGGATGCGCGTCGTCGAGGTGGGCGACCTGCAGACAGCGGTGCAGTGGGCCGCCCGGGCATCAGCGGAATGAGGATCTTCGTGCCGAACGCCGCGACCGAACCACAGCCCCGATCACTGAGCGTGAGCGCCGATCACGCTATGGAGCATCGGCCGAACCGAGGGTCGTTGAGCTGGATGACAGTCCGTAGAATGTACAGGTGCCGCTCGACCGCGATGCCTCGACCAACCGTCATACCCACGCGGCTGCGCCCGGCGTCAACGGATCGGCAGCCCGTCCGATGACCCCTACCGCGCCCGGCCTGACCGGCGGTGGGCTCAGCGGCGATCCGCTCCGTGCCAACCTCGCCCTGATGGCCCCCGGCACCGCGCTGCGCGATGGTCTCGAGCGCATTCTGCGCGGTCGGACCGGCGCGCTCATCGTGCTGGGCCACGACGAGGTCGTCGATCGCATCTGCACCGGCGGCTTCCCGCTCGACGTCGAGTTCTCGGCTACCCGCCTGCGTGAGCTGTGCAAGATGGATGGCGCCGTGGTGCTCTCCAGCGACGGCACCCGCATCGTCCGCGCGGCCGTGCACCTCATGCCCGACCCCGGCATCCCGTCGGAGGAGTCGGGCACCCGCCACCGCACCGCGGAACGGGTCGCCAAGCAGTCCGGCTACCCGGTGATCTCCGTCAGTCAGTCGATGCGGATCATCGGTCTCTACGTCAACGGCCAGCGCCACGTCCTGGACGACTCGGCCGCCATCCTCTCCCGCGCCAATCAGGCCCTCGCCACGCTCGAGCGATACAAGCTGCGGCTCGACGAGGTGTCGGGCACCCTGTCGGCGCTCGAGATCGAGGATCTCGTGACCGTCCGTGACGCCGTGGCGGTCGTGCAGCGTCTCGAGATGGTGCGCCGCATCGCCGACGAGATCTCCGGATATGTGGTGGAGCTCGGCACCGACGGCCGGCTGCTCGCGCTGCAACTCGACGAGCTGATGGCCGGCGTCGACTCCGACCGCACCCTGGTCATCCGCGACTACCTGCCCACCGGCCGCAAGGCACGCACCCTCGACGAGGCCCTGGTCGAGCTCGACCTGCTCACCGCGACCGAGATGATCGACCTGGTCGCGGTCGCTAAAGCGATCGGCTACGCCGGCGCCTCCGACGCGCTGGACGCGGCGGTCAGCCCCCGCGGCTTCCGGCTGCTGGCCAAGGTTCCCCGGCTGCCCGCCCAGATCGTCGAGCGGCTGGTCGACCACTTCGGCAGCCTGCAGCGCCTGCTGGGCGCCACGGTCGAGGATCTCCAGGCGGTCGAGGGCGTGGGCGACGCCCGGGCGCGCGGGGTTCGCGAGGGCCTGTCCCGCCTCGCCGAGGCGTCAATCCTCGAACGCTACGTCTGAGCCGACGGCGACCCGGCCGGGCCGCTCGACGGTGGCGAACACACCGAAGGTCATCTCGTGCCGCTCGGCCAGCACCTTGAGCAGGTCGTTGCGGCCGGCGGCGCGATCCTGCGCCATGTCGATCATCACGCAGCGGGTGAGCGGCCGGACCACCCGGAGCACGACGTCGGGGCCGAGCCTCAACCGCCGCCCGGACCAGCCGTCTTCGGAGAAGCCGCTCCCGGGCACGTCGACCAGGAAGTTGGCACGGAACCGCAGCGGGTCGACGTCGCCGCCGCCCGGCTCGCCGCCGCACATCCCGGTCAAGGCACGGAGCGCGGCCGTGGTAATCAGGCTGACCGGGCCCTCGTCGTGATGCGCGGTCGTCGTCTCCGGGACGAGCGTCACCGGTCGACCGAGCACCTCGCTGACGGCTCGGTGGCAGGCCTGGTCGTCGGCGGCGAAGCGACGGCCGTCGGGCAGCTCGACGACGGGGGCCGGCTCTCCCCCGTGGGCCCGCAGCCGGAACAGTCCCGGCATCCGTCGGAACCGGCGGGTGTTCTTGCCGCTGCCGAGCTTGCCGTCCGGGTCGCGCACCGCCCACAACCGGTCGCCCACGATGCCACGGCGATCAACCTGGACGTCCGCCACCACCTCGCCCAGCAGGGACTTCACCGGGAATCGGCGCACCTCGACGATCTTCACAAGCGTGCCCCCTACCGTTCCCGCCGGTGTTCGAGAAGTTCGCTGGTCCACGCCGTGTGACGCGCACGCAGGTCGGTAGCGGTGAGATCGGTGCGGCCGAGGCTCTGGTAGTTGGGCAACCAGCCCTCGACGGTGTGGTGGGAGTTCGTCAGCGCGAACAGGTCCCACAAGGCCAGGTTCGCCACGACCTGTCGCGCCGCTCGCTGGTAGGCGGCCAGGAAGATCTCGGCCGCCGTCGGGCCGTGCAGAAGAACGAGGTCCAGCCGGCACCAGCTCACGTCGAGGCCACGCGGTGCCCGTGACGCCCCGGACCAGTCGACGATGCCGGTGATCGTCTCCCGCTGCCACAGCACGTTGCCGGACCAGTAGTCGAAGTGCGTCAGCACCGACTCCTCGGCACGGAGACGCTCAAGGCCGGACGCCAGGACCGCCGCTCCCGGGGCACGGCCCGGGTCGGGTGACGATGCCGCCAGCATGCCGTCGCGAAGCCCGCCGAACCGATCCAGCGGCACGGCGTGAACGCGCGCCAGGGCCCGTCCCAACTGCTCCGCCGCGTCGTGCGGCGGCACCGAGGTGATGTCGGCGTGACCGGCAAGACGGGTGATCAGAACCGCGGGCTCACCGAACCGCTTTCCGAGGGCGTCGGAATCCACGAGTCGCGGCGCCCAACCCTCCAGGCCGTCGAGTGCCTTCAGGATCTCCGCTTCCCGGCCGGCTGCGGTGTCGCCGGGCGGATATCGCCGCAGCACCAGCTGGCTGGCCGGCTGCTCGGTCTCCAGCAGGTGGGTGACCGCGTGCGTGCCGCCGGCAAGACGCTCAACCACACGCGCTGACGCCTCGGGACCGGCGTTCTCAGCGGCCCAGAGAACGGCCGCGGACGGCGGACAGACCTCGATCATGGGCGCCGGGTTAGCTGGTCACGCTGTGAGGGTCAGGACCACCGGCGCGCTGACCTTGGCGCCGAGGCGACCGCGCACCTGGTACTGCCCCGCGGGTGGGGCCGTGCCCGCGGCCAGACCGGCCGAGCACTTGTTCGACTGGCGGCCGTTCCACGTCACGTTGTATTCGCGTTCGCCGTTCGGCGGGAACTCGCGGACATCCGAGCCCTTGGCGTTGCTGCACGTATCCGACGACCAGAGCTTCTGCGCGCCGGACTCGATGTACAGCTCCTGAAGATCCGCGCCGACGTCGCGCGAGCACGTACGCGCCGACACGTTCTTGATCTTCAAGCGGATCTCGATCGGGACGCCGCGCCGGGCGCTGGGGCCCGCCGGGATCGGGGTCACCGAGACCTCCGCGTCCGTGCAGGAGCCGTCGGCAGGCACGGTGACATTGGTGTCCGTTCCCGCCTGCTCGCCGTCTTCCGTGCCCGTGTCGGGCTCGCCGGCCGGGGCACCGGAGCGCAGCTCCTCGGGACTCGGCCGCGCCGGCGTGCCCGCGCCCGGAGGCACATCCTCGAAGGACGGCTCGGTCTCGGGTTTCGCGGAGGCCGGCGTCGACGCGGGGGTTTGCGAGCCGGTGGCGCGCTTGCCATCGTCGCCGCCCGAGCAGGACACGAACAGCACGATGACGCCGAGCACCAGTGCACCTAGCACCACGGCTCGACGCCGCCAGTACACGGCGGCGGGAAGGGGACCAACCGTCGTACGCATGATGGGAAGCACCGTATCGCCGTCGCGCCGCCGAGGTGGCCGCGACGCGCCGGTTATGCGACACCGGCTCGTTTACTGATCGTTAGAGATACACCTTGCGCTGGTAGACGGCGTGCGCCCCGGCCACCCGATCGAGGAAAAGTTTTCCGGCGCAGTGGTCGATCTCGTGTTGCAGGGCCCGGGCCTCGAAGGCGTCGGTGGTCAGGCGGACCGCTTCGCCCGTACCCGGAAGAACTCCCTCGACCACGACGCGGCCGGCGCGTTTCACGTCGCCGGTCAGGTCCGGCACGGACATGCATCCCTCGCGGGCCGGCCGCCAGCGGCTGGCCTCCACCACGCGGGCGTTGCACAGCACGAAGGTGCCGTGCGACGTCGCGGTCTTGGGATGCTGGGTGACGTCCACGACGAAGACCTGGGCACCCACCCCGACCTGCGGCGCGGCGAGACCCACGCAGCCGGGCGACACCCGCATGGTGGCGACCAGGTCCGCGGCCAGCTGAACGACCTGGGGGTCGGTGGGGTCCACTTCGGCTCCGGGGCGGCTCAGCACCTCGGCGGGGGCGGTGACGACCGGCAGCACCCGGCCGTCGACGCCGAGCACGTCGGGCTTCCAGTCGGCCAGCGCGTCACTCACAGGACGTCCGTTTCGGCGCGGCGCAGGGTCACGTCGACGCCCAGTTCGTCGGCCACGGTGGCGAGGCGTACGGCAAGGTCGTCGCCGATGCCCGGCGGCAGGTCCACCTCGGCGATCAGCACGTACAGCGGCCCGGTGAGCCGGGTCGTCAGGTCGGTGATGTTGCCGCCCGCCGCCGCCACCACCCGGGTGACCGCGGCGACGATGCCGAGCCGGTCCGCGCCGTGCACGCTCACCAGGTACGGCTCCCCGCCGGCGTCCGCCTCCGCCTCCGGCTCGACCGTCCGCACCGTCGCCAGCAGGCCGCTGAGCGGCTCCAGCGCCTTCTCCACGTCTCCGGCGGACGGCCCGGTGCAGATCAGCGTCATGGCGAAGTGTCCGCGCAGCCGGGTCATCGTGGAGTCGGAGAGGTTGGCCCCGACGCCGGCGAGGGCCTCGGAAACGTCGGCGATGATGCCGGTGCGGTCCTGGCCTATGACGGTGATGGCGAGCTCGTTCATCCCGGCATCTTAAGCTTGTCCGGTTATGACGCTCGCCGACTCCGCCATCCAGTGGTACGACCGCAATGCCCGCGACCTGCCCTGGCGGGTCCCCGGAACCAGCGCCTGGGCGGTGCTGGTCAGCGAGGTGATGCTGCAACAGACCCCGGTCGTGCGGGTGGAACCCGCCTGGCACGCCTGGATGACCCGCTGGCCGACGCCCGCGGACCTGGCCCAGGACCCGCCGTCCGAGGCGATCCGGATGTGGGGTCGACTGGGATATCCGCGCCGGGCCATGCGGCTGCACGCGTGCGCGGTCGCGCTCGTCGAGCGCCACGACGGGCAGGTGCCGGACGACCTCGACCAGTTGCTCGCGCTGCCGGGCGTCGGGACGTACACGGCCCGGGCGGTGGCCACCTTCGCGTACGGCCAGCGTCACCCCGTCGTGGACACGAACGTCCGCCGCGTCGTCTCCCGGGCGGTCGCCGGTGATCCGGACGCCGGCCCCGCGACCACGGCCGCCGACCTGACCGCCATGGCCGAGCTGCTGCCCGAGGACCCGGCCCGCGCCGCCCGGGCCAGCATCGCGTTCATGGAGCTCGGCGCCATCGTCTGCACCGCGCGGTCGCCGCGGTGCACCGAGTGCCCGTTCGAGCGGGTCTGCGCGTGGCGGCTCAGCGGCGCCCCGGCGCCGGCCGGGCCGACGCGTCGACCCCAGCGGTACGCGGGCACCGACCGCCAGGTCCGCGGCCTGATCCTCGAGGTGCTGCGCCATGCCACCGGGCCGGTGCCGCGGCAACGGCTCGACGTCGTCTGGGCGGACGACGTGCAGCGTGCCCGCGCCCTCGCCGGCCTGGTCACGGATGGCCTGGTGGAGCCGCTGGACTCCGACGCGGACCGCTTCGTGCTCGCCGGCGACCACCCGCCCCGCTATCCGACCATCGGGTGATATGGGCGTTCCTCGGGCAGGAGCGCCGGGTCGCGGTTCGCCGCGATCTCCCTGACCAGCGCGGTCACGTCTGTGATCGATACGGTCCAGTCGTCGACATAGCGCCCGACCGCGTCCCCGCCGATGCCGAGCTGCAACGACCGGTAGGGCAGCACTTCCAGGTGAAGTGAGCGTTCGGGGTCCCATTGCACCCGGATGTCGCTGCGCCGCAGCCGCCGCGACCACTCCTCCGGGCTCTCGCCGCTGGACGGGTCGTGGTGACTCGGGCAGGCCTGGGTGAGAGCCCAGTCGAATCCCGCACGGGTGATTTGGACGGCGAGGACGCGCTCCTGGCCGGGCTTGGTGGCCCAGCCGCAGCGGTACATCATCCACAGGAAGGACGGCTTGATCCAGGTCATCCGCTCGCGCTTGAACGGGTCCACGAACCGTCCGGCGTGCACGGCTGGACCGGCGATCTCCTCCGGGTACGCCTGGTAAACGGTGATGGTGTGCTCGTCGTACACGGCTCGGATCTGCCGCCGGGGAACTTCCATGAGCCGATGATCGAGGGTGGCGCCGAGTGCCGCGACCGAGTTATTCCCACGGAAGACGACAGAACGGCCCGGCGCGTTCCGCGCCGGGCCGTTCTGTCGTGCTCGATTACTCGTCGGCCGCAGCCGCGCCGAGGTCGGCCGGCACGGCGTCCGGGACCACGGATCCGCGGTCGGCTCCCTTGTAGGTCAACTTCGCCTTGTCGGTGTTCTCCGGGTCACCCTCGCAGTCCACCACGACGATCTGGCCGGGCCGCAGTTCGTTGAAGAGAATCTGCTCGCTGAGGGTGTCCTCCAGCTCCCGCTGGATCGTCCGGCGCAGCGGCCGGGCGCCCAGGACCGGGTCGAAGCCCTTCTTCGCCAGGTACTTCTTTGCGGTGTCGGTCAGCTCGAGGCCCATGTCCTTGTTCTTCAGCTGGCTCTCGATCCGAGCGGTGAAGATGTCGACGATCTCGAGGATCTCGTTCTGCCGCAGCTGGTGGAAGACGATCGTGTCGTCGATGCGGTTGAGGAACTCCGGGCGGAAGTGCTGCTTCAGCTCGTCGTTGACCTTGACCTTCATCCGCTCGTAGTTGGACTCCTCGGCCTCGGAGGCCTGGAAGCCCAGCGACACCGCCTTGGCCACGTCGCGCGTGCCCAGGTTGGTGGTCAGGATGATCACCGTGTTCTTGAAGTCCACGATGCGGCCCTGACCGTCGGTGAGGCGGCCGTCCTCGAGGATCTGCAGCAGCGTGTTGAAGACGTCCGGGTGGGCCTTCTCGATCTCGTCGAAGAGGACCACCGAGAACGGCTTGCGGCGGACCTTCTCGGTCAGCTGGCCGCCCTCGTCGTAGCCGACGTATCCGGGAGGCGCACCGACGAGCCGGGACACCGTGTAGCGGTCGTGGAACTCGGACATGTCGAGCTGGATCAGCGCGTCCTCGGAGCCGAAGAGGAACTCGGCGAGGGCCTTGGAGAGCTCGGTCTTACCGACACCGGACGGGCCGGCGAAGATGAACGAGCCCGACGGG
The DNA here is from genome assembly GCF_040682215.1 of Actinoplanes sp. NPDC051346. Classification (NCBI taxonomy): domain Bacteria; kingdom Bacillati; phylum Actinomycetota; class Actinomycetes; order Micromonosporales; family Micromonosporaceae; genus Actinoplanes; species Actinoplanes sp. NPDC051346. Next base: position 116,677 of record NZ_JBFBAJ010000012.1, on the reverse strand, counting down.
CGCTTCGGGTCCTTCAGGCCGGCGCGGGTGCGCCGGATCGCCTTCGAGACCGCCCGGACCGCGTCCTCCTGGCCGATGACGCGCTTGTGGAGCTCGTCCTCCATGCGCAGCAGCCGGGAGGTCTCCTCCTCGGTGAGCTTGTAGACCGGGATGCCGGTCCAGTTGCCCAGCACCTCGGCGATCTGCTCGTCGTCGACCTCGGACACGACGTCGAGGTCGCCGGCCTTCCACTCCTTCTCCCGCTGTGCCTTCTGGCCCAGCAGCTGCTTCTCCTTGTCGCGCAGCTGCGCGGCCCGCTCGAAGTCCTGCGCGTCGATCGCGGACTCCTTGTCGCGGCGGACCTGGGCGATGCGCTCGTCGAAGTCGCGCAGGTCCGGCGGCGCGGTCATCCGGCGGATGCGCATCCGCGCACCGGCCTCGTCGATGAGGTCGATCGCCTTGTCCGGCAGGAACCGGTCGGAGATGTAGCGGTCGGCCAGCGTCGCCGCCGCCACCAGCGCGGCGTCGGTGATGCTGATCCGGTGGTGCGCCTCGTAACGGTCGCGCAGGCCCTTGAGGATCTCGATGGTGTGCGCCAGCGACGGCTCGCCCACCTGGATCGGCTGGAAGCGGCGCTCGAGCGCGGCGTCCTTCTCGAGGTGCTTGCGGTACTCGTCGAGGGTCGTCGCGCCGATCGTCTGGAGCTCACCACGCGCGAGCATGGGCTTCAGGATGGACGCCGCGTCGATCGCACCCTCGGCGGCGCCGGCGCCGACCAGGGTGTGGATCTCGTCGATGAACAGGATGATGTCGCCCCGGGTGCGGATCTCCTTGAGCACCTTTTTGAGGCGCTCCTCGAAGTCACCGCGGTAGCGGGAGCCGGCGACCAGCGCACCGAGGTCGAGCGTGTAGAGCTGCTTGTCCTTCAGCGTCTCGGGCACCTCGCCCTTGACGATGGACTGCGACAGCCCCTCGACGACCGCGGTCTTGCCGACGCCCGGCTCACCGATCAGCACCGGGTTGTTCTTGGTGCGGCGCGAGAGCACCTGCATGACGCGCTCGATTTCCTTCTCCCGGCCGATGACCGGGTCGAGCTTGCCCTCGCGGGCGGCCTGGGTCAGGTTGCGACCGAACTGGTCGAGCACCAGCGACGTCGACGGCGCGGCCTCGCCCGCCGCCGCGCCGGCCGCGGCCGGCTCCTTGCCCTGGTAGCCCGAGAGCAGCTGGATCACCTGCTGGCGGACCCGGTTGAGGTCGGCGCCGAGCTTGACCAGCACCTGGGCGGCGACGCCCTCGCCCTCACGGATCAGCCCGAGCAGGATGTGCTCCGTGCCGATGTAGTTGTGGCCGAGCTGCAGGGCCTCGCGCAGCGAGAGCTCCAGCACCTTCTTGGCCCGCGGCGTGAACGGAATGTGCCCGCTCGGCGCCTGCTGGCCCTGGCCGATGATCTCTTCAACCTGCTGCCGGACACCTTCGAGGGAGATGCCGAGGCTCTCCAGAGCCTTCGCGGCGACGCCTTCGCCCTCGTGGATCAGGCCGAGCAAGATGTGCTCTGTCCCGATGTAGTTGTGGTTGAGCATCCGGGCCTCTTCTTGGGCCAGGACGACAACCCGTCGCGCTCGGTCGGTGAACCGCTCGAACATGCCCTCGTGCTCCTCACGTGCCGTGCGCCAATGAACTGGCGGGGCCAGCGCACGGGCATCGGTGATACCCGTGCTGTAACTCTATCGCCGCCGGGTGACTCTGCTGGGCCCTCGAGCCCTCTAGGGACGTCCTGCGCCGATGATTTCCCCAACTTCGCACGCTCAACGGCTGTTCCCTACCCCTGCGGAGTACGCGCACAGCGAAATCCAATGCGCGATCATCGGCAGCGACGGCCCCGTCCACAGCCTGTGGACAACGCCGTACACCCCTGTGGATAACTTACGCACGCCAGGCGCGGTAGGAGTGAAAAGCAGCAGGGTCCGCAGCGCCGAAGCGCTACGAACCCTGTGGAAGCCGTATCCGGGCGAGCGGCCGAGGCCCGGAGGCCGCACCCGGCACAGTCCAGCCCGGAGCAGTGAGCCTTAGCGGCCCGGACCCTTGGCGTGGAACTCGTCCACGATCTCCTGCGGGATGCGACCCCGGTCGGAGATGTCCTTGCCGTTCTTCTTGGCCCACTCCCGGATGGCCTTGTTCTGCTCCCGGTCGGCGGTCGCGCCGCCCCGGCCCCGGGCAGCCCGGCCCCCCACGACCACCCCGCCGCGGGCGACCTTCGATCCAGCGGCGACGTACTGCGCGAAGACGTCCCGCAATTTCGTCGCGTTCTTGTCGGACAGGTCGATCTCATACTGAATGCCGTCGAGGGCGAACTTCACGGTCTCGTCGGCATCACCACCGTCGAGATCGTCGACCAGCTTGTGAATGATCTGCTTGGCCACGCGCCGTTATCCTTCCGAACACAGGTTCTGGAGACAATGCCCTGCGGAGAACAATAACGCTAAGCCCGCGTGTTCCGTCAATGCGGGCCTCGATATCGACTTCACCGCACGCCCCATCGAACGCCAGTGTTTCGTGAATGCTCCGCTCTGCGCGCGCCATCTCCAGCGAGGTCGATTCCCCATTCCGCGGCAGGCACTGGCGGCCGATTCCCACTGAGGACCCACGGAAATCGTCCGGATGTTTGGCTTACGCGGAGCGCGGCCGCCGCCGACGCCTGGCGGGCAGGAGGCGGGCGGTGCGCAGCAAAGCCTCATATGTGCCGGGCGCGGAAGTCACAGAGGGTACCCGCAGGACCGCGAAAGTAGACGGCCGCCGCACCGCACCCGCTCCCGTTCACGATGCGCGTTCCCAGCCGGCGAAATCGTCACGGCCTCCCGACCCCCCGACGAAGCCCGTCCGCCATGCCGCAGGTAGAGGAATTGCAACGATGATCAACCGAGCGGTCGCCGAACGCCGAAAAGATAGAGATCCGTGAACAACGCGTCGCTGTGCGTCACAAACCACCGCCGGAGCATCTGTCGGCGACTGCAATTAATGCGACAGCGACCCGTCTCACCGAGTAACCGGCCGAGCGATCCGGACGATCAGCGCGATCGCGGTCGGAACACCCGATCAGCCAACATTGCGCTCATAGACCATGCGCAGCCCGATCAGAGTGATCATGGGCTCGAACGCGGTGATGGTCCGACACTCGTCCTTCACCAGCCACGCCAGCCCGCCCGTGGCAATGACCGACCGGATGCCGCCCAGCTCGGCCGTCATCAGCTCCACGATGCGGTCCACCTGCCCGGCCACGCCGTAGTAAAGCCCGGACTGCAGGCATTCGACCGTGTTCTTCCCAATGACCGACCGCGGCTTGGTCGGCTCCACCTTGCGCAACTGCGCCGCCCGCGCGGCCAGCGCGTCGAACGAGATCTCGATCCCAGGCGCGAAGGCCCCACCGAGGAACTCACCCTTGGCGCTGATCACATCGAAGTTGGTGGTGGTGCCGAAGTCCACGACAATCGACGGCCCGCCGTACAGCGCATGCGCGGCCAGGGTGTTGACCACCCGGTCCGCGCCGACCTCCTTGGGATTGTCGATCGCGAGCTGCACGCCGGTCTTCACGCCCGGCTCCACGATCACATTCGGCAGCTCGCCGTAATACCGCCCCAGCATCGTCCGCAACGACCGCAACGCGGCGGGCACGGTCGAACAGGCCGCCACCCCGGTGATCTCCACGGCATCGCCGGCCAACAGCCCACGAAACATCAGCCCAAGCTCGTCGGCGGTCGACCGGGCATCGGTCTTGATCCGCCAGCTGTGCACGAGCTTGTCGCCGTCGAAGGTGGCGAGAACCGTGTTGGTGTTGCCGATGTCGATGCAGAGAAGCACGATCAAAACCTTAACTTCCCGGGTACGGACGTTGGCGTCCGCAACCGCAACACCGTCCCCCACCCGCACACCAGACCCAAGACCGGGGCCCGCGACCCCGCTGCCGGGCCCCTGCTTCGTGCCACCCGGCCAGGAAATTCGCGCAGCCGCCCACCTCGCCCTGCCGGGCCGCCGCTTCGTGCCACCCCGCCAGGAAATTCGCGCAGCCGCCCACCTCGCCCTGCCGGGCCGCCGCTTCGTGCCACCCCGCCAGGAAATTCGCGCAGCCGCCCACCTCGCCTCCCTCAAGGCCCACCCCCGGCCCCGAAACCGCTCGGCCCGCAGCCGCACGCACGCCGGCAGTGCCTCGCGCGGAGCGCGGCCCCTCCCGCCAAATCACGGCCCGCCGCGAGCCACGCTCAACGCCAAGGCCCACGCCCCGCAGGAATGAGCCACCCGGACGCCGCGCCCGCCCACCAAGCCGCAGTCCGACCATCAGCCACGTCGCCCGCCGCCACCCGTCAGGCTTCTCCGCCCCGTAGGCGCCGCCTGTCGGACACTCCGCCCCTTTGCCCCGCCCGCTCACCGCCGAGGCCCCAGCGCGCCCGTCGCGGGCTCTAGCGCGCCCATCGCACGTCCAGGCTGCCCGTCACGCCCAGCCCGCGAGCCGTGCCCGGCTGCCCGTCACCCCCAGCGCGCCCGTCGCGGCCCGCGCGCACCCAGCGCCTAGCGCCGTCACGCCCAACGCGCCCGCCGCGGCCCGCGCATGCCCAGCTCGCCCGTCGCAGGCCTCCCGCGCGTCCGTCGCGCTTAGCTGCCGTCACGCCCAGCGCGCCGGTCGCGGCCCTCGCACTCCCAGCGTGCCCGTCGCGGCCCTCGCACTCCCAGCGTGCCCGTCGCGGCCCTCGCACTCCCAGCGTGCCCGTCGCGGCCCTCGCACTCCCAGCGTGCCCGTCGCGGCCCT
>NZ_JBFBAJ010000012.1:110849-111804 GCF_040682215.1 Actinoplanes sp. NPDC051346 | reverse complement strand
CCCTCGCACTCCCAGCGTGCCCGTCGCGCCCAGCGTGCCCGTCGCGCCCAGCGTGCCCGTCGCGCCCAGCGTGCCCATCGCGCCCAGCTGCCCGTCACGCCCAAGCGCGGCCGGTCGCCCGTCACGCCCAGTGCGCCCGTCACGGGCCCCCCACACGCCCAGCGCACGTTCCATCCCGCCCTGGCTGCCCGTTCCATCCCGCCCTAGCTGCACGTCACGCGCCAGCGGGCCCGTCACGCGCCAGCGGGCCCGTCACGCGCCAGCGGGCCCGTCACGCGCCAGCGGGCCCGTCACGCGCCAGCGGGCCCGTCACGGGCCCCGCGCGCTCATCGCACGAGTAGCGCGCCCGGCTGCGGTCAAACCCAGCCCGCGAGCCGCGCTGGCAGCGCGAGCGCTCGACCGGCGTCTAGCCCAGCCATCCCAAGCATGCCCAGTACCCGTCACGCCGAGCGAGAACCCAGCCCAGCCACCAACCGCTCCCAGCACCCGTTACGCCAAAGCGCGCCCAGCCCAGCCACCCCAACCGCACCCCGCACCTGTCCCAGCGCGCAACCATCGCCGTCACACCAAGCGCATGCCCAGCGCACAGCGCGCAGCCACGCCGAGCGCACAGGGCCGCTCTCGACGTCGACCTGCGCCCCCGCGGCGATGCCCTGGAGGGCGTGCCGCCGTTCTCCGCCAGCGCCGCGTTCGCGAGCCCGCTGAACAGAACGCCACCGACCACCAGCGCGCAGCCACGCCGAGCTCACGCCCAGCGCCCAGGGCCCAGCCGCACCCGTCACGCCGAGCCGGGCTGCCGGCGCGCCCAGCACGCCCTACGCCCTGCCCGCCCACGCGACCCCGCGCGAGCACCAACGCACCCAGCACGCCCTACGCCCTGCCCGCCCACGCGACCCCGCGCGAGCACCAACGCACCCAGCACGCCCTACGCCCTGCCCGCCCACGCGACCCCGCG
>NZ_JBFBAJ010000012.1:0-110752 GCF_040682215.1 Actinoplanes sp. NPDC051346 | reverse complement strand
GCGCGAGCACCAATGCATCCAGCACGCCCGCGCGACCCGCGCGAGCACCAACGCACCCATCGTGCCAACGCGCCGCCCGGCGGTTCGTCAGGCGACGCGCAGATCCATTGCGATGTCGAGGATCGGGGATGAATGGGTCAGACCGCCCACCGACAGATAGTCCACCCCGGTGGCCGCGTAGGCGCTCGCCGTTTCGAGGGTGAGGTTGCCCGTGGCTTCCAGCTCGGCGCGGTCGCCGACGTGTTCCACGATTGAGCGGAGCAGTTCCGGGGTCGTGTTGTCGCAGAGGAGGAAGGTCGCGCCGGCCTCGATCGCCTCCTGGGCCTCGGCGAGGGTCGTCACCTCGACCTGGACCGCGACGTCCGGGAACCGTTCGCGGACCAGGCGGTATGCCGCGCTGATGCTGCCGGCCGCCAGCTTGTGGTTGTCCTTGATCATCGCTACGTCGTAGAGGCCCATGCGCTTGTTGGTGCCGCCGCCGACGCGGACCGCGTACTTTTCGAGGTAGCGCAGGCCGGGGGTCGTCTTGCGGGTGTCCAGCACGGTTGCCTTCGTTCCGGCGAGTTCGTCGGCCCACCTGCGGGTGTGGGTGGCCACGCCGGACATGCGGCACAGCAGGTTGAGGGCCGTACGCTCCGCGGTCAGCAGTGCGCGGGTCGGCCCGGTGACCACCGCCAGCACGTCGCCGCCGGCGACGCGGGCGCCCTCCGGGACTCGCTGGTCGAAGCTCGCCGTGCCCCCAGACGTCACCGCGAAGACCTCGGCGGCGACGGGCAGGCCGGCCACGACCCCGGCGGCCCGGGCCACCAGCTCGGCGGTGTCGGTCTGGTGGGCGCCGATGGTGGCCTCGCTGGTCACGTCGCGCGGTGGGTCGCCGAGGTCCTCAGCCAGAGCCGTGTAGACGATGCGTTCCACCTCGGCCAGGTTGAGGCCTTCGTCCATTGCCGCTTCGGGTGTTGCGTCGGTCATGCCATCTCCTCGAAGGTCTGGGTCAGCGCGCCGTGGCGGTCCATCGAGTCCAGCAGGTGGCCGCGCCATTCGTCGGCGGCGTTCGGGTGGTCCTCGCGCCAGTGGCAGCCTCGGGTCTCGCGGCGGGCGTGGGCCGAGGCGACCAGGGCCGTCGCCACGGTCAGCAGGTTGGTCGACTCCCATGCGGCGTTACGGGGCTTGCCGCGTTGCTCGCCGAGGCGGGCGAGCTCCCGCGCCGTGCCCTCGAGGGAGTCGGACGAGCGCAGCACTCCCGCGCCGCGGGTCATCGCACGCTGGAGCTCGCTGCGGATCTCCGCGGCGACCACCCAGCCCCGGTCCGCGGTCGAGGGGGCCGGGTCGGCCTGCGGAGGCAGGTCGCGCGCGATGTCGTCGGCGATGCGGCGGGAGAAGACCAGGCCCTCGAGCAGGGAGTTGCTGGCCAGCCGGTTGGCGCCGTGGACGCCGGTGCAGGCGACCTCGCCGCACGCGTACAGACCGGGGATGGAGGTGCGGCCGTGGAGGTCGGTGCGGACGCCGCCGGAGGCGTAGTGGGCGGCGGGGGCCACCGGGATGAGCTCGGTGGCCGGGTCGACGCCGGCCGCGCGGGTCGACGCCACGATGGTCGGGAAGCGCCGCTCGAGGAAGTCTTTGCCGAGGTGGCGCGCGTCCAGATAGACGTGGTCCTCGCCCGTGGCACGCAGCACCCGGTGGATGCCTTTGGCAACGACGTCGCGAGGCGCCAACTCGGCAAGCTCGTGCTGGCCGACCATGAACCGCTTGCCGGCCTCGTCGACGAGGTGGGCGCCCTCGCCGCGCAGCGCCTCGGAGATCAACGGCCGTTGCACGGAGGTCACGCTGGCGGTGACGAAGGAAGTCGGGTGGAACTGGACGAACTCCACGTCGGTGACGCTCGCCCCGGCGCGCAGCGCGAGCGCGACGCCGTCGCCGGTGGAGACGGCCGGGTTGGTGGTGGACGCGAAGATCTGGCCCATGCCGCCGGTGGCGAGCACGACCGCCCGCGCCAGGATCGCGCCGACGCCGTCCTCGCTGCCCTCGCCGAGGACGTGCAGGGTGATGCCGCAGGCGCGGCCGTCGGCGGCGCGAAGCAGGTCGAGCACGAGGGCGTGCTCGACCAGGCGGATCCAGGGATCGCGGCGCACCGCCGCGTGCAGGGCCCGCTGGACCTCGGCCCCGGTCGCGTCACCGCCGGCGTGCACGATGCGGTCGGCGCGGTGGCCGCCCTCGCGGGTCAGCATCAGCGAGCCGTCGGCGTTGCGGTCGAACTCCGCACCGATCCGCATCAGCTCCTTGATCCGCGTGGGGCCCTCCTCGACCAGGACCCGCACCGCCGCCGGATCGCAGAGGCCCACGCCGGCGATCTCGGTGTCGAAGGCGTGCGCCTCGGGGGTGTCGAGCGGGTCCAGCACGGCGGCGATGCCGCCCTGCGCCCAGCGGGTCGAGCCGTCATCGATGTTGACCTTGGTGACCACCGTGACGTGCAGGCCCTGCTCCCGCAGGTGCAGGGCGGCGGTCAGGCCCGCGATTCCCGAGCCCACCACCAGCACGTCGGTGGACTCGCTCCAACCCGGCTCGGGGGCGGCCAGGCGGCGGGGAAGCGCCGGCAGGCCGGCGAGAGGCGACATGTGATCAGTCAACCGCGCCGGTACGACGAAATCACGGCCGGGGCGCCAAGAAGTGCCCAGCGTTACTGATACTGGACCGGCAGAGCCTTCCCGCCCTTGCCCTTCAGCGACGCCTTCAGCTTGTTCGTGTCCACCCACAGGTAGCAGCGCACTCCGCGGTCGCCCAGTTCCCAGACGTCCTCTCCGCCGGGCAGCGACACGACACCGGCCCGGTATTGCAGGTCGGCGTCGTTGGGCACGCCCACGTAGGAGGCGATCAGACCCCGGCACCCCTTGTGGAAGTCGTCCCACTGCTTCTGGATCTTCGGGTACGGCAGGTTGCCGGCGTCCCAGACCCCGACAAATTCGGAGTTGTGCGCGGCGGAACACGGCGCGGCGGGCATCGTGCCGATCTCGCCGTTCTTCAGCTGCACGCCGTAGCAGGTCAGCAGCAGCGGCGACGTCGAGTCCCGCAACGCTCCCCGCAGGGTCCCGACCCGCTGCACAAGCCCGCCGTCATCCTCGACCGAGCTGCTGACCACCGCCTCGCAGCGATACCAGCGGGCGCCCCCGGTCCAGGCGGCCTTGGTCGGCTGGGTCACCCCGATCCACAGGCGGCCGGTACGCCACGGCCGGCCGACGTACTCGGTGGTCTTCTTGTCACAGGTCTCGTACGCCGCACGCGCCGCCGCGGAGGAGTTCGCCGGCGGCTCCGGCGCCTCGGCGGCCGGACTGGGGTATTCGCCGACGTGGACGGTCTCGGTGCGGTGCTTGGTCTGGCAGTCGACTTCCTCGTACGAGGCCCGTGGGCCAAACGTGGAGAAATTGGCCAGGTGGCAGGTTCCGGCCGCCGGGGTGAAACCCGTCGGCACGCCGAGCGCTGCCCACTGGTTGGTGAGGTTGCCGTCGACGCCGCCGGGTTTGGCGCACCCGGAGAGGACGGAGGCCACCAGCACGCTCAACGCCACGGCGACGCCCCACCCACTCCGTCGCCGGGAGAAGTGACGCATGAACCGAGCCTCCCGCAGCGCCGCACAATGTCCGATTTGCCGATGATATGGCAACCGAAGCGAATGTCAGGCGCCGTTCGTCAGACCGGCCGATCCAGGAAGCCACCACCAGCCGTAGGCCGAGCAGCCAAGAGCGACCGACGACAGGGAGCGACCGGCGGTGGAACGAACGGCGGCGCGGGAGGGGTGATCGCCTCAGCGGGCGGAGAGCGTGAGATCCCCCCGTACCAGATCATCGGCCATGCCCTCGACGGCGGCCGCCGGGTCCGCACCCAGCTCAATGATCTTGTTGTCCGCGTCCACGTGCACGATCCGGGGCTGGTACGAGCGCGCCTCCGCCGAGTCCATCTGTCCGTAGGAGATCAGGATGACCAGGTCACCGGGGTGCACGAGGTGTGCGGCCGCGCCGTTGATGCCGATCACGCCGGTGCCGCGCTCGCCCGGGATCACGTACGTCTCCAGGCGGGCGCCGTTGGTGACGTCCACGATCGCGACCTGCTCGCCCGGCAGCAGGTCGGCTGCCTCCAGCAGATCCAGGTCCACCGTCACCGACCCCACGTAGTGCAGGTCGGCCTGCGTCACGGTGGCCCGGTGAATCTTGGACTTGAGCATGGTGCGGAGCATCAGGCGACCTCTCCCAGGAACAGCGGAACGTTGTCGATCAAGCGGGTGGTGCCGACCCTCGCCGCCACGAGCAGGCGAGCGGGGCCGGTGGCGGGCGCCGCGCCGAGCAGCGGGTCGGTGAGGGCAAGGTAGTCGACCCGCACGCCCGGCTCGTCGTCGAGGATCTTCTTGGCCGCCTCGAGGACGCGCTTGCCGTCGTCCTGCAGCGCCCCCTCGCGCAGCGCGTGCGACAGTGCGAGGGCCGCCTCGCGCTGCTCGGCGGACAGGTACCGGTTGCGGCTGGACATGGCCAGACCGTCGGGCTCGCGGACGGTGGGTACGCCCACGATCTCGACGCCGAGCTCCAGGTCGGTGACCATCTGCTTGATCAGCGCGAGCTGCTGGTAGTCCTTCTCGCCGAAGAACGCCACGTCGGCGCCGGTGAGCCGGAGCAGCTTGGCGACCACGGTCAGCATGCCGGAGAAGTGGCCGGGCCGGCTGGCGCCCTCGAGGATCGTCCCCAAGGCTCCCGCCTCGAGCGTCACCGACGGCGTGCCGCCCGGGTACATCTCGTCGCGGTCCGGGGCGAACACCAGGTCGACCCGCTCGGCCGTGCAGGCCTCGACGTCCGCGGCCAGCGTGCGCGGGTACTTGTCGAAGTCCTCGTTCGGGCCGAACTGCAGCGGATTCACGAAGATGGTGGCGATCACGTAGTCGGCGTGCTTGCGCGCCTCCCGCATGAGCTGCCGGTGCCCCTCGTGCAGGGCGCCCATGGTCATCACCACCGCGACCCGGCCCGGTGCGGCGGCGCGGGCGGCGGCGAGCTCGGCCCGGGTGTGTGCGAGAACGGTCATGAGTGGCTCCCAACGGTCGCGTGGGCGGTGGCCAGGACATCCAGCAGCAGCGCCGCGTCCTGCGGTCGCAGGCGCCCGGCGGCGATGGCCCGGTCGGCGGTGCGCCGGGCCAGGGCGAGATAGGCCGGCGCGGACTCCGGCGGAAGGCGATCAAGATGCTTGCGTACGGTGCCAGCGTCGCCCCGCGACACCGGGCCGGTCAGCGCCGCGTCGCCGAGCTCGAGCGCGTTGCCGAGCGCGGCGTGCAGCAGCGGCGACAGCACCGTGCCCGGCTGGCGTACGCCGGCGGCGCGCAGCAGGTCGGCCGCCTCGTTGACGAGCGTGACCAGGTGGTTGGCGCCGTGTGCCAGCGCCGCGTGGTAGAGCGGGCGGGCGTCCTCGGCGATCCACTCCGGGACCCCGCCGAGGTCGGTGACCAGGCGCGCGGCGAAAGCCCGGTCGCGGGCCGTCACGCCCCACGCGATGCCGGGCAGCCGGTCGAGGTCGCCGTCGGCGCCCGTGAAGGTCAGCGCCGGGTGCAGTGCGATGCCGTCGACGTCGCCGAGGATCGCGAGGCCGTGTGCACCGGAGGTGTGTGCGACGACCGTGTCGCCGGAGAGCGCCCCGGTCGTGGCCATCCCGGCCACGACGTCGCCGAGCGCGTCGTCGGGTACGGCGAGGAGCAGCAGGTCGGTGGCAGCCCGGGCGACTTCGTCGGCGGGAAGGATCGCGGCTCGCGGCATGAGGCGGCGGGCGCGCTCACGGGAGGCGGCGGAAACGGCGGCGGTGGCGACGACATCGTGCCCGGCGGCGGCGAGGGCGGCGCCGAGAACGGCACCCACCCGGCCCGCGCCGACAACGCCGACAACCAGCGGGTACGCGCGCGAGGCGGCACGTGGCACAGCGCTCATATGCGAGATCCAGTCCTCGAAAGGGGTACCGGTCGAGGGAAAGTATGCGCCCGCTTAACAGGCTCGTGACAAGAGCGTGTGAACAACTGCACCGCCGTAGATTGCTTCTTGTGACGAGGGTGGGTTGGCGGGTCGCCATGCAACACGCGCTGTATGGCCGCGACGGGTTCTTCACGAGCGCGGCCAGCGGTCCGGCGGACCACTTCCGGACCAGCGTGCACGCCTCCCCACTCTTCGCGGGGGCACTGCTGCGCCTGATCGAGGCGGTGGACCAGCGGCTCGGCCGGCCCAAGATCCTGCAGGTCGTGGACGTGGGGGCGGGGCGCGGGGAACTCCTCGCGGCGCTGGCCGCCTCTGCCGCCGACACGGCGCTCGCGGGACGGGTGCGCTTCACCGGCGTCGAGGTGGCGCCCCGGCCCGCCGGGTTGCCCGCCACGATCGACTGGCGGACCGACGTGCCCGAGAACCTCGTCGGCGTGCTGCTCGCCACCGAGTGGCTCGACAACGTGCCGCTCGACGTGGCCGAGATCGACGCCGCCGGACGTGCCCGGCGGCTGCTCGTCGACACGGCGACCGGCACGGAGTCGTTGGGCGCCGAGATCGACCCCGCCGACCGCTTCTGGCTCGCCCGCTGGTGGCCGCGGGCCGGGCTGGGCGACCGCGTCGAGATCGGCTGGCCGCGCGATGTGGCCTGGGCGGACGCGGTCGCCTCGGTGCGCCGAGGCTGCGCGCTCGCGGTGGATTACGGGCATCTGCGCAGCGCGCGACCGGCGTTCGGCACACTCACCGGATATCGGGGCGGGCGGCAGGTGGACCCCGTGCCGGATGGCACCTGTGATGTGACCGCGCACGTGGCCCTGGACTCGGCGGCGGCCGCCGGCGGCGTTCCGTACCGAATCATCACCCAGCGTGTGGCGCTCAAGGCCCTGGGGGTCGACGGCGCCCGGCCACCGCTGGATCGTGCCCGCACCGACCCGGCGGGCTATCTGCGGGCGCTGGGGGCGGCGGGCGCGGCGGCGGAGCTGACCGATCCGGCGGGGCTCGGCGGGCACTGGTGGCTGCTGCACGAGGTGGGGATCGAGCTTCGTGGGACGATCTGAGTCGTGAGGGAACGCAGTGACCGAACCATTGGGCTCAGCAGTGGTCGCTCGTGGCGACGCGGAGCGGCGTCATGAGTGACTTGCGGGAGATGACGGTCGGGACCGGGGCCGGGCTCGACACCGCCGACATGGTGCTCAACATCGGGCCGCAGCACCCGTCGACCCACGGCGTGCTCCGGCTCAAGCTGAAACTCGACGGCGAGCGGGTCGTCGAGTGCGAACCGATCGTCGGCTACATGCATCGCGGCGCCGAAAAGCTGTTCGAGGTCCGCGACTACCGGCAGATCATCGTTCTCGCCAATCGGCACGACTGGCTGTCGGCGTTCGCCAGCGAACTCGGCGTCGTCCTCGCCGTGGAACGGCTCATGGGCATCGAGGTGCCCGAGCGGGCGACCTGGCTGCGGATGGCGCTCGCAGAGCTCAACCGGGTGCTGAACCACCTGATGTTCCTCGGTTCCTACCCGCTCGAAATCGGCGCGATCACCCCGATGTTCTATGCGTTCCGGGAACGGGAAACGCTGCAGACGGTCATGGAGGAGGCGTCCGGCGGGCGCATCCACTACATGTTCAATCGCGTCGGCGGCCTCAAGGAGGAGGTGCCGGCCGGCTGGACGCGTCGCGCCCGCGAGGCCATCGCGCTGGTCCGTAGCCGCATGCCCGACATCGATCGCCTGATCCGAAGAAACGACATTTTCCTTGCGCGTACGGTCGGAGTCGGCGTGCTGACCGCCGAGCAGGCGGCCGCGTACGGCGCCTCCGGACCCGTCGCCCGCGCCAGCGGCCTGGACCTGGACCTGAGGCGCGACGAGCCCTACCTGGCCTACGACGAGCTCGACGTGCCCGTGGTGACCCGCAGCGCGGGCGACTGCCACGCGCGGTTCGAGGTGCTGCTGGAGCAGGTGTACGTGTCGCTGGACCTGGCGGAGCAGTGCCTCGACCGGGTGGACCGGATCGGCGGGCCGGTCAACGTGCGGCTGCCCAAGGTGGTCAAGGCCCCCGAGGGCCACACGTACGCGTGGACGGAGAACCCGCTCGGCATCAACGGGTATTACCTGGTGTCCCGAGGCGAAAAGACTCCGTGGCGGCTCAAACTGCGAACAGCGTCGTACGCGAACGTGCAGGCGCTGGCGACGCTGATCCCCGGATGTCTCGTGCCGGACCTGATCGCGATCCTCGGCTCGATGTTCTTCGTGGTCGGCGACATCGACAAGTGACGCCCTGCCGGCTAGTCACCAGCGCCGGTGGTTGCGCCGATCGCGATCCGAGGCGCCGGGCTGGTCGAGGCCGTCGGTGCGGCTGGGGCTGTCGGTGCGGTTAGGGCCGTCGGTGCGGTTAGGGCCGTCGGTGCGGTTAGGACCGTCGGTGCGGTTAGGACCGTCGGTGCGGTTAGGACCGTCGGTGCGACGGCCGTGCGTTCGCCCGTAGCCGTAGCTCGCGTTGCCGTTGTCATAGTCGTAGGCCGCGCTGACGCCGCCATAGACCGACCCGCTGCCGCCGTAAACCGCTCCACTGTCGCCGTAGCCTTCGCCCGCGTCGGCGTAACCCGGACCGCTGGCGTCGTAGCCCGCGCTGCCGGCGTCGTAGCCCGTGCCGCTGGCGTCGTAGCCCGTGCCGCTGGCGTCGTAGTCCCCGGCGTGGTCATGGTCCTGATCGGCGCCGCCGCCGTGGTAGCGGCCTGATGGGAAGCCGCCGGCATAGCTACCCGAGGTGTCCTCGCCCGTCTGCGCACCGATGGCGCCGGTGGTGAGGCCGTAGGCGGCCTGCGGCTCGAGGCGACCCCAATCCGCATCGGAAGTGCCAGGCTCGGGATCGGAGCAGGTTCCCACGGACGGGCCGGGGTCGAACCCGTTCGCGGCGGTGCGGGACCAACTCGGCTCGGCGCCGGCGGCGTGGCCGAAGCGGGCGATGTCCGTGCCGGTGTCCGGAGCCGCGTGCCGACGTCGAGGCTGCGATTCTCCAGCCGGGGTGTCCGGAGCCGCATACCTGCGCCGGGGCCGCCGTTCGGGAGCCGCGGCGTGCGGCAGATGGTCGCGGTAGGCCCCCTCCCGAGGCGCCGGCACCGAGGCCGAGCCACGCTGCTGGGAAGGCGCGGCGGTTCGAGTCCCGGCCGCCGACCCGAACGACGCGGGCGCAGACGCCGGCGCGACGGACGACGACGCGAACACCGGCGCGGGCGCGGACCGCGGCATTACCGGCGATGAAGCGAACACCGGCGCGGGCGCGGACCGCGGCATTACCGGCGATGAAGCGAACACCGGCGCGGGCGCAGACGGCGGTGCGACCGGCGATGACGCGAACGCCGGTGCCGGTGCCGGTGCCGGTGCGAGGGCTGGAGAACGGGGGACCGCTGCCGCAGCTGCGGGAACCGCCGTCGGAGCGACAGGGGCGGACACCGACGCGGACGCGGTCACGCGACCCGCCACAGCGGGCATTCCGGCCGGCGTGCCCGGCATGCCGGCCGGCACCCGGTGGTCCACGCTGGTGACCTGGACCGGCGCTTCGTCCCGCAGCTCGCGGCGCAGCGCCTTGAGCCTCGCGGACACCAGTTCCTCGACGTCCGTCCTCAGCAGAGCCGGCGTTCGGGCCAGCATGGACGCGCCGAACAGCATCGCGCAGACCGCGACCAGGATGACCGCGAACTTCACCGAGCCGCCGGCCTGGCCGACCAGCACGATGATCGCCGCCATCGGGGCGAGGCCCATGCCCGCCCAGATCAGCGCGCGGGGCAGGGGGTCGGTGTGCCGCATGTCGGTATCCCGGTCAGGCATGGTCGCAGATGCTACCGAGAGCGATAGCCGTCGCGGAACGGGTAGATATCGTTCGGTACCGAGAAAAACGCCGTCCCACCCGCCGGGGACGAAATTCGGCGGACGGGACGGCGCGGAACCCCTCGGGTCAGCCGGCGGCCAGTGCGCCGTCCGAACTGAACACCAGGCCGACGCTGATCGTGCCCTGCTTGAGGCCGGTCTTGGTCAGCGGGCCACCCGCGTCCAGCGAGCTGAACTTGCCCGCCTGGAAGTTGTACTTCTCGACGAGGCCCTGCTGGCACTTCGGCCGCTGCGGGCACTCCGGCGGACCGCCGAGGACGGTGGCCGCGCCCGAGCACTTGGCGGCGAGGTCGGACAGGGTCCGGACGCCGTACTTGGTGGCGAACCCGGCCGTGATGGCGAAGGCGTTCTGGTTCTGCGCCGACGACGGCGTGCCGAAGACGAGGCCGGACTTCTCGCCCAGCGCCTTCAGGTTGGTCATCGTCGTGTTGAGGTCCGGAGAGGACGGGTCCTTGGCGTCCTTGCCCTCCACCTTGCCGGACAGCAGGGTGGCGAGGGTGGCCGCGTACTCCGGCACCACGTCGATCTCGCCCTTCTCGAGGGCGGGCTCGTACAGCTCGCGGTTGCCGATCTGCTGGACCTTGACCGTGTAGCCGGCGGCGGTCAGCACGATGTTGTAGAGCTCGCCCAGCGTCTTGCTCTCGGCGAAGTTCGCGGCGCCGACGGTCAGGTCGCCGCCGGGGCCCTTGGCGATGCCCGCGGTGAGGTTGTTGGCCGTGGCGAATTCCTGCGCCACCGTCTTGGCCGACTTGCGGTCGATGTCGACGGCCTTGTTGAGCTCGATGAGCTTGGCGGTGTCGAGGGCCGCGGAGACCTTGTCCAGCGCCGCGACGAGCTGCGGCGAGGAGGACTTCTTGTTGATCGCCGGGACGATGTTGTCGGTGTTCTGCAGATTCTTGTCGTCGGTGAGCACGACGAGCGTCTGCCCCGCGACCGGGGCGCACCCGGCGCCCGCGGCGGAACTGGGCGGAGCCGCGGTGCCGGACGAGCCGGACTGACCGCAGCCGGCGAGGATGACAGCGGCGGTCACGAAGGTGCCGGCCGTCAGGAGCAGGTGTCGACGCATACTGCCGCCTTCTGTGTCCCGGCACGACCGGTCGGCCGTGCCGCGTGTCCGACGGGCGGTCGAAGTTCCGATGCCCGCATCTTCGGTTGTGCACGCCGGTCCGCCAGGGATCGGCACCTCAGTTCCTAACCCGGGGGTACGACAACCTATGCCGCTCGTGGTTCTACGTTGCCCATTCGTTATCTGATCAAGGAGCTGGCGAGATCATCCCGCCGGTGCCGCGGCGGTCGGCCGACGTTGCCGCTGCGCGCGCAGGGCCGGCGGGGTGACGAGACGTTGCAGGCCCGCCAGCAGTGCCTCCACGAGCAGCGCCAGCCCCGCGACGACGATGCCGCCCGCGACGATCTGTCCGCCGCCGCCGTTGCTCATCCCCACGCCGAAGCCCGCGGCGATGATCTGGCCCAGCCCGCCGCCGTTGACGAACGCGGCCAGCGCCGCCGTCGCGACGACCTGCACTGCCGCCGTACGCAATCCGGCAGCGAGATAGGGCACGGCCAGCGGCACCTCCACCCGCCGCAGCAACTGACCGCCGGAAAGGCCCATCCCCCTGGCGGCGTCGCGGGTCTCCGGGTCGATCTGGCGCAGCCCGGTGTAGGCGTTGGCCAGCAACGGGGGCACGGCGAAGACCGCGAGCGCCACCACCACCGGCGGCTTGCCGAAGCCGAGCGGGGTCAGCGGCAGGATGGTCAGCAGGGCCAGCGTCGGGATGGCCAGGGTGAGGTTGGCGACCGTGACGACCGCGCCGCCGCCGCGACCGCGGTGACCGAGCCAGATGCCGAGAGGCCAGCCGATCAGGCAGCCCAGCAGCACCGCCCAGCCGCTGATGACCAGGTGCTCCTCGAGCCGTTCCAGCAGGCCGCCGGGGTTGGTCCAGTTCAGGGGGTCGTTGAGCCAGATGAAGCCCTCGCGGAAATAGTTCACGCGCGTCGCTCCCTGGTCCAGGGCGTCAACAGCCGGCCCAGCCCGGCCAGGGCGAGGTCGAGGACGAGTGCCAGGCCGACACAGAGGATGGTGCCGGTCATGATCTTGGCCTTGTAGAAGTTGTCGCCGAAGCCGCCGAGGATCAGGTCGCCGAGACCGCCCTTGCCGATCAGCGCGCCGACCGTCACCAGCGCCACCGTCGAGACCGTGGCCAGGCGCAGGCCGGTGAGGATGCCCGGCAGGGCCAGCGGCAGCTCGATCCGCAGCAGGCGTCCGACGCGGCCGTAGCCCATGCCCGCCGCGGCGTCGCGCACCTCGGCGGGCACCTGGGTCAGCCCGGCGAGGGAGTTGCGGATCATCACCAGCAGGGCGTAGAGAACCAGGGCGATCAGCACCGACGTGTCGCTCGTGGTGCCCACGGCCGGAGCCACCAGGGCGAGGAGCGCGAGCGACGGAATCGTGTAGAGGACGCCGGAGAGTGCGAGAATCGGCCCGGTCAGCGGTCGCCACCAGTAGGCGACGACCGCGAGCGGCAGGGCGACGACCAACGCGATGATCACCGCGCGCGCGGTGAGACTCGCGTGGTACTGCACGGCGGAGAGGATGTCGTCCGCGTTGTCGTGGACATAGCGCCAGGAGAACCACGGATTGCCCGGACCCCCGTCGGCGGGGGCGGCCAGGGGCCACGCGGGCGCCGGGGCCCTCGACAGGAAGGACATACGTGGACGCTACCGCGATCAACGACTCCGGCGCTGGCCGGACCGCGGCGTCTATCACGCTCGAGAACGTGGGGAAGGTCTATCCGGACGGCACCGTGGCCGTCGGCGACATCAGCATGGAGGTTCGGGCCGGCGAACTGGCCGTCCTCATCGGGCCGTCCGGCTGCGGCAAGTCGACCGTGCTCCGCATGCTCAACCGGCTGATCGAGCCGTCGAAGGGCCGCATCCTGATCGACGGTGAGGACATCGCCGCGCGGGACCCCGTCGAGCTGCGCCGGCACATCGGGTACGTGATCCAGAATGTGGGACTCTTTCCGCATCAGACGATCCGTACCAATGTAGGGACCGTGCCCCGGCTGCTCGGCTGGGACAGGAAGAAGACCCGGGCGCGCGCGGAGGAACTGCTCGAGCTCGTCGGCCTGGATCCCGCACGGTACGGCGGGCGCTACCCCCACGAGCTCTCGGGCGGGCAGCGCCAGCGCGTGGGGGTGGCACGGGCGCTCGCCGCGGACCCGCTCGTGCTGCTCATGGACGAGCCCTTCTCGGCGGTCGACCCGATCGTCCGCGGCCGCCTGCAGGAGGAATTCCTCCGCCTCCAGGCCGCGGTCCGCAAGACCATCGTGCTGGTCACCCACGACATCGACGAGGCCGTACGGCTGGGCGACCGGATCGCCGTCCTCGCCGAGGGCGGCCGGCTGCTGCAGTACGCGTCCCCGGCCGACCTGCTGAGCGAGCCGGCGTCGGCGGCCGTCGGCGAGTTCGTCGGCAACGACCGGGGCATCCGTCGGCTCGCCGTGACCAGGGTGCGCGAGGCGATGCGGCCGGTGGGCCAGATCGAGGACATCGAGCGGCTGCCGACGGTCGACGCGGCGGGAACGCTCTACGACGCGCTAGCGGTGATGCTGACCAGCGACGCGCTGAACGTGGTGGCGATGGAGAACGGCACGCCGGTGGGGACGATCTCGCGGTCGTTGCTGTTCGACGTACCGAATCGCGAGGCCGCGGCGCGCGCCTAGAACACGCGGCCCGGGCCGGATGGCCCGGGCCTGGTGCGCCGGACTAGTGGGTTCCCCGTCGGCCGCCGAGGGTGGCCAGACCGACGATCCAGCCGACGAAGAGGCCGTAGGCGGCACCTTCACCGGCGGCGCGGAACGCCCCGAGCAGCGACGGGTTCGCGAGGAACAGGGTGGTGAGCAGGGCGGCGAAGCCACCCGCGAAGATGTAGGACGCCCAGCCGGCGAAGAACTGGCTGATCGTCCCGCGGGCCCGGGCCAGCTGCGAGCCGGGCAGCAGATAGAGGAAGAGCAGGGTCAGCACCACGACCAGGATCGCCCTGAGGTCGGTGATGATGATCGAGCGCAGGGAGTCGTCGGAGTCGAAGCGCCAGCTCGGCCACGCGAGCAGGCGCAGCCACCAGCCCCCCGCCGTGTCGGGTTCGGTGTTGTCGGCGACCCAGTCGGCATACCAGGGGCTGCCGAAGACCAGGACCAGGATGAGTGCGGCGAGCGTGCCCGCACCCGGCGCGGTTTTGTAGCGGTTGGTGAGAGCCATGGTCCGCTAGTTCCCAGCGGACGTTCATTTTCAAACGACACGCATGGATGCGCTAGTGCTTCTGTAGGTAATCGATGAACGCGGCGCGCAGCAGGGGCTCCTGCTCGCCGTACCCGTGGCCGGTCAGCTCACGCCACAACGCCACGGCCTCATCGATCGTGGGCCCCACGGAATTCGGCGCGCCGTCGAGGGCGGCGGCGTCGTCCGCGTCGGGCAGGTGCTTGACCACCGACCAGAAGAAGCTCAGATCGCGACGTTCGCGCGCCCTCGCGAAGGCACGCTCACGCAGCGCCTCGGTGGGCAGGGCATCCAACTCGGCGAAGGTGGCATCGGTCATGAGGCCAGCATAGGGCCGCGATCGGCCCGCGCCGTGCCGGTCACGCCCATCACCGCCCGCCACCCCACGGCCCGAGATCCCACTGATCGGACGAGCGGGTCTGGCCCTGCGAGGTCGCCGGCGACCAGGTCTCCGGCATGGCCGGCGACCACGTCTCCTCGGCCGCCGGGGCGCCGTTCCAGTCCTCGTCGACGCCGGGCGGCGGCAGCGGCCGTCCGTAGGTCTCCACCAGCCGGGTCACCAGCAGGCCCGCGCCGACCGTGGCGGCGCCGACCGCGAACAGGGCGATGTCGAAGTCGCGCCGGCCGGCGTAGTCGAGGAACAGCGTGATCCCGGCCGTCGCCAGCAGGGTGCCGAAGATGCCGCCGCGGCGGCCGTACGCGCTGGTGCCCGCCAGCAGGGCCACCCCGAAGGCGAGCCCGGTCCACTCCAGTCCGGTGCCGGGCACGATGGGCGCCGTCGACCGGGCCGCGAGCAGGATGCCGGCACCCGCCGCGAACGTCGACGACAGCACGAGCGCGGCCACGACCGGCAGCACCGCCCCGCCGCCGCGCCGGTCGGCCGGGTCGCCGACCGCGCGCATCCGGCCGACCATCCGGCGGACCGGTCCGGCGGTGCCCAGCGCGCCACCGAGCACGGCCAGCAGCGCGAAGCCGCCGAAGATGAAGAACGCCTGGTCGGAAAGGTCGTAGGTGCGCTGGACCGCGACCGGGGCGGTGCGCAGTTGGTCGAACACGATGACGCCCATGGCCGCGGCCAGCGACACCAGCCAACCGGGCACGTGGAGCGTCAGCACGAGGATCGCGGCCACGAGGCCGCCGCCGGCGGCGATGGCCAGCGGCGGGATCGCCCCCTGGAGCAGACCCTTGTCGCCGTTCTCGGCGAAGTGCAGCGCGGCCGCGAGGGCGATCGGGCCGACCGCGAGATTGGGTACGCCGGCGCGCAGCGTGAGCCCGGCCCCGAGGGCGAGCAGCCCGATCACGGCACCCGAGGTGAGCAGCGTGTCCAGCGCGGGCCGGCGCAGACTGGTCGGATCGAACCGGTAGAGCAGGACGGCGATGGCGGCGACGGCCAGCAGGAGCATGATCTCCCAGCCGATGTGGACGCCGAGCCGGTCGTGCCCGCCGTCCGTGCCGCCCCGGCGGCCGGTCTCGGGCAACGGCTCGGTGATCCGGGTCCCGGTGTCGTCCGGTTCCAGGTCGCGCCGCCGGTTGCGGAAGTCGGTGGCCGCCGAACCGGTTCGGTACGCCGCCGGATCGGTCGGCGTCTGTTCGTCGGCACCGCTGCGACGGTACGGGGAATCGTCGTACGCCATCTCGTCCACCTCCTCCGCCGCGGCACAGCATACGGAAAACGAGGGGCTCTCGGTTCAGCCTTATCGACGAGTTCAGCTCACGGGTGGCCGGCGCGCCGACCCGGATCGCCGCCGTCCTTCTGGTCCGGTTCGTCCGGCACCCGGCAGGCGCGCTCGAGCCACAGCGCGGCACCGATCAGCGCGAGCGACGACACGACGCCGCCCACGGCGGCCGGCACATCGTCGGTGGCGGCCTTGGTCGGCTCGAGCGCGAGCCACGCCAGCAGGCCCGCGGAGAATCCGGCGAAAATCGCCCCGGCCAGCGACGACGCCTTGGCGAGGACGGCGTAGCGGGCGACGGCGAGCGGGTCGACCCGCGGCGTCCCGGGCTTGTGCTCGATGCGGGCGCTGGTGTTCTGCGCCAGGATCGCCTCGGCGATCGACAGTGTGGCCAGCACGATGATCGGCAACCAGGGCAGCCGCGGCATCCGGGTGTAGAACGAACTGAGCAGGAGCCAGCCGACCGCTGCGGCGGCCAGAGCGGCGACCACCAGGGTCGAGAAGCTGGTCGGCCGCATCGACGGGTCGGGTGCGGCGCCGTCGGGATCGCTGGTCACCCTGCAGACTCTAACGCCAGATCCGGCCGCGGGGTCATCGCGTTCGCCTCGGCGGCGAGCGTCGGCAGGTTCAGCAGGTCGGTCACCCATCCGTGGCCGGGAAGCTGGGCGTACGGCTGGATGTCGAGCCACGGCTTGAGCACGAAGGCCCGCTCGTGAACACGGGGGTGCGGCAGCGTCAGCTCCGGGTCGTCGCTGGTCACGGGCTTGCCATCGTCCTCCCAGACCGCGATCACGTCCACGTCGAGCGTGCGCGGACCGAACCGGCGCAGCGGATCGCGGACCCGCCCGGCCCGCGACTCGAGAACCCGGGCCTTCTCCAGCCAGGCCCGGCCGTCCGCCGCCGGATCGACGGCCAAGAGGACCGCGTTCAGGTACGCCGGTTGCTCGGTGTCACCCCAGGGAGGGGTCTCGTACACCCCCGAGACGAGGACGACGCTGTCGCCGAGTCCCTCGACGGCGCCCTTCAGGTGGGCGTACCGATCGCCGAGGTTGCCGCCGATCGACAGAACGGCCCGGGTCATCGGGTACGCCGGAGAGTGACAGCCACGTCCGCGAACTCCTGCGGGATGGGCGCCTGCGGTTTGTGCACGGTGACCGTGGCCGCGGCGACCCGGTCGTCGTCGAGGCACAGCGTGGCGAGCCGGTCGGCCAGGGTCTCGATCAGGTTCACCGGCTCGCCGGCCACCACCTCGGCGAGGCGCTCGGCCAACTCCCCGTAGTGCACGGTGTCGTCGACGTGGTCGCTGGCCGCCGCCGGGGCGAGGTCGAGCTCGAGGTCAACGTCGATCACGAAGTCCTGGCCGTCGCGGCGTTCGAAGTCGAAGACCCCGTGATAGCCACGTACGCGAAGGCCGCGCAGCGAGATCCGGTCTTTCATGGGTGTGTCCTTTCCAGACGGGGGCCCCCGGTGGCCCGCCACACAGCCAACGCGTCAACCGTGGCGCGGACATCGTGCACCCGCACGCCCCATGCCCCCGCCGCCACCGCGAGCACGGACGTGGCGATCGTCGCCGCCTCCCGGCCGTCCACCGGGCGCGGCTCGCCGTCGGCGTCCGCGAGCAGGCGGCCGAGATAGGTCTTGCGCGAGGCGGCGAACAGCACCGGATGGCCGAGGGAGATCAGCTGATCGAGGTGGGCGCTCAGCGCCCAGTTGTGCTCCGGCCGTTTGGCGAAGCCGAGGCCGGGGTCGAGGATCAGCCGGCCCGGATCCACCCCGGCGGCGACCGCCTCGTCCACCCGCTGCCGAAGCTCGTCACGGACCTCGGCGACGACATCCTCGTAGACGGCGAGGTCCTGCATGCGGCGCGAGTGGCCACGCCAGTGCATCAAGATCCACGGGCAGCCGGCGTCGGCGACGACCGCGGCCATGCCCGGATCGGCCAGGCCGCCGGAGACGTCGTTGACCATGGTGGCGCCCGCCTCGAGCGCCGCCGCGGCGACGACGGCCCGGGTGGTGTCGATGCTGAGCGGCACACCCGCCGCGGCCAGCTCCCGGATCACCGGGAGCACCCGGGCGATCTCCGTCGGCCCGTCCACCCGGCCGGCGCCCGGACGGGTGGATTCGCCGCCGATGTCGACGATGCCGGCTCCCGCACGCCGCAGAGCGACGCCGTGCGCGACGGCCGCCTCGAGGCCGGCGAACCGTCCGCCGTCGGAAAACGAGTCGGGCGTGACGTTCAGCACCCCCATCACGACCGGGTGATCTTGGCGAAACAGCAGGTCGTCCGCGACCCGCCGGGTCGTTGCGCTACCGGTCGGCTCCGTCACGACGACGACGCTACCGGGCGAACATCGTTCGAACACCTGTACGATCGGGAATGAGTCACGTTCAATCACGCCTTTATCTTGGGTAACGAATCAGGCAGGTTGTAGGTAAGAAGTACGGCCCGTACGCTTCGGAGCTAGGCATCATTAATGAACCGAAGAGAGCAGACGGGCGTGGGTAGGACAGCAGGGCCCTTAAGCATCGACTCCGCGCACTCGACGTGGTGAGCGGGAAGTAGCACCATATGGGCGTTGCCGCCAGGCTTAACAACTGCAGCGTGACCGGCGCCCTCACGCCGGCCGCCCGGGAGGTTTACCGATGATCGCCACAGAGCTCGCCGCGCGCGTCGCGACGGCAATGCAGCATGGCGCCACCCTTGCCGCCCCCGAGCCCAAGGGCATCAACACCGAAGGCGTCGTCTCCTTCTTCGCGAGCAACATCGCCCCGATCCTGCTGGCCGTGCTCGGCGTCATCTTCATCGGCCGGGCCAGCCGCGGTGAGATCTCCAAGGTGCTGACCAGCAGCGCGATCGCCATCGTCGGCCTCGCCTTCATCGCCGGCGCCGCGACCCTGTTCTTCGTCGGCGACTACCTCATCAACCTCATCTTCAGCTGAGGCCGAGCTCCCATGCGGCTGCGCACCGACGACGACATCTACCGGGCCCGCCTGGTCTACCTGGGTCCGCCCGGATACACCCTGCCCATGCACCTTCCGTACGCGCAGTACGGGATGTTCGTCGTCCTCGTCCCGGCCTTCGTGTTCCTGCACTACCTCATCACGTGGGAGTTCGACCCCTTCCCCGCGTGGGAGATCGCGCTGGCCATGGTGACGACGTCCTACGTCTTCCGGCACGTCGACCCCGACCGACCGGCCCGCATGGTCATCCGCACCGCGCTCACCGACTGGAAACGCACCCGCGAGCCAGCCATCGAGCAGCGAGACCCCCGACTTGTCGCCTCGCGCATCCGGGTACGGGAGGAGTTGGTATGACCAGTCCCGCCCCCCTTGCCGCATGCCCGAACGGGGTCGTCGCATGACCGCTACCCCACCGCCCGGGCACCCCCGCGCGGACGCGTCCCCACCGGGCAGGTCGAGTAACGGTGTGCAACCGAAGGACTACGCTCCGGAGGAGACGCCCGAACAGGTCCCGGGCCCGGAACACGGCGCGGTAGCCGTCTTCCAGGCCCCCCAGCCAATCCGCCCCCGCACCAACGGCACCCCGCCGGTCGACCCGATCGACATCGACTCACCCTTCCTCGACCTGTTCGCCGGCACGACGCCCCGCCAGCCGCCGGTGACCGAACCGCCGCCGGACGATCCGGACGCCGACTTCGACTTCGGTTTCGACTTCGACGGGGAGGACGCGCGCCGCTCGACGTCGCCGGCGGCTACCGCCTCGGGCCAACCGCCCGCCGCCTCGGGCCTGCCGCCTGCCGCCTCGGGCCCGCCGGCCGCCGCCTCGGGCTCGTTGCCTGCCGCTGCCTCTGGGCCGGCTGTTTTTCGCGCGGATTCCCGGGCGGCCTCCGGTTTGCCCGCGGCTGAGTCGACCCCGGTTCGGCCTGAGATCAATGTGCCCGCGGCCCGACCGGTCTCCGGCCCACCCATGGCCCGACCAGTGTCGGGGCCACCAGCGGCCCAACCGGTGTCCGGCCCACCAGCGGCCGAACCGGTGTCCGGCCCACCAGCGGCCGAACCGGTGTCCGGCCCACTAGCGGAGCGGCCCATGTCTGGGCCGCCTTCTGCCGAGGCTGTGTCGGGCTCGCCTTCGGACCGCCCCGTGTCCGGTTCGCCGTTCGGGGAGCCGGTGTCCGGACCGTTCGCCGCTCGGCCGGTGTCCGGGCCGCCGACTCGACAGGTCGATTCCCCGTCAGTGACTTCGCCACCGGCGGAGACCTTGATCGATACGGCGACGAACACCTCGTCACCTGCTCTTCCCTCGCCCGCGACCCCACCTCAGGACGCCTCCGTTCCGGCGGTCGACGGTCCAGAGCCACTCGACGCCCCCACGTCCGCGCCACCGTCCTCAGCCGCGCGGCCCACCTCCGCACCACCTGCCTTTGTGCCGCCGTCTGCCGCGCGGCCCACCTCGGCACCCCCCGCGTCCGCGCCACCGTTCTCAGCCGCGCGGCCCGCCTCCGCGCCGCCCGACTTGGTGCCACCCACCTCCGCGCCGCCCGACTTCGTGCCACCCACCTCCGCGCCGCCCGACTTGGTGCCACCCACCTCCGCGCCGCCCGACTTCGTGCCACCCACCTCCGCGCCGCCATCGCCAGCTCTGTCTGGTTTGCCGGAGTCGCCCTTTATGCGCGCTCCGGTCGGGCCGCGGGCCGACTACTTCGACGAGCACGAGCCATCCGACCTTGGCCTGGAGGACTGGCCGGACGACATCCGCAACGGCGGTGCGTCTTCGTCCACCCGTCCCGCCTCGCCAGCACCCCAGACGCCGCCGTTGTGGCAGCAGGCCGCCGGCGCCACCACGGCGCCCGGGGTGTACCCGGTCGGTCAACCCGGTGGTCCGCCGCCGACCACCGCGCCCGGCGTGTACCCCGTCGGCGCGCCGAATCCCCACCCGACGCCCGCGACCGGCCCCCATCCGACCAACGCAACGAGTCCCCACCCCACGGACGCGACCGGCCCGCACCCAATCGACGCGACGAGCCCGCACCCGGCCGACGCGACCAACCCGCACCCGGCCGACGCGACCAACCCGCACCCGATTGACGCGACCAGCCAGCACCCAACTGGGGCGACCAGCCCGCATCCGACTGGGGCGCCGGGTTCCTATCCGACAGACGTGGCGAATCTCTACCCGACGGACGGCCTTCAGCTGGCCGATGCGAACGGCCACCCAATGGCCGGGGCGCACGGTCCCTACCCGACGGGCACGGACGGCATGGCCGGGCCGTACCTGGCGGCGGACGCGGGCGGCCGAGGAAACCTCTACCCGAGGGATGCGGCGGGCGCCGCGGGCACGTACCCGATGAATCCGGCCGGCACGCCGCAGCCTCATCCGACTGACGCGGCCGGCGGGCCGGGGGCGTACCCGATGAATGCGGGCGGCGTGCCCGTGCCGTACCCGATGAATCCGGTCGCCGAGCCGGACCGTCACGCCGAGCTTGCGCCCCTGCCGGAGAAGGCCCCCGCGCCGCTGCGGGAGAAGGCGCCGGTCAGGAAGAGGGGGCGCCGGAAGAGGGACGAGCCGGACAACCTGCCGGCCGTTCGTAAGCCGGCCAAGGACATCAAGCCGGTACCGCTGCGTCCGCACAAGCTCAAGTTCAGCGATCGCGACCCGGCCATCGAGCTGGAGATCAGCGAAATCGCCGGACATCTGACGTTCACCCAGAGCACCGTCACGGCCTGGTACTACCTGCCCGAAGTGCGGTGGGCCTTCCGACCCGACGCCGAGCGTGAGGCGCTGCTCTCCGCGATCTCCGAGCAGTACGCGGGACTGGCCGGCTTCCGGCTGCACCTGCGCCGGACCAACCGGCCGTTCCCGGCGGACGAGTGGGCTCGCACGGTGGACTCCCTGACCGCGAAGCCCCTTCCCGACGTCACCGACGGCACGTCCTGGTCGGATCATCTCGTTGCCGCCCAGCGGCACCTGCTCTCGGTCAACCATGCCGAGGGCCAGACGTACCTGGGTGTGACCTTCGCGCGGCGCTCGCTCGGCGACACGTTCTCCGAGCGCATTCTGCGGATCTTCGGCCGTGGCACCTCCGACAGCGAGCGGCGCAAGCTGGGCCGTACGGTCGAGCAGTTCGACGAGGTTCTCAACGCCTTCGGCATGCGCGGGCGCCGGGTCACGCCGCAGGAGCTGGAATGGCTGCTGTTCCGCTCGGTCGCGCTCTGCATGGCCCCGCCGGGACCGCTCTCGCCCGTCTCGCACGGGCACTGGGAACGTGGCGACCTGCTCGCGCTCACCGAGCAGGTGGAGCGCTACCGGACCCCGTACGGTTCCACCGTCAAGCTGGTCAACCGCATGACCGGCGAGGAACGGCACGTCGCGGTGCTCTCCGTCGGGCGCATGGAGCCGCTGGAGATTCCGGAGAAGCACGAGCCGTGGATGCACTTCCACGAGCGGCTGCCGTGGCCGATGGAGCTTTCCTCGCGGCTCGACATCCTCGGGTCAAACAGCTCCTTCAAGAACCTCGAGCACCGGCTCCGCATGATCCGCTCCCAGCAGCTCGACTACGCCGAGCACGGCATCGACGCACCGCCGGAGCTGGAGCGTCTAGCCAAGCGCGCCCTGGTGATCGGCGACGAGATGACCACGGGCCTGCCCGTCGAGTCCGCCCGGGCCCACGGCTGGCACCGCATCGCGGTCGGCGGCCGCACCCGCGAGGAATGCCTCGAACGAGCCCGCCGGCTCATCCAGCTCTACTCCCGCGAACTGCGCATCTCGCTGCAGCACCCGAAGAATCAGGATCAGCTCGCCCGCGAATTCATCCCGGGCGAACCCATCGCCAACACCGGCTATGTGCGGCGCATGCCGGTCAAACTGCTGGCCGCCGCGCTTCCCCAGGCCGCGTCGACGGTCGGCGACCGCCGGGGAGACCTTATTGGGCGTACGGCGGGAACGTGCCGCCGCCCGGTCTTCCTCGACCTGCACTTCCCCATGGAGGTTCGAGAGCGCTCCGGCCTCGGCGTCTTCGTCGCGGAACCCGGCGGCGGCAAGTCCACGCTCATGGGTGCGCTGGGCTACCTCAACGCCCGCCGCGGCGTTCAGGTGACCCTGCTCGACCCGTCCGGCCCGCTCGCCCGGCTGTGTCAGATGCCGGAACTGCGACCGTACTCGCGGGTCCTGAACCTGACCGGCTCCGAGCAGGGGACGCTCGCGCCGTACGCGCTGATCCCGACGCCGGTCCGCACCGAGTTCGCGACCGGGCCCACCGGCGACCGCGAGTTTGAGATCGCGGTCTCCAACGCCCGCGCCGAACGCCGCATGCTGGTCCAGGACATCTGCTCCATGCTGGTGCCCCCGCAGGTCGCCAAGGAGGCCTCGACGGCGACATTGCTGCGCCACGCGGTCCGCCAGGTCCCCGCCGAGGAAACCTCGACGCTGGACGACGTCGTGGCAACCCTGCAAGGCCTGGACGACGACGAGGGCAAGGAACTCGCCAACCTCCTGCTGGACACGGCCGAGATGCCCCTCGCCCTGCTGTTCTTCGGCCGCCCACCCCAGCACCTGCTCGGCGCCGACGCGGCCCTGACGGTCATCACGATGGCCGGCCTGCGCCTACCCGACCTGAAGATCGAACGCGAATACTGGTCGGCCGAGGAATCTCTAGCCCTGCCGATGCTCCACACGGCCCACCGCCTCGCGGTCCGCCGCTGCTACGGCGGCTCGATGTCCTCGAGGAAAATGGTCGGCCTCGACGAGGCCCACTTCATGGAAGGCTGGCGTTCGGGCCGCTCCTTCCTGGTCCGCCTCGCCCGCGACTCCCGCAAATGGAACCTCGCGGCGCTGGTCGCCTCCCAGAACCCTCGCGACATCCTGGGCCTCGACGTACAGAACCTCGTCTCGACGGTATTCGTCGGCCGCATCGCGGAAGACCAGGAAATCGCCTCGGAAGCACTCCGCCTCCTCCGAGTCCCGGTCCACGACGGCTACGAGGCGACCCTGGCATCCCTGTCACAGGCGGACGCATCATCGTCGACGCGGCTCGGCTTCCGAGAATTCGTCATGCGAGACGTGGACGGTCGGGTGCAGAAGGTGAGAGTCGACGTCTCATACGTCGACGGCCTGCTGGACCGTTTGGACACCACCCCAGCAGCGGCGAAGGCGGCACCGACGGCCATCCCCACCTTCTCCGACCTGGAGGCCTGACCATGCTCCGCCGGGTATGCGCACTGCTAACAACCATGGCGGTAGCGCTCGTGGCGAGCATCGCATGGGCAGTAGCGGCCCCGGCCCCGGCCACAGCCGGACCGATCCAGGCCCCGGGCGGCGCATGCAGCACTGACGAGTGGAAGCAGGACTTCAAGTCCTGCGTGTCTCGGCTCGCTGACGTCAGCGCCGATCGAGCTCAGTGCTTGATGCCCCCCACACCAAGCACACCCGACTCCGGCCTCGCCGGCTGGTTCGCCGAACGCCCGGAATCATCGAAGCTGAACGGTCCCCAGGGCATCTACAGCCAATACGGCTACGCCGGGTACAGCTACACGACATACGACCTTGAAGGTGGCTGCGCGTCAACGCTGATAGATCCCGAATACAAGTTCGAGACGACTATCGCCAACGGCGAGTTCATGGTCGCTACCGCGATCATTGGAGCCTCTAACGCTCTCCGCGAACGCGCTTGGAATCCTCAGACATTGTGGGGATGGGCGGATCCGTTGGTGAGGCAGGCCACCACGGCAGTCTACGAAAAGGTATTCAGCGTCTTCGGCATCATTACCCTGGCCATCGTCGGGCTTTACCTAATTTGGCGGTCGCAGCAGGCCGACATGGGTGCTGCCGCAAC
Source organism: Actinoplanes sp. NPDC051346 (assembly GCF_040682215.1). NCBI lineage: Bacteria > Bacillati > Actinomycetota > Actinomycetes > Micromonosporales > Micromonosporaceae > Actinoplanes > Actinoplanes sp. NPDC051346. The sequence goes on along the minus strand of NZ_JBFBAJ010000012.1, from coordinate 86,139 downwards.
CACAGCCGGCTGGGCAATCCTCATCATGGTCGCCGTGACAGCGATCGCCGCATGGCCAGTGAAATCTGCGAATCTTGCAGATCAAGCCCTTATCACTACGCTCGGAGTCGTCCACGACGCCGTCGGCCCGCGGCCGCAAGACGGTGACGTAACTGCAGGATGTCGGCTCGGGAAAGCCGATGCATGCAAGGACAATCGACCTCCCGCCGTTCGAGCCAGCGACACCGCGACCGAGACCATGCTCTATCGAAACTGGCTGCGAGGTCTACTCGGCTCCGCCGACAGTGTCACCGCGCAGACCTACGGTCGCGCACTTTACGACGCGCGTTCCATCACCTGGGACGAAGCGCAGAAGATGCGGGACAATCCGGAGACCCGAAAGGCCACGATCAACGCCAAGAATGTTCAGTGGGAGAAGGTTGCTGAGCAGATCAAGACTGAAGATCCTGAGGCGTATGAATATCTGCGTGGGGTCAATGGGATGGATCGGATTGGGGCGGGGTTCATTGCTGTGCTGGCGGCGATCATGTTCGCCATGTTCGATCTGACGGCTTCACTGCTGGTGTTGTTGGGCTTCCTGATCTTCCGGTGGGCGGTTATCGCCGCGCCGATTCTGGGGACGGTGGGTCTGTTGCGGCCGGCCAGTTCGGGGATTCGGCGGCTTGGCAACGCGGTCATCGCGGCGATTTTCAATATTGCGATCTTCGGGACCGGAGCGGCGATCTATCTTTTCGCCGTCGATCTCATCATGAACACCGCGAGCCTGCCCGGATGGCTGCAGGTGGTGTTGGTGTGGCTTTGCGGGGTTGTCGGGTGGTTGTTGTTGCGGCCTTATCGGCGGATCACGCAGTTGGGTGGTAAGGACAGTACGGCGGCGATCGCGTCGGCTGGGTCGTGGCATCGTCGGTTCTTCCGGGATATGCGGGAGGCCGCGAAGCTCGATGTCGCCGATGGCGGCGGGACCAATGAGCCTCGGTTCGGCAAGGGGCGCACCGTCTACGTCGAGCAGGGCAATCTTCGGCCGGAGGCGCGGCTCGAGGATCCCGCGCACGCGGCTGCGACGCGTACGGAATCGGGGTCGGCTCCGGCCCGGGCGCAGGACGGCCCGGCGCCCGCCGTCCGGCCGGACGGACGGGAGTCGACGCACGACGTCGCGCCGGCCGGCGATTCGCAGCCGGTGCCGGTGGCCGCCGCCGGGCCGAGCCGGCAGCGGAGGGCGTCGACGTGGACGGAGCCCGATGTCGCCGAGTCGCCGGCGTCCTATGCGATTTACCGGCCGGAGACCGGCAGTACAACGCGCGAGCAGGTGTCGCCGCGAGTTCGTACCGAAGCGCGGTGAGCGGTCATGCCCAGGGTCCTCGAACGCGGTCTCACCGGATTGTTCCGGTCGCGGTGGGGTGTGGCTCTGGTGATCGCCCTGCTCGTGCTCGCGGTGGTCGGGATCGGGCGGCTCTTCTCCGATGGCAGCGGCAGCCAGGGGCGGCTGCTCGACCCCGTGTCGCCGGCGCCGACCGTGAGCGTCGATCCCAGTTTCAATGACGACGGCGTGATCGTGGACGACGAGCCGCCGCCCTCGCCCCGGACGAGTCCGGGGACCGCCGCACCCGAGGCTGTCGCGTACGCGTTCGCCTCGGCGTGGGTCGACCACAAGAACGTGTCCGCGAAGGCGTGGCACGACGGAATCGTTCCGAACGCCACCCAGCATCTTTCCGACGAGCTGAACGGCGTCGATCCGGCCGACGTGCCCGCCGATCGGATCATCGGGCGGCCATCGCTCATACCCATCGGCGACGGGCTGGTCAACGCCGTCGTCACCGCGGATTCCGGCAAGCTGACGCTGCGGCTCGTCGCCCCGGACGGACGGTGGCTTGTCGACGGCGTCGACTGGGACGGGTCGTGAACGTGCCGCGGCCACGGCGGGTATTTCTGCTGGTGGCCCTGGTGGCGACGCTGGCACTGCTGTGTTGCGGTGGCAGCATCAGCGCGGTTCTGCTCGGCGGATTCGGCGGCGACGACGACGATCTGAGTCTGTACACGTCCGGCTGCGGCACCGGCGGACCGGTCGATCCGGATTCCAAGCTGCCGCGGGTGCGGCCGTACGGACCGGCGCAGATGAAGAACGCGGCGATCATCATCAACGTCGGCGCGAACCTGAAGATGCCGCCGCGGGCCTGGGTCATCGCCGTCGCGACCGCAATGCAGGAGTCCAGCCTGACGAACCTCGGACATCTCGGCAAGGAAAACGACCACGACTCGCTCGGGCTGTTCCAGCAGCGGCCGACGAGCGGGTGGGGCACCCCGGCGCAGGTCCGTGATCCGACGTACGCTGCGACGAAGTTCTACAACAAGCTCAAGACGATCGACGGCTGGGAGACGATGCCACTCACCCGCGCCGCGCAACGGGTGCAGATCAGCGGCTACCCGGACGCGTACGCGAAGCATGAGCTTGTCGCCACGCAGATCGTCAACCTGCTCGCGGACGGCGCGGCCAACGCGGTGGGCAATTCGCTGTCGATGGTCTGCGCCTCGGCGGAGGATATCGCCGCCTCGGGATGGACGAACCCGTTCGCCGTCAAGGTCAAAAACCAGTACAGGTGGAGCGTCGGGTCCGGATTCCGTACTCAGGACCGGCCGGACCATCAAGGGGTCGACCTCATCGCCGGTCTCCGTACGCCGGTCCGCTCGGTATCGAGTGGCGTCGTCTCCCGCGTCATGTGCGACGAGACGTTTAGCGGAGTGAAAGACTGTGACCGTGCGGGGTGGCCGGGCAAGGGCGGCTGCGGCTGGCTGGTCGAGATCCGGCACGCGGGCAACATCATGACCCGGTACTGCCACCTGGTGGAACGGCCGAACCTGAAGGTCGGCCAGCGGGTTGCCGCCGGCCAGGTGATCGCCCTCTGCGGTACGAGCGGAAACTCGTCCGGCCCTCACCTGCACTTCGAGGTGCACCTCAACAACGACACGTCCAGCGCCAGTGCGGTCGACCCGATCCAGTTCATGGCGCAGCGCGGATCGCCGCTGGGCGGTTCGCAATGATGGGCAGTCCGCTGCCGGACCCGTTCGCGAACAGCTCCGACTGGGCTCCCGCCGTTCCTCGCCCGGTCGTCCCGACGCCGGCTGTGATGGGCGGCAGCCTTCGCGGCAGGCGCGTACTGATCGGTCTACCGGGGCACGGTTGGCGCGGCGATCTGAGAGCTGATGAAAAGGTGGTGCAGGGCAGCCGGACATATGTGCCGGTTATGCCGGAGGCCGAGTGGTATCGCGCGGAGGCCGAGCAGACGGAGGTGTTCGCGCCGCTCGTACCGGTCGAGCGGGTCTGGGTAGAAGAATTGGGCATGGCGGGTACGGCGCACAAGCCCGCCGATGTCATGTCCCGGCTGGTGTCTATGGACGAACCGCCGCGCCGCAACCCGGTGGCGGCGCTGGATGCCGACGGTTTGACCGGCCGCCGGGTCGTCCAGATCCTCGATGACGGCGGCGAACGAAGAGACCTTCGCGCGGTCACCGAACTCCACACCAGCGACGACGGCGACATCTGCGCCCGAGTAGCCACAGAACTGGACTGGTACCGCTGGTCCTGGACCGGCAAAACCCCAAGAACGCTGATGGTCCCTGTCCATCGGCTGTGGCTGGAGTGATCAGTTGGCAGGAGCGGCGCTGCACACACGCCACCCATCCTGATCCATCAGGGAGAATCGCCAGCCATCCGTCGTTCTCTCACTGCCATCCGAGATCGTTCGACGAATATCAGTGCTAACCGTCGTTCGGCCACTCTCCGTGGACACCGTCAGGCTGGTCCAATCAACTCGGATGCCGATAGAGAAACGTTGCTCCCGGCTTTGAATATCGTCGCGAAAGGATTTCAGCAGAGACAAGTCAAGATTTGACTTGCAGGTGAAGAGGGATGCCTGTTGGTCGTCGCGGTTTACCAGGTAGGCGCGTAGGAAGTTGTCGACTACGGCGTCGGGGGCTGTTCTTTCGATTTTGGTGGCTTCGTCGTAGAAGGAGATGAAGACGCCGATGCCGCCGAGGCAGAGCAGGGACGTGATGCCCGCCGCCATCGCCAGGATCAGTCTGACCCGGCGGTTTCTCTCCTTCGGGGGCGTGGCGGCCTGACCGGGCGGCGGGACAGCCGGCTGAGCGGGCGGAGTATCGGGCTGCACCCCTACGAGATTAGTGGTTCCGCTATGGACCCGTCCCGTGACGATAGGTTTCGATGTTCGGAGGCTCGCCGCCGCTGGGCGGAGCCCGCGCGTCACCCCGACCATCGCCGACTGGGAAGATTGACCAACGGCTGCGGACGACGGATCGATGACCGTTCGCAGGGTACGGTTTGAGCGCACACACGGAGGTGAGGCGGTGGATTCGACGGGGCGGATCGAGCAGGCCGCTGCCCTGCACCGCCAGGCGGAGGCCACCGCTGTGGCGGCCGCCGCCGCGTTGGAGGGGCGGGCCGCGCCCACCGCCGATTCGTTGGAGCAGCATCGGCTGGCCGAGGAGTTGCGGGCGGCTGCCGGGGAGTTGGCTCCGGGGTGGCTTGGGTCGCCGCTCGATGCGTTGTCTGCGAACGCTCCGCTTGGGGGCTCCTACCCTCCGCAGTTCGTTCGGTTGGGTGTGGCGCAGCCGCTCGACGATGCTCGTTTTCCCGCCGTCGTGCCGTTGCTCGGCAGTGGGCATCTGACCGTCGATGCCGATGCCCGGGATCCTCGGGTTGCCGGGCTTTTGCGCTGCCTGCTGCTGCGGCTGCTGGCTGCCGCGCCCGCCGGGTCGTTGTTGGTGCGTGCCGTCGACGGTACGGGCGGAGGCACCGTTTTCGCCCCCTTCGACGTGCTGGCGGACGCGGGTTTGATGTCGCCGCCCGCCCTCGACCGCGCCGCGTTGCGTGAGGTGCTCACCGAGGCCGAGAAGTGGCTTCGGCCGGTGCGTGGTGGTGCCGTGCGGCGTGGGCGCCGCGACCGGATGATGTTGCTGGTCGTCGCGAGTTTGCCGGAGTTGACGGAGGGCGCCGATCTGGTGCGGATCGCCGCTCTGGCGCAGCAGGGGCCGGAGTCCGGCCTGCACCTGGTGGTGGCCGGGTGGCCGCCGCCTCCGCTGACGGCCGAGACCACGCAGCCGCCGCTGCCGCGCACCACCCAGGTTTCGGTGCGCAATCCGTACGCTGTCATCGGCAATCCGCCCGGCGTGACGTTCGGGTCGGTGCCGGAGGCGGTGTGGTTGAACGCCCCGGTCTTCCTGGATGAGGATCCGCCGCCGCATCTGGTCGACGCCGTGTGTCGGGAGTTGGCCGCGCATTCGGCGGCCGCGTCGCGGGTGACGCTCGCCGACCTGTTGCCGGAGCCGTCCGACGCGGTGTGGACAGGCGATGCCGGCGAAGGGCTCGGCACCACCGTCGGTCATGACGGTGACACGCCCGTGGTTCTTCAGTTCAACGACCTGACTCCACACTGGATGGTCGGCGGCCGGTCCGGCGCCGGCAAGACGGCCTTTCTCATCAACGTTCTGTACGGCCTGGGCACCCGTTACGGCCCCGACGAGCTGAGCCTCTATCTGCTCGACTTCAAGGAAGGCGTCTCGTTCGCCGAGTTCGTGCCGACCGCTCGGGATCGCACCTGGTTGCCGCACGCCCGTGCCGTCGGCGTCGAGTCCGATCGGGAGTACGGGCTGGCGGTGTTGCGTGAGCTCGACGGCGAGATGACCCGGCGGTCGGTGGCCTACAAGCGGGCCGGGGTGAGCCGGTTCGCGGAGCTGCGGGCGGTGGCGGCCGAGGAGGGTCGCGGCAAGCCGATGCCGCGCATGCTCTGTGTCATCGACGAGTTCCAGGTGCTGCTCGCCGGCAACGATCCGATGGCCGGCGAGGCGGTGCAGCTGGTGGAGTCGCTGGCGCGTAAGGGCCGCTCGTACGGGATCCATCTGATTCTGGCGAGCCAGACCGTCCTCGGCGTCGAGGCCCTGTACGCGAAGCGTGACTCGATCTTCGGCCAGTTCCCGGTCCGGATCGCCCTGCCGGGTGGCGGCGACGTCCTGGAGCCCACCAACGACTCCGCCGCCGGTCTGCCGCTGGGCACCGCCGTCGTCAACACGGCCGGCGGGCTGGGCGGACCGCGCGGCGCGACCCGCGGGCACGAGCGCATCGTGCGGTTCCCGGATCCGCATGCCGATCGGGACGTACTCAGCGACCTGCGGCACAAGCTGTGGGGTGCCCGCGACCCGGAGGCGGTGCCGCCGCGCATCTTCGCCGGGTACGCCCGGCAGCATCTCGCCGACGATCCCACCTACCGGGCCGCGCTCGCGGGCCGGTCGGGGCGTCCGGCGGCTCTGCTCGGCCGGGTCATCGACGTGAACCTGTCCACCGCGGCGTTCCCGCTCGACGCCTCACCGGGACGGCATCTGGCCATCCTGGGCCCGCGGGCGAGCGGCGCGGAGGTGCTGGACGCGGCGGCCCGCGGTGTCGCCGCGTTCCATGCGCCGAGGACTGCGAGGTTCGTCATCTGCTCGCTGGTCGCGGAGGGCGACGAGCTCGCCCGGGAGTTGGCCGCCGAGGTCGGGCACCGCCAGGAGGTGGTTGTCGTCGACGCCGCCGGGCTGGCCGCGGAGCTGGATCTCGCCCGGCCGGGTTACCGCGTGGTCTTCGGCATGGACGCGGCCAGCCCGGGCACGCTGCCGACGCTGCGTCAGGTGTTGCGTGAGGGCCCGGGCCACGGCGTACACCTGCTGTCGTGGTGGCGCGGGGTGCGCCGTTTCAGCGAGGAGACCGGCGGCAGCGCGGGCCGCGAGGACGTGGCCGGCCTGGTTTTCCTGAATGTTCCGCAGCAGGATGTGTCCCTCATGCTGGGGCAGAGCGTGGATTGGCAGCCTAGGGAGAACCGGGCGCTGCTGCACGACCGGCACGCCGACCGTACGGTGACGATCGTGCCTTTCGCCCGACCCGAGGCTGAGCGATGAGCGACCAACCGGGCCCCTGGGACGACTATCTCGCCGCCGCGCAGCGCTTGGACGCGGTCCGCCGGGCCGCTAGCGCGGCGGCCGGGGAGCAGGCGGCGACGGCGCAGGCCGCCGAGCAGGAGCTGACGGCGGTGCGGGCCCGGCTGGCGCCGCAGCGGGCGCGGCTGGTGCGGGATCTGGGCGTGCCGGAGGCGCGGCTGGTCCCGCAGCCGGCCGAGCAGGCCGTCGCCGCGCAGGCTGTGGCCGGCGGCCCCGCGGCCGTCCTCGCGGCGCTACGGCAGGCGCGCGCGACGGCCGACGCCGCGGACGCGGGCATGCTGGGTCCCGGTCCTGCGGGTCCGATGCGGCCGTGGGCCCGCAACCTTCTTGTGTACGGGCCGTTCGCGGCGGCCGTCCTCATCGTGCAGATAGTCCTTTACCTGGTGGCGCCCTCCGGCTCGCTGCCGACCTACGCCCTGCTGTGCGGGTTGAGCCTGCCGCTGCTCGCGTACGGGCTGGGCTGGCTGACGATCGGCTTCGTCTACGGCGGCGGCCCGCACAAGGTGGACCGCACGCCCCTCGTCGGTGCCGTCACGTGCCTGACGCCGGTGCTGCTCACCTGCATGGGCGTCGGCCTGCTGGCGTTCATCCGATAGCGAAGGGATCCGGTATGGCCAGCGTCGAGGAGGTCAAGGCGAACGTGGCGGCGTCCGTGGACGGCGCCCAGCGTGCGGTGACGGGCATCCGGCAGGTCACCGACCAGCTCGACGAGGCCCTGACCCGGTTGCGGATCACCGCGATCGGCTCGCTGCACCCGTCGGTCGCGGCGGCCATCGCGCAGCTCGAGCAGGCGCGCACCCGCCTGGACGAGGCGGCGACGCTGACCCGGGCGGCCATCGACAGCGCGGACACCTACCGCACGATCGTCTAGCGGCCCGTCCGGTGCCGGAGGGCTTTCAGTCCGGCAGGGCCGCGGTGAGGTCGGCCTCGACGAGCTGCCCCTGGTAGCCCAACGCGGCCGCCCCTAGCAGCTTGCTGGCCGTCGTGAATGCCGAGCCTCAGCGGGCGTTGATCAATGCCATGGCTTCGGCGCGGACCTTGCCGTCGCGCTGGAAGGCGCCGCGGACCGCTGACGTGACCGTGCGGGCGCCGACCTTGCGGATGCCGCGCATTTCCATGCAGAGGTGCTCGCATTCCAGCACGACGATGACGCCGCGGGGGTCGAGCTTGTTCATGAGGAGGTCGGCGATCTGGGAGGTGAGGCGTTCCTGGACCTGGGCGCGCCGGGCATAGACCTCGACGAGGCGGGCGAGCTTGGACAGGCCGGTGATGCGGCCGTCGGCGCCCGGGATGTATCCGATGTGCGCGACGCCCTTGAACGGCAGGAGGTGGTGTTCGCAGAGGCTCATCAGCTCGATGTCGCGAACGAGCACCATCTCGTCGTGGTTCGCCTCGAACGACGTGGTGAGCACCTTGGCGGGGTCGACCCGCAGGCCGGCGAAGAGCTCCGCGTAGGCCCGGGCGACCCGGGCCGGGGTGCGTTCGAGGCCGTCCCGATCGGGGTCCTCGCCGAGGGCGATGAGGATCTCCCGGACCGCCTTCTCGATGCGCGCCAGGTCGACGGCCTGCTCGACCGGTGCCCCGGTGAGCTTGCCGTCGACCAGACGCGCGGCGAGGTAGTCGAGTTCGGCGGAGCCGTCGGGCTCCGCCGAACTCGGATCGGTCCTGCTCAGTGCGAGCCCTCCGAAGTGCCGTTGGGGTTCGGTTCCCCGGCGCTGCCGCCACCGACCGCCACCTGGCCGTCGGCCTCGGCCTGCGTCTTGAGCGCGTCCCGCTCGGCCGGGGTCAGGACCGGCGGCGCCTCCGAGGGCAGCCGCTTGCCGAAGCCGTTGAACGGCGACATCGGCGCGCGCTTCTGCACCCGGGCGCAGATGCGGTCCATGTCCTGCTGGGTGATGGTTTCCTTCTCCATCAATTCCAGCACCATGGCGTCGAGGACGTCGCGGTATTCGACCAGAATCTCCCAGGCCTCGTCGTGCGCCAGCTCGATGAGCGCGCGCACCTCCTGGTCGATCTCGGCCGCGATGGCGTCGGAGTAGTCCCGCTCGTGGCCCATGGACCGGCCGAGGAACGGCTCGTCGTTGTTCGAGCCGTACTTGACCGCACCCAGCTTGGAGCTCATGCCGTACTGGGTGACCATGGCGCGGGCCAGGCCGGACGCCTTCTCGATGTCGTTGCCGGCGCCGGTGGTGGGCTCGTGGAAGACGAGCTCCTCCGCCGCGCGGCCGCCCAGCGCGTAGGCCAGAGTGTCGATCATCTCGGCGCGGGTCTGGGTGTACTTGTCCTCGGTCGGCAGCACCAGCGTGTGGCCCAGCGAGCGACCACGCGGCAGGATCGTCACCTTGTGCACCGGCGCGGAGTGCGGCAGCGCGTGAGCGACCAGCGCGTGCCCACCCTCGTGGTACGCGGTGATCTTCTTTTCGCTGTCGCTCATCGCCCGGGTGCGCCGCTCGGGGCCGGCGATGACCCGGTCGATCGACTCCTCGAGGAACTCGTTGGAGATGGCCCGCTTGTCGTTACGGGCGGTGAGCAGCGCCGCCTCGTTGATGACGTTGGCCAGGTCCGCGCCCGAGAAGCCGGGCGTGCGCCGGGCGACCGAGTCGAGGTCGACGTCGGGGGTGAAGGGCTTGCCCTTGGCGTGCACCCGCAGGATCGCCTTGCGGCCCTCCATGTCGGGGTTGTCGACCGGGATCTGGCGGTCGAAGCGGCCCGGGCGCAGCAGCGCCGGGTCGAGGATGTCCGGCCGGTTGGTCGCGGCGATCAGGATGACGCCGCCCTTGGTGTCGAAGCCGTCCATCTCGACGAGCAGCTGGTTGAGGGTCTGCTCGCGCTCGTCGTGGCCGCCGCCCATGCCGGCGCCGCGGTGGCGGCCGACGGCGTCGATCTCGTCGACGAAGACGATGGCCGGGGCGTTGGCCTTGGCCTGCTCGAACAGGTCGCGGACCCGGCTGGCGCCGACACCGACGAACATCTCGACGAAGTCGGAACCCGAGATGGAGTAGAACGGCACCCCGGCCTCGCCGGCGACGGCGCGCGCGAGCAGCGTCTTACCCGTGCCCGGCTGGCCGAAGAGCAGGACGCCCTTGGGGATCTTCGCGCCGAGCGCCTGGTATTTCGCCGGGTTCTGCAGGAAGTCCTTGATCTCCTGGAGCTCCTCGACGGCCTCGTCGGCGCCCGCCACGTCGGCGAACGTCGTCTTGGGCATGTCCTTGGTCAGCATCTTGGCCTTGGACTTGCCGAAGTTGAGGACGCGGGAACCGCCACCCTGCATCTGCGACATGAACAGCAGCAGCAGGATCACCAGGATCGCGATCGGCAGCAGGTTGACCAGCAGGCTCAGCAGGATGCTGTCGCCGGAGACCTTGGCGTCCAGGGTGCCGGTGACCCGACCCGCGGCCTTGGCCGCCTTGACGTCGTTCCAGACCTCGTCCGTCAGCTCGTACGGATACTGGGTCTCGATCTTGTCGGTGGTCTTGTCGCCGAACCGCTCCGGGCTCGCCAGTTCCAGCTGGAGCGTCTGCTCCTTGTCTTCCTGGACGACGTTCTTGATGTTGGGCTGGTTGAGTCGCTCGAGGACGACCGAGGTCTCGACGCGGTGGTAACTCGGACCACTGGTGAAGAATGAGCTCAGCGCGACGGCGCCGATGATCACCAGAATGATCCAGACCACCGGGCGGCGGAAGAAACGCGTACGTTCCATACTGTTGTCGGGCGCCAATTGCGCCCGGACCCTCCTGATCGGCGTCCTGGTCACCTGGGTTGACGGGTCTCCGCCGTCGGGCACCGATCGGGCACCCGCGCCACGGAGACGCTGCCGGTATCGAATACCTCCAGGCGATGGGAGCAAACCCCACCGGCCCGTCCGCTTCCGACCCGACCCGACCGGCGCACGTGACACTGCGCCATCGGTCACTCGACGGTACACCGTGGGTGCCGCTCACGACTCCGTCAGCCCGGCTGCCGGAGGGGTTGCCGTCACCCGCGGTTCACGCTCCCGGCGGCCATAAATCGCCGCAAAGACGGACAATACTCCCCGCGCCGGGATCGGTCACCCGATTCCTGAGAGTCGCCTGGGAGACCGTTCAGCTACGGGCGTAGACCTCGGGCTTCAGCACTCCCACATACGGCATCTCGCGGTAACGCTCCGCGAAGTCCAGGCCGTAACCGACCACGAACTCGTTGGGGATGTCGAAGCCGACGTACTTGGTCGGCACCGGAACCTTGATCGCGTCGGGCTTACGGAACAGCGCCACGACCTCGACACTCTCCGGCTGGCGGGACCTCAGGTACTTCATCAGCCAGGACAGCGTCAGGCCGGAGTCGACGATGTCCTCGACGATCACCACGTGCCGGCCGGTGATGTCGCGGTCCAGGTCCTTGAGGATGCGCACCACCCCGGAAGACGTGGTTCCGGACCCGTACGACGACACGGCCATGAACTCCATCTCGGAGTAGGGACCCTGCCGGCCCAGCGCGCGGGCGAAGTCCGCCATGAACATGACCGCGCCCTTGAGCACGCAGACCAGCAGAACGCCGCCCTCGGCATCCGCGTAGTCGGCGGCGACCTGCTTCGCCAACTCTTCGGTCTTCTCGCGGATCTGCTCCTCGGAGATGATCACGCGGTCGATATCGGCGTCGTACCAGGAGCCGTCTGCCATGGCTCTAGCCTGCCGTATGGGGTCGGGGTCGCGCCGCCGGGGGCAGCGGTCAGTGCCCGGAAAAGCCCGCGTAATCAGATGATTCCGCCCGAACTCCGTCGGGGTACGCCACTCTCGGTGACAACTGTCACAGCGCGGCGCGGACGAGGTCACCCGCTCGGCGGGCCACGAGGATGCCCTGCGGCAACGCTGCCGGCCCCTGACCGTGCCATCCGGTGACCAGGGCGTCGAGCGCGGTCACGTGCCGGTGGGAAAGCGCGGCGCCCGGCGCGCCCAGCTCCGCGGCCCAGGCGTGCAGGACGCGGCCGCGGATCGCCGGTGCCAGCCGCGCCAGGGCCGTGACCGACAGGCCCGCGGGCGTTCGCACCCCGGCCAGCGCCTGGGCGGCGACGTCGTCCAGGTAGGCGACGTCCGCGGCTAGCAACGAGGCGGTTCGGGCGAGATTGGCGACGACAGCCGGGCCGAGCGCGGCGGCAAGTGCAGGCAGCGCGTCAGCGCGGACCCTCGCCCGGGCGTACGCGGGATCGGCGTTGTGCGGGTCCTCCCACGCCGCGAGACCGAGAACGGCGCAGGCCTCCCGGGTGTCGGCGCGGGAGACATCCAGCAGCGGTCGGACGAAGTGCCCCTTCCGGAACGGCATGCCAGCTAGGCCGCGAGGTCCGGCACCTCGGGCAAGCGCCAGCAGCACGGTCTCGGCCTGGTCGTCGCGGGTGTGCCCGAGCAGCACCGCCACGGCGTCGAACCGCTCCGCGGCCGCAGAGAGCGCCTCATAGCGAGCGTCGCGCGCGGCCGCCTCGGGTCCGCCCGGGCGTCCCCCCACGTCGACGGTGGCGACCTCGACGGGGTCAAAGCCGGCCGACCGCCCCCACCGCGCGACGGCGGCGGCTCGCTCGGCCGAGCCGTCCTGCAACCGATGGTCGACCGTGACCAGGCCGGCGGCGATGCCGAGGCGGGGTGCCACGAACGCCGTCGCGGCGGCGAGAGCCAGCGAATCGGCCCCACCGGAGCAGGCGACGAGCACCGGCCCTCGAGCGTCGGCCGGCCCAGCGGTCAGCGCCCGTCGCACCGCCGCGCGAACGGTCGCCACCGGCGGCGGGATGCGGGCCACGACGACGAGGTTACGAGGCGAGCCCGACCGGCCCGTGCACCCGGGCCACCCACGCGTCCGGGTCGTTCAGCTCGTCGAGCCGGGGCAGGGTCAGCGGCGAGCTGAAGATCTTGTTGAAGCCGGCCATGCCGACCCGCTCGACGACGCCGTGCACGAACTTGCGGCCCTCGGCGTACTGACGCATCTTGACCTCGATGCCGAGCAGCCGCCGGATGGCCTTCTCCAGGGGGTTGCCGCTCTCGCGGCGCTGGTTGAACTTGGCGCGGATCGACTCGACCGAGCCGATGACCTCCGGGCCGACGCCGTCCATCACGAACTCGGCGTGCCCCTCCAGCAGCGTCATCAAGGCTGTCAGGCGGTCGAGCACGGCCTTCTGCGCCGGGGTCTGCACGATGTCGAGCACCGAGGAGCGGCTGTCCGGGTCGCGCAGCGCGTCCGACAGCGTGGCTACCCCGCGGCGCAGGCGTTCGAGGATGTGCTCGCCACTCTGCGAGGCGTCCACGAAGGCCTGCACCTCGCCGAGGAAGTAGCCGCGCATCCACGGCACCGCCTGGAACTGGGTGAGGTGGGTGACCTCGTGCAGGCAGACCCACAGCCGAAAGTCGCGCGGGTCGGCGCCGAGCTTGCGCTCCACCTCGACGATGTTGGGCGCGTTGAGCAGCAGCTGGCCGGGCTCTGCGGAGAAGACCTCGTACTGGCCGAGCACGCGCCCGGACAGGTACGCCAGGACGGTGCCGGCCTGCACGCCGGTGACCCGGGAGCCGATCGCGTCGGTCAACGCGCCCGGCTGGCGGTTGCCGGACAGCCGGCTGACCAGCGGAATGATCACTTCCTTGAGGCCGGCGATGTTGATCGCCGCCCAGTCCTTGCGGTCGACGATCCGCACCGGCGGGCCCTCCACCTGCGGGGTCAACCCGGTGTACGCGGCGACATGACCGCGCGCCTCGTCGGTCAGCTCGCGCAGCTGGGTGACCACCTGCATGGCTTCCTCGTAGGACACCGCGGGGCCCGATTTCGACAGCGCGCCCGCGGTGGCGGCGGCCAGATCCCAGTCAACGAACTGCGCCATGCAGACCACCGTACCCGTGGGGGACCAGCGGCAGACCCTGAGAAATCCCTTACTGGCAGCCGCAGGTCACGAGCTTGGCGGCGATCCGGTCGAGGGCCTGGCGCGCCGCGCCGGTCTCGCCGGTCTCGTCCGCCAGGACCGCGAAGGCCAGCAGCCGGCCGTCCTTGGTGGTCAGGTTGCCCGAGATGGCGTTTACCCCGGTGAGCGAGCCGGTCTTGGCCCGGACCAGCCCCTGACCCACCTGGTTGCTCGTGGGGTCGGCGAAGCGCGAGCGCAGGGTGCCGGACCAACCGGCCACCGGCAGGCCCCCGAACATGTTGCCCAGTGCGGGCTGCTTGCCGCTCGCGGCGAGGACCAGCAGGTCGGTGAGCAGGCCGGGGCTGATGCGGTTGTCCAGGGACAGGCCGCTCGCGTCGGACAGCTCGGCCTGGTCGGCGGGCAGTCCCAGCTCGGTCAGCTTTGCCCGCATCGCCTCGGACGCGCCCGCGAAGGAGGCTTCCTTGCCGGCGGCCAGGGCGACCTGCCGGGCCAGCGCCTCGGCGAGCACGTTGTCGCTCTGTTCGAGCATCCAGTCGAGCACGTGCACGAGCGGCGGCGACTGCACCACGCCCAGCTCCGCGCCGGGACCGCCCGCGGCGGGGGCGGACGACGCGGTGGACTCCTCGGCGGCCGGAGCCTTGCCCTTGCGGACGGCGCTGCCCGGAAGTCCGAGCTGTGTGGCGAACGCCCGGCCGGCCGCGAGCGCGGGGTCGGCGAACCGGTCGTCGCCGCCGAACTCGTTGTGCACCGGCTCGACGCGGCCGCCGTTGGTCGTCAGCGCCTGAATCCGGGCCACCTGACCTCCGTCGATGAGGCCGTCCTCCCAGCCGGGCCCGGTCTCCGGGCCGGTGAAGAGCGAGGTGTCGACCACGACCCGGCTCGGCTTCTGCTCGCCGAGGGCCTTCTTGACCTGCTCGGCGAGCTTGTCGAGGCGGGCCGCTCCGGGGAACAGGTCGTCGCCGTCGACAGCGAGCGAGGGGTCGCCGCCGCCGATCAGGACGACCTCGCCGGGCTCGGCGCCGGCCACGGCACGGGTGCTCAGGCGATAGGCCGGCCCGCGAGCGGCCAGCACGGTCGCCGCGGTGAGCAGCTTGGTGGTGGAGGCGGGCGTGGTCTTCGTCTCGGGGTTCTTCTCGTAGAGCGCGTCGCCGGTCGCGACGTCGACGACCGAGACGTTGACGCGGGAGCCGAGGACCGGGGCATCGACCAGCGACCCGATGGCCGCCTCGACGCCGGCGGCGGTGGGCGCGGTGCCAGCGGCGCCGGCCGCGACCAGCACGGGCGACGGAGCCGGGTCGGGGGTCCGTGCGCTCGCCGACGGCTTCGCCGGGTCGCCCGACAGCCAGCGGTCGACCGGGCCGGGCCGCACCAGGAAGACCGTGCCGGCCGCCAGCACGAGAAAGATCAAGACAGCGAGGGACACCACTATCGGACGCCGACCCGGACCGGTTGCCGGCTTCGCCGCTGGCGCGCCCCCGCTGGGCGGTCCGTCCGGGCCGGTGACGGACGTGCCGGGTGCGGCGGGGGGTCCATCGAGGGGTGGGAAGTTCTGCGACGTCTGCGGCACCGGGCCGACGTTCGGGGGAACCACGGCTCGGCCATATGTCGTGCCGGTGGGTCGCGGGAAGGGCGCCCCAGGGGGCACACTGGCCCGCCCTACCCCAGGAGTGCCCTCCTGCTGCCTCGACACGCCGTCGTAGTCGGGTCCATTCTGTGAATCTTGCCTCCCCACGCGCCCCTCCCCAGTCCGTAGCGTCAGACTTAGGGGAGACTACAAACATCCGGCACACCGGCGCGCACGGATCCGGCGGGGCTCATGGCTGCTCCGCTCCCGCGCCGGAGGTCCAAGCCGGTCCAAGCCGGGGCGAACAAGGGAGCGAACGATGGATTTCGACGTACTGGTTGAGATCCCTAAGGGCCAGCGGAACAAGTACGAGGTCGACCACAAGACCGGTCGGATCCGTCTTGACCGGACGCTCTTCACCGCGACGCAGTATCCGGCCGACTACGGATACATCGAGGGAACCCTCGGGCAGGACGGTGACCCCCTCGACGCTCTGGTGCTGATCCAGGAGCCGACGTTCCCCGGTTGCCTCGTGCGGGCCCGGGCGATCGGCATGTACCGGATGACGGACGAGAAGGGCCGCGACGACAAGGTCCTCTGCGTGCCCTACGAGGACCCGCGCCAGGAGCACCTGCGCGACATCCACCACCTGGGCGAGTTCGACCGGATGGAGATCCAGCACTTCTTCACGGTCTACAAGGACCTCGAGCCGGGCAAGTCGGTGGAGGGCGCCACCTGGACCGGCCGGGTCGAGGCCGAGGAGGAGATCCGCGCCTCCTTCAAGCGCGCCGAGGCCGCCGAGCAGCACGAGGACCACTGACCGACGAGCGTCACGACGATGGCCGGGCTTTTGCCCGGCCATCGTGCTTTTCGCCGCCCGGGGCCGCCGGGCCGGCGTCAGAAGCTGATGGTGCTGACCAGGCCGTAGAGACCGACGACGGAGCAGGCCACCGGGATCACCGCGATCACGACCAGGCCGTCGATCAGGTCCGCCGTTCGGCCCAGGTACGGCGACGGCGCCCGGCGCGACCACGTGGCGCCGGCCGCCACCGTGGCCATCGCCAGCATCAGGCCGAGAACGCTCAGGCCCAGCAGCATGGCCTCGTCCGCGTGCCGGAGCAGGTCGACGCCGAGCACGAAGGTGCCGAACAGGCCGCCCACGATCAGCGGCACCCGCTGGCGCAGCGTCACGAAGAGCCGGGAACGCAGGAGCAGGGCGGCGACCGCCAGACCCAGCAGAATTCGGGCAGCCGTCCCGCCCGACGACGCGAGCACCACGAAGGCGGCCGCGGCCAGCGCCGCGTGGCCGATCAGCATGCCGGTGAGCAGTTCCTCCGTGCGGCTCACGGCCGCGAAGACCCGCCGGCGGTCGGGCAGCTCACGCGCGGCGTCGAGGCCGGCGGGCCGGGCACCGGTGAAGCCCTGCTCGGCGTCCGTGCCGGTCGGCAGGGTTACCGGCGGCGTGGGCAGCTTGCCGAAGCGGATCGCCAGCAGCGGCAGCGCGCCGATGCCGCAGACCAGGAGCGAGACGAGGACCGCCGCCGCGCCCGCCGCCGAGGTCAGCAGGCCGACCAGCGCGGTGAGGGCACCGAGCAGGCCGGCGGTCGCGCCCGCCGCGAAGACCCGCATCGAGGCCGCCACGCCGACCCCGCCCAGCGCCGCGAACAGCAGCAGCGCCGCCGAGCCGGCGAGCAACTCCGGGCCGCCAAGCCACGGGAGCAGCGGGAAGACGCCCGCCCGGTCCACGGTGCCCTGGCCGACCAGCACCGCGCCACCGGCGAACGCGTACGGCAGCGCCAGCCCACCCAGGGCCGCACCCGCGCGCGCGTCCCCGTACGCCCGGGAAGCGGTGACGCCCGCCAGCGAGAGCAGCAGTCCCACGCCGAGGCCCACGAACGCCGCGCCGCCCCACCCCGGTCCGGCCATGAGCACCGCGAGCAGGCCGAGCGAGAGCAGTATCGCGGCCGCGACCAGCGTGGCCGTCCGGGTCGAGGCCGCCGACCAGACGGTCCCGCGGCGGCGTGCCCCCTCGGCGATCGCCTCGACAACGTCGTCGTACTCGAGCTCCGGCCATTCGTCGCGCGCCGGAACCAGGTGCAGCACCTCGCCGTCGCGGACACCCTGGGGGAACAGGCCCTGCGCGGTGGCCAGCGCGACGCCGTCGGTGCGCCGCAGGACCCACCCGCCGTGTTTCTCGCCGTCATCGGCCAGGCCCTCGCCCGCGTGGCGCAGGACCTCCGGAAGGAGCTCGGCGAGCGGGACGTGCTCGGGAAGAGCCACGTCCACGCGGCGCGACGGGGCGCTGATGGTGATCCTGGCCAGGCCGATGCTCATGCCGCCACCCCGCTGCGCCCGGCGCCGAGCCGAGCTGTCATGACGCGGAGCCCGGTGACGAGCTCGATGCGCTCATTCATGGCCAATTTCCCATCGGTGGTGACGAGGCTGCGGAACTCGAGCGACTTTACCTATCCTTGGCCGGGCGCGGTGAGCTGCGAGGATCACCGCGGACGGGGAAGCCTCCCACGGCCTTAACACAATAAGTCCGACTAGGGCCCAGGGTTGCTGACGAAAGGGACGACTTCGGTATGAGCACGGTGGTGATCAAGCGGGCCGCACGCCGCCCGGCACCCGAGATCCCGACCGGCGAGCTCGCCGTCGACGCGCCACCCGAGATTCCCCAGGCGGTCGGTGGCCGCTGGCAGCAGGCGTTCATGGTGCTGCCCATGCTCGGCGGTTCGGTCGCCATGGCGTTGATGATGGGCCAGGGCCGGGGTGGCCCGATGTCCTACGTCATCGGCGGACTCTTCGGCGTCTCGTCGCTGGCCATGCTCGCCACCTCCTTCGGCTCGAGCGGCTCGCCCAAGAAGGCCGAGATGATGTCCGCCCGCCGCGAATACCTGCGCCACCTCGCCGGCCTGCGCCGCCGGGTACGGGACACCGCCAACCGCCAGCGCGTCGGCCTCTACTACCGGCACCCTGACCCCGCCCGGCTGTGGTCGACGGCCGGCAGCCACCGGGTCTGGGAACGCCGGTCCGCCGATCCCGACTTCGGCGTCGTCCGCCTCGCCGTCGGCCCGCAGACCCTCGCCACGCCACTCATCCCGCCGGTGACCCGGCCGCTGGAGGACCTGGAGCCGATGACCGCCGGGGCGCTGCGGCGGTTCCTGGACGCGTACTCGGTCGTGCCGGATCTTCCGGTCGCGGTCTCGCTGCGCGGCTTCGCGCGGGTCTTCCTGCGCGGTAACGGTCCGGACGGCGAGGCCGACGCCCGGTCGCTGACCCGCGCCGTGCTGACCCAGCTCGCCACCTTCCACGCCCCCGACGACCTGATCGTCGCGGTCTGCGCCGGGCCCGAGCGCCGGGCGATGTGGGAGTGGGTCAAATGGCTCCCGCACAACCTGCACCCGTCCCGCACCGACCGCCTCGGCCAGGTGCGCCTGGTCGCCAGCGCCGGTCCCGACCTCGAGAAGCTGCTCGAGGACGTGATCGGCAACCGGCCGAGATTCAACCCGACGGGCACCGGCACCGCCGGGCCACACGTGGTGATCGTGCTCGACGGCGCCGACCTCAAGGGCGCCACCCAGCTCGACGACGGCATCGACGGCGTCACCGTGCTCGACCTGGACGAGGTGCCCCCGCGGCTGCTCGACCGCTCCCTGCTGGTGCTCGAGGTGCGGGCCGACGGCGGTCGCCGGGAGCTGCACACGTTCGCGATGGACCACGCCGCCGAGGTCGGCACCCCCGACCGGCTCAGCGAGGCGGAGGCCGAGGCCGTCGCGCGCCGGCTCGCGCCGTTGCGGCTCGGCGCCATGTCGAAGTCGGCGGACACGCCGCTGGCCACCGAAATGGGTCTCGCCGAGCTGCTCAATCTGGGCGACCCCGCCTCGTTCAGCGTCGCCCAGTCCTGGCTGCCGCGCCCCAACCGCGACAAGCTGCGCGTGCCGATCGGTCTCGGCGCCGACGGTTCCGCCATCGAGCTGGACCTGAAGGAGTCGGCGCAGGACGGCATGGGCCCGCACGGCCTGCTGATCGGCGCGACCGGCTCCGGCAAGTCGGAGCTGCTGCGCACGCTGGTGCTCGCGCTGGCCGCCACCCACTCCTCCGAGACGCTCAACTTCGTCCTGGTCGACTTCAAGGGCGGCGCGACCTTCTCCTCGCTGGACCGGCTGCCGCACACCGCCGCCGTCATCACCAACCTCGCCGACGAGCTGCCCCTGGTCGACCGCATGGTGGACGCGATCGACGGCGAGCTGATCCGGCGGCAGGAGATGCTGCGCAAGGCGGGCAACTACGCCAGCCTGCGCGACTACGAGAAGGCTCGGGCCGGCGGTGCCGCCCTGCCGCCCCTGCCGTCGCTGCTGGTGGTCTGCGACGAGTTCTCCGAACTGCTGTCGGCGAAGCCGGACTTCATCGACCTGTTCGTGCAGATCGGACGGCTGGGCCGGTCGCTGGGCGTGCACCTGCTGCTCGCCAGCCAGCGGCTGGAGGAGGGCCGGCTGCGGGGACTCGACACCCACCTGTCGTACCGGATCGGCCTGCGGACCTTCTCGGCGCTGGAGTCCCGCGCCGTGCTCGGCGTGCCCGACGCCTACGAGCTGCCCCGCTCGCCCGGGCACGGCTACCTCAAGTTCGGCACCGAACCGCTCGTACGCTTCAAGGCCGCGTACGTCTCCGGGGTCTTCCAGCAGGCCGGCGGCCGCGGTCCCGGCGCGACCCGCGACGGCGCCGCGCCCGAGATCCTGTCCTACTCCACCCATTACGTCCCGGCGCCGAAGCCGGTGCGGCCCGCCGAACCGAAGCCGGAGGAGGCGCCGGCCGGCGAGAGCCTGCTCGACGTGATGGTGGCGCGCCTGAGCGGCCAGGGGCCGCCGGCGCACCAGGTCTGGCTGCCCCCGCTGACCAGGTCGGCGACCCTCGACGAGCTGCTCGGCCCGGTCACCGCCGATCCGGCGCGCGGTCTGGCCTTCGCCAACCCGGAGCTGCACGGCGCCCTCCAGGTGCCGATCGCGCTCATCGACAAGCCCCGCGAGCAGCTGCGTGACGTGATGTGGCTGCAGCTCGGCGGCGGCTCGGGCCACGTGGCCGTGGTCGGCGGCGCCCAGAGCGGCAAGTCCACGGCGCTGCGCTCGCTGATCTGCGCGCTGGCGCTCACCCATACGCCCGCCGAGGTGCAGGTCTACTGCCTCGACTTCGGCGGCGGCTCGCTCGGCACGCTGCGCGATCTGCCCCACGTCGGCGGGGTCTACGGGCGCCTCGACGCGGTCGGGGTCCGGCGCACCGTCGGCGAGGTCTCCACCCTGCTCAATGAGCGGGAGCGCCGCTTCGGCGAGCTGGGCATCGACTCGATGGCGTCGTACCGCCGCCGCCGCGCGGCCCGCACCGAGCTGGGCACCGGGGCGGACGCGGACCCGTTCGGAGACGTGTTCCTGGTGATCGACGGCTGGACCACCCTGCGCAACGACTACGACGAGCTCGAGGGCGTCATCACCGACATCGCCACCCGCGGCCTGTCATATGGCATCCACGTCGTCGCCAGCGCGCCGCGCTGGATGGACTACCGCCCGGCGATCCGCGACCTCTTCGGCTCGAAGGTGGAGCTGCGCCTCGGCGACCCCACCGACTCCTCGGTCAACCGTCGGCAGGCGATCAACGTGCCGGAAAAGCCCGGCCGGGGCCTCGTCGAGCATCCGACCGACAAGAACAAAGCCCTGCACTTCTTGACGGTACGGCCGGAGCTGAGCAACGCCGAACCCACCGAGCTGGTCAAGATGATCGCCGCCTCCTGGGCCGGACCCGGGGCGCCGCGCGTGCGGTTGCTTCCGCCCTCGTTGCCGTACGCCGACATCGACCTGGACCGCTCGACCGGCCTGCGGTTGCCGATCGGCATCGCGGAGTCCGACCTGCAGCCGGTGGAGATCGACTTCGCCAGCGACCCGCATTTCCTGCTCTTCGGCGACGCCGAGTGCGGCAAGTCGTCGTTCCTGCGCGCGCTGGCGACCACCATCACGCGACGCTTCCTGCCGACCGAGGCCCGCATCATCCTGGTCGACTACCGACGCAGCCTGATGGACCTGCCGGAGAGCGACCACCGCATCGGGTACGGCATCCAGGCGGCGAAGACGCTCGAGCTGATGGAGTCGGTGGCGGGCTACATGGAACGCCGGCTGCCCGGGCCGGACGTGACCGCCCAGCAGCTCCGCGAGCGCTCCTGGTGGACCGGCCCGGAACTGTTCGTCCTCGTCGACGACTACGACCTGGTCGCCTCGGGCCCGACGAACCCGTTGCAGCCGATCCTGGAATACCTGCCCCAGGCGCGGGACGTGGGCCTGCACCTGATCGTCACCCGCCGGGCCGGCGGCGCGGGCCGGGCCATGTACGACCCGGTCATCCAGCGCCTGCGCGAGCTGTCCTCGCCGGGCCTCGTGATGACCGGCCCATCGGACGAGGGCACACTGATCGGCCCGGTCCGCCCCACCCTGATGCCGCCCGGACGTGGCCGCCTGGTGACTCGACGTGAAGGAGTGCGTCTGGTGCAGTTGTCGCATCTCCCCCCGTACTGACCCGATGTCCTGCCCGGACGCACCCGCGGTGCGATCCGCATAGACAGACTCCAGCGACAACGCGCGGATTCGGAGTAATCTCCCTCCATCGACCGTCCATCCTCAGAATGGTCTGCCGTCCAGTGAACGCTGTGACCGAAGCACGAAACGCGTCCCGTCCAGCCCGGCGTGACGCTTGGGCGCCCCGCGCGGCCCGCGGCGGTGCCCGTTGGTGAGAAACCTC
Organism: Actinoplanes sp. NPDC051346; assembly: GCF_040682215.1. Lineage (NCBI taxonomy): Bacteria > Bacillati > Actinomycetota > Actinomycetes > Micromonosporales > Micromonosporaceae > Actinoplanes > Actinoplanes sp. NPDC051346. Next base: position 63,937 of record NZ_JBFBAJ010000012.1, on the reverse strand, counting down.
TCCGCGCGGGTCACGGCGGCCTGCCTGGCCGCCGGCCTGAGCGCGACTCCCGTTCTCGCTTCCGTCTCCTCCCTCACCCCCTCCCTCGCCTCCTCCCCCGCCTCCTCCCTCGCGGAGCCGATCGCCGTGGACTCCTCAGGCGTCTCCACGGGTGGCGCGGGCGGGCTCGCCGGTCCGCTGGCCACGCCCGAGCCGCTCCGGGGTGACTCGGTGCGGTCCGAGCAGTGGCACCTGAAAACGCTCAACGTCGCCGACGCGTGGACCTACTCCGCCGGCGAGGGGGTGACCGTCGCGGTCATCGACTCCGGCGTCGAGGCGAGCCACGTCGATCTGCGGGGTCAGGTGCTCAAGGGCCTCGACCTGGTGGACCCGAGCGGCAACGGCGACAGCGACCTGGTCGGCCACGGCACCACGGTCTCGGCGCTCATCGCCGGCCGCGCCGACGACACCGCCGGCGTGGTCGGCATCGCACCCAAAGCCAAGATCCTGCCCGTCCGCGTCCTGGACCGGGACAACAGATACGACGACGCGATGATCGTGGCCAAGGGCGTCCGCTGGGCGGTGGACAACGGCGCCCGCGTCATCAACCTCTCCCTCGGCGGCAACGGCAGCAGTCCGGCCCTGGCGGCGGCGCTCGACTACGCCTTCGCCAAGGACGTGGTCGTCGTCGCCTGCACCGGCAACGCCAGCGCCTCGACCTCGTCCGGCGTCTGGTATCCGGCCCGCGAGCCGGGCGTCATCGCGGTGGCGGGCATGGAAAGAGGCGGCGACGCCCTCTGGTCCGGCTCGATCACCGGCAAGGAGACCGTGGTGACGGCCCCGGCCACCGAACTCGTCGGCGCCCGCGCGGACGGCTACTGGCGGGTCCAGGGCACGAGCTTCGCCGCGCCCATGGTGTCGGGCACGGCGGCGCTGATCCGCGCCCGCTGGCCCACCATGCCCGCGGGCGAGGTGGTCAACCGGATCATCAAAACCGCCCACGACCGGGGCGCGCAAGGTCGCGACAGCGATTTCGGCTTCGGCCTGGTCGACCCGGCGGCGGCTCTCACTGCGGAAATCCCCGCGGTGATCCGCAACCCCCTCGACACGACGGCCTCCCCCGGCATCGCCCGCTTCGGCAGCGCCCCGGTGTCGGGCCAGGCCCAGTCGGCCCCGGACGACGCCACCACGACCACGCCCGGCGCCCGGGCATCGGGAGCCAACGCCGGCAGCGCGATCGTGACCGAGCCGGACCCGGCCGAGGAATCCCGCGGCTGGTGGGCCGCCGCGACCCTGTTCCTCGCATCCCTCGCCGCAGCGGCCTGGACAGTGCGGCGCTTCGCCGGCCTGGCCTGAGCCGACCCACTCCACCACCAGGGTGCCTTGCTCGAGCCGGACGGCTTCGCGGGCGGGAGCCGGCCTGAGCCGGGCAGCTTCAGCCCAGTCTGAGCCGCCACCTCATCCACGGGCGCTTGAACCTGGGCCAAGGCATCTCGACGTCCCGAGTCGCCTTCGCCACCATGGGCCCGCCGTGCGCCCCGCACCACTGTCACGATCAGGTGCCTGGCGCCTGAGCCGGCGCCGCTTCACTAGCCGGGGGCCAGCCTGAGCCGGCGCCGCTTCACTAGCCGGGGGCCAGCCTGAGCCGGCACCGCTTCACTAGCGGGGGTCCGAGCCGGGCGAGTTCGCGGGCGGGAGCCGCCTGAGCCGGGCGAGTTCGCGGGCGGGACCGGCCTGAGCCGGGCGCTATCGCGGGCGGGGCTGGCCTAAGTCGGGCGGCTCGCGGGCGGGAGCCGGCCTGAGCCGGGCGGCTACGCGGTCGGGTCAGGCGCAGTCTCCCGTTTTCACTCCGCGGGTGCGTTCGACGCCCAGCTGAGCGGTGCCGGCCGCCTCGGCCGCGGTCAGGGCGAAGCCGACGTTCCGGTCGTCCGCGGCGGCCGCGAAGATGACGCCGAGCACGTCGCCGTTGGGTGCGACCAGGGGGCCGCCGGAGTTGCCGCTCTGGACCAGGGCGCGGATCGTGTAGATCTCCCGGGTCACGTTGCCCGAGTCGTAGATGTCCGGCCCGGTGATCTTGCTGACGTCGCGGACCCGGGCGCCCTGCGCGTTGTAGGGGCCGTCGAGCGGGAAGCCGAGCACTATCGCGTTCGCGCCGGTGCCCGCGGGCTTTTTCACGAATGGCATCAGCGGAGCCCTCAGGCCCGGGACGTAGACGACGGCGAGGTCGCGTTCCGGGTCGTACACGACCACCTTGCCGTCGAGGCGGTCGTTCTGGGTCTCCACCTGGACGTTGCGGGTGCCCGCCACCACGTGGGCGTTGGTCATCACGCGCTCGTCGGCGTAGACGAAGCCGGAGCCCTCGATGCGGCGCGAGCAGCTCGGGGCCGTACCCAGAACTTTGATGACCGACTTGCGGGAGTTGATCACGACCTGGCTCTTCGCCAAGGCCGGGTCCGGCGGAGCCACCTCGCGGGCGTTGGTGCGGGTCAGGCCGCCGAGGACGTCCGGGAAGCCGTTGGTGTTGAGCGACTCGCTCAGGCCCGCCGACAACGCCTGGGCCTGGTCCGGCATGAGCTGGTTGATGCCGTTGAGGATGGCGCTGCTGCGGACCTGACGGTTGATCTCGGGAACCGGCGTCGAACCCAGCGGCACGGCGATGAGCCAGGCGACCAGCAGCACGGCGATCAGCGACACCACCGCGCCACCCGCGTCGTCGAGCCGTTGCAGCGGCTTGCTCTCGATGGCGCGCCGCACCTTGGTCCCGAGCCATCCGGCCAGGGTCTGCCCGAGCACCGCCAGCGCGAAAATCGTCACGAGCGACACGACCAGCCGGACGATGCCGTCGGCGAACTGGTTGGCGATCAGCGGTCCGATCTGGAGGCCGATCAGCACGCCGCTGAAGAAGCCGCCGAACGACAGTGCCCCGATGACGAAACCCTGCCGGTATCCGCTGATCGCGAAGACCAGCATGAGCAGGATCAGGAATCCATCGACCACAGGCACTCGCTCAAGGTAGAAGTGACGGTCACGAGACCACCTCGTCGGAGGTGGCGGCGGCCGAGGCATCGGCGACCGGAACGGACCCGTTGGACGATGGATCGGATGGTCCCGCGGGACCTGGCACGGGTGTGGCTGGCACATAGGCGGGGTCTGACAGTTCCATGATGCGACCCGGGCGCCAGGGGCGGCTCCATCCGGCCATGTCGAGCAGCGCGGAGATCACGCCGGCGGTGAACCCCCAGACGAGCATGCCGCGCACCTGGAAGGCCGGGCCGATCCAGCCGCTCGGGTGGCGTACCCGGATCCGGTTGGCGGGGTCGACCAGCTCGGCGATCGGCAGCCGGGCGACGTCCGCGACCTCGGCGGGATCGCACGGCCGCACCGGATGCGGGGCATGCCACCAGGCCAGCACCGGCGTGACCACAAACCGGCTCACCGGGATGTACAGCTCCGGCAGCGTGGTCAACACGGTCGCGGTCGCCGGGTCGAGCCCGACCTCCTCGTTGGCCTCACGCAGTGCGGTCGCCGCGGCGTCCTGGTCCTCGGGATCGGCGGCACCGCCCGGGAACGCCGGCTGACCGGCGTGGTTGCGCATGGTCGCCGCCCGCTGCAACACCAACAGGTCTGGCTCACCGGACCGGTCCTCCCCCAGGAGGACGAGGACAGCGCTCGGTCGTCCACCGGACGCGGGCGGCCGCAGAGACGTGAAATCTTCGGTACGCGCGGCGGCGGCCCGCGTCAGCAACGGCTCCCACCAGCCCGGAAGCCCACTCGGCAGCCCGTCAGCACTCGCACCCGACAAGCCGCCCGGGCTCCCGCCCACATTTGCGTCCAGCGGACCGTCGGACCGCGCGCTCGCCGGTCTCATCCGGTCACCGTAACGCCGGTGTGGGTACGCACCAGCGTGCCCAGCATCAGCTTGTCGGGAGCCTTGCCGGTGTAGACAAATCGCTTGCCCTGCGCGTCGAGGAACACGGTCACGGGCAGCGTGACCTGCCCGAGAGCCGCCAGCAGCCGCTGATCGCGGTCGAACAGCGTCGGCATCGAGACGCCGCGGTCAGAGGCGAAAGACGCGCCGGCCTCGCGGTCGTCTTTGGTGTCCACGCTGAGCACGCGCAGCCTGCCGGAGGTGGCGTCGGCGAGCTCCTGCATCAGCGGCAGCTCCTCGCGGCACGGGCCGCACCAGGAGGCCCAGAGGTTGATGACGGCGGGACCGCGCAGATCGATGGTCCGGACCGGCTCACCCCCCGTGAAGCACGGAAGCGAAAGGTCCGGAAGGTCCGGCACACCCGACCCGGCTCGCAAGGACACGGATCCGGCCCGGGAGGAAGAGCCGGAGGAGAGACCGGAGGAAGGAGACGCAACGGGCGCGGAAGAGCCGGACAAAGCCGGCCCGCCCAGGCTCGCACAGTCAACGAAAGGTGACGGGCCCTCGGGCGGCGCCGTGCACGCGGCAAGAAACAGCATCAGCGACGGCGTCAGCCACAGCGACAGCCATCTAGCCGCGGGCCCGCGAGTGGGGTCACTGCTCACGGGGCCTCCGGTGTCACGACCGCGACCGCCGGAACCAGGTCGGGGTCGACGCCCGCCTGCACGGCCAGCTCGCGCGCCCGGGGACCCTTGAGCAGCTTGGCCGCCGGGGCCGCCTCGGTCGGGCCGGTGCCATACGACGGGCAGACCGCGGCGAGGGTGCACGCGCCGCAGGCCGGCTTGCGGGCGTGGCAGACGCGGCGGCCGTGGAAGATGATCCGGTGCGACAGCATGGTCCAGTCGCGCTTCTCGATCAGGTCGGCGACCTGGAACTCGATCTTGACCGGGTCTTCCTCCTGGACCCAGCCGAAGCGGTTGACCAGGCGGCGGAAGTGCGTATCGACGGTGATGCCCGGGACGTCGAAGGCGTTACCGAGGATGACGTTGGCGGTCTTGCGGCCGATGCCGGGCAGCGCGACCAACTGGTCCAGCTTGCCGGGCAGTTCGCCGCCGTGGAGCTCGACCAGCGCCTGGCCCAGCTTGATCAGCGAGTCGGTCTTGGCGCGGAAGAAGCCGGTCGGCCGGAGGATGTCCTCGAGCTCCGCGCGGTCGGCCGCCGCGTAGTCGGCCGCCGTCAGGTAGCGCTTGAAAACCAGCGGCGTGACCTCGTTGACCTTCTTGTCCGTGCACTGCGCCGACAGGATGGTCGCCACGGCGAGCTGGAGCGGGGTCTCGAAGTCGAGCTCGCAGTGGGCATCGGGATGGGCCTCGGCGAGCATCCTGGCCGTCTTGCGGGCCCGACGCTTGCGTCCGATCGCGGTCTCCCCCGCGAACCGTCTGGCCGACCGGGCGAGCGGGGCCGCACCGGCGGGCGCGGCGGCAGGGGGACGACTCACGCGAGCAAGAGTACGTCGCGCCTCCGACATTCCTCGTCCTCGGAAAGGACGCGGAAAACCCGCGGCCGGGCAGAGACGGGGAGAACGCCCCGGGGGTGGGCAGGCATCGACGCGGACGATACCTTCGGCGACGGACCGTGACGAGCCGTCGAACGGCGGAGCGCCGCTCACCGAGAGCGACGGATTTTCCCGCCTTTGCGGCCGGAGTGGTTACGCTACGAGATCCATATCGAGGGGTGGCCGCCCGTTTGCGGGCTGCGTACGCCTAGACTGATCGTGCGCGGCGAAGCGCGTAGTCGGAGGTACAGCGATGGATGAGGTACTGGCTCGCAGCGGGATCTTCCAGGGCGTTGACCCGGAGGCTGCCGAGGCGCTCGCCAAGGAGATGGAGACGATCGAGTACCGAAAGGGCGACATCGTCTTCAATGAGGGCGAGGCGGGCGACAGCCTTTACATCGTTCTCTCCGGCAAGATCAAGCTGGGCCGCCGCGCCGCGGACGGCCGGCAGAACCTTGTCTCGATCATGGGCCCGTCGGACATGCTCGGTGAGCTGTCTCTGTTCGACCCGGGACCACGGACGGCGACGGCCACCGCGGTGACTGACACCCGGCTGGCCCGGCTCAAGAAGTCATCTCTGCGGCCCTGGCTGAACAACCGCCCGGAGATCGCCGAGCAGCTCCTGCGCGTGCTCGCCCGCCGGCTGCGCCGGACGAACGACGCGCTCGCGGATCTGATCTTCACGGACGTTCCGGGGCGCGTGGCGAAGAACCTGCTGCAGATGGCGGGACGGTTCGGCACGCGGGACGGTGGCGTGCTGCGGGTGACGCACGACCTGACCCAGGAGGAGTTGGCCCAGCTCGTCGGCGCCTCGCGCGAGACGGTCAACAAGGCGCTGGCCGATTTCGCGTCGCGGGCCTGGCTGCGGCTCGACGGCAAGAGCGTGATCATCCTGGATCCGGAGCGCCTGGCGCGCCGGGCCCGGGTCTGAGGTTCCTCAGCACCCCAAGCTGAAGTACGGAAGGGGTCGTCCCGTCGGACGACCCCTTCGGTGTGTCCGCATAACGGGCATTGCGCCGCATAATCTCCGAATCCCCACCTGATCAGGGGACAGAACCCGCCCGGCAAGATCCGTGTCGCACCCGGTCAGCCGCTCGTTACGGAGGTGGTCGAGAGGCACTACGACGGTCGAGAGGGCGCGGCTTTGAACGAGGTGGCGGGCGTGCAGCGCAGCGGGGTGACGACGTGACCGTGCTGGACACCGCGATCGACCCGCGCACCCCCGCCTACCTGGCCAGCCGCAGCGCGATGCTGGAGCGGCTCGCCGAGCTCGAGACGGCGCTGGAGGCGGCCCGGGCGGGCGGTGGCGAGAAGTGGGTGACCCGGCACCACGCGCGGGGCAAGCTGCTGCCTCGCGAGCGGGTCGAGATGCTGCTCGACCAGGACAGTCCCTTCCTGGAGCTCTCGCCCGTCGCCGCGTGGGGTTCCGAGTTCCCCGTCGGCGCCAGCGTCGTGACCGGCATCGGGGTCGTCGAGGGTGTCGAGTGCGTGGTCATCGCCAACGATCCGACGGTCGACGGTGGTGCCGTCAACCCGTACACGGTCGAGAAGATCCGGCGGGCCGCGCGGATCGCCTCGGTGAACCGGCTGCCGCTGGTGAACCTGGTGGAGTCGACCGGGGCGGCCGCGCCCGCGGGGCCGCCGCCGGGCGGCGCGATCGCCCGAGATCTCAGCCAGCTGACCGCCGACCGGGTGCCCACGGTGTGTGTGGTCTTCGGCGCCACCACAGGGGACGCGGCATACCTGCCGGCGCTCTCCGACTACACGATCATGGTGCGCGGGCACGCCAAGATGCTGACGATCCACCCGCAGCCGGTCCGCGCCTCGGGCGCCAACGGCCGGCCCGCACCCGAGGTACGCAGCGCGCCCACCGTCCCCGCCGGCGTGACCGGGCCGGCCGACCAGCTGGCCGAGGACGAACGCGACGGGCTGCGCCTGGCCCGCCAGTGCGTACGCCGCTTCAACTGGCGCAAGCGCGGTCCGTCCCCCCGCTCATTTCCTCCGGAGCCGCCGAAATACGACGCCGAGGACCTGCTGACGATGGTGGGTACGGACGCGGCACCCCCCTTCGACCCGCGCGAGGTGCTGGCCCGGATCCTCGACGGCAGCGACTTCGACGAGTTCAAGCCCGCCCAGGGCACCGGGCTGGTGACCGGCTGGGGCGAACTGCACGGTTATCCGATCGGCGTGGTCGCCAACCTCGGCGGCGCGTTCTCGCCCGCCGAGACGCAGAAGGCGGTCCACTTCATCCAGCTGGCGAACGCGACCGCCACCTCGCTGCTGTTCGTGCAGTACACCGGCGCTCCCACCGCCGAGCCACACGAGGCCGCCGACGTACGGCACGGCGCGCCTCTGGTCCACGCGGTCGCCAAGTCGACCGTTCCTCACCTGACACTGATGATCGGCGCCACCCCCGCCGAGGAGGCCGGGGGCATCTACGGGCGCGCGTACGAGCCGCGGTTCCTGTTCAGCTGGCCCGTCGAGCGACCGGCCGACGGACCGCTCGGCAAGCTCCCCGACGACGGCGTCATCGACCCTCGCGATACCCGTACGGTGCTCGGACTCTGCCTGTCCGCGGTGCACAGCGCGGCCGTCGAAGGCGCCGAGCACATCGGCGTGTTCCGGCCCTGACGCGATTTTCGAAAGGTAGAGCAGAGCAGTGATCCGACGTCTTCTGGTGGCCGACCGTGGGGAGATCGCCCGCCGGGTCTTCGCCACCTGCCGCCTGGTCGGCATCGAGACGGTCGCCGTCTACTCCGATGCCGACTCCGACGCGCCACACGTCACGGAGGCGGACTACGCGGTCCGTCTCACCGGCGGCTCGCCGTCGTCGACGTACCTTCGCGGCGATCTCATCATCGCGGCAGCGAAGCGAGCCGGGGCCAACGCCATCCATCCGGGCGACGGCGTGCTCGCCGAGGATCCGCGATTCGCGGCTGAGGTGGCCGACGCGGGCATGATCTGGGTCGGGGCACCGGCCAAGACGCTCGGCGTCCTGCACAGCAAGATCGAGACCAAGGCGGTCGTCGCGGAGGCCGGCGTTCCGGTCCTGCCGACGTTCACCGATCCCGAGACCATCGACGACTTCCCGGTGCTCATCAAGCCCTCCGGCGGCAGTGGCGGCGCCGGCATGCGGGTCGTCCGGGACCCGGTCACCCTCGCCGAGGCGGTCGCCTCCACCCGGCAGGAGACCGGCGACGACGTCTTCTGCGAGCCGTACCTGGAGAACGTGCGGCACATCGAGGTGCCGATCATCGCGGACGCCCATGGTGCCGTGGTGCCGTTCGGCGAGCGGGAGTGCTCGGTCCAGCGCCGCTACCAGAAGATCATCGAGGAGACGCCGTCACCGGCGGTCGACCCGGCGCTGCGCGAGCAGCTGTGCCGGGCGGCGATCATCGCGGTCCGATCGATCGGGTACGTGGGCGCCGGCGCCGTGGAGTTCCTGCTCGAGGAGGACGGCGACTTCTGGTTCGTCGAGCTGACCCCGAGCCTGCAGGTCGAGCACGCGGTGACCGAGTGCGTGTCCGGATACGACCTGGTCCGCCTGCAGTTGCTGGTCGCCGAGGGCGGCAACCTGCCGATGCCCGGCCCCCCGCCGATCCGCGGGCACGCCATCGAGGTCCGGATCTGCGCGGAGGACCCGGCGTACGCCTGGCTGCCCGCGACCGGCACCCTGCACCGCTTCAAGGTGCCGGACGTAGCCGGCTCCTTCCGCCCGCTCCCCCAGCCCGGCCTGCGCCTGGACGCCGGCGCGGTGGACGGCTCGGTGATCGGCGGGCAGCAGGACTCGATGCTGGCCAAGCTCATCGCCTGGGCGCCGACGCGCCAGGAGGCGGCACGGATGCTGGCCTCGGCGCTGACCCGCACGGAACTGCACGGCGTGGTCTCCAACCGGGACCTGCTCGTCCGGGTGCTGCGCCACGGCGCGTTCCGGGCCGGCGACGTGGACACCGGCTTCCTCGACCGGCATCCGGAGGTGTTCGCGCCGCTGCTGTCGTCGGTCGACGCCGTCCGCATCTCCTGCCTCGCCGCGGCCCTGGCCGGTGCCGCCGCCCGGCGGACGTCCGCTCCGGTTCTGCGCTCCCTGCCGTCGGGCTGGCGCAACGTCCCGTCCGGCTCGCAGACGGCCGTGTACGACGGCCCGGCCGGCCCGGTCGAGGTCGGCTACCGGATGAACCGGCACGGCGAGCTGGCGGGCTGGTGGGTGCGCGCGGTGGATCCGGAGGAGCTCGACCTCGCGGGCCTCGGACAGGCGCCGACCCTCGACGACCACCCGCCCACGGTCGTCGTGCGCGCGGACGGCTCCCGGGTGGACCTCGACGTCAACGGCATCCGGCTGAGCCTCAAGGTGCACCGGGTCGGCGAGGTCTCGTACGTGGACAGCCCCGAGGGCTCCGTCGCCCTGCGCGAGCTGTCCCGCTTCCCCCTGCCCGCCCCGGAGGCGACCGAGGGTTCCCTGATCGCGCCGCTGCCCGGGGCCGTACGCCGGGTGCTCGTGGTGCCGGGTCAGCGGGTCCGCGCGGGCGAGCTGCTGCTCACCCTGGAGGCGATGAAGCTGGAGCATCCGGTGCACGCGCCCTCCGCGGGCGTGGTCGCCTCGCTGCCCGTGCATCCCGGCGCGGAGGTCGACACCGGCGAACTGCTGGCCGTGCTGGATCCCGAGTAACCGCCGACCGGCTCAGCCGCGGGCCAGCACCGGCCCCTGGAGCTGGTCGGCGCCGCGCCCGGCGAGGCAGCGGAAGGTCCGGTCGGAGGTCGGCGGCAGCACCGACAGCGCCCACTCGGTGCTGTCGGTGCGGGTCGTGGTCCGCCGGAACATCTCCCGGCTGCACACCCGCTGCACGCTGGGGTCTGTGGTGACCGCGTCCCGGTCCTGGGGGTCCACGTGCGACGGCAGGGAGCCCACCGCGAAGACCTCCCAGCTGTGCCGCCGGGCGCAGGACACCTCGCGAGCCACCGCCGGGGTCTCCGGCCGTGGCGTGAAGCATTCCAGCTCTTCGGGGCAGTGGGCGCGCAGGGCGCGACAGCCCGGCAGGCGCGACATCGCCGTCGGCAGCGTCGAGGTGGCCGGAACGGCGAGCCGGGACGCGAGCGAGCGGACGACCGGACCCTGCGACGACGCGAGCAGCGCGCCGCCGATCGAGGCGGCGATCAGCAGGGACACCCCGAAGCCGCCGAACAGCCAGCGGCGCTTGCCGCGCTTGGGGTTCTCGGTGTGCACGGTCGGGGTCTCGTCGGCCCTGGACGCGTCCCGGGTGGGCGTCACCGGCGGCACCGGGCGCGGCTGCGTCGAGGGCGGGTACGGCCGGGGCGCCGGCGGCACGAACGTCGAGGACCGGTACACGTTCGGCGCGGCGTTGTTGGCGGGGTGCAGCCGCAGGCCGGCGAGCATCTCCCGCAGCTGCTCGGCGGTCGGCCGGTCCCGCGGGTCGTTCGCCATCCCGTATCGCAGCACCTCGAGCAGGGCCGGCGGCACGCCGGGCAGCTCCGGGATCGGCTGGTGGAAGAGGTCCATCAGGGAGATCAGGCTGGGGCTGCGGTCGGACTCCCAGCGCGGCGGCCGTCCTCGCATGACGGCGTAGAGGGTGGCGCAGAGCGCGTACACGTCGACGGCGCCCGACGGGTCGGCGTGCGAGAACATCTCGGGCGGCGCGTAGGCGGGGGTCAGCACCTCGAGGGTCACCGACGAGTCGCGCATCTCGCCGAGCACGGCGAGCCCGAAGTCGGCGAGCACCGCCGGGTTGAAGTGTGAGTAGAGGATGTTGGCCGGCTTCACGTCGCGATGCAGCACGCCGTTCGCGTGCGAGTGCACGAGCGCGTCGGCGATCTTCACCCCCAGGTCGCGGGCCTCCACGGCGCCGAGCGGGGAGACGCGCATGCGATCCAGGTACGAGCCGTCGCACAGTTCCATGATCAGGTACGGATGCTGGTCCACCGTGACGCCGACGTCGAAGAGGTCGACGACGTGCGGGTGCGACGACATCCGGCCGGCCGCCTTCGCCTCCCGCAGGAAGCGGGCCTGATCCCGCGGATTGTCGAGAGTTCGGTTCTCGACCTTGATCGCGACCTCTCGGCCGACCGAGTCCTGTGTCGCTCGGTACACGGTCGCGTACCCTCCGCGAGCCATGACGGTCAGACCGGACATACCTGGCACGTAGGGGACCGGCAGGCGACCAGGCGGGGTATCCGTCACGGCTTAGAAAATACGCGACCCGCGTGCCGGATCATCCCGGCACGTCAGACGCGTAAGCGACAGATTCCGGCGGTTCCACGATGGAGGGTGCCAGAGCGTCTCGCAGATCCTCCGCGACGACCCGTTCGCTGGCCTGTTCGGTCGAGTGCGCCAGCAGTACGGCTTCCTCCGCGGCGTCCCTTGCGCCCGACATGTCCCCGGCGGCCGCGCTGACCCTGGCCTGCACCAGCGCCGCGACCACCCCACTGCGCACATCCTCGGCCGGAATCTCCCGCGCCCGACGGATCCACTCGGCCGCCTCGCTCACCCGGCCGTCGACGAGCAGCGCGGACGCGTACGACGCCAGCGCGTGCCGCCGCGAGAACAGCAACGAGCCACTGGTGTCGCTCGCGATCGGGGCGAGCAGGCCGATCGCCGTACCCGGATCGCCCACCCGCAGGCGTGCCTCGGCCAGCAGGACCCGCGGCCCCACCTGGGCGGGCGCCAGCGGATTGTGCGGCTCGACCGTGGTCATGACCCGGCGCGCGGCTTCCTCGGCGGCCTCGTTGTCGCCGCGCTGCAACGCCACGAAACCGCGCAGCGTGCCGGCCATGCCGAGCAGCAGGGGATGTCCGGTGCGCCCGGCATGCTCGAGCGCGTCGGCGAGCAGGTCGTCGGCGTGGTCGAACTCGCCCAGACCTCGGGCGATGACCCCACGGACGACCAGCGCGAGGCCGCGGCCCCAGTCGTCGGAGACCTTGTCGAAGTCCCGGTACGCCCGGCGCGCCTCGCCGTCCGCCTCCGCGAGGTCGCCCAGTTCCGCGGCCGCGTACGCCTCCACGGACCGCAGCGTGCCGACCGCCCAGCCCTCGCCGACCCGGTCGCCGAAGGGCAGGAAGATGCGGGCCAGCCGCCGTGACTCGTGCAGCCGCCCGGCCAGCAGCCGGGCGAACGCCGTCGTGCCGCGCAGCCACGAGCGGCCCACCGGGTCGCCCAACTCGGCGAAGAGCCGTGCGGCCCGCCCCAGCACCGCGTCGGTGCCGGGGAAGTCGCCGCGGGTCGTCGTCACCCAGGCCAGGTTCTGCAGCGCCCACGCCTGCCCGTGCCGGTCACCGGCGGCCAGCGTCACCTGGTACGCGGCCGCGAACCGGCTGCTCGCCTGGCTGAGCCGGCCGGACAGGAAGTCGGCCATGCCCAGCCGGCGCATGGCGTTGGCCCGTTCCGGCGCCAGCTCGGCTTCGGTCGCGACCTTCAGGGCCTCCTGCCAGGCGGTGACCGCCCGGGGCACGTCGCCCAGCGCTTCCCGGGCGCGGCCCACCACCAGCAGCGCCTCCGCCTGACACACCGGCTCGTCCTCGGCGGCGCCGGCGATCTTCTCGCCGCAGGCCAGCGCCTCCGTGGCGCGGCCCAGCCGCAGCAGGGCCCGCGCGTGCACGAGTTGGTCGGACAGGGGCAGGCCGGCCTTGGCGAGGGCGGCAGCACGCTCGGCGTACGCGATGGAGGCGGCCGGTTCGATGTTGGCGAGCGCCCGCCGGGCCAGCCGGCCGAGCGCGGCGACGCCCAGCGGCGCGACCTCGCGGACGCTGGCTTCGGGGCGCAGCCGCACGGCGTCGGCCAGCTCCATCGCGCATTCGGCGTGGGTGGCCACGAACGCGTCCCGCTCGTTCTCGCCCAGGCTCAGCCGGGAGGCGCCGTCATATCCGAGCACGTCGATCGTCTCGGGCGCGGCCCAGCGCGCCAGGTAGGCGTGCCGGTCCGCCAGGTCGGCCTTGCCGATGCCCGCGTACGCCGCCTCGCGCATCAGCGGGGTGGTGAAGGCATATCCGCCCCGGACCCGGTGCAGCATGCGGCGTTGGAGCAGCTCGTCGACCGCCCGTTCCAGCTCGACCGCGGCGAACGCGCCCGGCCGCGCGTCGCCCGGCGACCGGCGCTCGCGCAGCGCCTCGACCACGCCCGTTGGCACGGTGTCACCCACCACGGCGGCGTCGCGCAGCACCGACCGGGGCTCGGTCGGCAGGGCGTCGATGCGCGCGGCGAGCACGGCGGCGAGGTCGCGCGACAGCAACCGGCTGCCCATCGCCCCACCGGCGAGCTGCCACTTCCCGGCCGCGTTCGCACCGACCGCGGGCATCAGCGAACCGCGCTCCAGCAGCAGCGTGACGAGCTCGGCCAGGTAGAACGCATTGCCCTGTGCGGTAGCCAGCAGGCGGTCCGCGTCCGGCTGCGGAAGCTTTCCGCCGTTCAGGTACGACGTGAGCAGCCGCGACGCGTCCGCACCGCGCAGCGGCGGCAGGGTGTGGATCTCGGCGTCCGCGAGGCGGGTCAGGGCGCCGGCCGTACGCACCAGTTCCGGGCGGCCGAGCAGCAGCATGACCACCGGCCCGTCGAGGCGCGACAGCACCCCGCCGAGCGCGTCGATGGTCTCGGCGGTGGCGTCGTGCAGGTCGTCGACGATGACGACCAGCGGCGCCTCCCGGGCCAGCGCGGTCAGCAGCTCCGCGACCGCGACCGGGACCGTCTCGGAGTCGGGCTGTGCGCCGCCGGTCGGCTGCCATTCCGCGACTGCGGCCGCGCCGACCGGGTTCGCCGGGACCTCGCCGTACCCGAGGAGGGCGAGCAGCCGGTCGATGTCGATCTCCGGGGCCTCACCGTCGCGGCTCAGCCGGGCGACGAGCTTGCGCAGCCGCTCCTCGACCACCGCGCGGCTGACCGTCGAGGCGACGTCCTTGGGCAGGCCGACGGACTTGCGGACCAGGTCCGCCAGCGGCGCGAACCGCCGGCGCTCGCCGAACGCCCGGCACCGGGCCCGCAGCACCCGGGCGCCGGTGTGCGCGGCGAACCGCCCGGCGCCCACGTCGTATCCGGCCGCCAGGCGCTTGACCTCGCCCGCGAACCGGGTCTTGCCGATGCCCGCCTCCGCGGTCATCACCATCACCCGCGGGTTGCCGGAGTCGATGACCTCGGCCAGCCGGCCGGCGACCCGGCCCAGCTCGGTCTCCCGACCCACGAACGGCGCCTCGTCGCCGACTCCCGACCGCGTGCCCGGGGCGTCGTGCAGGCCGAGCAGCTCGTACGCCGGCACCGGCTCCCGCTTACCCTTGAGCCGCAACGCGCGCAGCTGCCGCCAGGAGGCGACGTGCCGGGTGCCGGCGGAGGTGCGCGCGCCCGCGTAGACCGCGCCGACCGCGGCGGCGTCGGCGAGCCGGGCGGCGGTGTTCACCGTGTCGCCGATGACCGTGTATTCGATCGAGGCCTGGATGCCGGCGACGACCTCGCCGGTGTTCAGGCCGACGCGCAGCCCGAGCGGGGCGCCACCGCCGCGCTCGTCGTCCAGCACCCGCCGAACCGCGCGCTGCATGCTCAGCGCGGCCCGGACCGCGCGTTCGGCGTCGTCCTCGTGCGCGACCGGCGCCCCGAAGACCGCCATGATCCCGTCGCCGGTGAGCTTGTCGACGTGCCCGCCGAAGGTCTTGACGGCGCCGGCGAGCGCCGCGAGCACCCGGTCGGTGACCGCACCGACGCGCTCGGGGTCGAGGTCCTCCGACCAGGAGGTGAAGTCCGAGAGGTCGCCGAAGAGCACCGTGACGATGCGTCGCTCCGCCGCGGGCAGCGTCGCGGCGGCGGGCAGGGCCGCACCGCAGTTGTGGCAGAACCGGGCGCCGGGAACGGCCACGGTTCCGCACACAGGACAGGTCACAGCGGGTCCAACTGTTCCCGGGTGCGTGGTGATTCCCGCCTCAGAAACTCGAGCTGGGCGCGCGCGGACCACTCGGCCGCGAACCGGACGCCCGGGTCGATATCGGGATAGACCACATCGACGATCGCCTCGGGCGTGTCGGCGCCGGCGGCGAGCGCGGCGCGGACCTGGTCGAGCCGCTCCCGCCGGTGCGCCAGATAGGCCTCCGCGACCTCGGCGCAGTCGGGCCGCACCGGGCCGTGGCCGGGCAACATCAGCAACGGGTACGCCCGAAGCGTCTCGAGACTCCCGAGGTATGCCCCCAGATCGCCGTCGGGCCACGCCACCACGGTCGTGCCCCGCCCGAGCAGGGTGTCGCCGGTGAACACGGCGTCCTCGACCACGAAGCACACCGAGTCGGAGGTGTGCCCCGGCGTCGCGACGACCTCGATGTCCAGCCCGGCCAGCCGCAGCCGCGACGGCAGCGGATCGCCGTGCTTCGGATCGGCGGCGAGGATCGGCACCCCGCCGAGCATTCGGGAGAGCGTCTCGGCGCCCTCGACGTGATCGTGGTGGCCGTGCGTGATCAGAATGGCGCTCAGCGGCCGGTGCTCGGCGATGGAGGCGAGATGCCCCGGGTCGTCGGGACCGGGGTCGATGACGACCGCGTCGGGGACTCCGGGGGCCTGCAGCACCCACGTGTTGGTGCCGTCCAGCGTCATCGGCCCAGCGTTGGGCGCCAGCATCGGCGTGACCCACTCCGGCAACCGCTCGACCTGCGACGACACAGACGCCACCCCCCAGCGCATGGTACGTCGCCGAGGCCACCGGATCGAACACACGTGGTGCGACCGGCGGCAACGGCGGTCGGGCCCGGGATCGGCGTCCCGGGCCGGACCAGCGTCAGGCGATCTCGGCCATGACTTCGACCTCGACCGGCGCGCCCAGCGGCAGTTCCGAGACGCCGACCGCGCTGCGGGCGTGCCGCCCCCGCTCGCCGAAGACGTCGCCGAGAAGCTGCGAGGCGCCGTTGATCACGCCGGGCTGCCCGGTGAAGCCCTCGGCCGACGCCACGAACCCGGTCACCTTCACGATCTTGATGACCCGACCCAGGCCCACCAGCGCGTCGATCGCCGCCAGAGCGTTCAGGGCGCAGATCCGGGCCATCTCCACGCCCTGCTCGGCGGTGACGTCCCCGCCGACCTTGCCGGTGTACGGCAGCTTCCCGTCCACCATCGGAATCTGCCCCGAGGTGTACACGTAGTTGCCGGACTGCACCGCCGGCACGTACGACGCCAGCGGCGGCACGACGCTGGGCAGGGTCAGGCCCAGCTCGGCCAGCTTCGCGTACGCGTCATCGCCGCTGACCGGCGTAGGCACGGTCATGACTGTGCCCCAGTTGTCATGCTCTCCTGGCCCTCGCTGCGCTCGGTGCAGTCGATCATGACTTCTCCCGCTTCATGTACGCCACCAGCTGCTCCGAGTTCGGGCCCGGCACGACCTGCACCAGCTCCCAGCCGTCGTCGCCCCAGTTGTCGAGGATCTGCTTGGTCGCGTGGACCAGCAGCGGCACGGTCACGTACTCCCACTTCTGCATTTGCTCGCAGCTCCCAGAGATAGTCCGCTCGAGCCCCCCGGCCCGCACTTCGGCGACAGCCTAGCCAGGCAGCCGGAGCGGCCTCGCGGCCGACCGGATTCCATTACCCTGACGTGGGGGTGGTGTGCCTGTCCCGCAGGCGGAGAACAGGGGGTAACGATGACGCGACCGTCGCAGGGAGAACCCGGGCGGACCTCATCGATCGCCGCCGCGGAGGCACCGGTCTCCGACTTCATCGACGCCTCCCCGCCGCCGTCGCCGCCGTCCTGGCCGCCGCTGGGCGCCTATCCCGGCGAACCCGGCCATCCCGGCCCCCCGGAGTGGCCCCCGACGGCTGCCCCACCCGGCGACACGGCCTCCGCGACCGAGGTGATCCCGGCGGTCGTCGGCTCGACCAGCGACGCCCTGCACGGCGAGACGGTGGAGGGCGAGGTCGTCTGGCATCAGCCGCCGCCGAGCGAACCGTTCCACGCCAAGCACGAGAAGCCCGGCGAGTGGCACACGCACCCACCTGACCACCTCGCCTTCGAGCACTCGCCGCCGGCCGAGGTGCAGCCCGGCGTCCAGCACGACCAGCCGACCGAGGCGATCCCGCTGAGCATGCTGCCGCATCCGTGGGAGGTGCCGTTCGACCCGAGCCACACCGAGACCGGCTTCGTCGAGGAGTCGGCGCGTCGACCCCGGCGCACCGGGCTGTGGGTCACCTTGGCCCTGGTCGTGACGCTCCTGCTGTTCGGCGGCGGCACGCTCTCCGCGGTCCTGCTGCTGCGCAACGCCGACAGCGGCAAGGGCTCGCCGGACCCGGCCACGGCCGTCGACCGCTTCCTGACCTCGGTCTACACCCAGCAGGACGCGACCTCGGCCGGCGAGCACGTCTGCCGCGAGGCCCGCGACGAGGACAAGATCCAACAGCGGGTCGACCAGATCAAGGGGTACGCGAACGAGTACCAGGCGCCGACCTACCGCTGGAGCGAGCCGGCCGTCTCGGGTCAGGACGAGGAGAAGGCCATGGTGGCGGTGCAGCTCACGATGACCACCGACGACGAGAAGACGGCGCAGCAGCAGCTGACGTTCACGGTGGTCCGCAAGACCGGCTGGCTCGTCTGCGACGTCGCCGGCTGAGCTTGGCGACCCGAGCCCGTACGCTCGAAAGCGTGGGTAGAAGCGATTGGCCCGCCCGTCTTCACGTCGTGACGGGCAAGGGCGGCACCGGCAAGACCACCGTGGCGGCGGCGCTGGCCCTCGGCCTGGCCGCCGACGGGCACCGCACGCTGCTGGTCGAGGTGGAGGGTCGGCAGGGCATCGCCCAGCTCTTCGGCATCGAGCCGCTGCCCTATGCGGAGCGGCGCATCGCCACCCCGCCCGACGCGCACGGCGAGGTCCGGGCGCTCGCCGTGGACCCCGAGGAAGCCCTGCTCGAATACCTCGACATGTTCTACAAGCTCGGCGCCGCCGGGCGCGCGCTGCGCAAGATCGGCGCCATCGACTTCGCCACCACCATCGCACCGGGCCTGCGTGACGTGCTGCTCACCGGCAAGGTCAAGGAGGCGACCACCCGTTCGTCGGACGGCCGCCGGGCGTATGACGCGGTCGTGCTCGACGCGCCGCCGACCGGCCGCATCGGACGGTTCCTCAACGTCACCGCCGAGACCGCCAAGCTGGCGAAGATGGGACCGATCAAGACGCAGAGCGACGGGGTCGCCTCGCTGCTGCGGTCGCCGATCACCTCCGTGCATGTGGTGACGCTGCTGGAGGAGATGCCCGTGCAAGAGAGCCTCGACGCCATCGAGGAGCTGAACGGCCTGCACATCCCGGTCGGCCGGATCATCGTCAACGGCGCCCGGTCCCCTCTGCTGGCCGGCGCGAAGGTCACGAAGGCGGAGCTCAAGCGCGGGCTGGCCGCGGCCGGCCTGCCGACCGATCCGGCGACGGTGGCCGGGCTGCACGCCGAGGCGAAGGCCCACCTGACCCGGCACGGGCTCGAGGAGTCCCTGCGCGCCGAGCTCGCCGAGACCGACCTCCCGATGGTGGAGCTGCCCCTGCTCGCCGGCGGCGTGGACCGGGACAGCCTGGACCACTTCGCCGACCTCCTCATGAGCGCCTGACCCGCGAGCCGTCCGGGCGCCGGGAGTGTCTGACCCGCCACACACCGCACCACTGAAGGCCGCGACCCGAGCCTCGAGTCAGTACGCTCGAAGCGTGGCCGCTGATCAGACCGCCCCGCGCCTGAACGTCGACGCCCTGCTGGCGGACCCGGCGACCCGCATCGTGGTGTGTTGCGGCGCCGGAGGCGTCGGCAAGACCACCACGGCCGCCGCGCTCGGGCTGCGCGCCGCCGAACGACACGGCCGCCGCACGGTGGTGCTGACCATCGACCCGGCGCGCCGACTGGCCCAGTCCATGGGCCTGAACGAGCTCGACAACACGCCGCGGCAGGTCAAGGGCATCGATGTGGCGACCGGCGGCGAGCTGCACGCCATGATGCTCGACATGAAGCGCACGTTCGACGAGGTCGTGCAGGCGCACACCTCGCCGCAGCGGGCCGCGGAGATCTTCGCGAACCCCTTCTACCAGGCCATGAGCTCGACCTTCTCGGGCACCCAGGAATACATGGCGATGGAGAAGCTCGGTCAGCTGCGCTCCCGCGAGGAGTGGGATCTGATCGTGGTCGACACGCCGCCTTCGCGCTCCGCACTCGACTTCCTCGACGCCCCTGCGCGGCTGTCCCGCTTTCTCGACGGCCGCATGCTGCGCATGCTGATGGCTCCGGCGCGCGGCGGGCGCAGCATGTTCAGCCTGGTCACCGCCTCCTTCGGAATCTTCTCCCGGGCGGTGCAGAAGGTTCTCGGCGCCCAGTTGCTCACCGATCTCTCCGGCTTCGTCGCCGCGCTGGACTCCATGTTCGGTGGCTTCCGGCAGCGCGCCGACGAGACGTACCGAATCCTGCAGGACCCGCAGACCGCCTTCCTGCTGGTCGCTGCTCCGGAGCGGGACGCGGTCCGGGAGGCCGCGTATTTCGCCGAGCGGCTGGTCGCCGAGCGGATGCCGCTTGCCGGTCTGGTGTTCAACCGCACCCACTGCGCGGCCCTGGAGTCGGTCCCGCTGGCCGCGGCCGAGGCCGCGGCGGCCACGCTGGACGCCGAGGGCGATCAGCGGATCACGGCGGACGCGCTGCGGGTGCATGCCGGGTTGCTCCGGCAGATCGACCGAGAGGTACGGGTCGCCGCGCAATTCACCGGCGCGTTTCCGAATGTGCCCACGGTGTCGGTCGCGGCGCAGCCCGCCGACGTCCACGACGTCGACGGGCTGCGATTGATCGGCGATACGCTCACCGCCGCAAACTAATTCCAATCAGCGGGTCGAGACGAGCACCTTGTCGGCGCCCTTCTCACGCAGTGCGGCTTCGAACATCTTGCGCCAGCTCGCCACGTGCGGGTGCCGGCGCAGCAAGGCTCGCCGTTCCCGTTCGGTCATGCCTCCCCAGACTCCGAATTCGATCCGGTTGTCCAGTGCGTCGGCAAGGCATTCGTAGCGGACCGGGCAGCTTCGGCAGATTCTCTTCGCCACGTTCTGCTCGGCGCCCTGCACGAATAGCGCGTCAGGGTCGCCACTCTGACACGCCGCCATGCTGGGCCAGTCGCTGATCATTCCCATCTGTTCACGTCCCCCCTTGCAATTACCCCCTGACGCCCACGCGTTCATGTCCCCCAAGCCGCGCAGACGTCGTGCGAAAGCTCGCCGGACCCATCATGCTCCGTAGTCGGGCGATTACGCAACGTTGTCCCTCAAATACGTATACCTCGGAAGTTCCGGGCATCTCACTCTGACCGGACGGAGAAAACTTCGCGGGATATCTCAGAAATCGCTCCGCGCTGCCGATCGAGAGGGCAGAATCATTCTGGGCGAACCGTGACCAACTCGTCGCGTGGTCATGGGCATCTTTCGCGTACCCTGCTGTCGTGACCTCCTGGATGCGCAGACGCGATCACAACATCTTCGCCAATGCGACCTCGCTGCTGATCTGCGGCCTTCTGGCGGGTGTCGTGGTCGCCGCAGCCGCCTTTCCCGCGGTGGCGATGTCCGGTCTGGCCGCCAAGGCCGGCGGCGAAACGTTCGCGAGCCTGCCCGGCGAACTCAAGCAGGCGAGTGCGCCCCAGATCAGCCGAATCTTCGCGTCGGACGACAAAACGCAGATCTCAGTCTTCTACGACGAGTTCCGCAGCGACGTTCCGCTGAAAGACATCTCCAAGCACATGCAGCACGCGATCATCGCCGCGGAGGATCACGAATTCTACAAGCACAACGGCGTCGACCTCAAGGGCGTCGCCCGCGCTTTCGTCAACAACAACAGCGGCAAGTCCTCACAGCAGGGCGCCTCGACCCTGACGATGCAGTACGTGCGCATGTCCCTGGCGTACTCGGCGACGAACCCCCAGGAGGTCGTCAACGCCACCAAGGACACACCCAAGCGCAAGATCACCGAGATGAAGTACGCCATGCAGGTCGAGAAGGAGCTCACGAAGGACCAGGTCCTCGAGCGCTACCTCAACCAGGCGCCCTTCGGCAACGGGTCATACGGCGTCTACGCCGCCAGCCAGGTCTACTTCAAGAAGAAGCCCAAGGACCTCACCATCGCCGAGTCGGCCCTGCTGGCCAGCATGGTGAAGGCGCCTACGGCGTTCAACCCGACCACCGCCAGCGGCCACCCGCAGGCGTTGGCGCGCCGCGACTACGTCGTCGCGGACATGCTGGAGCTCAACTTCATCACCCCGGAAGAGGCCAAGAAGGCCACCGAGACCAAGATCGCCAAAACGGTCCAGCGGGTCGGCAACGGCTGTGTCTCCGTGGCGAAGAACCACTGGGGCTTCTTCTGCGACTACTTCTACCGCTGGTGGCTGGGTCGCAACGAGTTCGGCGCCACCACGTACGACCGGGAGCGGCGGCTCAAGAGCGGCGGCTACCGCATCCAGACCTCGATGGACGTCAAGGCCCAGGGCGCCGCCCGCGAAAACATCGTCGACCGCATCGGGGACAAGAACAAGAACGCCCTGCTCCTGGCCGGCATCCAGCCCGGCACCGGCAAGGTACGCACGCTCGCCACCAACCGCCGCTTCAAGCTGGACGACCCGGAGCATCCGCAGAACAAGATCTCCTCGGACCCCGCCAAGGCGAGGAAGAAGATCCGCGGTACGTACCCGAACACGACCAACCCGCTGATGAGTGGCGGCGGCGACATCACCGGCTACCAGGCCGGCTCGGTCAACAAGATGTTCACCATCGTCGCGGCGCTGGAGAACGGCTACCCGCTGGCGTACTCGATCAACGCACCGAAGAAGTACGTATCGAAGTACATCATCGCGCCGGGACCGGCCACGTGTCAGGGCAAGTACTACTGCCCCAGCAACGCGAACGGCAAGGCCGGCGGCGTCCTGAACATGTGGAGCGGCTTCGGCAGATCCACCAACACCTACTTCGTCCCGCTCCAGGAACGGGTCGGCGCCGAGAAGGTCGTCGACGTCGCCAAGCGCTTCGGCATCCAGTTCCGCACGCAGACGGACATCGACCTCTCCTCCACCGAGGAAGCGGCCCATCAATGGGGCGCCTTCACGCTCGGCGTGAACTCCTCCACCCCGCTGGACATGGCCAACGCGTACGCGACCCTGGCCGGCGACGGCATGTACTGCACCCCCACACCGGTCGAGCAGATCACCTCCCATGACGGTGACAAGATCGACGTCGGCAAGCCGCACTGCGTCCGCGCCACCTCTCCCGACGTGGCCCGCGCGGCACTCGACGCCGCCCGCTGCCCGGTCGGCGACAGTGCCCAGGTCGGCAATTGCAACGGCTCCACCGAGGCCCAGGCGTACGCCACGATCCGGCACCCGATCTACGGCAAGACCGGCACCACGGACGGCTTCAAGACGGCCTCGCTCATCATCGGCAGCAGCTCGTTGGCCGTCGCCGGCTACATGGTGAACCCGGATTACCAGGATCACCGGGACTACATGTCACACAACATCGTCAACCCCGCCGTCTATCACACGGTCGCGGACTATCTGGACGGCACGCCCAAGGTCGAGTTCAAGAAGCCCGAGAGCCGCAAGCTCTCGGCCGGCGACCAGCGCACGATCCCGTACGTCGAGTGCGCCAGCATCAACAGCGCCCTGGCCCGGCTGGAAAGCGCCGGCTTCAGCGCCACGGTCGGCGCCGAGGTCGAGTCCGAATGTCCGAAGGGCACGGCTGCCGGCACCAACCCGAGTGGCCGCACCATCAAGGGCGGATACGTCAGCATCGAGATCAGCAAGGGCCGCGACAAGGCAGACGACGACGAAGGTCCTGGCAACGGCGGCAACCGGCCCCGACCGAGACGTCGCTAACGCGCTGTTTCACGGGAAACGGGCGGGTCACCACCCGCCCGTTCCCAATGCCTCTTGAGGCGTCGATTCGCCTTGGGGGATCGATTCGCCTTGGGGCGTCAGCCGAGCTGCTTGCGTACCTCAGCCGCCACCCGGCCGCCCTGCGCCCGGCCTGCCACCGCGGCCTGGGCGGCCTTCATGGCCGGACCCAGCTGGCCCTTTCCGCTGAATCCACCGGCGTTCAGCGCCCCCGCCACCAGCTCGGCGATCTCTTCGTCGGACAGCTGGACCGGCAGGTAGCGATCGAGGATGCCACCCTCGGCATTCTCCCGGGCGGCCTGCTCCGCGCGCCCGGCACCCTCGAAAGCCGACGCGGCCTCACGGCGCTTCTTCGACTCCTTGCTCAGCACGGCGAGCACCTCATCGTCGGAGAGCTCCCGCGCGGCGTTACCGGAGACCTCAGCGGTGCGCACCGCCGAGAGCGCCATTCGTAGCGTCGAGGTAGTCAGCTCGTCGCGGCCCTTCATCGCCGCGCGCAGGTCATCGTTCAGACGGTCCTTCAGCGTTCCCATGGACGGTCAAACTACTCTGGCCTTCATGCGCAAGCGCCCCGTTATTGCCCTGGCCGCCGCGATCACCGCCGCCGGCGGCGCCGCCTTCGCCTACGCCTCCCTGGTCGAGCGCAACATGTTCACCCTGCGCCGCTTCAGCGTCCCGGTGCTCGAACCCGACGCCGAACCCCTGCGCATCCTGCACCTGTCGGACCTGCACATGATGCCGTCCCAGCACCGCAAGCAGGCCTGGGTCGCCGCCCTCGCCGGCACCGACCCCGACCTCGTCGTGGTCACCGGCGACAACATGGCGTCCCCCGACTCGGTGCCCGGCGTGCTGCGCGCGCTCGAGCCCCTACTGGGCCTCCCGGGCGCGTTCGTCTTCGGTTCCAACGACTACCGCGGGCCGGTCTGGAAGAACCCGCTGCAATACCTGCTGCCGGAGCGCGAGTACGTCCAGGGCGTCGACCTACCGACGGAAACGCTGCGCCAGTCCCTGCGGGAGGCGGGCTGGGCGGACCTCAACAACGCCCGCACGGTGCTCAAGGCCGGCGGCCGCTCAGTGGAGTTCGTAGGCGTCGACGACCCCCACGTCGACCGCGACGACTACCCCTCGGTGGCGGGCGACGCCTCCCCCGGCGCCGACCTGCACATCGGCGTCACCCACACACCGGCCTCCCGCGTCCTCGACGCGATGGCCGCCGACGGCTTCACCCTCCTGCTGGCGGGCCACACCCACGGTGGACAGGTCTGCGTCCCGGGCTACGGCGCGCTGACCACCAACTGCGACCTGCCGCAGGCGATGGCCAAGGGCCTGCACCGGTGGCCGGGCTCCGAGGCGTGGCTGCACGTGTCGGCGGGGCTGGGCACCCATCCGACGGCCCCGATCCGCTTCGCGTGCCGGCCGGAGGCCTCGATCCTGACATTGATTCCCCGCTGAGCCGTCGGCCGTTTCGTTTGCCCGCCGGGTCGGCCGCCTTGCCGCGGGGCGCCTCGGTCCCTTGGCCGCCGAGACCGCCGGGTCGGCCTTCTGCCCGGCGGGTCGGGCCTTCCGCCGGGTGGCCTCTTTTCGACCGCCGGGTGCCTCGGTCCCTTGGCCGCCCGCTCCGTCGGGTCGGCCTCTTCCCGCCGGTCGGCCTCTTCCCGCCGGTCGGCCTCTTCCCGCCGGGTCGGCCTTTTTACGCCGCCGGGCGCTTCGGTCCCTCGCGCCGCCGGACCCGTCAGTTCCTCGCGCTGCCCGACCCGTCGGCTCTTTGCCGCCTGACCTCACCGGTTTCTTTCGCTCGGGCCCGTCGGCTTCTTTGCCGCCGGGCCCTTCGGTTGGTGGCGCCTCAGTGGAAGAGCTTGAGGCCGACCACGCCGCTGACGACGAGGAGGAGGCTGAGGAGCCGGGGAAGGCTGGTCGATTCGCCGAGGGCGACCATGCCGACGATCGCCGTGCCCACGGCTCCGATCCCCACCCAGATCGCATATCCGGTGCCAACGGGAATGCTGCGCAACGCGTAACCGAGCCCGACCATGCTCAACCCCAATGCCGCCGCGAAGACCACGGTCGGCACCGGGCGGCTGAACGAGGCGCTTTTGGCGAGGGCAACGGCCCAGACGGACTCGAGCACGCCGGAAATGATCAGGACGATCCAAGCCATGACAACTCACCCTCGGGCGGTCGTCTTGTCTCGCCGGGTACGACACGCACTCGTCCGGGATGTCCGCGACGCGGCATCACCACCAGCCTAGCCAGTCCCGTTCACCGCCGACGACAGATCCGGTCGGGCCCGCCACCCGCCAGCCGCGTCCTCACCCCTTACCAGAACGCCGCGTCTCGAACCCCTGACCAGATCCGCGCCGATCTTGGTGCCTCACCCAGACCCGGCCCGACGTCACAACCGACTGAATCCGTGAATTCCCAGACGGATTCTGAAAGATCGCATTCCAGGGGCGACCGCGCCGGTCATCGGTCTTCCGCGCTCGCCGGGCGCAGGTGGTCGCGCAGAAAGGCGAGGATCTCGCGGCGGGCCGGGCGGGCGGCGGAAACGAGGCCGGGCATGCTGATGAACCCGTGCACGGCCCTCGGATAGCAGGTCAGACGGACATCGGTGCCGTCGGCATGGAGCCGCTCGACGTACCGATGTCCCTGGTCGTCCAAGGGATCCAGCGCGCCCGTGACGACCAGCGTCGGCGGCAGATCGGCGAGATTCTCGAACCGCACCGGAGACACGCTGCGCGGATCGAGGGACGGCGGCACACTCACCCTGCGCGACGTACGCAGCTGAGCCAGCGAGAGCCCCGGGTTGCCGGCGTTCGCGGCGATCGAGGGGTACTCGGTCATGGTCTCGGACCAGTCCGTGGCCGGATAGGCCAGCACCTGCGCGCGCAGCGGCGGCCCGTCCTTACGGGCGCGCAGCGCGATGAGCGTCGCGATCGTGCCGCCGGCGCTCTCGCCGAGGACCGCGACGGATGCGGGGTCGACGTCCCAACCGGCGGGGTCGTCGAGCAAGCGGACGAGCGTGTCGTAGCCGTCCTCGACCGGCGCCGGCAACGGATGCTTCGGCGCGAGGCGGTACTCCACCGACACGACCACCGCCGGGCAACGGGCCGCGAGGTGACTGTTGAGCCAGTCGTTCTGCGCGGCGGTCCCCGTGATGAAACCCCCGCCATGAAACGAGAGGATCAACGGCAACCGCGGGCCGGCGTTCTTCGGCCGGTGCACCCGCAGCTTCAGGCGACGGCCCGGAAGATCGATTGTGCGCTCTTCGATCCGTACGCGATGGTCGGGCAGACCGGTGATGATCCGCGCTGCGCGAGACGACCGGAGGCGGTTGACCTTCTCGCTCGTGGCGATCACCTGCCCGTCGGTGAGCGCCTCCCAGTCCAGAGTGTCCTTGAGGATGATGCGGGCGCCGAGCGGCGCCTTGCCAGCCACGATGTCCTCCCCTTTCAAGATACGCTACTTCGAGTAGCGTAATCGCCAGGATAGCCTGACCCGGTGCAGTCCTCCACCCCCTCCGCGGCCGGGCGTCCCCGCTCGGACCTGCACGCGACCGCGTTCGCCGCGACCCTGCGCTCCGTGAGCGAACTGGGCTACGCGGGCGCGACGATGGATCGCATCGCGGTGGCGGCCGGCGTCGCCAAGACAACGCTCTACCGGCGATGGCCGTCCAAGGGCGCGCTGATCGTGGACTGCCTCCTCGACGCCTTCGGCCCGGTGCGGTTACAGGGCACCGACCGCGGCGAGATCATGGCGTCGGCCATCCACTGGGTCGCGGCGAAGATCGGCGAACCCGGCGTCGGCGCGGCATTCGCGGGCGTCTTCAGTGACGCCATCAACGATCCGGCATTGCGCACGATCCTCTCGGAACGCCTGCAGGAGCCCTACCGGCTGACGCTCCAGGAGGCGCTCGGAGAGCCGGACGACCGGATCCTGCTCCTCATCGACATCGTCACCGGAACCCTGCTCCACCGGATGGGCATGACCGGCGAGCCGATGGTCGACGCCGACGTCGCCGTACTCGTCGAGATGGTTCTCCGCACATTCGGCTGACCGCGTCTGGCGCCGACAACGGTCAGGAACTGGCCGGATCTGGAGCAACGATCGCGGCATGACCACACAGCCCTTGCTTCCCCAGGAATCGGTCCCCGCCGGCGGCGCGGTGCTCAATCCGTTCGTCATCGTCGACGACGCGGCCGGCTTCGTCGGCTTCGTCTCCGAGGTCTTCGGAGTGCCGGAAACCACCGAGGCGCGAACCCACACGCCCGACGGCAAGCTGATCCACGCCCAGCTACGCCTCGGCACCGTCGACCTGATGGTCGCCGACCGGCTCGACGAATGGCCCGCCCGCCCCGGGCTGCTCCAGGCCTGGGTCAGCGACCCGGCGGAGACACTGCGGCGTGCCGTCGACCGAGGAGCCACCACAATCACCGAACCGACCCCGTTCTACGGCGAAGTCACCCTCGCCCGCATCCTCGACTCGTGGCAGAACCTCTGGTGGCTGTGGACGCCGGCCCCGGGCCAGCCCGATCCGGTACCGGCCTGGGAAGGAGGTTCGGACGTCGTGTTCGGCACGCTCGACAAGGCACTGAGGTCCCTGACCGTCAGCACCGGACGATCGGACCTCGACGCACTAGAGAGTGGTGCCGGCAAGGGCGACGAGGGCCACTAGCGGAGGTGCGGCCTGAATCGCGGCGGCCCGGGCGAAGCGGCGGTCGGTAGCCAGGAGCACGACGCCCGCGCCCGCCATGCAGGCGCTGGCGAGGCCGATCAGTGACCCGCCCGCGACGGTGTGGCCCGACGCGGTCGCGGCGACGCCGGCGAGCACCCCCAGGGCCAGAAACAGGTTGTACCAGCCCTGGTTGAACGCCATCGGCCGGATCGCGTCGGCGTCGCGCTGCGAGGTGATCAGGAAGCGCCGCCAGACCGCCGGCTGGGTGAAGCGCACGCTCTCCAACACGAAGAACTGGACATGTACGAGGGCGGCCAGGGTGGCGGCCACGAGGGCGACGAGGAGCACGGCGGCTTCCTTCCGAGTTCTGTACCGATCGGTTCAGAACGTATACTGCACTGATCGGTACAGATTCGTCAAGGAGGCAGCCGTGGCCCGCACCAGGTCGTTCACGACGGCGGACGCGGTGCGCGCCGCCCGCGACCAGTTCTGGGAGCACGGGTACGAGGCCACGTCCCTCGCCGACCTCGAACGGGTCACCGGACTCAACCGATCCAGCATCTACCAGGCGTTCGGCAGCAAACAGCAGCTCTTCGCCCTGGCCGTGGAGAGTTACCTGGCCGAGGTGGCGGTGCCGCGCCTGTCAGCCTTGGAGGCGCCCGGCGCCGGCATCGATCAGGTGGTCGAGTACCTCGAATCGCTGGCCGCCGCCATGGCGGGGACCCCCGCTCCCCTCGCCCGGCGCGGTTGCCTCATCGTGAACACCATCACCGAGCGCGCAGCCCACGACGCCGACGCACACACGGTAGGTATCGCCTACCGCGACAGATTGCTGCGCGCGTTCGCGGGCGCCCTTCCGCCGGAAACCGCCGCGCACCGGGCCGAGCTGCTGACCGGCTCGGTGATCGCCGTCCTGGTCACCGCCCGCCTCACTCCCGCGGCCGCCGCCACCCTGGCCCGCGCCGCCGCCATCGAGGCGCGCACCTGGCGATGAGCCGTGTCCGCTCACCTACCGCCGCTGCCCTACTGCATGACTCCCAAGCCGTGCGGTGCCGCATCAGTTGGCTGATCGCGTCGGCGTGCCTCGCGGACAGCCGCCCGTTCCCGGATAACGACGGGCGCAGCACAGGCCAGGCGCCCGGACGGGTCCGGGTTCCTGGCCTGTGTGCACGGTGACCCGTGGTCCGCCCCGTCAGGGAACGCTGAGTAGCTGCGCCGGCACCTTGCAGCCAACGCTGACGCTGTTCATGCGGTTGACCAGCGGAAATCCGTTAACAACCGGGGCGACAAAGCTCGGTTTTCGACCAGCCACCAGGTCGACGGCATACTGCTGGCGCACTCGAAGCAGCGTTTCCCAGTCAGCCAGCCAGTCCTCGGCCGGCAGGTCATCCGCAAGCCTGCTAGTGCCCAAGCCCCGTATCTCGGCCACCATGGCAACAACAGCCGCATCCTGCGTACCCATGAAGCTAGCTTTTTGCTCATTGGTCGCCTTCGGTGGCAGAACCTGCCCGGCCACCGTCGCCCGCATGGTGGCGCAGGCAGCGTCCGCCGCGTCGCTGACCTCCGGGCTATCGAGCAGCCCGGGCCGGTCATGATTCGCGTACACGTAAAAACCGGCACACGACACCCCACAAATACCGACAATGGCGGCGATGGCTATCGCAAGGACCACCTTCAGCACCGTCGGCACCGGAGGAGGACCGGTCAGATCACCCGCCGGCGGGTGAGGAAGATCAGTCACGGCTGCATCCTGCCCAGCGCGCCTTTGTGAGTCCACTCCCCGCTACATATGTAGCCTCCGCGAGGTTCTCCGCCACCGCTCGTGCAGGTCTGCCGCAGGCCTCGAGTTCGGCGGGTCCGGCACGCCGATGCGGTGCCGCCGTCGCCCCACAGCTTCCTTGACGAAAACCCACATTTTGGCATGAGTACGGCTTGAGGTTTCGGTCGATGGTTCCCTGCGTCAAGCACCTGAACTGAGGGGAACCCCATGAAGCTGTCGCGCCTCAAGGCCGTGATCGGTGCGGCCCTGGTCGGCATGCCGTTGTTGGTATCTACGCCGGCTGCGGCCGCCGCGGGCGGCCCCCTGCCCGGTCCCATCCGCGGAATGGGCTCCGAAGCGCCGTGGATGACCAGCTGGGCGGAGGGCCAGGCCACCAACCAGACCGTACGCGCCACCCGGCCCGGCAGCCTGGGCTTCGTCTGGCTGTGGATGCACGACGCCGACAACGCCGAGCACTACCACGCGACCGTGAGCGACGGCACCACCACGACGCGGTACGACTTCTGGGACGACATGGCCGCCGGGGACATCGCATACCCGGACGCCGTCTGCCAGTCATACAAGGTCACCGCATGGGGGGAAAACCAGTGGGGCCGGGGTCCCAGCCAGACGATGACCCAGCTCTCCCTGGCGCCGAGCATGGTGATGAAGCCGACCGCCACCCGTGGAGCCGACGGCACCACGGCGACATTCAGCATGCAGTACCCCCAGTGGTGGGGCTACCAGAAGTCTGAGGTCGACCAGCCGCTGCGTGACGACTCCCGCAACCCGAAGATCACCCTCCAGCTCACGGGCCAGCTGGTGCGCATGTCGGACAACAGGGTGGTGGCCACCGCCGCGGCGTCCAGCACGACGCGGGGCAGCATGTGGACCAAGACGTTCACCGGCCTGAACCCCAAGAACGCGTACGTCTTCAAGGTCAACACGGCGAACGCATGGGGCAGCTGCGGCAGGCAGCAGGGAAAGATCCTGCTCAAGGCCCGGAAGTAGCCCAGAGCTCGGCGGGCCCGACCGCTTGCCGCCTGCTACGAATGCCGCCTAGGAGCGGATAGCGTGCCGCCGCCCGATTCCCCACCGGGCGGCGGTGCGCTTTACCGGCATGCCGTCCTACGCCCGGCGAAGGCTCAGCTTCCCACGCGTGGGACGTGCGGGAGCACCTTGCCCGACACCCGGGAGGGGCCCATCTTGTCGTTGCCGCCGAACGTGAGCGTGATGCGAAGGCCCTTGTTACCACCTGACGCCGGCACCTTGCCGGAAATCCAGCACGTGTGCATGTTGGTGAGGTGCTTTTTCATGATGGGGAGGCGCTTCCTCCCGACCACCGCGTCGTCACGGCGAACGACGGCCACGATGCTCCCGTGACAGGCAGCCTTCCTGGACACCGTACGGGGAACGATGATTTCGCTCTTGAGAACGACTCCCCCGCGATTGGCGTAGGCGCTCTGGATCCGGATGTCGCTCATGGGCTTCTCGTCGCCAGGCTCGGGGGACGTGTCGGCGGCCTGGGCGGCGACCGCGGGCACCAGCCCGAAAACCGCTCCCGTGATGAGGCTGCACGCGGCCATGAAGGCTTTCCTGTTCATGGCCGCACCTATCGGCACGATCCGCCGCCAACTTGAGTGCCCGCTCGCTACCCATGCTCTCCCTGGTGCTGGTCACGCCATGTGGCAGGGTGGCGGCTGATCTGGCGGGTCGCCGCTCGGTGGGTTCCGGGGCGTCGTTGGGAGCATCGCAGACGGGCCTGCCCGCCGGTCGCACTGTCGCCGTACGGTCCCGGCTGCGGCGACCTTCCGCGTCCGACAGATCCACCGCATTCCGGCAGGGGGGCGCCGCACCCGGCGCGGGCGGGCCGTCGTCGCCGATCTCGCGTCCGCCACGACGGCGACGAGGGGGTGATCGGCCGGCGCGGACACCATCGGCGCCCGGATCAGCGCGCTGCACGACGAAGGCATCGTGACCTCTGCCTTGATCATGGCGTAAGAGCTGGCCGGCATCCAAGATCACGGTCCATGTTAGGCTGTCGGAGCCACGGGGAAGTGGCGGAATGGCAGACGCGCACGGTTCAGGTCCGTGTGCCCGAAAGGGCGTGAGGGTTCAACTCCCTCCTTCCCCACCAAAAGTTTTCTGCCGCTCAGGCAATGCGCAGCTCGGCGACATAGCACGCGCTGACCGTGCATCCGCGCCGGCGTTTGGCGTCGACCGATGCCGGCCCGTAGCTGATCTGGTGGATCCCGCGGCCTGACGCCTCGCGGATCGGCTGGTAGAAGAGCGTGGAGAAGTACCCGAGCGCGGAGTTCGCGGTAGTGTAGTCCGAGCCGGTCAACATGGCGGTCCATTCCGAACCGTCCTGGATGAACAGGCTGAAGCTGACCGTCCGGTTACCGTCGAGAAGCGCGAAGACGCACAGGTCCTCGTCCCGGACGTGGGCCCGGATCGACTCCAGCATCGCGGCCTCGGCCGCACGGTCCACTGTGCCGCTGTACTTGGCGACAAGCTGACAGCGCAGGTCAAGCAGCTCCGGCTCGCGCGCGGCTAGGGGGCGGCAGACCGGCACGAGTCCCCGCTCGGCCGTCTGGGCGAGCTCGCGTCGTACCTCGATGCGGCGCTTGCTGGGCAACGTGGCCAGGTAACCGTCGAAGTCCGACCACTTGACCGGCAGATCGCACCGGTCGAGGAGGTGCCCCACCCCGAAGCCGGCTTTGCGCAGCGCGACGACCAGATCCTCCGAGCCCGCAGTGAGATATGGCAGGACGATGCTGCGTACCCCCTGGCCGGCGGCCCAGTCGACCAGCGTGGCGACGTACTCGTACAGCACCGCCGGTTCGGCCGCGGCCGAACCGACCGGCAATGTCTGGTAGTACGGGTACATCAACATCAGGCAGGGGAAAGGTGCCCCGGGATCGAGGCCCTGCCATGGATGCGGTCCGTGCGGCAGGAAACCCGCTGCGGCGAGCTCTCCGGAGAGGATCGCGTACGGGTCCCGGCGTGCCACGGCGGGGCGCTCCGGCAGGACGGCACCACCCAACGCTGCGATGCACCCGCCGTCGGCGTCGCGTAGCGCGTACGTGTGGTACGCCCCGGGATACCACGACTGGCCGAAGGTGATCCATCGCGGGCGGACGGCCGCCGGAAGCCCCGTCGTGAGTTCCGGCCAGTCCGGCGGCACTCCGGGGGTGATTTCGAGGACCGTGCTCACTGTGCCGCGTCGTGCGTGTCGGTGACGAACGCCTGCAGCGGCATCGGAGCCATCCCGAACCGGATCTTGAAGGCCGGATTGCGACGGCCGCCTTCGAGCATCGGCACGCCCGCCCGAAAGCCGAGCTTGATGATGGCGGCCATGAGCACGTAGTACGGGCTGAACGGCAGCGCGGGATCACGGTTGTAACCGCCGGCCCAGGCGTGGACCTTCCGGGTCTCCAGGAAGACAACCGCCTTGGCGATTAGGTCGCCACCGAGCGTCACCTCGACGATGCGGGCGCCCTTGCGGGTGTACTGCAGGAACGCGGCTATGCGTTCCGCACTGTAGTAGCCGGCCGACCCCACCCGCGCCATGAGCTCCTCGAAGATGCGCAGCGTCTCCGGGTCCTCGTTCGTGCCGGGCTCCCGGTCGGTGATCTTCACCCCGGCGTCGTCGGCGCGGCGGAGCTGACGCCGGTACTCGCCCCGGTCCTTGGTCTTCAGCGACTGCAGGTACCCCTCCCAATCGCCGGCCGCCGCGAGGTCCATCCAGTATCGGGTGTCCAGGTCGATGCCGGTCAGACCGGCGCCGGCCAGGGCCTGCGCCGACGGCGATCCGGTCGGGACGTTGATGAACCCGAACCGGGCCAGACCGGCGGCGGTGGCGATGTCGCGCATCGCGCTCACGACCGCCTTGGCGACCTCGGGAGTCTTCTCGACTGCGGCCAACTGGGTGTCCGAGGAGTGCCAGACGTGGCTCAGCAAGGCCAGTTCACCGTCGGCCAGGCCGAGCGCACGCAGCGGGTCGCCCTGCACGTAACAAGGGGTCAGCGCGACCAGGCGGTCGTCGGACGCGTACGTTTCCAGGTAGTACACGTCGTGCACGGGCTGAATGGGCTCTCGCTCGTAGGCCCGCAGGAACTCGTGGCCGTAGTAGAACTCGGACACGCCCGCGGCGACCGCCAGGTCCGCAGTCTGGGGGCTGAGATCCTCGACGGTGCGAACCAGCCGGATCGTGTACGAGTCAGTAGATCGCAAAGTACTCACGCTGCTCCCAGTCCGAAACGGTGTGTGTGCTGTCCGCCCCGACCGCGTCCTGCCAGGCGCGGAAGCGCTGCCACTCGCTGGTCTTGAGCTGGTGGAGACATTCGGTGAGCGCATCGCCGAGCACACCGCGCAGAAGTTCGCTCTTGCGGAACAGTTCGAGCGCGTCGCCGAGGGTGGTCGGCAGCGCGGGTGCGTCCGCGCTGTGCGGATCGGTCGCGGCCGCATCCAGCGGCGTCGCGGCGTCGATTCCTGCCAGGCCGGCGCTGATCTGGCTCGCGATGTACAGGTACGGGTTGGCGCACGGCTCACCGATGCGGTTCTCGACGTGGGTCCCGGCGTCGCCGTCACCGCCGAGCACCCGCAGGAGGGAGCCGCGGTTCTCCACCGTCCAGACGACCCGGTCCGGGGACAGCGAGAACTCGTCGCTCAACCGCCGGAATCCGTTGACCGTGGGCACCGCGAGCATGGCCGTCTCGGCGGCGTGGCTCAGCAGGCCGGCGAGGTAATGCTCGCCGAGCTCCGACAGCAGCCGGCCTTCGGCCGCGAAGGCGTTACGACCGCTGGACCGGTAGGCCAGCGACTGGTGCAGATGCCATCCGCTCGGATCGAAGTTGCGCAGGCCCGGCAGTGCCATGAACGAGGCGTGGTATCCGTGCTGGGCGGTGATCTGCTTGGTCACGGTGCGGAAGAGCAGCATAGCGTCCGCCGCGGCCAGGGCCTCCAGCGGATCGAACGTGAACTCGAGCTGACCGGGACCGGACTCGTGTTCCATGGTCCGCAGCGGGAGCCCCAGCGTCGTCAGCGCGGCGGCCAGCGGCTCCAGGATCGGGCCCAGGGCGTGGGTGAACGCATCGAGGTTGAACTGGTACCCGCCGTTGACCGGCGCGACGGCCGGTGCCTCACCCTGCACGCCGAAACCGCCGACCTGCGCGGCGACGTCGCCGGGCAGCACCTTCGTCAGGTACCACTCGACCTCGAGACCCACCACGCCGTCGAGGTCGCGGTGCGCCAGCCTGGCGCAGACCTCGCGCAGCACCGCCCGGCCGGACAACGGGTGCGGCTGGCCGCTGCGCAGGTACTCGTCGCCGATCACCCACCCCACGCGGGCGCCGGCGGTGTGCGGCAACACGCGGAAGGTGCTCGGATCCGGAACGACGATGAAGTCACCGGCGCCGGTCAGCTCGGGGATGCCGAGCCCGCCGCCGGCCGCGAAGAAGTCCACGGCCACGTTGTGCCCGGTGTCGAAGATGAACGGCCCGGGGCTGTAATCCATACCGTTGCGCAGGACCGAGCGGAACGCCGAGACGGTCAGCGTCTTGGAGCGCGCGAGCCCGTGAGGATCGCCGAAAACCACTCGGACCAGGTCGAGCTCCCCGAGACGGCGCTCCAGATCCTCGGCGGCGGCACGCTGCTGGTCGTTCCACACGGCATGGCGGGCGACGAAGTCTCGGCTGCCCGTGCTCAGGCCGGCGAACCGACGGGAGCCGTCGCCAGGGAAGTGCGGCTCGGTCATGTGCTCTCCAGTCGAAGGTAGGAATCCATCCAGGGCAGGGCCGTCTCGAGGAGCCCGGCGGCGTGCAGGACCAGGTCGTCACGATTCCAGACGCCCACCAGTTGGAGGCCGACGGGCAGGCCGGTGCTGCCGTGGCCCACGGGCACCGACACCGCGGGTTGGCCAGTGAGGTTGAACGGATGACACGCGGCCGCCCAGGCCAGCCAGTCAAGCGCCGCAGGGTCGTGCCCCGAGGCGGACGGCGGGCACCAGCGGTCACGGTCGAACGGCGGGACCGCGACCGTGGGCATGGCCAGCAGGTCCCATCGACTCATGCAGGTGTGCATCTGCTGGACGAGGGTGGCGCGTCCCTGTTCCGCGTGCAGCAGGTCCGCCGCGCTCAGCCCCCGTCCATGGCTCACCACCGGCATGCGGTCCGGGTCGGCCAGGTGGTCCTGCTCCGGCGGCTGGCCCGCCGCTTCGACCGCGGCCAGGATCCGGACCAGCGCCGGATACGGATCCTCGAACGGGCTGGCCAGCTCCGTGACCTCATGACCGAGGTCGGCGAGTGCGGCGACCGCCGCGGCGCAGCGTGCCGCCACATCCGGGTGCGACACGGCGCCGCCGGGTTCGGGGATCCACCCGATGCGCAGCACCGCGGGTGGTTCCGCCGCGGTCCGCGCACCGGGGAAGAGACTGTACGGATCGCGCGGATCAGGGCCGGACATCACGTCCGTGAGCAACGCCGCGTCGTGCACGCTGCGTGCCAGCGGGCCCAGGTGGGAGAGTCGCTCGACGCTCAGCGGCACGTACGGCACGCGCCCGAACGTCGGCTTGAAACCCACCACGCCGCACAGGGCCGCCGGGATGCGGATCGATCCGGCCCCGTCGGTTCCGGTGGCGGCCACTCCTAGGCCGGCGGCGACCGCGGCGGCCGCGCCACCGCTCGACCCGCCCGCCGTACGCGTGCGGTCCCACGGGTTCGCGGTGGATTCCGCGATCCGGTTGCGGGTCGACGCGCTCCATCCGCCTTCGGACGTGTTCGTCTTACCGATGACGATTGCTCCGGCCGCGCGCAGCCGTGCCACCGCGGGGGCGTCCTCGTCGGGAATCCAGTCGCGTAGCGCACGAGAACCGCGGGTGGTCCGCAGGCCCCGGGTCGGGGTCAGGTCCTTGACGGACACCGGCACGCCCAACAGGGGGCGAGCCCGCAGCGCCGCCATGCCCTCCGTGCGCAGTTCCCGCTCGGCGCTCTGCGCCTGCGCCATCGCGCCTTCCGCGTCGACGGTCAGGAAGGCGCGCAGCCGGGTGTCGTGCTCGGCGATCGCGTCTAGCACGCCTCGGACGTACTCCGTCGGGCGCAGGTCCCCGGTGGCGTAATGACGGTGCAGCGCGGCGCTGTCGATCCAACGGAGCCGGTCATCCATGGTGGGATCGGTACCAGCCGTTTGTGAAGTCCGCGACGACGGGCGAGCTTTCCACCATCGCCTGATACACCTGCCGCAGCAGCAGACCGGTGGCGATGGCGGACCGCAGGTCGGCGATCGAGAACGCGGGTTCGGCCGTACGCATGAGACGGAGGTCATAGATGCCCGGGAGCTCCCGGCCGTCCACGAGGACTCCGAACGGGACTCGGATGGCGTAGCGCACGCCGAAGTCGACGTGTCCCGTGTGGTGCTGGTCCGACCAGTCCGTCAGGTCGGGCATGGTGGGGGCGAAGAACCAGTCCGAACGCTTGGACGTGAGATCCGACGTCTGCACGCCGAGCATGTGCGGCAGGTAGTGCCAGGTGTTGTAGCGCATCCGCGCGCTGTACGCGCTGAGGCACTTCACGAGGTCTGCGCGCGTGTCGAACTGCTCGGCGAACGCCCGCCGAGGCGTCACGCAGCAGTAGAAGTCGTTGGTCCGCAACGTCAGGGGATCCGGCGCATCCTCGCCGGGTTCGGCGAGCAGCGAGGCGAACGACCGTGGCCCCCGGCTCATCGCCACGTCCGCAGCGAACGACTCCGCCGCGGTGGTGAGGTAGGCGTGCAGAAATTCCTCCAGGGCGCTGGAGAATCCCGCAGGCGCGGGGGCGGTCGCGATCCGGCCGGCCAGGCGCGCGATGGCCGGTCCGCCGGTGATCGGCCCGGACTCCGGCAGGGCGGCGCCCGCGCGTGCTTCCATGAATGCCCGTACGTCGTCGGGCGCGTCGGACAGCGTGAGAGGGTCGCGGAACAGCCGTTCGCGCTTGTGCAGGTTCAGCCCGAGGATCACCCGGTAGGCGACCGTACCGGCGGCCAGCGTCCGCGAACGTCCCTCGGCGCAGGCCGCGGCGAGCCGGTCCAGCCAGGGGCCGAGTGAGAGACCTGAGCGTTCCGGGACGGGTGCGCCGTACGCCGTGAGCCGTTCGCGGAGAAAGCCCTCCAGCCGGTCCGGGACGAGCTGGGTGCCGTTGAACTCCTCCACGCGTACCGGTGGGCCGGAGGCCAGCAACGAGCCCAGGCAGGCGATCAGACAGGCGTCTTCGGGTGACCACTGCGCGACCGGGGTGTTCGCCAGATCGGTGAGTACGCACCCGGTCTGACCGAGATTGAATGACTTTCCGGGAAGATTACTGAGCTTGCCCAGGTTGCTGTAGACGCGATCGCCGACATACAGCAGAACCGGTGCCATGTGCACCGTGGCGGCGGCGATGGCGGCCAGCCGGGCGGTAATGCGGTCCGCGGGCTCGCCGGCGAGCGCATCGCGCAGCCGTGCCCAGTCGGCGTTTGCCTCGGCGATGGCTGTCCGGCGCCGATCGGCGAGCGTCGGGGGTTCGCCGTTGCGCCACGTCAGCGCGCCGATCGCGTGTGCGTCGGACGGGGTGCCGCCGTCGTCCGTGGCGCGCCGGGTGAATCGCACCTGCCCCGTTCCAGTCAGTTCCAAAATGGTGCCCGACCGGGCTTTAGGATCGATTTCGGAGTCGGATCCGAGCAGTTCCCGATAGGTAATCAGATCGGCTGGCGAAAGCGCCATGATGCTGCTCTGCTCGGCCATTCGTTTGTTTAGAGTCAGGCACACCTCGACTGCCGATTCGGCCGTTGCGCATTCGCGCGCCTCGGCGGCCACCGCAGCGACAAGTTGTGCGAAGCCCTCGCGAGCCAATGACGTCACTAACGCC
Source organism: Actinoplanes sp. NPDC051346 (assembly GCF_040682215.1). Classification (NCBI taxonomy): domain Bacteria; kingdom Bacillati; phylum Actinomycetota; class Actinomycetes; order Micromonosporales; family Micromonosporaceae; genus Actinoplanes; species Actinoplanes sp. NPDC051346. The sequence continues at coordinate 25,385 of NZ_JBFBAJ010000012.1, read as the reverse complement.
CCCCGTTTGCCTGAAATCCCGTCGTTCGAGGATCGATCCACAGTTTCATTCCGCCAACGACCGAGGCAAAGTACCGGATCTTGACGGTGATCGGCAAGGCGGTTCGGGGCACCCGGGTCCTGGTCGGACATGTTGGAGATCCATGTCGGAGCATGACGTTCACATGTGTGACGGGTTGACAGCCATGATCGTTTCGTGGAACTCTTCAACGGCACGCGTCGATCCAAGTGGACGTAGGGTCGGGCGAACGCGTGGTACGCAACGGGGGAGAAATGCATACGGCTGTGCCGTGGGGTTCGATCCGATCGATGCGGTCGGCCTCGTTAGTGGAATTGACCGCCGTATACCAGCTCGCTGCGACTCTGCCGCCGGCGATGGTGATTGACGTCACGGGCTGGACGGTGCTTCTGATCGCCCGCGACGGCGACATCGAAGATTGCGGATGGATTGCCGAAGCGTCCTCCGCTGCGCGCGAGCTGCGCCACTTCGGAATTGCATTCCGGCTGCTTCTGCCAGGGCATTCCGCCGAGCCGCTGCCAGAGCTGCGCGACGTCGCCGCGGCCGTTGCCGCAGAGGCGGGATCCACCGCCCCGGCCGGGACCTACCTGCTCGGCGGCCCGCTGCACGGGTGGCATCTCCCGCCGTCGGAGCCCGGTCAGCTCGGCGCCGTCGTCGAGCTCGTGCGACGCTACCGTCTCGGCTTGTGGCGCGACCTGATGCTGCCCGCCCCGGCCCTGCAGCAGCGCCACAAGCCCGGTTCGGACTCCACCGGCGTGGTGCAGTTCGAGGTGAACGGCCCGGTCGTCGCGAAGATCGGCCCCCGAGCCGTCATCGAGTCCGAATCCCGGTTCGTCGCCGAGGCGAACGCCCGCATGGCAGCGGCGGGACGACGGACGCTGTTTCCCGAGGTGTACGCGGTCGACATCGACGGCGAGCAGGCCACCAGCCTCATGGAGGCTGCCGTGCCCGTGTCGATCGACCAGCTCTTCGCGGACGAGGCGAAGACGCGGCTGGCCGTCGACGCGACCACCCGGCTGGAGGCCCACCTGGCCAGCCTCGCCGAGTGGTACCGGCTCACCGCGGAGGCGAACCGTCAGCCGACCGTGGCGGACTACCTGTACCGCGGACGCTTCACCAAACTGCGGGAGAACCCCGCGTTCCGGTTCACCTTCGGCGAACGGTTCCCCGGGGCAATCCTGGACGCCGTACTCGACATGCCGGTTGTGCTGCCCGGCGGTGACCGTGTCGACGGGTACTCGGCGGCCACCCGCTGGCTCGACACCACGGCGAAGCGCCTGCTGCCCACGGGGGGCAGCACTGTGCATGGCGACATCTACATGACCAACATGCTGCAGCGCACCGACGGCAGTCCGGTGTTCATCGATCCCCGCACGGTCTGGGACGGCGTGCAGCGGACCGACCCCGGCTTTGGTGATCCGGTCTTTGATCTGGCCACCCTGCTGCACGGCGTGCTGCCGATGGCGGCGATCCTGCACGCGGTGGGCAGCGACCGCAGCGAACAGCTCCTGGATCTGGATGCTGTCGACCTCGGGGCGCCGGAACTAGACCTTTCCTCGCTGACGCTTCCGGTGGGCTTCTCCGAAGAGACGCGAGCGCTGGAACAGCGCCTGCGGATGGTGTCCCCCCTCGCCGAACCCGAACCCGTGGTGCGGGCGCGGCTGTACATCGGCGCGGCGGCCTCCCTCGCCGGCTGGCTGAAGTACGACCGATCGCTGCGTACCCCCGAGTCCTGGTTGGCTACCTACGCCTTCCTTGTCTGGTATCTGTCGCAGGCCAAGGCTGTCTGCGCCGCCCACAACCTGGAGACGACGTGACCGTCATCGACTACGACAACCTGGCCACTGAGTACGCGCGGCACCGCCGTACCTATCCCGGGCTGGTGGAGCACATCGTCGACCGTGCCGGCATCACCGCGGACTCGACCGTTCTCGAAGTGGGCTGCGGCACGGCCAATCACGCGACGTCGCTCGCGTTGAGCACCGGGGCGAACTGCAGTGGCCTGGAGCCCTCTACCGAGATGCTGAAGGTGGCCGCCTCGCAGCCGGCCTCGCTGGACCTGCGCCAGGGCCGGGCAGAGGACCTCGACTACGCCCCGGGGACGTTCGACCTGATCTTCTCAGTCGACATGATCCACTTCGTGGGTGATCCCGCCGAGTACTTCACGCGGGCCTTCGCCGCCCTCAAGCCGGGCGGCTACTTCTGTACGGTGACTGACTCCGAGTGGAACATCCGCCACCGGCTGCCCCTGTCCCGCTTCTTCCCTGCCGCCATCGAGGCAGAGCTGGGCCGGTTCCACCCGGTCGCCGCGCTGAGCGACGCGATGACCGGCGCGGGCTTCGCCGACCTCGACGACGTGACGGTGGAAAGCACCTACGAACTGACCGACGCGAGCCGGTTCGAGGAGAAGGCGTTCTCCTGCCTGCACCTGATCTCGGAGGCCGAATACCAGGAGGGAATCACCGCGCTACGCGCCGCGCTGGCCGAGGGACCGGTTCCCGGCAACCTGCGCAGCTCGGTCCTGTGGGCGCGGAGGCCCCAGTGATCCCTCGCTACTCCCATCCGGAGATGGCGGGGCTCTGGACTGACGAGGCCAAGTACGCCTCGTGGGTCCGGGTCGAGCTGCTGGCCTGCGAGGCCCAGGCCGAACTCGGTGTGCTCTCGCCGGCCGAGCTGGCCGAGATCCGTACGGGCCGGGTGCCGACGCCGCAGCGCGTGGCAGAGCTGGAGAAGGACCGCGACCACGAGATCCTCGCGTTCCTCGCGGCGTACACCGAAACCATCGACGGCCGGGCCGCCCGCTGGGTGCACCACGGTATGACCAGCTACGACCTGGTCGACACAGCGCTCGGGCACACCCTGGCGCAGGCCTGCGACCTGGTCCTCGCGGCCGGGCGGCAGCTCCGCGACGTCCTCGCGCGGCGCGCGCTGGAACACTGGGACACTGTGTGCGTGGCCCGTACACACGGGATTCACGCGGAACCCACCACCTTCGGCCACAAGCTGGCCGTGCACGCGCTCGCCGTGCACCGGACCCTCGAACGACTGGGTGCGGCCCGCACCAAAGTGGCGGTGGGCACGATTTCCGGCGCGGTTGGCACGTACGCGCAGATCGACCCGTTCGTCGAGCGGTACGTCTGCGAACGCCTGGGCCTCGGGTGCGAACCGGTGCCGACCCAGGTCGTCGCGCGTGACCGGCACGCCGACTTGGTCAGCACGCTCGCGTTGTTCGGGGCGGTCGTCGAGCAGGTGGCGTTGGAGCTGCGGCTGCTGCAGCGTACGGAGGTCCGCGAGGTCGAGGAACCCCGTACCGCCGGCTACCAGGGCTCCAGTGCGATGCCGCACAAGCGCAATCCGACCTCCAGCGAGCGGTTGTGCGGCCTGGCCCGGGTGCTGCGGGCCAACGCCTCCGCGGTGCTGGAGAACGTGGCGCTGTGGCACGAGCGCGACCTGGCGCACTCCTCGGTCGAACGGATTGTCTTCCCGGACAGCTTCCAGGCGCTGCACTACCAGCTCCGCAGCGCCACCGAGGTCATCGAGGGCCTGCGGGTGTTCCCCGACCGGATGCGGCGCAACCTCGACGCCACCAACGGGCTGATCTACAGCTCCGTGGTGATGCTCGACCTCGTCGCGGCCGGAACGGACCGTGAGAGCGCCTACCGGACGGTACAGGCGGCCGCGACCGAGACGTGGGAGAGTGAGCGCCCGCTGATCGAGACGTTGCAGGAGCGGGGGATCGCGGTCCAGCCCGAGCAGTTCGACCCACGACGTTTCCTGACCCAGAACAGCCTCCTGCGCGAGCGCCTAGAGGAGATCATCCATGTGGAAGTGTGAAGTCGTCGACGCGTCCGGCCTCGACGTCGACGAGGTGCTGTCGGTCTACCGGGCCTCCGGTCTGGCCGAACGCCGCCCGGTGGACGACACGGAGCGGTTCACCGCGATGGTGCGCGGCGCGAACCTAGTGGTCACTGCGCGCATCGGGGACCGGTTGGTCGGCATCGCCCGCAGCATCACCGACGGGGCGTACGCCACCTACCTGTCGGACATCGCGGTCGACCGGGAATTCCAGCGGCGCGGCATCGGCGTCGACCTGATCCGGGTCACCCAGGAGGCGGCTCCTAGGGCCAAGGTCATCCTGCTCTCGGCCCCCGCAGCCGCCGAGTACTACCCGCACATCGGCTTCACGCAGCACCCATCCGCCTGGGTGCGCGACGCGCTGTCATGACCCGGCCGGTCATCGGCATCAGCACCTATGAGGAGTCGGCCACCTGGCGTGGCTGGCATCGGCGTGCCTCGCTGGTACCGACGGATTTCGTGGCCGGTGTCGCCGAGGTCGGCGCCATCCCGGTGCTCCTGCCCCCGTACGGAGGCGAGGCGGAAGCCAGGCGGGTAGTCGCCGGTGTCGACGGCATCCTGCTCGTGGGCGGCGCCGACATCGCACCGGAGCTGTACGGGAACCCGCGCGAGGAGCACACCGGCCCGCCCGCCCCCGATCGCGACCGGTGGGAGGCGGCGCTGGTGCGCGTGGCCCTCGACGAGAACCTGCCGTTGCTGGGCGTCTGCCGCGGCATGCAGATGCTCAACGTGGTACGCGGAGGCACGCTGCGCCAGCATCTGCCGGCCGTCGTCGGCACCGACGCCCACCAGCCCGCCGCCCCGCAGTTCGCGACCAACGCCCTGCGACTGCACCCGGATGCGCTGCCCGGCTCCGTGCTGGGCGAATCCCACCCGGCCGCCTGCTACCACCACCAGGCGATCGACGCGGTGGGGGACGGACTGGCCGCCACCGGCTGGGCGTCGGACGGAACGATCGAGGCGATCGCCGATCCCGGGCGGCCCTTCGCCGTCGGCGTGCAGTGGCACCCGGAGGTCGAGCCCGACCGCCGGCTCTTCGCCGCGCTCGTGTCGGCGGCCGCCCGCCGCAGCGCCACTCAGCTCGTCCCATGACCGAACTGCCGACACGTCGCGCCCGATGACGAAGGGACCGAGCATGCGAGCCGTGGCAACGCTGCTGCGAGACGCCAGCTTCGCGGAACAGATCGAGTATCGCCGGCGGCGGGCTCGCTCGGCGTACGAGCCGTTCTGCCCGCGGTCGGGCGCCGCCCTGGCCGGAGCCGCGGACCGCGACCGACTGGTCGACCTGCTCCACGACGCGGCGCCTGTGCCCGACGGCTTCGATCCGTCACTGAGCCGGGTGCTCGCCGAGGCCGGGTTGATCGAGGACTCCGCACCCGGGCGGTGGGAGCTGACCGCGTTCCGCGGAGTGATCGCGGCACGGGACCGCGCGGGCGGCGGCCAGGTCTACATCGGCGAGGACTCGCTGCGTTTCGTCGACACGATCCTCGACGCCGCCCCCCGGGGACTCGCCCTCGACGTCGGTGCGGGTTCGGGCATCACCGCCTGCGCCCTGGCGCGCAGCGCGGACCGGGTCATCTCGGTGGACGTGGTGGCCGAGGCGGTCCGGGCCACCACACTGTCCGCCGCGCTCAACGGTGTCACCGACCGGGTGCGGCCCACACTCGGGCGTTTCCAGGAGATCGAGCTGCCGCGCCGGCTCAACTGCATCGCGGCGAACCTGCCCTACGTGCCGGTTCCCGACGGGTTCGCGTACTCGCCGGCGGGCAACGGCGGCCCCGACGGTCTGGCGCTGATCCGGACGCTGCTCGAGCAGGCGCCCGAGATGCTGGATCCGCGCGACGGCACGCTCGTCATGCGTTTCCAGAGCCTGGGCGACGAGAACGATCTGCTGCTGCTCCCCGATCTGCGGCGCTTCGCCACACAGACCGGCTTCGACGTCACGGTCACCGTCGACGGCCGGGTGCCGTACGAGGTCCGTGCCGCCCTCACCGCGCTGCTCGCCGAGGCCCGTAATCCGGATCGCGATCGCGCGCAGTTGCTCCAGGCGACCACCGCACACCTGCGTTCGTTCGGCCTGTCGTCGTTCCTCGCATGTGGCCTGGTGGCGCGCTCGGGCGGCACTGGTGAGGTCAACGTCGTCCACCTTCGCCCGGCATCGGTGCTGGACCGGCATCTCGTGCCGGCGCGCCGCCTGCCGGACGTCCTCGCCGCGCGGAACGAGATCGGCGCCGACTACTGGCGGGCCGCCCGCGACCTGCCGGACGGATTCGGGGAACTCGGCGACGTCCAGCATGTGCGGGCGCCGATCGACCGCATCGACGAGTTCGTCGGCGCCCTCGCCGACGGCTTCACCGTCCGGGCCGCGGCCGACCGGGTCTTCGCCGACCTGGTGGCGGTTGATCCGCTGCGTTCGCGCGCCCTGCTCGTCACCGCGGAACTGCTGGCCGAGCAGCTCCTTCACGCCGGGCTGGTCACGCTTTCCGGTGACCACCAGGCCGCCGGATCGCGCCACCACGGCGAGCACTCGACACGTGCGACGGCCGCGCGATGACCGTTGTTCCTCTCGGGCGCAAGCTGGCCGCCGCGGTTCTGCCGCGTACCCATCGGGGTCGGGTCCTCTCGCTCGGCGCCACCATGGACGCGGTGGCCACGGGCATGTTCCTCGCCGCGGCGACCCTGTACTTTGTGGGGATCGTCGGCATCTCGGTCATCGACGTCGGCATCGTGCTGTCAGTGGCGAACCTGTGCGGGCTGGCCAGCCCGCTCCCGCTGGGCTGGGTGGCCGACCGGGTCGGCGCCCGTACCGTCTATCTGGTCCTGCTGTTCGTGCGGGCGGCGGGCTATCTGGGCTATATCTTCGTCGACGGGTTCGCCGGGTATCTGGTGCTCACCTGCGTCCTGACGGCCGCCAGCCGCGCCTGTACGCCGTTGCTGCAGGTCATCGTCGGCGAGTTCGAGGGCGAGCAGGACCGCACCCAGACGATGGCGTCGCTGCGGTCGGTGAGCAACATCGGCCTGACCGTCGGCTTCCTCATGGCCGGCATCGTGCAGGCGACCGGATCCCGTCTCGCCTTCGCCGGGCTGTTCGTCTTCATCGGCCTGTCCTTCGTCGGCGTGGCGGCGGCCACGGTCCGCGCGGCCCGGATCCGCACACCACCCACGCCCGCCGGTACCCGTACGCAGGCTCCGGGCGTTTCGGAGCAACCGGTGACGCCGGCGCTCGACGACGGTCGCTCCCCGTACCGAGACACGCGGTTCATCGCCTTCACACTGGCGAACGCGGTACTGATGTTGCACGACTCGATCCTGTTCATTCTCGTTCCACTGTGGGTCGTGCAGCGGGCCGGGCTTCCGGCGACGGTCAGCTCCGTGTTGCTGTCCATCAACACGGTCCTCACGGTCATCGTTCAGGTCTATCTCGGACGGTCCCGGCACGGCGTGGCCCGGTCCCGGCGGCTGCTGCGATTCGCCTGTGCGGCGCTCGTGGCCGCCTGCGGGCTGTTCGCCGCGACCGACCACCGCTCCGCCGCCGTGGTCGTCGTCGGCGTCACCGCCGCGGTGGTGCTGCTGACCATCGGTGAGAATCTGCACGCGGTGGCGGGCTGGGAGCTGTCGTACCGGATGTCCACGCCGGCCGCCCGCACCCAGTACCTGTCTTTGTTCAGTCTCAGCACCACCGCACAGATGATCGTCGGCCCGGTGCTCATCACCACGGTGATCCTGCCCGGTGCGAGCGCCGGATGGGTACTGCTGGCCGTGGGCTTCGTGGCCGCCACCGCGCTCGCCGTGCTGACGGTCCGTGGCCTCACCGATCCGCCCGCAGTGCCCCATGTCTCCTCCCGTCGAGTATCCGAGGTGTCCTGATGGCCGAACATGTCATGGTCTTCGGCAGCGGTGGCGACATGCCCGCCCGATTCCGCGCGGCCGGGCCGGAGATCGTCACCACTTTGATGTGCCGCCTCGACCACATCCCGCGTCTGCTCGACCCGACCGGGCACGAGCGCGTCGTGGCCCTGCCCGCGGACGCGTCCGACGCCGAGTGGGTCGACATGGCCCGGGCCGTCCACGCGACTCAGCCGGTCACCAGGATCGCCATGTTCGGCGAACACGACCAGGACCGGGCGGCGGTCGTGGGCGCCGCGCTCGGCCTGGCCACCCACCCGGTCGAGGTAGTGCATCGGGTGCACCACAAGGAGGCCATGCGGCGGCGGCTGCGTGAGACCGGCGTGGAAGAGGTACCGGCCGTACTGGTCACCGACGCCGGCGGGATCCGGGACTTCGGCGCGGCGTGCGGGTTCCCCTGCGTGGTCAAGCCGGTGGGTGGAACGGCCAGTTTCGGTGTCTCGATGGTGTCCGATCCGTCGGGGGCCGACGTGGCGTTTTCCCGTGCCGCGGGTGAGCACGACGGCGTACGCCTGAAGGAGGTGCTGGTCGAGCGGTTCTTCGTCGGTGACCAGTACAGCGTCGAGGGGTTCTCTGAGGGCGGCGAGCACGTGGTTGCCGCCATCACGCGCAAGTACTCGGATCCGCGGACGCTGGTGGAGCTCGGCCACGCCCTGCCGGCGCCGCTGGATGACGCGCAGCGCGGCGAGATCAGCGCGTACGTCGCCCGGGTGCTGGATGCCCTGGGTGTCGAGTTCGGGCCGACACACACCGAGATCGTGCTGACCGCGGACGGTCCCCGCATCATCGAAACGCATCTGCGTGCGGGCGGTGATGACATCTTCGCCATGGTTGCGGACGCGGTCGGCGTCGACCTGCTTGACTTCCAGGTGCGCCAGACCCTCGGCGAGAAGGTGCTTCCCGAGATCAGAGCAGTCCTCGAGGACGCCGAGCGACCGCGGCGCTGTGATGCGATCTGGTTCGCCACCGCACCGGCGGCCGGCGAGCTCGTCGAAATCACCGGGGCGGAGCCGACCGTGGAGTACCCCCATGTCTTGCCGAAGGCGTTGGTCCGGCCCGGCGCGGTGCTGACGGGGCTCGGCAGCTCGTACTCCCGGCTGGCCCAGGCCCGCGCACACGCCACGGATGCCGAGTCGGCTTTGTCGGCGGCCCGCGACGCGGTGGGGCGGATGCGCTTTCTGACCCGCGTGACCGGCGTCCCGCCGCACGATATTTGCTGAGACCGCCCTTCTTTGCGTATCGCGGTCCCGTGGCGGTTGCGCGACGCCAGCAGGCCTCTATCTATGGAGTCATTGCGCATGAGAATTGCTGTTGTCGATGGCTATTCCACTGGACGGCTGCTGGCTGCGATGCTGCACGATCGCGGCGCCCAGTGCCTGCACGTGCAAAGCCAGCCGCACATCAGCGAGTTCTTCCTGCGCGGCTTCGCCGCCGCGGTCTACGAGGCCGACCTGGGCTACACCGACGACCCGCGGCAACTGGCCGGCCTGCTCCGAAAGGCCCGGGTCGAACGGATCATCGCCGGCACCGAGTCCGGCGTGACTCTTGCCGACACGCTGAACCACCTCCTGGAACTGCCGGGAAACGACCACGGCACCCGCGCCGCGCGCCGTGACAAGGTGGCCATGGCCGCGGCGGCCCGCGCGGCCGGGTTGGCCACCCCGTACGCCGAGGTGTTCGACGACGCCGGCCGTGCGGGTTTCCTCGGCCTCGAACCGGACTCACCGCGCGGGGACTGAGCAGTGCGGACTGAACGGTGAGTGTGGCCGGCAACGGGGATGTCACGCAGGTTCGGACGGTGTGCTCGTACTGCGGTGTCGGGTGCGGCATGGTGCTGGACGTGGGGCGCGCCCCGGACGGGCGCCGCACGGTGCTCAAGGCCGCCGGTGACCGGGCGCACTCGACGAATGCGGGCCGGTTGTGTACTAAGGGCGCGACCAGCGCCGATCTGATGGCCGCGCCCGGCCGTGCGGTCACCGGGAAGGTCCGGTACGAGCGCGGTGCCACACCCGCCGATCTGGACGTGGACACGGCGATCACCGAGACAGCCCGAAGACTGCGGTCGATCATTGACACACACGGGCCGGACGCGGTGGCCGTCTATGTCTCTGGGCAGATGACGTTGGAGGCCCAGTACCTGGCGAACAAACTGGTCAAGGGGTTCATCGGCAGCAACCAGATCGAGTCGAACTCGCGGCTGTGCATGGCCAGCGCCGGTTCGGGCTACAAGTTGTCGCTGGGCGCGGACGGCCCGCCCGGCTCGTACGACGATTTCGACCACGCCGACGTCTTTTTCGTCATCGGCGCGAATATGGCCGACTGTCACCCGATCCTGTTCCTGCGCCTGCTCGACCGGGTCAAGTCCGGGGCGAAACTGATCGTGGTCGACCCGCGGCGCACCGCCACCGCGGACAAGGCCGACCTGTTCCTGCAGATCCGCCCCGGCACCGACCTGGCCCTGCTCAACGGCCTGCTGCACCTGCTCGTGGCCAACGGAGCCGTGGACGAGCGGTTCATCGCCGAGCACACCGAAGGCTGGGCGGCGATGCCCGCGTTCCTGGCCGACTACCCGCCCGGACGCGTCGCTGAGATCACCGGTATTCCCGAGGCCGGCATCCGCCGCGCCGCCGACCTGATCGGGTCGGCCGGTGAGTGGATGAGCTGCTGGACGATGGGACTCAACCAGTCCACCCACGGCACGTGGAACACCAACGCCCTGATCAACCTGCACCTGGCCACCGGCGCGATCTGCCGCCTCGGGTCGGGACCGTTCTCGCTGACCGGCCAGCCGAACGCGATGGGTGGCCGGGAGATGGGCTACATGGGCCCCGGCCTGCCCGGCCAGCGTTCGGTCCTGGTGCCGGAGGATCGGGCGTTCGTCGAGACCGTGTGGGGGCTGCCGGCGGGCAGCCTGCGGACCGAGGTCGGCATGGGCACCGTGGAGATGTTCTCCCGGATGGCCGGCGGGCACATCAAAGCCTGCTGGATCATCTGCACCAACCCGGTCGCCTCGGTCGGCAACAACAAGACCGTCATCGAAGCCCTGAAGGCGGCGGAGTTCGTCGTCACCCAGGACGCGTTCGCCGAGACGGAAACCAATGCGTACGCCGACCTCGTCCTTCCGGCGGCGATGTGGTCCGAAACCGACGGCATCATGGTCAATTCGGAGCGGACCCTCACCCAGCTCCGCCCGGTCGTCGACCCGCCCGGGCAGGCGCTGCCCGACTGGGAGCTGATCGCCCGTGTCGCCTGCGAGATGGGCTACGCCGACGCGTTCACCTACGCCTGCGCCGCCGAGGTCCTCGCCGAGATCAGGCAGTTCGCGAACCCGCAGACCGGGTACGACCTGCGTGGGGTCTCCTACGAGCGGCTTGCCGACGGTCCCGTGCAGTGGCCCGCCCCACCGAATGGAGAACGGCGCAACCCGATCCGCTACCTCAACGACGGCGTCAGCCAGTCCCTGCGGGTCCGGCCCGACGGCAGCCGGCCCCGGCTGAATTTCGCCACCGCCGACGGCCGGGCGGTGTTCTTCGCCCGCCCACACCTGCCTGCTGCGGAGCTGCCCGACGACTGCTACCCGTTCGTGCTGAACACCGGTCGACTGCAGCACCAGTGGCACACCATGACCAAGACCGGCAAGATCGCCAAGCTGAACAAGCTCAACCCACGACCGTTCGTCGAGATCAACCCCGCCGACGCGCAGACCCTCCACATCAGCGACGGCGACCAGGTCGAGGTCGCGTCCCGCCGCGGGCGTGCCGTGCTGCCCGGGGTCGTCACCGACCGGGTGATGCCGGGCAACTGCTTCGCCCCGTTCCACTGGAACGACCTGTTCGGCGAATACCTCAGCGTCAACGCCGTCACCAACGACGCCGTCGACCCGATCTCCTACCAACCCGAACTGAAGGCCTGCGCCGTCACCCTCACCCGCATCGCCACATCGGCTGCGCCGGCGGGCCATCGGCCCGCAGACGCTCACGACGTTCGGGTGCTGTGGGCTTCACAGACCGGCAATGCCGAGGAGTTCGCGCACACGGTCACGGCCCGGCTGACCCAGGCCGGTCTGCGGCCCGTGCTGCGCGGCATGGACACCGCGGCCACCGACGCGCTCGGCGCCGCTGCGGACCTGCTCGTGGTCACCAGCACGTTCGGCGACGGGGACGCCCCGGACAACGGCCATGCGTTCTGGCGCAGCCTCGCCGAGCCGGACGCGCCGCGCCTGGACGGCCGCCGCTTCGCCGTGCTCGCGTTCGGCGACTCCAACTACGCCGACTTCTGCGGCCACGGCCGCCGCCTTGACTCCCGCCTGCACGAACTCGGCGCCGCCCGCCTCACCGACCGCGCCGACTGCGAACCCGACTACGAACCGGGCGCAACAGCGTGGCTCGTTCAGGTCATGGATGCTCTGAGCACCCCCCGTTCGCCCGAAGCCGACCCCGTTCGCGTGGTCACGCCGGACGCGGGGCGGGCCGCCGCAGAGCCACCCGTACCCAGGATGTCGGCGCCGTCGACCGCGGTCCTCACCGGCAACCACCGCCTGAGCCTGCCCGGGTCGGCCAAGGACGTCCGCCGGTTCGTCCTCGACACCGGCGGCGACCTGAAGTACGAGGCCGGCGACACGCTCGGGGTGTGGCCCACCAACTGTCCCGACCTCGTCGCCGAGTGGCTTGCCGTCACCGGGCTGAACGCGGACACCCCGGTCGAGATACCCGGCCTGGGTTCCACCGGTCTCGCCGACGCACTGCACCGGCACCTCGACATCACCCGCGTCACCGGTGCCCTGCTCCGTTTCGTCGCCGAACGCACCGGCGACGCGCACCTGCGGACGCTGCTGCGCCGCGGCAACACCGGTGAAATCGCGAAATGGGCCTGGGGTCGGCAGGCCGTCGACGTCGTCGCCGACAGCGCTGTCCGGGCCACCGCGAGCGACTGGGCGAGCGTCCTCGGTCGCCTGCAACCACGCCGGTATTCGATTTCGTCGACACCCTTGACCGACGTCGCCTCGGTCAGCCTGACCGTGTCCGTGGTTCGCTTCGCCAACCGCCACGGGCGAGCCCGCAAGGGCGTCTGTTCCGCGTTCCTCGCCGATGCGGCATCCGGCACCGGCGTGCCGGTCTTCGTGCACCGTACGCCGCACTTTCGCTTACCCGCCGACCTCACCGTCCCGATCGTCATGATCGGCCCCGGCACCGGGGTCGCCCCGTTCCTCGGCTTCCTCTCCGAACGGCAGGCTCGCGGCGCCACCGGCAGCAACTGGCTGTTCTTCGGAGAGCAACGGCGTGCGACCGACTTCTACTATGCCGACGAACTCGCCGCCCTGCAGGACGACGGTGTGCTCACCCGGCTCGACCTGGCGTTCTCGCGTGACCAGCGCACCAAGGTCTATGTGCAGGACCGGATGCGTGAACACGGAGCCCACCTGTGGAGATGGCTACAGGACGGCGCGCACGTGTTCGTCTGCGGCGACGCCGGCCGGATGGCCCGCGACGTCGACACCGCCCTGCACGACATCGTGGCCGCCCACGGCCGCCTCACTGCCGATGCCGCTGCGGCTTACGTCAGGCAACTGGCGACCGACAGACGTTACGTGCGCGACGTGTACTGACCTTCGGTGTGTTTCTGCACGGCCCGCGGAGTGGCCGACTGGCTCAATGTTGCGCACCGGGTTAGATGGAGAGTGACTGGAGGGTCGTTCAAACCCGGGGTGGTAGTTCTGAAGATCTCCAGGGCGGTGACGGTGTGTAACATGTCGGGGAAGTCGGTCATGATCCGGTGGTAGCCGATCTTGAGGATCTTCCAGTTCTTCAAATGCGATATGGCGCGTTCGACGGCGGCGCGTAGCCGGTTGGCGCCGTAGTTGTATGCCTTCTGCTTGGCGGTCAGTTCGCCGCCGGGTGGTTTCTTGTGTGGGGTGATCGGGCCGGTTCCTTGGTAGCCGCCGTCACCGATCATGCCTGTTCCGCCGTCGGTGAGGTGGTCGGTCCAGCGTTCGGCGATGCCTGAGATGAAGAACGCGGCCGCGTCGTGGCGGGCGCCGTTGACGGGCTCGCCCACGTCGGCGACCTGCGCGACGGTCCGTGAGCGTTGCTATGCGGAGGCTCTCAGGGGCTCGAGGGCGGCTAGGACGAGGTCGAGGCCGAAGATGAACTCCTCTGCCGGGTCGTAGCCGGCAGCGACAAGCGCCGCGGCGGACTCGTTGAGGTAGGGGAACTCGTCAGGAGGAAGCTGGGGCAGGAAGACGTCCTCGGCCATGTCCGCGAACTCATCGGCGGTGTCGAACGGCAGGTTGGCTGCCTGCAGGGCGAACCCGTAGACGTAGACGTCGAGCAACCAGTTGGCGTGCGTCGCCATCAAGACCGAGAAGCCAGCCCTCCTTAGGCAGGCGGTGACCGCTTCGCGGTGGCGGAGGTGCGCGGGCCCCGGCGATGTCCGCGACTCCATCAGGCCGATCGCCCACGGGTGGCGTGCGAGAACCTGTCGGGCGGATACCGCCCGACGTCGCATCGCCGACTGCCAGTCGGTCTCCTCGGGCGGGAGCTCGATCTCCTCGAACACGACGTCGATCATGGCGTCCAGCAACTCCTCCTTGCTCGCGACGTAGTGGTAGAGCGACATCGCGCCCGCGCCGAGCGCGCCAGCCAGCCGGCGCATGCTCAGCCCATCGACTCCCTCGCGGTCGGCGAGCAGGACCGCCTCGACCACCACCCGCTGCTTGCTAAGCCCCGCGTCTGACGCGACCTGGCGTTGCTTCCTCACGGACACGGGTCTCCTCGCTCCCTTGAACGGCTTGACTATCGTACAGCGTACGAGCATAGTACGGCGTACGACGTACGGTGTACGAACCGTGAGAGTCCACTGCGGACGTGAGGAGCTTCTGTGGGAACCGAACAGCGATTGAATGCCGGAGACCGCCTGGTGCCGCAGGCGAGTCCGGCCGGGGCGGCGACGATGCGGGCCACCGTCCAGCACCGCTACGGCCCGCCCTCAGTGCTCGAGTCGTGCGAGGTCGGGCTACCGCTGCCCGGTCGAGGCGATGTGCTCGTCCAGGTGGGCGCGGCCTCAGTACATCCCGGCGACTACTTCGTCATGACCGGTGAGCCGTACGTGCTGCGGCTGGCGTTCGGGCTCCGCCGGCCGCGCCACGGCATCCCTGGCAGGGACTTCGCTGGCGTGGTGGCAGCGGTCGGGAAGGATGTCACCGCTCTCCGCCCCGGCGAGGAGGTGTTCGGCTGGAGCACCGCTGGAACGCTCGCGGAGTACGCCTGCGTCCCGGCGGACAACCTCGTGTCCGTGCCTGCCAACCTGTCGGTCATGGACGCGGCAGCGGTCCCCACCTCGGCCATGGCGGCGTTGCAGGCATTGCGCGACATCGCGAACGTTCGACCGGGCCAGACGGTGCTGGTCACGGGCGCGTCGGGCGGCGTGGGCTCCTTCGCCGTACAGATCGCCAAGGCGTTTGGCGCCGAGGTGACCGGCGTGTGCAGCACCCGCAACGTCGACCTGGTCCGGTCGCTCGGTGCCGACCACGTCGTTGACTACACGCGGACCGACTTCACCCGCGCCGAGAAGCGCTACGACGTCATCCTCGACAACGTGGAAGCCCAACCCCTGGCGGCTGTCCGCCGAGCGCTGACGCCCACCGGCACCCTCATCCCCAACAGCGGACGCGGCGGCCGCTGGCTCGGCCCCCTCGGTCGGATCGTCAAAGCGCGCGTGCTGTCCGGGTTCACCCGTCAGCAGCTGAAGCCTCTCGTGTCGATCGCGAAGCGCCAGGACCTGCTCACCCTGGCCGGCCTCCTCGCGACCGGGCAGGTCACGCCGGTCATCGACCGCACCTACCCCCTCCACGAAGCAGCCGACGCCCTCCGCTACGTCGGGGCCGGCCACACCCGAGGGAAGGTCGTCGTCACCGTCTGACGACCGGACCGACGAGAACGACCCAACCCGTGCGCACGCACGCCCAGACCCGCCGCCACTCCGGCGGAGGGACCGCTCCTCTCGAAGGAAGAACCGATGACCATCCGAACGAACACCTCGAACCTGCTCGACAACCCGCCATCCGACTGAAACGAAGGTGTAAGAGATGAGATCACCGCAGAACACCGCCACCACGCTAGCCCGCAGTTGGTTCGTTCGAGGCCGGCTCGTCGGCGCCGGGGCGATCGCGTTCGCGGTGTCGGTGGCGATAGAAAACGCGGTGCTGGCGGGAACGGGCGCGCCGAGCTTCGGCGCTCCGATCGAGGAAGTGCTGGCCTACTACGCGGCCAACCGCGACTCGGTCGCGATCGCATCCGGTCAGGTGGCCCTGAACCTGCCGCTGCTGCTCGTGTTCGTGACGGGCCTGCACGGCCTCGTGGAGCGGCGCGGCGGAGCGGGCGCCGACTGGTCGCGCCTCGCCTTGGCCGCCGGCGCGACGCTGTCGGCCATCTTCGTGCTTGTCAACGTCCTGCAGATCGGGCTCGCGCTCTCCGCCGGCGGGCTCCCCGAGCCGACGCCCGCGTTCGAGCTCGTCTGGCAGGTTCACGCGGCGACGTTCGCGCTGGCGCTGCCGACGCTCGGCACCACCTTCATCGGCGCGGCCCTCGCCGCGCACGCGAGCGGGCTGACTCCGGCTTGGCAGCGCCTGCTGGGCCTGATGGGCGGGAGCCTGCTGCTCGCCGCGGGGCTCGGCAACCTCGCGATCGCCGACGGCTCGGCGCTGATCTTCGTCGGGCTCCTAGGGTTCGCCGCCTGGCTCGTCTGGCTACTCGCGACCGGCGTGCGCCTCGTCCGATCGTGACCGAGATGGATGAGATGGGGGTTCCGGCCAAACTCAAGGACGACCGGATGGGGCACGCTGACGGGTCGGTAGGCGCGCGCTACTCCACATCACCGCCGCGATGCGTCAGGCGCTCTGCGATGGCCTGACGGAGCGGTGGATCGCCGCGCTACCCGCCCGGAGGGACCTATCGCCGCGCTCGCCAGTGGGGATGCTCGATCGGCTGCTGCGGGCGCTCTAAGTCGGAGATCGGCAAAATCGTCTCGTCTCCAAAACGGTTCTAGAGACGGACCAGGGCCGGATCTCCGTTTCCGGAGACCGGCCCTGAGCTGCACTTTCATCTGGTCGGGGTGGCCGGATTTGAACCGACGGCCTCTTCGTCCCGAATTAGGATCATGACCCGCCGGATCCAGCGTCTCTTCCAAAGCCCAGGTAGCGACGTTGGACAGCGTCGGGATGACCAAGCCTGCAAGGGTCAGATCTTCAAGGTCCACTCCCCGATCACTCCCAGGGCTTAGAGGACGGCTGCCGACGAATCCTGGCGCCGGCGACCCCCGCGGCGATGGCACCAGTTCCGACGCTCCTCCGGCAGCCCCTGCAGCCCTGCCCTTCGCCGGTACTTGTCGCACGCAGGTCGCACGCCGCCGCCCGCCCCTTCGGCCATCCCGTTCACCGTCGACCCACCCTCCGGGGAGCGGGCCGCCGCCGGGGCCGCCACAACACGACTACCGCGAGACGCGTACGGACGCTGGCGGCCCCGGCGGTGGTCTGCTCGGCTTGCCTGGGTCGATGGTGGGCGGGATGGCTCCCCCCATCCCGTGATCCCGAGCCCCGCCGGAGGCAACTGCTGATCCTCGACCTCGTGGGGCGGCTCGCCGATACGCTCGACCGATGGATCCGGTGGTCGAGCGGGCTATGCAGATAGCGGCCTTGGTGTTCCTATCTGTCTTCATCGCCGTTATCGCATGGGCCGTTTGGTCCAGCAGGCGTAACTCGAAGGATCGACGGTCCAGCACGGGCGACTCCGGTTCCGGCGGCTCCGGATCCGGCACCTCCTCAGGCAACGCCGGGGATTGGGGCGGATCCGACGGAGGCGGTGGCGGTGGCGGTGACTGAGTTCAGCCCTCTGCAGGTGCGGACCGCCGCGCCGGCCGATGCCGGCCGCAGGCCGCCAGCAGGCCGAGCGCGAGCGGTGCGCCGCGCTCGCGCGGCGCCTTGATTCAGAAAAGATCAATTCGGCAGTTGCCTATCTTCCGAAGTTATCTTCCGAAGTGTGACCTGCCAACTGATGTGCGACGCGGATCCGCCACGTGAGGTGCGACGGTGGAACGCGCCTTGTCGGGGCAGGTCAATGCGCTCAATCAGCGCTAGAGCAATCCATCCCCCGCCCCGGGAGTTCGCATTTCAGCGATCCAACGATTGACTGCGGACCGGTCAATTTCGGCGAGTGGATAAGCGCGGGTCTTTGCCGTCGCTCGAGCGCCAGGCGACCATTCTCCGGTAGTGACGAGCAGGCCAACCTGCGCACCTTCCCACCTAACGTCAGCAGCGAGCGCTTTGACTACAGTCTTAGTGATCTTGCGCTTCTCCCGCTTGCATTGAACGATCACAAGCGGACCGCTACTTTCGGCACTACCTTTTAGGCTGGCGCGGAGGTCGACCCCATCGTCATTCCTCCCCACCCCCATCTCGACGCTTAGCCCCGCGCGATGCAGATACTCGCCGACCAGCGCTTCGAATCGCCTCCAGTGAACGTCGTCAACGTTGTCCAAATTTGCGTTCAGGTAGTCGATGAAGCGCTGGTCGAAGAAGGTGTTCAGGCTCGATGTTGCGGACTCGACCTCGAAAAGGTCTCTCAGCGGAACAAGATCTGGCCACTCGGCGCGCCTTATGCCGCCCCATGGGCTGATCATCAGGCTTGCGTTAATTGAGGCCATCAGCTTGATAGCGATCAGCGCCCCAGTGTGCCCATGCCTCTGTTTGATCCTCTCAAGAGTCGGGGTGGGGTCAATCCTCCCTCCCCTTGGCGTGCTTTGAAGGGCGCCGTCTAGATCCTTCAGGACATCATCCACGACTTCTAAGGCCATTGCTTGCTCGCTGGCCGGCAGCCCCTGCAGTGCCGAGACGACAGGCAACCGCGGCCCCGCTGCTGCGTCGGGATCCCCAAATGCCGCCAAGGCGACTCGCGCCAGCTCCTCGTACTCTTCGGACCGATAGCGATATGTCGCTTCCATGTCGTCGGGCCAATCAGAACCTAGACCGGCGCTGGTGATAGCGTTATGCAATTCACTGGCGGTCACCAAGACGCCAAGCTTATAGCCAATCAGTTCCACTAGGCCGTCGACTAGGTCTTTTCCCTGCATCCAGATGCCACCCATGTTCGCCTTCCGTTTCGCAGTCGCAGCAAAGTATTCTACTGCTGGAGTCGGAACTCTAAAGCAGAAGTCAATATGTACTCTGCTTGGGCTAGAATCATGGTCAGGCGCCTACCTAATAGAACGCCCTCTCATCGGCTACTAGCGTGCGCTCGGCACGCGGAGACGATCGCACGGAGCGTGACGCTACGGCGGAGCCGGCGCGCACGATCGGTGGCACAAGAGTCAGGCGAATTGCAACGGCTGGTCCTACTTTGCTGGGCCGTCAGTCGGGGTGGTATCCGCCGAACGCGAACCTGACCGCCAGCGACGAACTAGCCGCCAAGGGTTCCAAAAGATCGACCAGCGAGCGCTGGCGGGAACGCTAACCGAAGACTCGGCCGAATGCCGCCCCGATTGCTTCTGAATTTCCGCTGACCGACGGGCTAGCAGTGGCTGCGGCGGTGGTCTCCCCGTCTTGGCAGGCGTCGGCAACCGCACGGGTCAGCTCATCGTCGCTGAGCGCGTCGACCTGGCCCAGGATCTGGAGCGGGTCGGCGTCCCATGCGGCGATGCTGGGCGGCAGCTCGCCGTCGAGCCGGTCTCGGATGATGTCGTGCAGCTCCTGTGCCACGGTGGCGGCGGGGTGACCGGCGAACACTGAGCAGATCGGGCCGTCGAAGTCGATCAGCAGGCATTGGGCGCGGCCGACGAGCGCGGCGAGCGTCATGGCGTGTAGATGATGGTCCATACGGTTCTACCACCGGCAGTCGACAGTGGCATGCGGCGAGGTACGACTCGGTACGGGCACGGCCTGCGAGGTAACGCCGCTTCGGTCGTCACGCTGAACTCTCTCTCTGACTAAATCGCCCGGGCGGCTGGCGAGTTAGGCTCGGCGCCATGATCCGAGCTGTGGTGTTTGACGTCGGTGAATGTCTGGTGAATGAGGCAAGGGAGTACGGCACCTGGGCGGACTGGCTCGGGGTACCTCGCCACACCTTCTCCGCGGTCTTCGGAGCGGTTATCGCACGCGGCCAGGACTACCGCGAGACCTTCCAGGTGTTCCGACCCGGTTTCGATCTCACCGAGGAGCGGGAGAAACGGGCGGCGTCGGGTCAGCCGGAGTGGTTCGGGGAGGACGACCTCTACCCGGACGTGCGCCCAGCGTTGACTGCCCTGCGGAAGGTTGGCCTTTGGGTGGGAATCGCGGGCAACCAGACAGTGCGCGCCGGAGGGCTGTTGCGCTCGATGGATCTGCCCAGCGACATGATCGCTACGTCGGACGACTGGGGCGTCTCGAAGCCGGACGTTGGCTTCTTCGAGGCGGTGGCGAAGGAAACGCCGTGCGGGCCGGAAGAGACCTTGTACGTCGGTGACCGACTGGACAACGACATCCGACCCGCAGTCGCGGCAGGCTTCAAAACGGCTCTGATCCTTCGGGGGCCGTGGGCAACCATCCAACAGGACGACCCGGAGGCAGACCGGTTGGCGACGATGCGAATCGAGTCGCTTGCCGAACTGCCCGAGCGGATCGCGGCGTTCAACGGCGAAGCGCGCTGAGAGTGGTCTGCCAGCCGTAGAGCCGATCGTCGAGCTCGCGGACATACTCGGTATCGGCCCACGGTTGCAGGCTCTGGCGAACTTCACGGATGCGCTCCATACCGGTGGCGTACCAGATGATTCCGAGCTGGTCGAGCGCCGCCTGAGCGTGGACGCATGCCTCTTCGGGGTGCTTGCGGGCGACCTCGACGGCGGCCAGGTCGCCGAGGATGACGGTGCGCTGCTTGCCCTCGTCGGCTGGCAGCGCCTCCAAGGCCGCGGTGAGGGTTTCGTGTGCCTGGGCAAAGCGGCCGGCCTTGAGCTGAGTGTTCCCCTTGAACGCCGCCAACCGGACCGGAGAGAACCATGTGAACCACTCGGGCGAGCGGTGCTCGCTCCCGGTGGTCAGTATGTCCTCGGCGTGTGCGATGACTCGGAGTGCGTCCTTCGGATGCCCGCAGCGGGTGTCGCACTCGGCCTCTACAGCGTCGATCCAAGCCAGGAACTCGGCCGAGGCCGGACCACGCCGGGCGTACGTGCGGGCGGCCCGGAGGCGTTCGGCTGCCTCGTCGCGGCGCTGCGCCCAGCCGGGAATGAAGGCGGCGTGCGCCAGAATCGCGGCGCCGAGGAGCGGATCGTTGGCCTCGCCGGCGGCCTGCAGAGCGCGCACGTAGGTGGCGTCCGCCTCATCGGGCTGTCGGAGGTCGAAGAACTCGATGCGTCCGGCGAGCAGCAGCGATTCGGCCAGGGCAGTGGCGAGCAGACGCCTGGCGACGCCTGTCGTCTCCGCGAGTAAGTGGAGACCGAGCCGCGTGTGTTCGGCGACCGTGGGGTGCAGGTGCGCGGGTTGAACACTCCAGTAGAGCCGGCGGTGAGCGACTGTGATGGTGTTGTAGTCGGCTCCGATGGTGGGCGGCTGCACTGCGGCGGTCGGCTGAGGCAGTGGAAGGCCGGCGGGGACAGGGATTGAGGTATCCCGCCCTGCGGGGGCAGCTTGCCCGGCTGCCGGTTCGGAGTCCTGCCACGGTGGGGTGAAGCCGAGCTGCTCGATCGGCATCTGCAGTACATGAACAAGGAGGCGCTGGTGGTCGGCTCGCGGCCAGGGCGGAGCCGGTGACTCCCACCTGCGGATCTGGCGCACGCTGACCTCCATAGCGCCGAGACCGATGCGCGGGGCAGCCTGAGTGAGCGCGTTGGCGAACGCCTGTTGAGAGGCGTAGCCGGCGTGCTGTCGGGCGGCCTTGAGGCGGGTGTTGCCGGAGGATTGAGTCATGTCCTGTGCCTCCTTAGGCGGGATCAACTCCTAACCACCGTAGAACATGATGGGCCTCAAGTAGGACTCTGATCTCGCCAGAGCGGCGTCCTTCTCATCAAAAAGTCCTCTGTAAGTCCTCTCAGCGGCCTTCTTGTCCGATATGGAGTGGGTCACTCTCATGGCATGAGTGACAACGGGGCTACGCCGACCACCTCACGAGCGGACGACCTCTCGTTCTTGCTCCGCGAAGAGGCTTCCGGAAGGTTCCCGTCCGCCGGCCGATGCCCGCGTTGCGAGGGCAGGGGATGGAAGGTCGTGACCGCCTTCCGCGTAGTCCCTGTGGCCGAGCGACCCGTCGCCGTGGCACAGGGTGGCTGCCTGGATTGCGCGGGGACAGGAAAGGCCGCGGCTCAGTCATCCGGTTTTCGCTCATGAGCCAAAGCGGGCCGTGCGACGGGTTCCCGTGACAGCACCGGTCCGTCCAGCCGGCACCGGGGCGGACGCAGCATAGCCAGCCAGGCCCCCGATCTGGACGGTGATGGCCGTCCGCCTCGGTGCCTTTCCACCGCTAGGGAGCGACCTCACATGAGTGGACTGCGTTCTCAGGACTACGGCAGCGCAGCGCGGTATCCGATGTCCCTGTCGGCGCAAGAGTTGGTACGACGGCTCGCGAGTCGGCTAATCACCGACCATCCACGTGGAGCAGAGGGCTTCTGCTTGACCTGCTGGCCGCGTCGCCGGTACCCCTGCATTGCGCGACGCCTCGCGATCGTTGGCCTCGTCACGGCGGGCCGACGGCACCCGCGGGCTCGGACGACGCCAACTGAGGTGGGCAGCCAATCTCCCAAACCGGGCGGCCGGCGATGAGCGAGCAGAGGCATCCTAAACCGCTGGTCCAGGTAGGTGACGTGATCGAGATACCAGAGGCCGACTACTGCTACGGCCTCGGCATACTAAGAATGCGCATAACGGCCATGACAGTCACGCCGCAGGAAGTCCCCCGCTTGGAGTGGATTCGCTTGATCGGCGTGCCCCTCTACAGCAACGAACAGGAAGGTCCCGAGCGCGAAGCACTCATCCGGGTGGAAGCCCTTCGTCAGCATCCACCGAAACGATGAGAGGCGCTACCGAGGAAGCCAGTCTTGACCCGCGAGACACGCTCGTCATCCGCTACCGCTCGCTGGTCGCTGGTCGCCCGACGGCACAACGAGGTACGTCGCGACGGGAGATCAATACGGTGCAGGTGCGGAGATGCCCTCCCCTGCGTAGCCGTACTGAACCTCCTCCACGACATCGCGCTCGACGCAAACTGGGTCGTCTCGGAGGAGCCGAGGATTTCGTCATCGTCCAGGAAGGAGAGGCGGACCCGCATCGGGGTGGGGTCGCCGTCGAGGACGACGTAGCCGACGCCGGGTGTGGTCTGCGGGATGCGGTCGATATCGAGGCATCCGTCACGGCCGTACCTGCTCCACGGCCGCGCCAGCCGGCCCGATCAGCGGAGGCTCCGGTGACTTTGCGAGCCCCGGCCGCCTCGACGCACACGGACTTCGGATGTTGCGGCGTAAGCGGGGGAGGCGTTCATGCCGTTCGCGGAGAAGTGAGGCGACTACTACCGGGCTCGGTTTTGGGCGCGACCGGGTGACTTGCAGACGGTCAAGGACGCGGCTGGAAGGACCGCTAGATTTCGGACGAAGCGAGATGCCGAGCGTGCCGCCACAGACGCGGAGGCCGACGCGCGTAAGTCGAAGGTGGATCCGCGTGCGGGCCGGGTGAGCTTCGGCGACTACGCGAGCCGCTGGTACGCCGCACGAGACCTCGCCGCGTCGACGATGCAGAACTACCGGCGGCACATCGAGGAACACCTGCTGCAGACGTTCGAGGACATCGCGGTCGCTGACATCCTCTCGTCGGACGTGGCCACGTGGGAGAAGGCCGAGCGCGCGGCCGGCTATGCCGAGTCGAGCATCAAGACCTGGCGAGGGACCCTGCATCTCATCCTCGGCGATGCCGTGGAGGAAGGTCTGCGCGAGGTCAATCCGGCCACCCGCCGTCGTGGGCGGGGAAAGCGGGCTGGGCGGTCCCGTAGCCGTGGGCCGGAGAAGGTGGTGACCGACGCTCTCGGCATTCTGCTCATCGCCGAGCGTGCCGCTCTGTTGTCCGGCCGCGATGACGAGTTCGTCGCCGTCGTGCTCAAAGGCTTCACGGGCATGCGCTGGGCCGAGCTCGTGGGCCTGGAAACGAAGTTCGTGAGGCGGGGCAGCATCCGGGTCGAGTGGCAGCTATACGAACTCGACACGGGTGAGTTCCTGCGGTGTCCACCCAAGGATGACTCCCATCGGACGATCGATAGTCCCGACTGGCTTGACCGCCTGGTCGCCGGGCATCTCGCGTCTACCAAGCCTCGGCCGTGCTCCTGCCATGGACGCACGTATGTCTTCCGCGGTCACCGCCCCGCGAACGGTGCGGCTCGTGCGGCCGGGCCGAAGCTGGTCGATGTGGCCCGTAGCGCCGGTGTGTCGACCGGAACCGTTTCGGCAGTGCTGAACCGTCCGGAGTCGGTGCCGGAGGCCACCCGCCTTCGGGTGTTGCAGGCGATCGCTGAGCTGGGCTACGTCCGAGGCGGGCAACCGTCGGGTGAGCGTGCGCCGCACTGGCGGCGGACGGGCTTCGCGACCTGGCTGTTCCATCCCGCTGCTTCAGGCCTGTACCCGCGGGTCGCACCGCACGACGCCCGGCCGGTTCCTGTGCTTGGCGAGCCCTGGCCCGGGGTGCCCGCTCGCGGTCGCGGTGCTGCGCAAAGAGCCGACGCCTGCTGGGTGCCGATCGCCTCGGGGCTGACGCCACACGGCCTGCGGCACAGTCACAAGACCCAGATGCAGGAGCTTGGCGTTCCAGCCGTTCTTCAGGACGGTCGCATGGGGTACTTCGACGGCTCGGTCCAAGCGCGCTACTCGCACATCACCCCGGCCATGCGCCGTCAGTTCCTCGCACACCTGACAACCCTGTGGGAAGGCGCTCTGGATGCGCGGCTCGGGATGGCAACGCACTCCCCGGTGGCGGTCCTGGATCGTCTCCTGGATGCGCGCCGGAAGGCAGGTGGGGAGTGAGATTCAAGATCCACTCCCAGATCACTCCCCGGAGCGGGCCGGGAGACAGTTCAGGGCCGGTCCCCCGTGTGGAGGACCAGCCCTGAGCTGGTGTTTCTCTGGTCGGGGTGGCCGGATTTGAACCGACGGCCTCTTCGTCCCGAATGAGGAGATCATCCGTGTCTTATGCAGGAACTCCGTGCTGCCCAGCAGGTCAGGGGCCTGGGATGCGTCGGTATGTGTCGGCGCTGCAAGGCTTGGTCAGGCTACTTCTCTCCAAGCTGTCTCCAAGGAACTAGCCCGAAGCCGCTGCCTTGCCGCGTAGCACCGAGGGGCATTGGGGCCTCTGGAGGACTTCTATCGCCCTCCCACGCTTTCGAGGTCTGCGAGCTACCGCCTGCGAACGGTCGCCAACGTTCGTGACCTGGGATTTGTTTGACGGTCGGACCGCAGCGGACGGCGGCGGGACGCGGCGAACGAGACCAGAACTGAGACCACATCAAGGTGTCGTACCCCTGGCCTAGGTTCTGTCTCGTAGATCGTGGTGGCGATCATGAACGTCGATCGTTGAACCGGCATGGCACGTGGCGATCTGACGAGTGAGGAATGGGCTG
>NZ_JBFBAJ010000011.1:218205-309951 GCF_040682215.1 Actinoplanes sp. NPDC051346 | reverse complement strand
AACGCCTTCTCGATCACCTTCGGCGACCGGTTCCCGGCCGCCGAAACCTACTAACCAAAGACGCCGGAAACACCGTTAGCGAGACAGTCCCCCGCGCCGTGCCGCGCTTCCGTGCTCGCGCCGCGCTTCCGCGCGCCTACGCCGTCACACCGTGCGGCGCTCGCGCCGTGCCTGCGCTTACACCCTGCGGTGCCGGCGCTGTGCCGCGCCTACGCCGTGCCGCGCCCCCGCTCCCACGCGGTGCCGCGCTCACACCGCGTCCTCGCTCGCCCGCGCTAACACCGTGCCGCGTTCGCGCTCACACCGTGCGGCGCCCGCGCCGTGCCCGCGTTCACGCCGTGCCGGCGCCGTGCCGCGCCCGCGCTCACGCTGCGCCGCGCTGTGCCGCGCCGCTCCGCGCCGCGCTGTGCCGCGCCGCTCCGCGCCGCGCTGTGCCGTGCCGCTCCGCTCCGCGCCGCGCTGTGCCGTGCTGTGCCGTGCCGTGCCGGGCCGTGCCGCGCCCCGGCGCCCGCGCTCACGTCGTGCCGCGCCGGAGCGGGTTAGGCGCACGCGTGCCGCGCCGGCGCCGTGCTTACGCGGTGCCGCGTCTGTGCTTACGCCGTGCCGCGTCTGCGCTCACGCCGTGCCGCGTCTGCGCTCATACCGTGCCGCGTCTGCGCTCATACCGTGCCGCGTCTGCGCTCATACCGTGCCGCGTCTGCGCTCACACCGTGCCGCGCTGTGCCGTGCTGTGCCGCGCCCCCGCTCAAGCCGTGCCCGCGCTCACGCCCTGCCGTGCTGCACCGAGCGCGCCTCCGCGCTCGCGCCGCGCTTACGCCGTGCCGCGCTTACGCCGTGCCGCGCTCACGCCGTGCCGCGCCGGAGTGGGGCTTAGGCGCACGCGTGCCGCGCCGGCGCCGTGCTACGCCGTTGCCGCGCCCGCGCCGCGACCCGCTGGGACGGCTCAGGCGCACGCTCCGCCATGACCCGACGTGCCGTGGCCCGCCGGAGTCTGGCACAACGCGTCGCCTGCGATCCCGAGGCGGGGCGACGACGGCCGCGCTGGTGCGGGCGCGACCGCTCGGGTTCGGTCCACGGGGTCAGGCGGGGCGGCCGATCTCGTAGGTCAGGTAGGCGAACGGCCCGCGCTGCTCCACCGCCGTCAGCGAAAGCCGGGACGAGGTCATCCGGCGTGGCAGGAGTGGGGCGCCCGCTCCCAGCGTCACCGGTGCCACGCCCAGGATGAGTTCGTCGAGCAGGCCCGCGTCGGCGAAGGCTCCGGCCAGTTCGCCGCCGCCGACCACCCACACGTTCTTGCCCTTCGCGGCCGTTGTCATCGCCTCGTGCACCGGGCGCACGTCGCCTTGCACGAAGGTCAGGTTGGCTCCCGGGATGCGGGGGAGGTCGCGGTGGGTGAAGACCCAGGCCGGGGTGTCGCCGTAGTAGTCCGCCCATTTGATGGGCTGTTCAAGCAGGGCGTCGTGCTCGAGGACCCACTCGTAGGTCGTGGCGCCCATGGCGAAGGCGCCCACCTGCGCGAAGAAGGCGCCGAAGGAGTTGTCGTCGCCGTCGCCGATCTCGAATAGCCAGTCGAGGGAGTTGTGCTGGTCGGCGATGAAGCCGTCGATGCTGGTCGCCGTGTAGAACTGCGTCTTCGCCACGGTGTCACCCTGCCACGGGGGTACGACAAGTCACGCGTCGTTGCGTAGGACCAGGATCGCGATGTCGTCGCGGGGTTCCTCGACCGAGAAGTTGATCGTTGTGGAGCGCAGCCGGGCCGCCATCACGTCCGCCGGATATCCGGCCAGCGGGGCCGCCGCGTCGCGTAGGCGGGCCGTGCCGAAGAGTTCGCGGCCGCGGCGTCTTTCCGTGACGCCGTCGGTGTAGAAGATCAGTGAGTCGCCGGCGTGGAGTCTCACGGCCGCGTCCGGGGAGGTGATGGCCTCCAGTAGGCCTAACGCCGTGCCGCCTTCGCCAACGAACGAGGCCTTGCCGTCGGATCGGACCAGGACCGCCCGGTCGTGGCCGGCCAGGTGCAGGCAGACGTCCAGGTCCAGGCCGTTGCGGAACACCGAGGCCATCGCCAGGGTGCAGTAGCGTCCGCCGCCGCGCTGGACCAGGGTGCGGTTGACGCGGTCGAGGATTTCCTTCATCGGCTTGCCGTCGTCGACCAGGATCCGGATGACGTCGCGGACCAGGCCGGTCACCGTCGCGGCCTGGACGCCCTTGCCGGACACGTCGCCGACGACCACTATCCAGCCGTCGTCGGTGGGGACCACGTCGTAGAAGTCGCCGCCGACCTCGGAGCCGGTCGGGACGTACTCGGCGGCGAAGCCGACGCCCTGGACGTGGGGGAGGGCCGGGGGGAGCAGCGAGGCCTGCAGGGTGCGGGCCACCCGACGCCGTTCGTCGTGGATGCGGGCGTTGTCGATGGCGAGCGCCGCCCGGCGGGCCACGTCCTCGAGGACGGCGACCTCGTCCACGTCGTGGCGGTGCCGCAGGTGGCGGCCGACGGCGAGGGTGCCGAGGCGCTGCCCTCGGGCGACCAGCGGCACCGCGAAGCCCTCCGACGGGGAGCCCAACATGACCTGCTGGCCGAGCCGGGACGCCTCTTCCAGCCGGGCGGAGATCGAGTCGGGGCCGGTTTCGGAGAGGGCGGCGTACAGGTGGGCGACGGCCGCCTCGTCGGCGTGCGTCGCCGCGGCCAGTTGGAGCCGGCCCCAGGTGTCGGTGGTGTGCACCGCGCACCACTGGCCGAGGCGGGGCACGACGAGCTGCGGGATCAGTGCCATGGTCAGGTTGACGTCGAGGGACTGGGCGAGCAGTTCGCTCGCCTCGGCCAGGAACGTGAGCCAGGTCTGCCGGAGCAGGTCGGTGCGGCGGAGCCGGTCGTTCTCCAGGTGCAGCGAGAGTCGTTCGGCGACGATCGTGGCCAGCGGCTGCGCGTAGCCGTCCGGGGAGGCGTCCAGCTCCAGCTCACCCACGTACGGTCGCTGCACGGCGAGTGGCACCCGGATGGTCGCCGCGTCCGTGCGTGGGGTTCTGCCGTGCCGGGCGAGGACCTGGCGGCCGCCGCCGTCGCCGCGGTCGAGCCGGAGCACCCCGCCGGTCGCGCCGGTGAGCCGGGCGAGCCGGGCCAGCAGGTCGGTGGCGAATTCGGCGAGTGCTTCCTCGCCCGCGCGTTCGGGGTCTGTCTGGAGCAGCGTGGTGAGTTCGCCGACGCTCGGGGTGGTGTCTCCCTCGGCCACCGGCAGCGCGGTGGCGGTCGGGGTCGCGCGGGCCTCGAGGCGGAACCAGACGCCCTTGCCGGTGCCCTCGTGGACGGTGCCCCAGCGGCTCGCGAAGTGGTCGACGAGCAGCAGGCCGCGACCGCGCTCGGCGACCTCGCCGATGTCGGATTTGTCGTTGCGGGGACCGACCGCGAGTTCCTCGACGGGACCGGGCGCGAAATCGGTGACGGTCACGGTGAGTCCGCCCGCGTCGGCGGCGACCTCGATGTCGAGCTCCGTGCCGGCGTGCACGACGGCGTTCGTTGACAGCTCGGTGGTCAGCAGCAGCGCCTCGTTGACCAGGCCCTCGAGCCCGGTTTCCTCCAGCACGGAGCGCACCAACGCGCGAGCGGCGGCCGGCGTACGCCGGT
This sequence comes from Actinoplanes sp. NPDC051346, assembly GCF_040682215.1. Classification (NCBI taxonomy): domain Bacteria; kingdom Bacillati; phylum Actinomycetota; class Actinomycetes; order Micromonosporales; family Micromonosporaceae; genus Actinoplanes; species Actinoplanes sp. NPDC051346. The sequence continues at coordinate 306,332 of NZ_JBFBAJ010000011.1, read as the reverse complement.
CGTTGGGCAGCCGTACACGGCGCACCAGGGCACCCGCGGCCCCTCCTGCCTCCACCGACACGCATGCATCCTCTCCTGTCGGTGGCGGTATGCACAAAGCCATCACTCGCAATGACCCGGCCGGGCGAGAGATGATGGAACGCCCCCAGCCGGTGGACAGCGAGTGAGGACAGCATGACTGCGGCGAAAGAGGTCAGCGTCGGCGTGACCGACGAGACCGCCCTGCTCGGTGAGGTTGCCGACGCGCTCCGGCGGGTACGACGCGGCGATCTGAAGGTGCGCCTGGCCCGGCGCAGCGGCTCGTTCGGTGAGCTCGTGGACGCGTTCAACGAGGTCGTGTCGTTGCAGGAGCGGCAGAATCTCGACGTCCGGCGGATCAGCCGCACGGTCGGGCGCGAGGGTCGATTGACCGACCGCCTCGACGAGGAGGGCCTAGACGGCGCCTGGGCCGACTCCGTGCGCTCGGTCAATTCGTTGATCGACGACCTGGCTCGACCGACCACGGAGATCTCCCGGGTCATCGTCGCGGTCGCCGAGGGTGACCTCTCTCAGCACATGGCTTTGGAGATGGACGGGCGACCCCTGAGGGGTGAATTCCTGCGGATCGGCCGGACGGTGAACACGATGGTGGACCAGCTGTCGTCGTTCGCCAGCGAGGTGACGCGGGTGGCCCGCGAGGTCGGCACCGAGGGTGAGCTCGGCGGTCAGGCCGATGTCCGCGGCGTCGCCGGCACGTGGAAGGACCTCACCGACTCCGTCAATACGATGGCGTCCAACCTGACCCACCAGGTGCGGTCGATTTCTCAGGTGGCGACCGCCATGGCCCGCGGCGACCTGTCCCAGAAGATCACGGTGTCGGCCCGTGGTGAGGTCGCGGAGCTGGCCGACACGATGAACGGCGTGACGGACACGCTGCGCCTCTTCGCCGAGCAGGTGACGCGGGTGGCCCGCGAGGTGGGCACGGAGGGCAAGCTCGGCGGCCAGGCGGACGTGCCGAACGTGGCGGGAACGTGGAAGGACCTCACCGACTCGGTGAACTCCATGGCCTCCAACCTGACCAGCCAGGTTCGCAACATCGCCCAGGTGTCGACGGCGGTGGCCAAGGGCGACCTGTCGCAGAAGATCACGGTGGCCGCGCAGGGCGAGATCCTCGAGCTGAAGGACACCGTGAACACGATGGTGGATCAGCTGTCGTCGTTCGCCGACGAGGTGACGCGGGTGGCTCGCGAGGTAGGCACCGAGGGCCGGCTGGGCGGCCAGGCGCAGGTGCGCGGCGTCTCCGGCACCTGGCGGGACCTGACCGAGAACGTCAACCAGCTGGCGGCCAACCTCACCGACCAGGTTCGCAACATCTCGCAGGTGTCGACGGCGGTGGCCAAGGGCGACCTGTCGCAGAAGATCACGGTGGACGCCCGCGGCGAGATCGCGCAGCTCAAGAACACGATGAACACCATGGTGGATCAGCTGTCGTCGTTCGCCGACGAGGTGACGCGGGTGGCCCGCGAGGTCGGCTCGGAGGGCAAGCTGGGTGGCCAGGCGCAGGTGAAGGGCGTCTCCGGCACGTGGCGCGACCTGACCGACAACGTCAACTACATGGCGTCCAACCTGACCAGCCAGGTCCGCAACATCGCGTCGGTGACCACGGCCGTGGCCAAGGGTGACCTGTCGCAGAAGATCACCGTCGACGCGCGCGGTGAGATTCTGGAGCTGAAGTCGACGGTGAACACGATGGTGGATCAGCTGTCGTCGTTCGCTGACGAGGTGACGCGGGTGGCCCGCGAGGTGGGCACCGAGGGCAAGCTGGGCGGCCAGGCGCAGGTGCGCGGGGTGGCCGGCACGTGGCGCGACCTGACCGACAACGTCAACTCGATGGCGTCGAACCTGACGGCCCAGGTCCGCAACATCGCGCAGGTCTCGACCGCCGTCGCCCGCGGCGACCTGTCGCAGAAGATCACGGTGGACGCCCAGGGCGAGATCCTCGAGCTGAAGTCGACGGTGAACACGATGGTGGATCAGCTGTCGTCGTTCGCCGACGAGGTGACGCGGGTGGCCCGCGAGGTCGGCTCGGAGGGCAAGCTGGGCGGCCAGGCGCAGGTGCGCGGGGTGGCCGGCACGTGGCGCGACCTGACCGACAACGTCAACTACATGGCCTCCAACCTCACGGCCCAGGTCCGCAACATCGCGTCGGTGACCACGGCCGTGGCCAAGGGTGACCTGTCGCAGAAGATCACCGTCGACGCGCGCGGTGAGATTCTGGAGCTGAAGTCGACGGTGAACACGATGGTGGATCAGCTGTCGTCGTTCGCCAACGAGGTGACGCGCGTCGGCCGCGAGGTCGGCATCGAGGGCAAGCTCGGCGGCCAGGCCCAGGTCAAGGGCGTTTCCGGTACGTGGCGCGACCTCACCGACAACGTCAACCAGCTCGCGTCCACGCTCACCACCCAGCTCCGCGCGATCGCCGAGGTTTCCACGTCGGTGACCCTCGGCGACCTGACGCAGAGCGTCACCGTCGAGGCCCAGGGCGAGGTGGCGGAGCTCAAGGACAACATCAACCAGATGATCGTGACCCTGCGGGAGACCACCAAGGCGAACGCCGAGCAGGGCTGGCTGGACTCCAACCTCGCCCGGATCGGCGGCCTGCTGCAGGGCCAGCGCGACCTCGGCGAGGTCTGCCGCATGATCATGACCGAGGTGACGCCGCTGGTCGACGCGCAGCTCGGTGCGTTCTTCCTCGTCGACAACGAGGAAGCGGTGATGCGGCTGCGCCTCGCCGCGTCGTACGGCTATGTCGCCCGCAACCACGAGGTGACGTTCGGCCCGGGCGAGGGGCTCGTCGGGCAGGCGGCGGTCTCGCGCCGGACGATCAGGGTGCGTGCCACCCACGACGGGGTGCTCACCATGCGGTCGGGCCTGATGTCGATGCCGCCGAGTGACCTCGTCGTGCTCCCGGTGCTCTTCGAGGGCGAGATGTTGGGCGTCATCGAGTTCGCGTCGGTCGTCGCCTTCAGCGGGCTGCACCTGACGTTCCTCGAGCGCCTGGTCGCCACGATCGGGATCGCGCTGAACACCATCCAGGCCAACCGGCGTACGGAGGAACTGCTCGCCCAGTCGCAGCGGCTGGCGCGCGAGATGCAGGACCAGTCGGCCGAGCTCCAGCGCACCAACGCCGAGCTGGAGGACAAGGCCCAGCTGCTCAGCGAGCAGAAGGGCAACATCGAGACGAAGAACCGGGAGATCGAGCTGGCCCGGCTGGGGCTGGAGGAGAAGGCCCAGCAGCTGTCCCGGGCGTCGGCGTACAAGACCGAGTTCCTGGCGAACATGAGCCACGAGCTGCGTACGCCGCTCAACTCCCTGCTGTTGCTGGCCCGTCTGCTCGCCGAGAATTCCGAGAAGAACCTGACCGAGAAGCAGATCGAGTTCGCCCGGACGATCCACAGCGCCGGTTCCGACCTGCTGTCGTTGATCGACGACATCCTCGACCTGAGCAAGATCGAGGCGGGCCGGATGGACGTCGAGCCCGACGAGGTCGACTTCGAGGAGGTCCGCAGCTACGTCGAGCAGGCCTTCCGCCCGCAGACCGACGAGAAGGGCCTGGAGTTCCGGGTCGACGTCTCGCCGGAGCTGCCCCAGTCGATAGTTACCGACGCTCAACGTCTCCAGCAGATCCTGCGCAACCTGCTCTCCAACGCGGTCAAGTTCACCGACACCGGCTCGGTCACGCTGAGCATCTTCCCGGCGCCGCTCGACAGCGAGTTCGACATTCCGTCACTGTCCGCCGCGGAGCATGTGGTGGCCCTCGCGGTGACCGACACGGGCATCGGCATCTCGGACGAGAAGCTCAGCCTGATTTTCGAGGCGTTCCAGCAGGCGGACGGCACGACCAGCCGCAAGTACGGCGGCACCGGCCTGGGCCTGTCCATCAGCCGGGAGTTCGCCGCCCTGCTCGGGGGCACGATCGTGGTCTCCTCGGTGCCGGGGGAGGGCTCGACGTTCACCCTCTACATGCCGGACGCGCTGGTTCCCGACGCGGTTCAGGTGACGGTGCCGCAGCTTGGTGTGGAGGCGGTGATCCCGTCCCGGGCGGCGCTGACCCCGCTGGACGTGCCGCTGCTCACCCCCCAGCACGGCCCGGAGCAGCACGCGGTCACGGCGGCGAGCAGGCAGCTCGACGGCGCCACCGTGCTGATCGTCGACGACGACGTCCGCAACGTGTTCGCCCTGACCAGCGCGCTGGAGATGCACGGATTGCACGTCCTCTACGCGGATAACGGCGTCGACGGGGTGCGGCTGCTGGCCGAACATCCCGAGGTCGACATCGTGCTGATGGACGCGATGATGCCGGACCAGGACGGGTACGAGACGACCCGGGGAATCCGCCGGAATCAGCGTTTCCAGGACCTGCCGGTAGTGTTCCTGACAGCAAAGGCGATGCCCGGCGACCGAGAGTCGGCGCTGGCGGCGGGGGCGAGTGACTACATCACCAAACCCGTCGATCTGGACCGGCTCATCGAGCTCATGGCCCGGTGGGTGAACGCGTCCGACAGCTCCGGGACGGAGAGTGAACGTGGCTGACCGAGCGAAAGCTCTTCTGGTCGACGACCGGCGCGACAACCTGCTTGCCCTGGAGGCCATCCTCCAGGGCCTGCCCGTGCAGGCGGTGGCGGTGGAGAGCGGGGAGGCGGCCCTCAAGCAACTCCTCGTCGACGACTTCGCGGTCATCCTGCTCGACGCCCAGATGCCCAACATGGACGGCTTCGAGACGGCGAGCCACATCAAGCGCCGGGAGCGCACCCGGCACGTCCCGATCCTGTTTCTCACCGCGGCGGACCGTGACGCGCAGCTCGCGCTGCGTGGTTATGCGGTCGGCGCGGTGGACTACCTGACCAAGCCGTTCGATCCCTGGGTCCTGCGCGCCAAGGTCTCCATCTTCGTCGAGCTCTGGACCAAGACGCAGCAGCTCAAGGCCCAGGCCGAGACGGTGCGTGAGCGCGACGCCCAGTGGCAGCGCCTGACGGATCTGGTGGACGAGGCGGCCCGCAAGCTCCGCGCCGGAGGCGGCAACGCCGCGGCCGAGGCGCTGGAGTTGCTGGAGAAGGCCCGCTGGGGCAACTGAGACTGGGTAAGTGAGAAGGAGCGGTCAGGCGGTCGACGAGATCATCAAGGCCGATCGCAGCCCGGTGATGTCCAGCACGCGCATCAGGAAGTCGCCGACGTTGGTCAGGCTGAGGACGGCGCGGGCGTGCTGGGCCTTGCGGCTGAGGACCACCAGCGTGCCGAGGCCCTGGGAGTCGCAGAAGGTCACGCCCGCCATGTCGAGCTCGATGCGGGCCGGCGGCTCCTGCAGGACGTCGTTAACCATCGCCGACAGCCTCGCCACGGTGAGCACGTCGATTTCCCCGGCGAGGTGGAAGATGACCTCGTCGGGGGCGCGCTCTACGGCGATGGACAGCTCCGGTCGCTCCACCCCATCACCCTATCGCGGGTGGTCGAATCCGGCCTGTTGGGCGCGATTTCGAGCCCGGCGTCCGGCGGGTTCTCCAGTGATGTGAACAACGCTCGTGCGGGGCTGGGCGGACGCCGTCCGGAGCCCGCTGACAGAATAGGATCCGCCGTGACCACCTCATACCGCACCGCCGGCGCTCCGTACCCGGAGGACGCCCCGGTTTCCCAGGCCCTGTTCGACCGCGCCCAGGCCATCGTGCCCGGCGGGGTCAATTCACCCGTGCGTGCGTTCCGGGCCGTCGGCGGAGTGCCGCGGTTCATGGCGTACGGCGACGGTCCATGGATGGTCGACGCCGACGGGCGCCGCTACGTGGACCTGGTCTGCTCGTGGGGTCCGTTGATCCACGGGCAGGCGCATCCGGCGATCGTCGCCGCGGTCCAGGCCGCCGCCACGCGCGGCACCAGCTTCGGTACGCCGACCGAGGGCGAGGTCGAGCTGGCCGAGGAGATCGTCCGGCGCACCCCGGTCGAGCAGGTGCGCCTGGTCAACTCCGGCACCGAGGCCACGATGACGGCGATCCGGCTGGCCCGCGGCTTCACCGGCCGGTCCAAGATCGTGAAGTTCGCCGGCTGCTACCACGGGCACGTGGACGCCCTGCTCGCCGCCGCCGGTTCGGGCGTCGCGACGCTGGGGCTGCCCGATTCGCCCGGAGTGACCGGTGCGGCGGCGAGCGAGACGATCGTCGCGCCCTACAACGACGTCGCCGCGGTCGAGTCGATCTTCGCCGAGCGGGACGACATCGCCGCGATCATCACCGAGGCGGCTCCCGGCAACATGGGTGTGGTCGCGCCCCGCGACGGCTTCAACCGCCGGCTGGCCGAGATCGCGCACGCGAACGGCGCGCTGCTCATCGTCGACGAGGTCATGACCGGCTTCCGGGTCTCGGCGGGCGGCTGGGCCGGCCTCGAACCCGTCGACGCCGACCTTTTCACGTACGGAAAGGTCATGGGTGGCGGGTTGCCGGCCGCGGCCTTCGGCGGCCGGGCCGAGATCATGTCCCGGCTCGCCCCCGCGGGACCGGTCTACCAGGCCGGCACGCTCTCCGGGAATCCGCTGGCCTGCGCCGCCGGGCTGACCAGCCTGCGCCTCGCCGACGCCGCCGTCTACCAGCGCCTCGACGCGCTCTCCGCGACGGTCGGCAAGCTCGCCTCGGAGGCGCTCACCGCCGAGGGCGTCGCGCACCGGCTCTCGTACGCCGGGAATATGTTCTCGATCTTCTTCACCGATGCCGAGGTGGTCGACTACGACTCGGCGAAGACGCAGAACGCGGCCGCGTTCAAGGCGTTCTTCCACGAGATGCTCAGCCGCGGCGTCTACCTGCCGCCGAGCGCGTTCGAGTCGTGGTTCGTGTCGACGGCACTGAACGACGAGGCCCTGGAGACGATCGGTGCGGCGCTGCCCGCGGCGGCACGGGCCGCCGCGGCGGCGGGAGGTGCGGCATGACCGACTGCACCGAGCCTCACCCGCCGGCGGCGAACTACGGCCCGGACGGCGAGGGCCACGAGGGCATGCCAGGAGTTACAGCATGAGCGAACCGACCAAGACCACGGTGCACGTGCTGCGGCACGGTGAGGTTTACAACCCCGGCCAGATTCTGTACGGGCGCCTGCCCGACTTCCACCTCTCCGAGCTCGGCCGGCAGATGGCCAAGGCCGCCGCGGAGGTCCTCGCCGGCCGCGACATCACGCACGTCGTGGCGAGCCCGCTGGAACGCGCCCAGGAGACCGCCGAGCCGTTCGCCGAGCAGTTCGGGCTCGAGACGGCGACCGACGTTCGGCTCATCGAGAGCGCGAACTTCTTCGAGGGCAAGAAGGTCTCCGTCGGCGACGGCGCGTTCAGCAACCCGCGTCACTGGTGGGTGCTGCGCGACCCGATCACGCCGAGCTGGGGCGAGGCCTACCTGGTGATCGCGCAGCGGATGTTCGCCGCGGTCCAGGCCGCCCGGGTCGCCGCGGAGGGTCACGAGGCCGTCTGCGTGTCGCACCAGCTCCCCATCTGGACGCTGCGCCGCTACGTCGAGAAGAAGCGCCTCTGGCACGATCCCCGCCGCCGGCAGTGCGGGCTGGCGAGCCTCACCTCGTTCCGCTTCGAGGGTTCGAGGGTGGTCGGCATCGACTACTCCGAGCCGGCCGCCGCGCTGATCGCGATGTCGCCCGGCGCCGGGACAGCCAAGGGGGCATGACCGTGCGCCGGCTTCCCGCTGTCGTTCTCACCGCCGCCGTCGCCGCCGGGGCGTTGACGGGCTGCGGCGAGGAAAGTTGGGAGAAAAGGTGCACGACGAACGCGGACAACGTCATCGAGTGCACCCCTGAGCAGCGCCCCGAGGCCCGCGAGGTGACCGGCGAGCTGCTCGCCGGTGGCACCTATGACGTGACCCAGGACCGCGGCAAGGTCGTGGTGGTCAACTTCTGGGGTTCCTGGTGCAACCCGTGCCGGGCCGAGGCGGACGACCTCGAGGGCACCTACCAGGCGACCAAGGCGAAGAACGTCACCTTCGTCGGGGTCAACTCGCGCGACGACCGGGACGCGGCGAAGGCGTTCGAGCGCGGCCGGGCGACGTATCCGAGCATCTTCGACCCGAACGGCAGCGTCGCGCTGAAGTTCGACGTCACCCAGGTCAGCACCCCGGCGACGCTTATTCTCGACCGGCAGGGCCGGATCGCGGCCGCCATCCGAGGCGCCACCACGATCGGCGTGCTGCAGCCGGTGGTGGAGCGCATCGCCGCCGAGGGCCAATCCTGATGGGTCAATCGTTCGCCGACACCGCCAGCAACGGGCCTCTGCTGCTGGCGATCGCCGCTGCCGCGGTGGCCGGGCTGGTCAGCTTTCTGTCGCCGTGCGTCCTGCCTCTCATTCCGGGCTATCTGTCCTATGTGACCGGTCTGGCCGGTTCGGACCTGGACGACACCGCGCAGACCCGCACCAAGGGCCGCATCCTCGCCGGCACCAGCCTCTTCGTGCTCGGATTCGCCGTCGTCTTCTCGCTGTCGGCGGCGTTGGTGGCGAACGTCGGCAAGACGCTGCAGACCCACAAGCAGACGCTGAACATCGTGCTCGGCGTCCTGATCATCCTGCTCGGTCTCGCCTTCCTCGGGCTCGTCCCCGGCATGCAGCGCGAGGTGCGGATAAATCGCCTGCCGAACGCCGGGCTGCTGGGCGCGCCGGTCTTCGGCGCCCTCTTCGCGATCTCCTGGATCCCGTGCGTGGGCCCGACCCTCGGCGCGGTCCTCGGCCTCGCCACGACGGCGGGACAGACCGACCGGGCGGTGACCCTCGCGCTGGCGTACAGCCTCGGTCTGGGGTTGCCGTTCGTGCTCTTCGGGCTCTTCTTCCGGCGGCTGCTCGGCGTCTTCAAGGCGGTCCGGCGCAACAGCCGGTGGGTCACCCGGATCGGCGGGGCGCTGCTCATCGTCGTCGGCGTCACACTGGTCACGGGAGGTTGGAACACCTTCCTCATCTGGCTGCAGACCACGTTCGTGTTCGATCGGACGCTGCTGTGACGGCCGTCGACGAGCGTCCCGCGCCGGCCGCCGCGCCGCCGCCGCGCCTGCCGCGTCGGCTCTGGGCGCTGCTGCGCAACTCGTGGCGTCAGCTCACCAGCATGCGTACGGCGCTCGTGCTGCTCTTCCTGCTCGCCGTCGCCGCGATCCCCGGCTCGGTGCTGCCGCAGCGCTCGGTCAACACCGAGAACGTCGCCGGCTACTTCCGGGAGCATCCCGTCCTGGCGCCGGTCCTGGACCGGCTCGGCGGCTTCGAGGTGTACGCGTCGCCCTGGTTCGCCGCCATCTACCTGCTGCTGTTCACCTCGCTGATCGGCTGCGTAGTGCCGAGGCTGCTGGACCACGTTCGCGCGCTGCGCACCGTACCCCCGGATGCTCCTCGGCGGATGGAGCGGCTGCCGCGGTTCGCGGCGGCACAAGAGCGACCCGACGATCCGGCGGCCGCGGCGCGGGTCGCCGCCGCCGCGCTGCGCAAGCGCCGCTTCCGCACGGTCGTGCGCGAGAGTGAGAGCGGCATCACGGTCTCGGCCGAGAAGGGCCACCTCAAGGAGACCGGCAACCTGCTCTTTCACCTCGCCCTGCTCGCGGTCCTGATCGGGGTGGGCTTCGGGCACTGGTACGGCTGGCACGGCAACCGCCTCCTCGTGCAGGGCGCGGACCAGGGCTTCTGCAACTCGGTGACGCAGTACGACGAGTGGTCGCTCGGCCCCCGCGTCGAGGCCGCCGACCTGCCGTTCTTCTGCCTGCGGCTGAACGATTTCGAGGCCGCGTTCCAGCCGAGCGGCCAGCCGAAGGAGTTCGACGCCACGGTTGAGGTGCAGGAGCGGCAGGACGGGCCGTGGCGGTCGGACCGGTTCACGGTCAACGACCCGCTTCGGTTGTCGCGCGCCAACGTCCACCTGCTCGGTCACGGCTACGCGGTGGTCCTGCGCTACACCGACCGGTACGCCGTGCAGCAGACCAAGATCGTCCCGTTCCTGCCGCGCGACGGCATGTTCACCAGCGAGGGCGTCGCCCAGTTCCCGGACGTGAACATCGACCCGAAGACCGACAAGCGCGCCGAGGATCTTCAGGTCGGCTTCGAGGGCGTCTATCTGCCCACGGTGGATCCGAAGGGCGGCCCGTCCTCGGTGTTCCCGGCGGAGAACGACCCTGTGCTGTTCCTCAACGCATACCGGGGGAACCTCGGCGTCGACGCGGGCCTGCCGGGCTCGGTGTATTCCCTGGATCGCGCGCAGCTCGTCAACGGCCGGCTCAAGCAGGTCAACGGCAAGCGGCCGCAGCGGCTCACGCCGGGAGAGTCCTGGACCCTCGACGACGGCACCAAGCTGGAGTTCGTCGGCACCCGCCCGTTCGCGACGCTCGCGGTCCGCTCCGACCCCACACAGCCGCTGGTCCTCGGCGGCGCGGTCATCGGCCTGATCGGGCTCATGCTCTCGCTGGCCGGGCACCGGCGGCGGCTGTGGTTCCGGATTACGCCCCGTGACGGGTCCGGTAGTTTGATGGAGGCCGGTGGCCTTCCGCGTACCGACTACCCGGGCTTCGACGAGGAGTTCGACCAGATCGTGGCGGCTGCCCGCGGTCTCAGTGAAGGGACGCCGTGATGGCGGAGTTGTCGAATCAGTTGATGGCCGTCACGGTCGTCGCCTACCTCGTCGCGATGGTCTGCCACGCGGCCGAGTACGCGTTCGGCAACAAGAGCCACATCGGCCGCGCGGCCACCCGCCCGGCCCGCCAGCTCGTCGGCGCGGGCGCCCCGATTGTCGACGAGCCTCCCGTCAACCCAGTCGAGGAAACCCCACGGCGCGATCGCGGTGCCCAGCTCGGACTCGCCGGCGTCGTCTTCAACTGGCTGGCGTTCGCGCTGCACGTCGGCACGGTGGTCACCCGCGGCATCGCGGCGGACCGCATGCCCTGGGGCAACATGTACGAGTTCATCCTGGCCGTCACGCTGGTCGGCTCCGCGGTGTGGCTGGGGGTGCTGACCCGCAAGCCGGGCGTACGCCACCTCGGGCTCTTCGTCGCCCTGGCGCTGGTCGTGCTCCTCGGCGCGGCCGGGCTGATCGCGTACACGCCGGTCGGGCCGTTGGTGCCGGCCCTCAACTCGTACTGGTACATCATCCACGTCTCGACCATCATCGCGTCCAGCGGCATTCTGCTGGTGGGCGCGGTCCCGGCCGTGATGTTCCTCCTCCGCAGCGGGTACGACCAGGGCAAGCGCAGCTTCCCGTACACGCTCGGTGCGAAGGCCCCGGCCGCGGCGACGCTGGAGCGGCTGACCTTCCGCATGCACGCGTTCGCGTTCCCGCTCTTCACCTTCGGCGCGCTGATCGCCGGCCCGCTGTGGGCGGAGGCTTCGTGGGGCCGCTACTGGGGCTGGGACCCCAAGGAGGTCTGGGCGTTCATCTCCTGGATCGTGTACGCCTGCTACCTGCACGCCCGCGCCACCCCGAGCGTCAAGCGCACGACGGCGACGTGGATCGCCCTGCTGGGCTTCGCGACCATGCTGATGAACCTGTTCGGCGTGAACCTGTTCTTCGAGGGCCTGCACTCCTACGCCAACGCCGGGTAGCGCCCGGCGGTCAGCCGCCGAGGACGTTGAGCAGGCTGCGCTCCGCGGGCTGGATGTCTCCGACGACGCCGGCGTCGCCCGAGGGCTGCGGGGCGGGTGCGGCCGTCAGCCCGCCGCCCATGCCCCCGGCCGGGCAGTCACCCGCTGTCCACGTGTCGTAGTGGGTGATCCAGTCGAGGCAGAAGCCGCCGCCGCGCTGCTGGGCCATGTCGCCCGTGAGGGTGTCCACGTCCTCGCGCCAGAAGCGGCCCTGGCCGCCGCCGGCGGGCCGGAGCTGGACGTTGTCCACGGTCACCGCCGGGACGCGCAGTCGCGCCGGCCGGCCGGAGTCGACGTGCACCTCGACGTACTGCTCGACGTACGCGCTGGAGCCGATCGGCAGCTTCTGCGCGGTCAGCAGGTTCCAGCGGTTGTTCCACCACAGCCAGGCCTGCCAGACGTTGTCCGCGTCCGTGTGCAGGTCCAGCCAGACCTTGTCGCCCGGCTTGAGCCGGTACTGGTCGTAGAACTGCCAGGTCTTCGTATTGGTGTTGAACGTGTAGATGTGCTGGCGGCCCTGGCCCGCCCAGCCCGTCTCGGCCCAACCGGCCTCGAGCCAGGCGATGTTGCCGCCGCCCAGGTCGCGCTTGACCATGAACCGGCCGGCGACGAAGTCGTAGGTGTTGCGCCGGATGGCGCCGTCGACGATCCCGACGCGCCCGGTGACGCCGCTCCACTCGCCGCCGGTGCCCGCGCCGAGGTGGTGATAGCCACTCGGTGTGCTGTTCTCCCGCATCCGGTCCAGCCGTACGGCGGATTCGAGCACCCGGGTCGAGGCCCGGCAGGCGCCGCGCGCTTCCCGGCTCGCCGGGCCGGTCGGAGCCGTCGTGGAGGCGCCGCCGGGCGGGCACACCGGCAGCCCTCTGCCGCGTTGCGACGCCGCGGGCGCCGCGATCGCCACGCCGGTGACCAAGCCCGCCAGGGCACACCACCGTGCCACGCTGGAGAATCTCACGCCGCCACCGCCCCCGGACCTACGAATCAACCGCTGACTCAACGCCGGAGGAGATCACCGGGTGACGGGTGACAGACTGGGGGCATGGCTGCGAAAGGCTTTCCGTTTCACGATTTGCAGGGCTTCATCTCGGCACTGGAAGCGGCCGGTGAGCTGCGCCGGGTGCGCGTACCCGTCGATCCGACGCTGGAGATCAGCGAGATCGTGACGCGGACGGTCCGCGCCGGCGGCCCGGCCCTGCTCTTCGAGCGACCCACCCGCGGTGAGATGCCGGTCGTCGTCAACCTCTTCGGTACGGAGAAGCGGATGGCGATGGCCCTCGGCGTCGAGACGCTGGACGAGGTCGGCGACCGGATCGGCGCGCTGATCAAGCCCGAGCTGCCGGTGGGCTGGTCCGGCATCCGCGACGGCCTGGGCAAGGTGTTGCAGCTCAAGTCCGTGCCGCCGAAGAAGGTCAAGACGGCGCCGTGCCAGGAGGTCGTGCTCAAGGGCGACGAGGTGGACCTGGATCGGCTGCCCGGCCTGCGGGTGTGGCCCGGTGACGGCGGCATCTTCCACAACTTCGGCCTGACCCACACAAAGCACCCCGAGACAGGCAAACGCAACCTCGGGCTCTACAGGTTGCAGCAGCACTCGAAGAACACGCTGGGCATGCACTGGCAGATCCACAAGGACTCGACCGCCCACCACGCGGTGGCCGAGCGCCGGGGTGAGCGGCTGCCCGTCGCCGTGGCGATCGGCTGCGACCCGGTGGTCAGCTATGCGGCCAGCGCGCCGCTGCCCAGCGACATCGACGAGTACCTGTTCGCGGGCTTCCTGCGCGGCGAGCGGGTCGAGATGGTCGACTGTCTGACCGTGCCACTCCAGGTCCCCGCCCAGGCGCAGATCGTGCTCGAGGGCTACCTCGAGCCCGGGGAGCGCGCGCCCGAGGGGCCGTTCGGCGACCACACCGGCTTCTACACGCCCGTCGAGCCCTTCCCGGTGCTGCACATCGAATGCATGACCATGCGCAAGCAGCCGGTCTACCACTCGATCATCACGTCGAAGCCGCCGCAGGAGGACCTCGGGCTCGGCAAGGCCACCGAGCGCATCTTCCTGCCCCTGCTGCGGATGCTGATCCCGGACATCGTCGACTACGACCTGCCGGCGGTCGGGGTGTTCCACAACTGCGTGATCGTCTCGATCCGTAAGCGCTACCCCAAGCACGCCCAGAAGATCATGAATGCGATCTGGGGCGCGCACCTGCTGTCGCTCTCCAAGCTCATCGTGGTGGTGGACGAGGACTGCGACGTGCACGACTACGCCGACGTCGCGTTCCGGGCCTTCGGCAACGTCGACTACGACCGCGACCTGCTGCTCAGCCAGGGCCCGGTGGACCACCTGGACCACGCCTCCTATCAGCAGTTCTGGGGCGGTAAGGCGGGCATCGACGCCACCCGTAAGCTGCCCGCCGAGGGATACACCCGCGGCTGGCCGGACGAGATGACCATGTCGCCCGAGGTGATCTCCCTGGTGGACAAGCGCTGGAAGGAATACGGCATATGACGGCGGTGGCGTCCGCACCGGAGCAACCGGGCCGGATCAAAGCGTTTCTCCGACTGGTCGCCATCGAGCACTCGGTCTTCGCGCTGCCCTTCGCCTATCTGTCCGCCGGGGTCGCGATGGACCGCGCGGGCGGCGTGCGCTGGTGGGACCTGGTGCTCATCACGGTCGCGATGGTGTCCGGCCGGACGTTCGCCATGGCGGCCAACCGCATCCTCGACCGCAAGATCGACGCCCTGAACCCGCGTACCCAGAACCGTGAGCTGGTGACCGGCGCGGTGAGCCTGCGCACGGCCTGGACCGGCGCCGCCGTCTCGCTGGTCCTGCTCTTCCTCGCCGCGGGCCTGCTGAACTGGCTCTGCCTGCTGCTCTCGCCGCTCGCGGTGCTCCCGCTGATCATCTATCCGTACGCGAAGCGCTTCACGAACTTCCCGCACTACGTACTGGCGTTGGCGCAGTCGGTGGCGCCCGTCGGGGCCTGGCTGGCCGTCACGGGCACGTTCGACGGCTCCGGGCCGGCCTGGCTGCTCGGCGTGGCGGTGGGCCTGTGGATCGGCGGCTTCGACCTCATCTACGCCTGCCAGGACGCCGAGGTCGACCGCCGGATCGGCGTGCACTCCACCCCGGCGCGTTACGGAGTGCCCGCGGCCCTGCACCTGTCGACCGCCACGCACGTCGTGACGTTCGCGCTGTTCGTGTGGTTCGGTCAGGTCGTCGGCCTCGGCTGGCTCTGGTGGATCGGCCTGGCCCTGACCGCGGTGGCCTTCGCCTACCAGCACCTGGTCGTGACGCCGAACGACCTGTCGAAGGTCAACCGGGCCTTCTTCACCGCCAACGGTTTCGTGGGCATCGCGCTGTTCGTCTTCGCCCTGCTCGATCTGGTGCTGCATCCTTAGCTGATGCGCATTCCGTGGATCGTCGGCGTCTCAGGGGCCTCCGGCACGCCGTACGCCCGTGCCGTGATAGGCGCGCTGCTGGACGCCGGCGAGGCCGTGGACCTGGTGATCTCCCGCGCGGCCCGGCTGACCCTGCTCGACGAGACCGGCGCGAGCGTCCGTGACGCGCACTGGAAGGACGACGTGGCCGCGTGGCTGGGACGGGATCTCGGCGTGGCCGACCTCGCGTACTGGCCCGCCGGAGACCTGGCCGCCGGGCCGAGCAGCGGCTCGTATCCGGCCCGGGGCATGGCGGTCGTGCCGGCGAGCACGGCAGCCTGCGCGGGCATCGCGATCGGGCTCTCCAAGGACCTGTTGCAGCGGGCCGCCGAGGTCAACCTCAAGGAGCGCCGGCGCACGGTCGTCGTGCCGCGCGAAACCCCGGTGACCCGCAGCCACCTGGAGCACCTCATCGCCCTGCACGACGCCGGCGCCGTGGTCCTGCCGGCGTCACCCGGCTTCTACGGCTCCGGTGCTGAGGCCACGGCGCAGCAGCTGGTGGACTTCGTGGCGGGCAAGGTTCTGGACGCGCTCGCCGTGCCGCACCAGCTCTTCACCCGCTGGCGCGGCGAACTCGGCGGCGGCGGCGCTTAGAAACGGCCCCGCTGAGATGTGGGCCCGCTTGGACGCGGCCCGCGCGGGCCGTTGGTCAGCGCAGTCCGTTGGGTGGGCCGTAGCCCGCGCCCGGGTTTGCCGGTCCCGCGTTGCGTGGCCGGTTGGCGGCGTCGTCCTCGCGCATTTCCTCGACCACGCCGTCGCCCTCGAGCAACGCGCGGACCTCCGACTCCCGGAACCGGCGGTGGCCACCCGGAGTCCGGATGCTGCCGATGCGTCCAGCGGCCGCCCATCGCGTAACGGTCTTGGGGTCGACCCGGAACAGCGCGGCAACCTCCCCTGGCGTCAGCAGTCGATCTCCTGTGTCCACGGCCCTCTCCCTGCGTCGTTGTGGAGCGCCGGTGGTCACGGTGCGTGTTCGGCGTGCTCGATCGGGACGTACAGCCATTAGAGCATCGGCAAAAACAGCAAGTCGCTGAAATGCGGAAAAAGCCCTGATTGCGACGTTGACCATTATCCTGGCTGGCTCCGGTGGTGGCGGCCCGCTACCGGGCGTGAACTACCCGGACGGGTCGCATTAACCTCTGAAGCCATGGACGCCATCGACCTGCGCCTGATCGACCTTCTGCGGGACAACGCCCGCTCCTCGTACGCCGAACTGGCTCGCCAGGTCGGCCTCTCCGCCCCCGCCGTGCACGAGCGGGTCGGCAAGCTGGAGGTGGCCGGGACGATTCGGGCGTACCGGGCCGAAATCGAGCCCGAGTCCATCGGGCTGGGCGTCACGGCGTTGATCGGCATCATCGAGGACTCCGGCGCCGACACCGACGACGTGCTCGCCGCACTGCGGGTCATGCCCGAGATCGAGTCCTGCTATTTCATGGCGGGCGTGGAGTCGTACCAGCTCACCGTCCGCGTCGGCACGATCGCCGAGTTGGAGCAGCTCATCGTGCGCATCAACCGGACCGCGGGGGTGGCCTCCACCCGCACGGCGATCGCGCTGTCGACCAAGTGGGAGAATCGGCCCCAGCAGGGCCGCGATCCGGCGGTAGGTTAGGCATGACCGACCGCACCGAACTGCGGCAAGGGCCCGCGGACGACGGCCGCGACGGTGAGGGCCAGGAGGGCATGCCCGGGAGGCTCAGCCATATGGTCCAGCTCGACCGAGGTGATCCGGCCCAGCGGGAATGGGCGAGCGACGCCATCGCCAGGGTGGAAGCCGACGCCAACCGCTCGGCAGACACCCACCTGTTGCCGTTCCCGCTGCCCCCGGCCTGGGGCATCGACCTCTACCTCAAAGACGAGAGCTCCCACCCCACCGGATCCCTCAAGCACCGTCTGGCAAGGTCGCTTTTCCTGTACGCCCTCTGCAACGGTTGGATCGGCCCGGACACCCCCGTCGTCGAGGCCTCCTCGGGCTCGACGGCGGTCAGCGAGGCCTACTTCGCCCGGATGCTCGGCCTGGAGTTCATCGCGGTCATGCCGGCGAGCACCTCGCCGGAGAAGATCTCGCTGATCGAGTTCCAGGGCGGCAAGTGCCACCTCGTCGAGGATCCGACGACGGTGGTCGCCGCGGCCCGCGACCTCGCCGCCGACCTCGGCGGACACTTCATGGACCAGTTCACCTACGCCGAGCGGGCCACCGACTGGCGCGGCAACAACAACATCGCCGAGTCGATCTACGCACAGCTCGCGCTGGAGCGGCACCCCGAGCCCGCCTGGATCGTGGTCGGCGCGGGAACCGGCGGCACCAGCGCCACCATCGGCCGGTACGCCCGCTACCGTCGCTTCACCACGCGGATGTGCGTCGTCGACCCGGAGGGATCGGCGTTCTGGCCCGCGTACCGGAGCCAGGACTGGGAGGTCTGCACCGGGCGCGGCTCGCGGATCGAGGGCATCGGGCGGCCCCGGGTGGAGCCGTCGTTCCAGCCGGCGGTCGTCGACCGCATGATCCACGTGCCGGACGCGGCGTCGCTGGCTGCCATGCGGGCGGGCTCCGCGGTGCTGGGTCGCCGGGTCGGCGGATCCACGGGTACGAACCTGTGGGGCGCGTTCGCGGTCATCGCCGAAATGCTCGACGCGGGCCGCACGGGCTCCGTGGTGACGCTGATCTGCGACGGCGGCGAGCGCTACGCCGACACCTACTACTCCGACGACTGGGTTCGTGCCTGCGGCATGACGCTGGACGCTCCGCTGGCCACCATCGAGACGTTCCTGGCCACCGGCACGTGGAAGCCGGCGAGCTGACCCGGGCCGGAGGCGGGGCAGCGGGGCCGAGAGCGGCCTGGAAAGATGAGGCCGTGCCCCACGGCGACGACGTCATCACCCCGCCCGCCGTCGTGCCCTCGCCGCGGTTGCCGCATTCGTCGGAGTTCGCACCGTTTCGACAGCCGGATCCGGGGACCGGCGGTCCCGGACTGCCGCCGTCACCTGAGCCGCGAGGCCGCAGCAAGCTCGTGCTGATGGGCGTGCTCGGCCTGGTGGCCGCCGTCGCTCTCGGCGCTGGTGCCGCCTTCGTCGCCCACCGCGAGTCGTTCGACGCGTCGGCGGAGGCCGCCGGCCAGCCGGCCGCCGCCGCGCCGCTCGCCCCCTTCGAGCACGTGAACGCGACGCTCAAAGCGCAGGCGGCGGCCCTGCTCCGCGACGACGAGCAGGCCTGGCTGGCCGCCGTCGACCCGCGGCAGCCCAAGCTCCGCTCCCGCTACCGGACGATGTTCCGATCGCTGCGCGCGCTCGGCGTCAGCCACTTCGCCTACAAGACCTCCATCCGCAACGACAGCAAGATCGCCGCCGGGAGCCTCGGCATCCGCGCCGACGTCGAGTATTGCTTCGCCGGCGACAGCTGCGTCGATTCAGCTGGCCCGCCCACGACGGTCCAGGTGCTCAAGCTCAAACTGGTCAAGGACCAGTGGCTCATCACCTCGGTCAACACCCAGCTCGCGGACCGAGGCCGACAGTCGCCTCCCTGGCAGAACGGCGAACTGGTGTCCGCGCAGGGCAAGCGCGCCACCCTGGTCGCCATGCGCGGCGATCGGCACGAACTGCGCCGACTCCTGCCGATCGCCGACGAGGCAGCCGCGATCACCGACCGGTTCGCCGGCCTCGTCGGCAACCCGCAGCATCGCTACCGGATCTACCTGGCCGGCGACAAGCAGTGGAAGACCTGGTATGGCGGCATCACCGACCAGTGGGTCGTCGGCTACGCCCGCCCGCTCAACGAGGCCGACACCGACGTGGTGCTGAACATGGCCAAGCTGAGAGACGACGAACGGCTCATGGCCACCACGATCCGCCACGAGCTCGGCCACGTGGTGACCCTCGGAGGAGTGCGCCGCCGCTCACCGGACCGCCCGAGCGACATGTGGCTCAAGGAGGGCATCGCCGAATACATCGGCTGGCATCCGCGACCGGCCACCGCCAGCTGGCGCCGCCAGGCGGTGAGCGACGCGGTCAACGGCAGCCGACCACTCACCACGATCGCCGGCGAAAGCCCCGGCGCGAACGCCCTCAACGAGCAAGGCGACGCGTTCTACGGGCTGGGCCACTTCGCCGCCGACTGCCTGGCGACGATGTACGGCGAACGCGCCCTCTTCCACTTCGTCCGGCTCCACCTGCGCGAGAGCCGCGACCTCGACCCGGCGTCCCAGGAGGCGTTCGGCAAGCCGTTCGCCGCCGTCGACAGAGCCTGCGTCTCTTGGATCCGCGACCGAGTTTAAGGGCGACGCCGGGCTAGACCGGGATAGTCGAGCACGAAGCCGTCGTCGTCCACGGCCAGGTCGGCGCTGAACGTCTCATTGGCGAACCGCACCCGCCCGTCGTCCAGCGCGGTATAGATCTGGTCCGACTGGATCACCTCCAGGCTCGGCAGCAGCACCCAAGCCACGCTGACCCGGTGCGCCACCCCCGGCTCGGACTTCGTCAGGCCCAGCCGCCGGATCGGCAGCGTGTTGGTCAGCGGCGAGCCGGTCAGATCCACGTCGTACGCGCCGAGAAGCAGGTCGGGGTCCTCGCTGCCGGGCAGCCCCGCACCGGGATGCCCACCAGCGGTCAGTGCGGCGTCGAGATCACCCTGCTCGCCGGTGGTCGCCCGCCAGCGACCATCCTCGGCCATCAATCGCAGCGTACGGGCCCAGCCGGCCCCCTCGGTGCTGACCTCGAGCGACATGGTGATCCACGCCGGATCGGTCCGGATCTCGTACCGCGCGGTAAAGGGGATGGGGTCGACGGCCAGCGCGATGCCACGGGCGTGGAGGCCGCTGCGCGCGTCGACCAGCGCGTGCTCGGCGCCGGTGGTGTCCCGGCGTTCCCAGAACAACGAACCAGGCAGGACAGACATACCCCTGGAGTACCCGTCCGCGGCTACCGGAACCCCTCCCCGCAACGGGCGAGGGCCCCCGGCTGATGCCGGAGGCCCTCGTCAGATGCTGGTGCGATCAGTGCGTGCGTGCCGGACGAGCCTGGTATCGGCCGTTACCCGGCTCGCTGCGGTCGTTGCGGCCACCCTCCCGGCGGAAACCACCCGGACGGTCGCCGACGTTGCGCGCCGGACGGTCGCCGAACGGACGGTCGGTCCGGGGACGCTCGGCGGCACTGCCACGGTCACGGTCGCCGAACGAACGCTCACCGCGCGGCCGGTCGCTGTAGGTGTGCTCACTGCGGGGACGATCGCTGCTGAACGACGTCTGCTCGCCCCGGGGACGGTCGCTGAACGTGCGCTCACCGCGCGGCCGGTCGCTGAACGTGCGCTCGCCGCGGGGACGGTCGCCGAAGGAACGGTCGCGGTCGCCGTACGGGCGGTCGCCCTGGCTGCGCTCGCCTCGCGGCCGATCGCCGTAGCTGCCACGCGGACGGTCGCCATAGCCACCGCGCTGCGGGCGGTCGCCGAACCGACGCGGCCGGTCGCCCCGCTCGCGGCGCGGCTCCGGCTCTTCCTTCACCGGCACACCGCTGGGCTCGCGGGCCCCGGTGATCTCCGCCAGCTGCTCGTCGCCGAGCCGCACGCGGGTCTCGCCCGGCATGACGCCCGCCTTCTGCATCATCGCCTGGGTGCTGCGACGCTGCTTCGGCAGGACCAGCGTCACGACCGCGCCCGACTCGCCCGCCCGGGCCGTACGGCCGGCACGGTGCAGGTAGTCCTTCGGGTCCTTCGGCGGGTCGACGTGCACGACGAGCGAGATGCCGTCGACGTGGATGCCGCGGGCGGCGACGTCGGTGGCGACCAGCACGTTCGTGCGGCCTTCCTTGAACTCGGCCAGCGTGCGGGTGCGTACCCGCTGGGTCTTGCCGCCGTGCAGCGCGCCAGCGCGCACACCCACCGCGGCGAGCTGCTCGACCAGCCGGTCCACGCCCATTTGCGTACGGGCGAAGACGATGGTCTTGCCCGTCCGGTTGGCGATCGACGCGGTGATCGGGAACTTGTCGTGCGGCGGGATCAGCAGCAGGTGGTGGTCCATGGTGGACACGCTCGCCTCGGCCGGAGCCGTCGAGTGGGTCACCGGGTCGTTCATGAACCGCTTGACCAGCGTGTCGACGTCGCCGTCGAGCGTCGCCGAGAAGAGCAGCCGCTGAGCGTCCGCCGGCGTCTTGGCGAGCAACTCGGTGACCTCGGGCAGGAAGCCCATGTCGGCCATCTGGTCGGCCTCGTCGAGGACGGTCACCTCGACGCTGTCGAGCTTGCAGGCGCCCCGCTCGATCAGGTCACCCAGCCGGCCCGGAGTGGCGACGATCACCTCGACGCCACGGCGCAGCGCGTCCATCTGCCGGTCGTACGGCACGCCGCCGACGGCGGTCTTGAGGAAGACGCCGACGGCCCGGCCGAGCGGCATCAGCGCGTCGGCGACCTGCATGGCCAGCTCACGGGTCGGCACCAGGATCAGAGCCTTGGGGTGGTGCGGCAGCGCGCGGCCGCCCTGGGCGACGCGGGCCAGCAGCGGCAGACCGAACGCCAGGGTCTTGCCGGAGCCGGTCTGGCCACGGCCGAGCACGTCACGCCCGGACAGGGCGTCCGGCATGGTCGCGGCCTGGATCTCGAACGGCGCGATGATGCCGTCGCGCTTGAGCACGCGCACGAGCTCGGCGGGGAGGCCGAGGTCGGCGAAGCTCTTGGTCGCCTCGACGATCTCCGCGTCGGCGGTCGCGTCAACCGCGATCTCGCTCTGCGCGGCGGTCTCGGCCGCGATCTTGCTTTGCGCGGTGGTCTCGGCGTTGTCGGCGGTCTCGGCCGCGATCTTGCTCTGCGCGGTGGTCTCGGCGTTGTCGGCCGCGATCTCGCTCCGCGGGCTGGTCTCCGCCTTGTCGGCCGCGATCTCGCCCTGCGCGGTGATCTCCGCGTCGGCGGTGCTCGACATGTCGGCGGCGGTCGCCGGGTCGGCGGTCGCGGTGTCGACGGTGGCGATGATCTCGACGTCGGCGGTCGTCGGGTCGGTCGCCGGGTCCTGCTCCGGGGAGGTGTCGAAGACGGACGGGAACGTGCTGGGATCAGCGAAAGTGGTCAAGAGAACCTCTCTACGGGGGCGCATGCTCGCGAATGGCCCGCCGCGGCTGCCGTAAGCCTGCCGCTGAATTGCCCGCAAGAACGCCCGTGGCGTGCACCATGTGGGCACGCCAGGTCAATTACTGCCATCAGTGTACGGGCCAACGTCATGGACATCGCCCGCATTCCGCGCCGGTAGTGGGCAGACTCACCCTGCGGCGCAACCTCGCCAGCTTAGGCGTGGGTCTCCGTGGGGGCAAGTTACCCCTTGAAAACGCCACCGATCATGTCACTGAACGCATCTCCGACGGTGAACAGGAACACCACGCTCACACCGACCAGGAACACCAGCACGAGCAGCATGGCGACGATGACCTTGACGTTGCTGTTCCGCTGCGTTTCCGGGGCGTCGCGCCAGCCCTGAGCCAGGATGTGGCCGGTCAGGGAGCCCGAGGTCTCCACCGGGTTGGTCATGATGGGCATCGTCATGTCGGCGGGAGCGTAGTCCGCGAGCCCGCCATAGACGGTTCCCTCACCGCGCTGATGCGGCACGCCCTGTCCGGAACCCGACCCATACGTCGAGGGTCGCGCGGACGGGCTACCCATCGCCGCACCCGCTCCACCGAACGGCTGCCGGCCGCCGCCCGATGCACCGACCCCGGACGGGGCGGACGCGTGCGGAGTGCCCGACGCCGCGAACGGCATGGTGACGTCGCTCTGCGCCGGCCCTTGCGCCTTGAAGGGCATCGTGACGTCGCTCTGCGCCGTCTCTCCGTGTGCCGCTCCTCCATGCACCGTTCCTCCATGCACCGTTCCCTGTGCCGCTCGCTGCGTGGCGAAGGGGGTGGTGAGGTCGCTCTGCGCCGGTCCTTGCGCGACGAAGGGCGTGGTGGCGTCGCTCTGTCCTGTTCCTTGTGCCGCGCGCTGTGCGGTGAACGGGGTGGTGGCGTCGCTCTGTCCCGCTCCTTGTGCCGCGCGCTGCGGGGCGAAGGGCATGGTGGGGTCGCTCTGAGCCGGTGCTGGTGCCTGTGCCGTTCGCTGTCTGGCGAGGGGCATGGTGGGGTCGCTCTGAGCCGGTGCCTGCGTCGCGAACGGCATCGTGGAGTCGCTCTGGGCGGGCGTCGTCGGATGACCGCTCGCCGCCGGCTGGCTCACGGCCGGCGGGGTGCTGACCGGACCCGAGGTGGGCGGCACGGTGTAGGCCGGCAGGCCATTCGCCGCCGAGCCGCCGGGATTGACCGGAACGTTCGACGCCGCCGGAGCCGCCGGAGCCGCCGGAGTTGCCGGAGCCGCCGGAGTTGCCGGAGTTGCCGGGGCGTTCGGAGCCGCTGGGGCTGCCGAGGCTACTGAGGTTGCCGGGGCCTCCGGGGCTGCCGGGGCTGCTCGGGTTGCCGGGGCCTCCGGGGCTGCTCGGGTTGCGGGGGTTGCTGGGGTGGCCGAGGCAGCGGCGAAGCTCGGCGGTGCCGGGAACGGCGCCGGCGGCGGACCGGGCACGGGCGACGGCCCAGGACCCGGAGGCACTGGGTTCGGACCCGGGCCGGGCGGCACCGGGGAAGGCCCCGGCGCCGGGGGCACGGGGTCCGGGCTCGGTGCCGGCGGCACAGGGTCGGGCCCGGGACCCGGAGGAATCGGACCCGGCGGCGTGGGCGAGGGGCCCGGGGGAGCGGGCGACGGCGCAGGCCCGGGCGGCGCCGGCGACGGAGACGGGAACGGCGCGGGCTCGGGGCGCGTGGGCTTCGGCGGCTCGGGCTTCGCCGGCCGCGGCTCCGGGGTCGACGGCTCGGGCAGATCGGGCTCGGGCGCCGCCGCCTGTCCGTCCACGGCGGCCTCTCCGTCCACGGCGGCCTCTCCGTCCACGGCGGCCTCTCCGTCCATGGCGGACTCTCCGGCCCCAGCAGCCTCACGCACCTCAGTCAGGTCCGCTTCGTTCGCCTTCGCCTGGACCTCTTGCACTCGGGTCGCCTCATCCTGCGCGGTTTCGGCGGGTGCGGGCGCTGCGTCCTCGGCGGGCCCTTCCGGGTCGGGCTTCTCGGTAGCCCGGGTGCCATACACCTTGGACTGGCCGCCCTTGCGCGTCTCGGCGCCATCGCCGGCGGTTTCCACCGACGCCGAACCCGGCACGCTGGCCCGGGCGGCATTGGAGCTCGGCGGCACGGACACTGGCCGCGAGGAACCGCTGGGGGCCGCGCTCACCGATGCGGAACCCTTCGGGGAGCTGGAGGACGGGCTGCCGGACACGGATGCGGAACCTTTCGAGCTGTTACCTGATGCGGATGCTGAACCCTGTGAACCGGCGGGCGCGGCCCCGTCGGCAACGCCCGTGGAGCTGACCGGCTTGGCTGAGCCGCTGAAGCCGCCCGTGCTGACGGGCCTGGCCGAGCCGCCGGTGCTGACCGGCTTGGCTGAGCCGCTGAACCCGCCGCTGCTGGCGAGCTTGGCCGAGCCGCCCGCGCTGACGGGCTTGGCGGAGCCGCCCGCGGTCGGCGGGACAGAAGGTTTGGCGGGACTGTCCGGGAAGAACGCCGAGCGGTCCGAGGACACGGAAGCACGCCCCGCACCCCCACTGACCGGCGCGGAGCTAGGCACAGACGCAGATCCGCTGACCGGCGCCGAGCTGGGCACGGCCGCGGAGCCGCTGACCGGCGCGGAGCTGGGCACGGCCGCGGAGCCGGAGACCGGCGCGGAGCTGGGCACGGACACGGAGCCCGAGGCCGGGACCGGTGCGGATCCGGAGACCGGCTTCGCGGATCCGGCCTCGGCTGGCGCGGCCCACAGCGCGCCCGCGGCCGGCGGTGGCGGAAGCTTGTATTCCTGATCCTGCGGCCCGGGGGCGCCGGCGGACGGCTGCGCAGCGAGCGGCCTGGTGCCGTCGCTGGCCGGTGTCGCCTGCTGCTCGTCCATGGGTCCTCCCGATCGCCGCCACCCCGCGTGTCGACGCCACCTATCGGACGCCGGGCTAGCCGGATGCCGGGCGCTCGTCACTACCGTGCCACATCAGCGCTCGTGAGCACACCCGGCGTCAACCGGTCGCAGTGTAAAGATCGGGTCTGAGCTCAGCCGTTACCGGATTGTTTCGCTTCGGCCGCCTTCGAGGCCGACGCGGACGGGCTGACGGAGGCGACACCTGACGTGGTGGCGCTATCCGACGAGCCGCTGGACTTGGTCGCGCCGGCCGATGCACCGCTGGACTTGGTCGCGCCGGCCGATGCACCGCTGGACTTGGTCGCGCCGGCCGGGGCCGAGGTGCTGCTGGACTTGGTGGTGGTGGCGGAGCCCGTCGGTGACTTCGTCGAGTCGGAGGCCGGCGCGCTGGTGCCCGTGGAGCCCGTTGGCGCGCTCGACGTCGGCTTACTGGTGGACGGGACGCCGGTGGTGGTGGGCGCCGAGGATTCGGTCGGCGTCGTGCTGGGGGTCGTGGCCGACGGCGTACCCGAGGTGGACGGGGTGCCGGACGTGGACGGCTTGCCCGGCGTGGATGGCTTGCCCGGGGTGCTCGGCTTCGTCGGGGGCTTGCTGCTCGGCTTCGGCGACGGCGAGGGCGAGTGGTTGCTCGGCGTCTCGCGGTCCGGCTTGCCCAGGTTCGGGCCTTCGACCTTGCCTTCGACCGAGCCGTAGATGCGGGTCGCCGCGAACATCTGCGTCCAGCGCACCGGGGTGAGCATCACGTTCATGCCGGCGCGCGGCGCCTCGACCATCATGCCCTCGCCGGCGTACATCGCGACGTGGTGGATTGTTGTCCAGCTGGTGGTCGTGTTGAAGAACAGCAGGTCGCCCGGGAGCAGCGAGTAGCGGTCCACCGTCTTGACGTTGGTCTGGTCATACTGGTCCTTCGCCACCCGGTTCAGTGGGAAGTTGCCCGCCGCGTCCGACCGGTAGGAGTAATACATCAGGCCCGAGCAGTCGAACATGTCCGGGCCTTCCTCGGACCAGACGTACGGGTCGCCGCGCTGAGCCAGGGCGATCTCCAGGGCCGCGATGGCTCGGGGATCCGCGCCCCGGCCCGCGTTCTCGCCCGCCAGGTAGCCGGCACCGGCCCTGGCGTCGCGGGCGGCCTGGGCCGCGTTGGCCGCGTTGATCTCCTCGGTGTGCTTCTGCTCGAGCTTCTGCTGGGCCGCCGTCTTCTTGTCGAGGGCCGCCTTCTTCTTGGAGTGCTCGGTGGTGACCTGGTCGCGTTTCGCCCGCAGGCTCTGCTGCTCGGCCGTCGCCGACGCGTACGCCGCCTTCACGGTGTTCAGTTGCCGGCTGGCGGCCTGCTCGGTGGCGGATTCGCCACGCTGGATGCGGGCGAGGGAGTCGAGGTCGTGCAGGCCCGAACCGACGGTGCCCGGAGGCAACGCCGCCGCGTCGCGTACCGAATTGGCGGCCGCGGCCGCGACCTCCTGCTCGGCCGCGGCGACGGCCGACTGGGTCTGCAGGACCTTCTGGTCCGCGGTGGTGAGCTGGGCCTGGGTGAGCTTGAGGTCCTCGTCGAGCCGGGCGAGCTCCTCGCCCTTGGTGGTGATCTCGAGGCGGCCTGCCTCGATCTTCTTCATCATCGGGCTGGTGGCCGCGCCGCCGGCGACGGGTGTGGTCGAGGCCGGGATGGTGGACGGGGTGGTGCTGCCGGGCCGCTGACCCGGCAGCGTGATCGAGCCGGTGGCGATCGGGCGGGAACCGGCGTCGGGCACCGCGACCGGCACGCCCGGTGGCGCGACCGGAACGGCGCTGGCCGGGATCGGGTTGAAGAGAGCGGCGATGGCGGTGGCGGTCGCGACGGAATACGCGAGCGGACGCCACCAGGGGTGCACCCTGCGCTCGGCTCGCCGTCGGTCCTGCCTGATTTTCGCCATGCGCTCCCCGATCGCGAGCGGTCCCCGTCCGGGGACTGCCGTCCCCTAAAGGTCATACCGCAACACCTGCATCGGTGTCGATCCGTCTGAGTTGAGAGGACCCTGAGAATCGTAAGCCCTTTCACGTGAGCTGCGCCGCCCGAGCCCCATACGAGGAAGCTTCTGTCAGAGGCAGGACGTACGCTCGACCCACCGCGAACGTGAGAGGGGCCCAGATGGACGTCGGACTGAAGCGTGAGCTGGAGGCCAAGGTCTACGCCGGCGAGCGGCTGACGCGCGAGGACGGCATCGCCCTCTACGAGTCCGACGATCTCGCCTGGCTCGGACGGCTGGCGCACCACAAGCGCACCGAGATGAACGGCGACCGGGTGATGTTCAACGTCAACCGGCACCTCAACCTCACGAACGTCTGCTCGGCGAGCTGCGCCTACTGCTCCTTCCAGCGCAAGCCGGGCGAGAAAGACGCGTACACGATGCGCATCGACGAGGCGGTTCGTAAGGCCAAGGAGATGGAGGACGAGCAGCTCACCGAGCTGCACATCGTCAACGGCCTGCACCCGACGCTGCCCTGGCGTTACTACCCCAAGGTGCTGCGCGAGCTGAAGGCGGCGCTGCCCAACGTCAAGCTCAAGTGCTTCACCGCGACCGAGGTGCAGTGGTTCGAGAAGATCAGCGGGCTGTCCGCCAGCGAGATCCTCGACGAGCTCATGGACGCCGGCCTCGAGTCGCTCACCGGTGGCGGCGCGGAGATCTTCGACTGGGAGGTCCGCCAGCACATCGTCGACCACGCCTGCCACTGGGAGGACTGGTCGCGGATCCACCGCCTCGCACACCAGAAGGGCATGAAAACCCCCGCGACCATGCTGTACGGCCACATCGAGGAGCCCCGGCACCGCGTCGACCACGTCATGCGGCTTCGCGAACTCCAGGACGAGACGGGTGGTTTCGCGGTCTTCATCCCGCTCCGCTACCAGCACGACTTCGTCGACTCGGCGGACGGCAAGATCCGCAACCGCATCCAGGCCCGCACGACGATGGCGGCGCCGGCCGAGTCGCTGAAGACCTTCGCGGTGTCCCGGCTGATGTTCGACAACGTGCCGCACGTGAAGTGCTTCTGGGTCATGCACGGCCTGTCCGTCGCGCAGCTCTCCCTCAACTTCGGCGTCGACGACCTGGACGGCTCGGTGGTCGAATACAAGATCACGCACGACGCCGACTCGTACGGCACGCCGAACACCATGCACCGCGGCGACCTGCTCGACCTGATCTGGGACGCGGGCTTCCAGCCGGTCGAGCGCAACACGAGGTACGAGGTGGTCCGCGAGTACGACAAGCCGATCTCCCTGGCCGAGCGCCGCAGCGAGCCGCAGCAGGTGTGGGCGTAACGGCGGCAGCCTCGCGGCAGCGGTGGGGCTCGAGCGTCCTTTGGTGGCGGCGTACCCTCGTGGTGTCATGACGGAGACTCAGAGTGGGCGCCGACCGCGCCGCGATGCGGATGGTCGATTGGTGACCGTTCAGGACCTGGTGGGCGTGACGCTGGCCGGGCTGGTGGCCGGCATGGTCGTCCTGCTGGTCTTCGAAGGCGTGCTGTCGCTGATCCGGGTCTCCGAGTTCGGGGCGACCAGCGGTTGGATCGCGATCGTGCTGCCCGTGTGGCTGTTCACCGAGGAGTTCCGGGCGGCCGGCCGCGGTGCGTTCAGGATCGTCGTCGCCGCCCTGGGCGCGGGCTTCGGGGTCGCCGTCGGGATGACTCTCGCCGGACTCGTCGCTTCGATCTTTCCCGCGCTGGTCAGCGGGGCGATCGGTGCGCTCGGCCTCACCGTGGTCTACTGCCTGGTCTGGTTCTACGGCCTGCGGTGGTTGAGCCACCGGGCGGGCTGACAGGAGTTTCGTGATGAGTCCCGCCGTCAAGTACACGCTCGGTCGCCTCGGGCTGTTCGTCGTGGTCTTCGTGATGCTTCTGCCGGTGCCGCTGCACATCCTGGTCAAGGCGATGATCGCGCTGGTGGCCTCGGCCGCCTTCTCCTACTTCCTGCTGGCCAAGTGGCGCAACGAGATGGCCGAGCAGCTCGGAGCCGCCGCGCAGCGCCGCGCCGCGGAGAAGCAGCGGTTGCGGGCCGCCCTGGCGGGAGACGAGGACGCAGCCGCGGCCGGTGACCGGGCCGCCGCACAGGCGCAGCCCGCGAAGGCACAGCCCGCGAAGGCACAGCCCGCGAAGGTGCAGCCCGCGAAGGCACAGCCCGCGAAGGTGCAGCCCGCGAAGGTGCAGCCCGCGAAGGCGCAGCCCGCGAAGGCGCAGCCCGCGAAGGCGGAGGCTGGCAAGGCGGAGGCCGGCAAGGACGGCCCGGCGCAAGCCGTCTGACGCGCCTCTCCCGGCGGCCCGTCGACAGCGGAAACGTCAAGGATGAACTCCAGGTTGCATGACGTCATCATGTCGACGTAGGGGGAACATTGGCATGACCGGTGGCAGTCTCACCGCATTGCCAAACGTCGATCCTGGGTGATGCAGTGACGGGATCCGAACCCTCTGATACCCCCCGGAGGCCGTTCATGAGACGACGCATCACCGGCCTGGTCGCGGCGGCTGCCGCCGGCCTGGTCCTGATCGCCGCTTCCGCCACCGCGCAGCCCGCTACCGCGCAGCTGCGTGCCGACAGTTCGGCACAGTACGAGATCTACGACGTGCGTACGCTCGCGCAGCGCACCACGATCGCCAGCACCGGCGTCGCCATCGACGCCGTGGAGCACGCGGTCGTCGAGGTCACCGCTACGCCCAGCGAGGTCAAGACTCTGCGGGCGCTCGGCTTCACTGTCAAGAAGCTTGAGGTGGCCACGCCGAGCCAGGGCGTGTCCCTCATGGACTTCCCGACGCAGGACGCGCTGTACCACAACTACACGGAGATGATCGCCGACGTCAACGCGGTCGTCGCCCGCTATCCGGCCATCGCGAGCAAGCGCGTGATCGGCAAGTCGTACCAGAACCGCGACATCGTCGCCGTGAAGATCTCCGACAACGTCGGCACGGACGAGAGCGAGCCCGAGGTCCTGTACGACGCCAATCACCACGCCCGTGAGCACCTGACCGTGGAGATGGCCCTCTACATCCTGCACCTCTACACGGACAACTACGCGAGCGACACCCGCGTCCGCAACGTCGTGAACAGCCGCGAGATCTGGATCATCCCGTCGGTCAACCCGGACGGCGCCGAGTACGACGTCGCCACCGGCCGGTACCGCTCGTGGCGCAAGAACCGGCAGCCCAACAGCGGTTCTTCGTACGTGGGCACCGACCTCAACCGCAACTACAGCTACCGCTGGGGCTGCTGTGGCGGCTCCTCGGGCAACCCTGGGTCGGAGACCTACCGCGGTCCCTCGGCGTTCTCCGCCCCCGAGACTCGGGTGGTGCGCGACTTCGTCGACGGTCGAGTGGTGGGCGGCGTGCAGCAGATCAAGGCCGCCATCGATTTCCACTCGTACTCGGAGCTGGTGCTGTGGCCCTTCGGCTACACCACGGCGAACACGACCACCGGCATGAACACCGACCAGTACAACACCTTCGCCACGCTGGGCCGGCAGATGGCCGCGACGAACAACTACACGCCCGAGCAGTCCAGCGACCTTTACATCACCGATGGTGATTCGCTCGACTGGCTCTGGGGTGTGCACCGGATCTTCGCGTACACCTTCGAGCTGTACCCGCGGAGCTCCTCCGGCGGCGGCTTCTACCCGCCCGACGAGGTCATCACCCGGGAGACCAGCCGGAACCGGGACGCGACCCTGCAAATCGCCGAGGTGGCAGACTGCCCCTACAAGGTGATCGGCAAGGAGTCGCAGTACTGCTGATCGCGCCATCGGACTACCTGTCACGGCCGCACGCTGTGGCGGGTAGTTCGTCGTATCCGGCACGAATCGGTCGAGGGAGGCCGTCTCCTGAACGGGCGGTCAGCGGGTGGGATAGCGTCATGCTGACCGCGTAGCAGCGAAGCCGGTGCGATTCCGGCGCTGTCCCGCAACTGTGTAGTCCTGGTCCTCCCGCGCTCCGCGCGAGGCCGGGCGTAGCCAGGTCGCCTGCACGCTGGTCGCGATGTCAGCGCTCTCGCAGGAGGGGCGCGCCGCGGGCCGGACTCCGGCCGGCGCAGCCCGGCAGGAGGATCAGGATGAAACGGCTCATGACCGCCGCGGTCGCGGTGACCGCGCTGCTGCTCGGCGGCTGCGGTGGCGGCGACAAGGCCGGAGACACCAGTCCCGCGCCGGGCGCGAGCGGCGCCGCCGCCTTCCCCGCGTCGGCGGGCGGGGTGACGCTCGACAAGCGGCCGGAGCGCATCGTGTCGCTGGCGCCGACCGCCACCGAGATGCTCTTCGCGATCGATGCCGGCAAGCAGGTCACGGCCGTCGACGACCAGTCGACCTATCCCGCGGAAGCGCCGAAGACCGACCTGTCCGGGTTCAAGCCCAACGCCGAGGCGATCGCGGCCAAGAACCCCGACCTGGTGGTGCTCTCCGACGACCTGAACAAGATCGTGGAGCAGCTCACCAAGCTGAAGATCCCGGTGCTGGTGACGCCGGCGGCCAAGACCCTCGAGGACTCTTACGCCCAGATCGGTCAGCTCGGCACGCTCACCGGGCACCCGGCGGAGGCGGCCGCGCTGGTCGAGCGGATGCGCACCCAGATCGACAAGATCGTCAAGGGCGTGCCGGCACGGTCGGCGCCGCTGACCTACTACTACGAGCTCGACCCGACGTACTTCACCGTCACGTCGGAGACCTTCGTCGGCTCGATCTTCGCGCTCTTCGGCCTGAAGAACGTCGCCGACGGCGCCAAGACCGCGTACCCCCAGCTCTCGCAGGAGGCGTTGATCGCGGCCGACCCCGACATGGTCTTCCTCGCGGACAGCAAATGCTGCGCCCAGTCGCCGGAGTCCGTGGCGAAGCGCAAGGGGTGGTCCGGCGTGACCGCGGTCAAGAACAAGCAGGTCATAGCCCTCAACGACGACATCGCCTCACGCTGGGGACCGCGCGTCGTCGACCTGGTCCAAGCGGTCGCGGACGCCACGGCCAAAGCCCCGGCGTGACCGACTGCCCCGAGCCCGCCTCCCGCTGCGGCGCACGGCCGTGACCGCGAGGGCCAGGAGGGCAGGCCAAGGATGCTCAGGGTGACGACCAACTGCACGGAGCTCTCCTCCCGCTGCGGCGCACGGCCGTGACCGCGAGGGCCAGAAGGGCACGCCAAGGATGCTCAGCGTGACGGACTGCACGGAGCTCTCCTCCCGACGCGGTGGACGGTCGTGACCGCTGCTCAGCGGGAGGGGCGCGGCGTGACCGTTCGGCCCGCCGGGTTGCGGGTCGCCTGGCTGATCGGCGGCGTCGCGGCCGTGGCGGTCGCGCTGGTCGCCGGGATCGCGGCCGGGCCGATCACCCTGCCGCCCGGCGCCGTCGCGGCCGAGCTTCTCAACCTCCTTCCGGGGGTACGGCTGGAAAGCGGCCTCAACGAGCGTGAGGTCGCCATCATCACCGAGCTGCGCCTGCCGCGCGTCGTCCTCGGGCTGCTGGTCGGCGCGCTGCTGGCGATGGCCGGCGCGGCATACCAGGGTGTGTTCCGCAACCCGCTCGCCGACCCGCACCTGCTGGGCGTCGCGGCCGGTGCCGGGCTGGGCGTCACCGCGGTCATCGCCTTCCGGGGCGGCACCGGTGACGTCACCGCCAACCTGCCGATGGGCGTACCCCTGGCGGCGTTCGTCGGTGCGGTCACCGCCGTGGCGCTGACCTGGCTGCTGGGGGCGGCCGGCGGGCGGGCCCGTACGCCCGCGACCCTGATCCTTTCCGGGGTGGCCGTTTCCGCGTTTCTGGCGGCCGGCCAGACGTTTCTCATGCAGCGGCATACCGAGTCGCTGCGCGAGGTGTACGCGTGGTTGCTCGGCCGGCTGGCCACCGCGGGCTGGCACGATGTGCTGGTCGTTCTGCCGTACGCGATGGTCACGGGGTTGATCGTGCTTGTCCACCGCCGTGAGTTGGATGTGTTGACGGTCGGCGACGAGGAGGCGACGAGCCTGGGTCTGCATCCCCAGCGGAGCCGTTATCTGCTGGTCGTCGCCGCCTCGCTCGGCACCGCGGCGGCCGTCTCCGTCTCCGGCCTGATCGGCTTTGTCGGCATCATCGTGCCGCACACGCTGCGGCTGCTCGCCGGCCCGAGTTACCGGTCGATTCTGCCGCTGTCGGTGCTCTACGGCGGCGCCTTCCTGGCTCTGACCGACCTGGTGGCGCGGACCGCCGCGAGCCCGGCCGAGATTCCGATCGGAGTGGTGACCGCGTTCTTCGGTGCGCCGTTCTTCGCCGTCGTGCTGCGCCGGACCCGCACATGATCGCCGTACGGGAGCTGCGGATCCGTCTCGGTGGCGCGCTGATCGTCGACGGCGTGGAGCTCGACGTGGCCGACGGCGAGTGGGTGACGATCATCGGTCCGAACGGTGCGGGCAAGTCGACCGTACTGCGGGCGGTCGGTGGGCTGGTCGGGTACGAGGGTTCGATCATGCTTGGTGACACCGCCCTGGACCGGCTGAGCCGTCGGGAACGGGCCCGCACCATCGCCACGGTCGCTCAGTCCCCGATCGTGCCGCCGGCGATGCTGGTCTACGACTATGTGCTGCTCGGCCGCAGCCCCTACATTCCCGCGTTGGGCCGCGAGTCCGCCTCCGACCTGGCGCAGGTCGACGAGGTGTTGGCGTCGCTCGACCTGGAGGCCTTCGCCGGCCGCCGGCTGGACACGCTCTCCGGCGGCGAGCGGCAGCGGGTCTTCCTCGCGCGGGCGCTGGCCCAGCAGGCGCGGATTCTGCTGCTGGACGAGCCGACCAGCGCCCTGGACATCGGTCACCAGCAGGAGGTTCTGGAGCTCGTCGACCGACTGCGTGCCGAGCGCGGCCTGACCGTGCTCGCCACCATGCACGACCTGACGACGGCCGGCGAGTACGCCGACCGCATGGTGCTGCTGTCCGGCGGCCGGGTCGTGGCCAAGGGCACGGCCCGCGAGGTGCTGACCGCGGAACTGCTGGCCCAGCACTACCGGGTGCGGGTGCGGGTGATCGACGGCGAGCACGGTCCGCTGGTCGTCCCGGTCAGGCGTTGACGCTCTGCAGGATGGAGAACGCCCCGCCCTGCGGGTCTTCGAGGAGAGCGCAGCGGCCGATCGGCTGGTCCGCCGGCGGGCGCACCACCCGGCCGCCGAGGGACAGGGCGTAACTTGCCGCGTCGTCGCAGTCGATCACGGCGAAGTGCACTTTCCAATGTGGCAGCTCGTCGGGCCAGGTGCCGTCGATCACCTGAATGCCCGCGATGGTGGCGCCGTCGAGCTCCCAGACGAGATAGGGCAGTCCGCCCACCGAGATCTCCCGGCCCAGCCACCCGAACACCGCACCGTAGAACGCCGCGGCACCTTCCACGTCCCGCGTGGCCAGCTCATTCCAGGTAAGCGCGCCGGGCACGTCGAAGACGTCGGCACCCTTCATCGTGCCCGGCTGCCACACGCTGAAGGGTGCGCCGCCCTGGTCGAGGAACGTGGCCATCCGGCCCTGGTACATCACGTCGAAGGGCGCCACCAGCACCTTGCCCCCGGCGGCCTCGACCCGGTCGGCGATCGCGTCGGCGTCGTCGGAGGCGACGTACATGCTCCACGCCGTCGGCTGGCCCTCCCCGAACAGCGGGCCGGCGCCCGCGGCGGCGCGGCCGTTGAGCCGGAAGGTGGTGTAGCCGCCGTATTCCTCGCCGGACACGTCGGCCTCCCAGCCGAACAGCCGTGAGTAGAAGCGGGTCGCGTCCGCCAGATCCGCGGTTCCCAGGTCGACCCAGGTAGGCACGCCGGGCGTCGGGTGGGTCATGACCTTCTCCTCGAGTGTCACGGCGGACGGCACATCGATCGTCGCACCACGATACGGAGAGAGCGGCCCCTGAGTCGGAAGTTGGCCCTATCGATTCAGCGGTTCCGGGAGCGGAGCTGCGTGAATCACGGAGAGTCGGGACACCGCGCGGGTCAGCACCACGTAGAGCCGGTGCAGGCCGCGCGGCTCCGCGGCGACGATCTCCGCCGGCTCGACGACGATGACATGGTCGTACTCGAGGCCCTTGACGATTGTGGCCGGCACCACAGTGACGCGCGCCTCGGAGTCCACGTCGCCGGGCGTCGCGGCCGTCAGCCCGGCCGCGGCGAGGTGACCGCGCAGTCGCTCCACCGCGGCGTCCGCCGCGATCACCGCGACCGAGCCCTCGTGCTCCAGCGCCGCGGTCACCTCGACCAGCGTCGCGGCGTCCAGCTCGGCCGGGTCGGAAAGGCCGATGATGGCGAGGTCGCCGTCGTGCCGCAGCGACACGGCCTCGGGTACGTCCACGCCCAGCGCCGGCAGCAACCGGTTGGCGAGCGCCACCACCGAGGCCGGCACGCGGAAGCCGACCGTCAGCGGCACCACAGCGGCGTCCGGCTTGCCCAGATGCGCCAGCGTGTCCTTCCACGTCACGGCGGCCCACGGCGCGGTGCCCTGGGCCAGGTCGCCGAGCAGCGTGATGGAGCCGTGCTCGCTGCGCCGCGCGATGGCGCGGGCCTGCATTCCGGAGAGGTCCTGTGCCTCGTCGACCACCACGTGCCCGAAGCTCGTCTCCCGTTCGAGCAGCCCCGCGGCCTCGTCGAGAAGCAACAGGTCGGCCACGCTGAACCGGGCCGACTTCGGGGTCTTCGGCGCCTTGGGCCACAGCAGCGCGGCCTGCTCGTCGGCGGTGAGGATGCCCTCGGCCGCGGACGCCATCAGCTCCGCGTCGGTGAGCAGCGCGACGACCAGCGCCTCCGGGGAAACCGCGGGCCACGTCCCATCGAGGAAGTCCCGAACCGGCGCCACCTTCGCCATCTTGCGCAGCCAGCCCTCGCCCGGCGAGTTGCCGGTGCGATATTCCGACTGCCGTTGCAGCAAGCCGACCACGCGGGCCCGGACCCGCTCGCGGCCGACCGCGTACGGCAGGCCCTCCCGCCGCGCCTCGTCGACGATGCGACGCAGCGGCTCGACGTCGATCCGCCACCGGTACGAGCCGTCCGACACCATGATCGGCTCGCTGGGTTTCGTCAGCCGGCCCCACAACGCCCGGCGCAACACCTCGGCCATGCGCACGTCGTGCTTGAGCAGGGTGGCCGCGTCGCTCTCACTTCCCTTGACGGGTACGCGAGCAACCAGACCATCCACCGTGGACTGCTGCACCTCCACCTCGCCCAGCGCCGGCAGAACCGCCGAGATGTAGGAGAGGAAGGCGGCGTTCGGGCCGACGATCAGGACACCGGAGCGCCGCAGCCGTTCGCGGTGCACGTACAGAAGGTAGGCGGCCCGGTGCAGCCCGACCGCCGTCTTACCGGTGCCCGGCGCGCCCTGAACGCAGATCGAGTCCTCCAACTCGGCCCGCACCAGCTCGTCCTGCTCGGGCTGAATGGTGGCGACGATGTCGCGCATCGGTCCGACGCGCGGCCGCTCGATCTCGGCGGTCAGGATCCGGCTGCTGGTGCCGAGCTCCTCGCCCCGGTCGAGATGCTCGTCCTCGAAGCTGGTCAGCTCACCCTTGACGAACCCGAACCGGCGGCGCGTCGACACCCCCTGCGGATCCCGCACGCTGGCCCGATAGAACGACTGCGACAGCGGAGCCCGCCAGTCGAGCACCATCGGCTCCCCGGCGTCATCGGTGACATGCCGCCGCCCGATGTGATAGGCGGCGTCCTCCACGTCGAGCTTGCCGAAGAACAGGGGAGTGGTCGGATCGTCGGCCAGTTCGGCGACCCGGCGAGAGAGGGCCCGCCCCAGCGTCTCGGCGGCGAACGGATCGCCGGCGACGTCGGCGGAAGCGGAGAAAAGCGACTCGGCCCGGCCGCGCATCCGGCGCAGGGCGTCCCGCGAGGCGGCGAGGTGCCGCCGCTCCGCGGCCAGGTCTTCGTCGAGATCGGTATGGGCAGGCAGCGTCATCCGAGGAACCTTCCGGCGTCGGTGTCTGTGGTTCGGCTGACCTGGGCCGCCCGGCGCTCCGTCAGGGTGCGGTGTCGGCAGTGCCCGGTTGAGAATGCGCGCGGTCCCCGCGGGCGGCCCACCAGAGTACGCCCCAGGCCCGGGACCCACGACCGAATTAACGTGAGATTGCTCCCTCCCCGCCGCGCGAGCGCCCTTGTCCGGTGCTCGGCGGGGATAGCGTCGGGGGATGAGCGACGTCGCAGTTCAGCGCCCCCGGGTCGGGCACATTCAGTTTCTCAACTGCCTGCCCCTGTACTGGGGTCTGATGCGTTCCGGTGCGCTGCTCGACGTCGACCTGCACAAGGACACCCCGGACCGGCTCAACGCCGCGCTCGTCGCCGGCGATCTCGACATCGGCCCGATCTCGCTCGTGGAATATCTGCGGCACGCCGACGACCTGCTGCTTCTGCCCGATCTCGCGGTCGGCAGCGACGGCCCCGTGCTGTCGGTGCACCTGGTGACGACCCGGCCCCTCGCCGAGCTCGACGGTCGCCCGGTCGCGCTCGGCTCGACGTCTCGCACCGGCGTCCTGCTCGCCCAGATGCTGCTCGCCGATCGTTATGGCGCCGACCCCGAGTATTTCCGGTGCCCGCCGGAGCTCAACCAGATGCTCCTGGAGGCCGACGCCGCCGTGCTCATCGGCGACCCGGCCCTGCGCGCTCTTTACGAGGCGCCGGCCCGGGGCCTCGAGGTCGTCGACCTGGCCGAGGCCTGGAAGGACTGGACGGGCCTGCCGATGGTCTTCGCGGTCTGGGCGGTCCGCAAGGAGTTCGCCGCCGCGCAGCCGGGCGTGGTCAAGGAGGTGCACGAGGCGTTCCTGCGCTCCCGCGACCTCTGCCTCGATGAGCTCGACGTCGTCGCGGAGTCGGCCGCCCGCTGGGAGCCCTTCGACGCCGCCACCCTCGCCACCTACTTCCGGGCGCTCGACTTCTCGCTGGGAGAGCGGCAGATCGCTGGGGTACGGGAGTTCGCCCGCCGCGCCGCCGAGCGCGGCGAAGCGCCGCCGCTGATCGCCGAGGGTCCGATCTTCGCCCAGGTGTAGGGCGTCACCGGCGGCGCACCACCGACCCGTCGATGTCGGCGACGCTTTTCAGGCCGGCCTGCGCCATCGTGTTCGTCAGGTCCTCGCGATAGGTGTCGAACAGCTCCCGCACGCCGTCCGCGCCGCCGGTGGCGAGCGCCCACAGCACCGGCCGCCCGACGAGGACGGCCCGCGCACCCAACGCCAGCGCGGTCAGCACGTCGGCACCGTCGGAGATGCCGCCGTCGACCAGAACCGGAACCCGATCGCCGACCGCCTCGACCACCGCGGCGAGAGCGTGCGCGGAGGCGACCACCCGATCCAGCTGGCGGCCGCCGTGGTTGGAGACGATCACCCCGGCCGCGCCGGCCGCCACGCTGACGAGCGCGTCCTCCGGCCGCAACACCCCTTTGACGAGTACGGGCAGACCGGACATCTCCGCCAACCACGCGACGGCGTCGGGGCCAAGTGCCGGATCCTGACGCTGCTCGGGCGGCCTGTTGTCGGGTCCGGCGGCACCGGCCTCCGGAACCGCGGACCGATAAACGTACGGGGCGTCGGCGGTCAGCACGATCGCCCGCGCGCCCCGATTCGCGGCGTCGCGCACCTGGGCCTCGGTCAGCGACCGGTCCCGCAGCACATACGCCTGGAACCACCACCGGTCCGACTCGACGGGCAGCCCGGCCCGGGCCGAGTGCACCAGCAACGACCCGGCGGCGGCGACACCCCGAGCGGTCGCGACCTCGCCCTCGGGATGAGCGAGCGTGTGCAGCGCGGTGGGCCCAGCGAGGACGGGCGCGGCGATGGTCGTACCGAACAAGGTGGTCTCGGTGCTGACCCGCGAGACGTCCTGGAAGAGGCGCGGCAGGAACCGCCAGTCCCGCCACGCGGCGGTGGCTTCATCACGGCTGATGCCCTCGCCGGCGCCGGCGCGGTAATACTCGAACACCGCCGGCGGCAAGATGGCCCGCGCCCGCTCCTCGAGGTCCATTCCGGCCGGTCAGCCCAGAATCTCGTCGAGGGCGGCGAGGTCGGAGACGGTGAGCTCCCAGGTGCCGGCCGCGGCGTTCGCCCGCACCTGCTCGGGCGTGGTCGCGCCGGCGATCACGCTGGTCACCGCGGGTTGCGCGGCGAGACCCGCGATCGCCACGTCGAGCAGGGAACGGTCGCGTTCCTTCCCGTACGCGGTCAGCGCCTCGATCTTGTCCCAGTCGGCGCCGTCGAGCCACCGCTGGTAGCGCTCGAGTGAGAGCCGGGTGCCCTCCGGCGGCTTCTGCCCCCGCTGGTACTTGCCGCTGAGCAGGCCGCTGTCGAGCGGGAAGAACGGCAGCAGCCCGAGTCCGAACCGTTCGCAGGCGGGCACGACCTCGGCCTCGACCTCCCGGTGCAGCAGGCTGTACTGGTTCTGCGCGCTGACGAAAGGTGTCCAGCCGGCGGTCCGCGCGGTCCAGTCGGCATCGGCGATCTGCCATCCGGCGAAGTTCGAGTTGCCCAGGTAGCGCACCTTGCCGCCGCGCACCAGGTCGTCCAGCGCCGACAGCGTCTCCTCGATCGGGGTGGCCTCGTCGGGCTCGTGCAACTGGTAGAGGTCGAGGTAGTCGGTGCCGAGCCGGCGCAGCGACGCCTCGACGGCCCGCACGACGTAGCGCCGCGAACCCCGGGCACCCCAGTCGTTGCCGTTGACCCCCTCCATGTCCATACCGAACTTCGAGGCGAGCACGACCTCGTCCCGGCGCCCCTTGAGCGCGGCCCCGAGACGCTCCTCGGAACTGCCGTGCGGAGTGCCGTAGATGTCGGCCGTGTCGAAGAGGGTGATCCCGGCGTCGAGGGCCGCGTCGACGACGGCCCGGGTTCCGTCCAGGTCGAGCTTGCGGCCGAAGTTGTTACAGCCGATGCCGACGACGGAGACGACCAGCCCGGACGTGCCGAGGCGGCGGTAGCTCATCTCGCTCATGCCCCGACCCTATGCCGCGGGCGTCGGTGCGGTTCGACGACCTCTGCCGGGTCGCTTCCGTCGGGTCGGAACGACACATCACTTGTTATCTATTGACACGAGAAGTTAACCATTCGATGCTGTGAGAGCGCTCTCTGGGCGTGCTATCCCCCACCTCACCTTCGTCCCCGCTTCCCCCTCCGCATCGTCTGCTTCGTCCCCGAGGAGTTGCTGTGCGTACCAGAAGAAAGCTGTTGCAGGCGCTCGCCGTGCTGGTCATGGCCGTGCCGGCGGCCGTATCGGCCGCCGTGCCGGCGCAGGCGGTCGGTCCCGGCTTGCTGCCCGTCACCGTCACGAACAACACCGGCCGTGGCGAGGCCGTCCACCTCTACGTCATCGGCATCAACCTGAGCACCAACCGACTCGGGTACGTCACCAAGAGCGGCACCTTCAACCCGTGGCCGGCAGGTCAGATCCCACCCTCGCCGGCGCCGGACGCGTCCATCGCCGGGCCGGGCAACGGCGGTGCGACGACGATTCAATTCCCGCGCGGTTTCTCGGGACGCGTCTACTTCGCCCTGGGTGAGAAGTTGAAGTTCTTCCTGACCCCGGACGGCCTGGTCCAGCCGGCGCCGTGGGCCGCCGGCGATGCGAACCGCGACATTCTGTTCGACTGGAGCGAGTTCACCTACAACGACGCCGGGCTCTGGCTGAACAGCTCCCAGGTGGACATGTTCGCCGTCCCGCACGCGGTGACGGTCGCCAGTGCGAACGGCGTGACGGCCAGGACGGGCGAGCCGGTGAACAACGGCCGGAACGCGGTGATCAACGGCATCAAGGCGCAGCCGGGCTGGGCCAACACGGTCCACACCCGCGCCGACGGCACGGTGCTGCGGGTACTGGCTCCGGGCAAGGCCGCCCAGGCCGGGCTGATGAACGCCAACTACCTCGACTCCTACATCGCGTCGGCGTGGAACGCGTACACCGCCAAGACGCTGACGGTCGTGCCGTTCACCGATCAGCCGAACACGAGGTACTTCGGGCGTACCTCCGGGAATGTCATGACCTTCACCAACTCGGCGGGGCAACGGGTGGCATCGTTCAACCGGCCGTCGACGGCGTCCGTGTGGGGCTGCGACGGTGACTTGCCGGCCCCGAACGACCTCGTCGTGGGCCCGATCTCCCGCACTCTGTGCGCCGCGCTCAACCGGGGCACGCTGGGCACGATCGACACCCAGCCGAGCACCAACGCCGCGCAGTTCTACCAGA
Organism: Actinoplanes sp. NPDC051346; assembly: GCF_040682215.1. NCBI lineage: Bacteria > Bacillati > Actinomycetota > Actinomycetes > Micromonosporales > Micromonosporaceae > Actinoplanes > Actinoplanes sp. NPDC051346. The sequence continues at coordinate 265,188 of NZ_JBFBAJ010000011.1, read as the reverse complement.
ACAACCCGACGAACCAGTACGCGAAGATCATCCACCAGAACATGGCGGACGGTAAGGCGTACGCGTTCGCCTTCGACGACGTCGGCGCCTTCGAATCGCTGGTGCACAGCGGCGATCCCCGATCGGCCGGCCTGATCCTCACCCCGTTCGGCGCCGGCGGCCCCAACCCGCCCCCGCCACCCGGCGCGGTCCCGCTGGTCAGTGACTGGCACGGCAAGTGCGTCGACGTGCCCGGCAGCAACTTCGTCGACAGCGCGCCGCTGCAGGCCTGGACATGCAACGGTTCCGCCGCTCAGAAGTGGACCTTCACCAACGGCACCCTCCAGGCCGGCGGCAAATGCATGGACGTCGCAGCCGGCTCGACCGCCAACGGCGCGGCGGTGCAGCTGTATTCCTGCAACGGAACGGGCGCCCAGCAGTTCGTCCTGTCAGGTGCGGGCGACCTGGTGAACCCCCAGGCGAACAAGTGCGTCGACATCAAGGACTGGAACGCCGGCGACGGTGCAAGGCTGCAGCTGTGGGAGTGCGCCGGCACCGCAAACCAGAAATGGCACAAGGGCTGAAGAACTAGTCCCAAAGGGCCCGCGTCCGAAGCGGGCCCTTTTGCGCTAATGAGATCTACTCGGTGTTGCAGAGTCCTTCGGATCCGCCCGTCGAGTCTTGTGTGGAGTGTGCGGGACGCCTAGGCTCCTCCCACATTTTGCGTTGATGAATGCCGATGGGTCGGTCGCGGGGGAGATCTGTCATGTCATCAGGATGGCGTTCGCGTCTTTTCATCTCTTTCGGGTATGGATGGCGGCGTCGCGCCATCACTCTCCTGGCGGCCTTCACCGCAGTGACGCTGGGCCTGTCGCTGGTCCAGGGCATGGAGCGGCCCGAGCCCGCGTCGGCGGCGCCGGCCGCACCCGCGAAGCCGGCCTGCCCTGATGACCGGCCGGACCCGGCCTCGGCGACCGTTACCGCGAAGCTGTGCGGCAAGCGAGTCGAGGTCCTTTCGCAACGGTCGGAGAAGGCGCAGGTGTGGGCGCTGCCCGAGGGCGGCTTCACCAGTGAGGTGTTCGCCGGACCGGTGCGCTTCAGGCAGGGCGACGCGTGGCGGCCGGTGGACCTGACGTTGCGGGCGGCGGCGGACGGTTCGGTGGCCCCGGTCGGTCACCCGTACGGGTTGCGGTTGTCCGGCGAAGCCGGTGGTGCCGGTGAGCACACGCTCGCCGGCGTCACGGTGGGCGGCGACTCGCTGAGCATGGTCTGGACGGGACGGTTGCCGTCGCCGGCGTTGTCGGACAACGTCGCCACCTATGCGGAGGTCCGGCCGGGCGTGGACCTCGTGGTGGAGGCCACCCGGACCGGTTTTGAGCAATCCCTGGTGGTCAAGAACCGGGCTGCCGCGGCACGGGTGTCGACGCTGACCCTCCCGTTGCGCAGCAAGGGTTTGCGGTTCGTCGCGGACGGGCCCGCCTCGCTGGCCATCCGTGACGCCGGGGGGAAGGTGCTCGGGCGGATCCCGACCCCGACGATGTGGGACGCGCAGGTCGGGCCCGCCGGCGAGAAGGTCCGGGAGAAGGCGATGAGCGTGCGGTCGCGCCCGCGCGGATCCCGGGCCGCGGTCGCGCTGGCCAAGGGCATCGACGTCGCCGGCGGCACCGGCGCGGTGGACCTGGTCGTCACGCCCGAACGCGCCTGGCTGAACGACCCGGCGACGGTCTATCCCGTCCGGCTGGATCCGCAGATCGACCTCGATCCCGGCTCGGACACCCTCGTCCGCAGCGACCAGCTTTCCACCAGTGGAACGGTCGACCACTCCGGCGCGAACTACCTCGCCTACGGCAAGGGGACGTCCTACCTGGCTCGTTCGTTCCTGCAGTGGCCGACCGCCCAGTTCGCCGGTGGCCGTATCACCAGCGCCACCCTGCACCTGTGGAACTGGTATTCCGGAAGCTGTTCGCAGACCGGTTGGCTGGTGTGGAACACCGCTCCGTACAACAACCCGATCTACTGGGACACCCAACCGGCGCTGCTCAGCAACGACGGATATTCGACCCAGACCGCCGGGTACAGCACGGCCTGCAACGACGCCTGGGTCAGCGCGAGCGTGCAGCCGTTTTTCCAGCGGGCCGCCGACGCGCGGGCCCCGACGGCGTACATGGGTCTGTCGTCGTACAACGAAACCAATCCGAGCCTGAGCTGGAAGCAGGCGCGATCGCTGCAGGCCGCCGACCAGTCGCAGGTCCCGTACGTCAGGGTCACCTACGACGCGGCGCCGTTTGTCTCCGCACCGCAGGCCGCGCCGTCCAATGGCGGCTGCGTGACCGGGGACGGCCGCCCGTTCGTCACCTCGAAGACGCCGCAGCTGCGAACGACGACCTCCGACGCGGACACATCGGCGGTGTCGGTCACCTTCGAGTGGTGGGTCACCGGTGGGTCGAAGGTCGGCGAGGCCACGGTGGGCGCCGTGCCCTCCGGCACGGTGGCGAGCACGACCGTTCCGGCAGGTGTGCTGCAGGAGGCGGGCACGTACTCGTGGCGGGTCAAAGCCACCGACGGCTCCTACTCCTCGGACTGGTCTCCCTGGTGCGAGTTCACCGTGGACACCGTGCGGCCGGCGGTGCCGCTCGCGTCGTCCACCGCGTACCCCTCGATCACCACCGACAACTCGTGGGGGCACGGCGCTTACAACCAGGCGGGCGACTTCGTGTTGACGCCCGCCGCGGGGAGCGGCGACCTGGCCGCGTTTGTCTACCAGCTGGACAACCAGACCTCGCCGACCACGGTGACGACGACGGCCGCGACCACGGTGTCGATCACCCCGGGCGAGGACGGGCAGCGCACCCTGCGGGTGTGGGCCAAGGACAAGGCCGGCAACCAGTCCGACCCGCACGTATACACCTTCAATGTCGGCCGGGCGGGCCTGACCCAGCCACGCCCCGGCGCCAACGTCGTCAAGCGCACGAAACTCTCCATCGACGGCGACGCCACCTACACCCGGGTGCGTTACCAGTACCGACGTGGACCGGGCGCCACCGAGTACGACGTGCCGACGGCCAACCTGCGGAAGGCGGACAACTCCGCGGTGGCCGCCTATCCGCTGCGGCTGTCCGAGCTCGGCGGCTACTCGGTGTGGAACGCCGTCGACACGCTGGGACTCACCGGAGGCGTGGCCCAGGTACGGGCCTTACTGTTCCCGGACGCCGACGGCACCGCCGGGTACGCCACCCAGTGGATCACCATCAATGTCGACCCGAACGGCGACGGCGCCGCCGCGAGCGACGCCGGCCCCGGGTCGGTGAACCTGCTCACCGGCGACTTCCAACTGTCCTCGACCGACGTCGACGAGTTCGGCATGACGGTCGGGCGGGGCGCGTCGTCACGCGAGCCCACCGACGGCTGGGTGCCGCAGGGCGAGCGGCTCACGCCGGCGCAACAGCAGGTCACGGACCTGAACGGGTTCGGCACCGGCGGCACGTCCACCCTGAGCCGGTCGACCACGCGCGGGCAGGGCCCGAGCACCGACTCCCTGGAGATCACGCCGACGCTGGCGAACGGGGACACGTACGCCGCGCTCGGCGCCGAATACACGCTGTCCCTCGGCATGAAACCCGGCCGCCGCTACCGGGCGACGGCCTGGATCTACGTACCCGGGTCCTCCGGCCTGAGCACCATCGACGGTCGCGGGCTGCGCATCGTCGGGTACGCCCAGGTGAACGGCGCCTACCAGAGCGTCATGTCCGCCAAAGCCGCGTACGTGGACGCGTGGCAGGAACTCACGGTTGACCTGACCGTCCCAACCGGCGCCAACCAGGCCTTCTTCCGGCTCTACGACGGCCACGCCGGCGGCTCCGGCAAGCTCGTCCAGTGGGACAACCTCTCGGTCCGCGAGGTGGTCGCCCCGTTCGGGCCGCAGTGGCGCGGCGGCGCCGCCGACGGCCTCGGCTCCAGCGGCTACGAGACGCTCTCATTCCCGTCGCCCGACGTCGCGAAGATCACCGTCGTTGGCGGGGATCACCTGACCTTCGGCCGGAGCCAGTCCGGGCAATTCTTCCCGGAACCGGGCTCCGAGGACCTGTCGCTGGTCAAGGTCAACGACACCACGTACCGGCTGGCCGAGCTCGACGGCGGATACACGGAGTTCACCGCGCAGGGTGGGGTGTTCGTCGCGAGTTCCACCCGCACCGACGAGGAATCCTCAACCGCGCGGTACCTCTACGACGTCACCGACAACCGCACCCTACTCAAGAAGATCATCAACCCGGTGGAGCCGGGCGTCGGCGACTGCACCGCGGTCACGCCGGCCGCGGGCTGTGAGCTCCTCGAATACGAGTACGCCACCGCGACCACCGCCACCGCGACCGGACTCGGCGACTACACCGACCGTGTGGCCCGGGTGAAGTTCTGGGCGTGGAACCCGACAGCCGCCGCGGTCGACGCCACCGTCGTGGCCTCGTACGCCTACGACGACCAGGGCCGACTCCGCGAGGTCTGGGACCCACGGCTGGGATCCGGCGCGACGCCGCTGAAGACCCGCTACGAGTACGACGCCTCAGGCCGGGTGACCCGGGTGACGCCGACCGGTGAGCTGCCGTGGATGTTCGACTACGGCGCGGCCGGATCCGATCCGGACACAGGCCGGCTGCTGCGGGTGCGCCGAGCCGCACTCGCGGCCGGCACCAAGGACCAGACCGACGGCGAGATCGCCACCAACGTCGTCTACAACGTGCCGCTCACCCGTGCGGAGGGCGGCCCCTACGACCTCGACGCGGCCGCGGTCGCCAGGTGGGCGCAGTCCGACGTGCCGACCGACGCCACCGCGCTCTTCGGCCCCGAGGGTCCGCCGGGCACGAACACCGCCACGGAGAGCACACCGGGCCGCGACGGGTACGTCCTGTCTACCGCGCACTATCTCAACGCCAACGGCGAAGAGATCAACACGGCCACGCCCGGCGGGTTCATCGACTCGCAGCAGTTCGACCAGTTCGGCAACGAGGTGTGGTCGCTCGAGGCGTCCAACCGAGCCCTGGCGCTCGGGGCACTGCCGGACGCCGCCGCCAAGGCCGCCGAACTGGGACTGCCGGCCGGGTCGGCGCAGCGGGCCCAGCTGCTCGCGACCGTGAGCCGGTTCAGCCCCGACGGACTCGATCTCGTGGAGACCCTCGCGCCGGTGACCAGGGTGGTGCTCGACGAGCCGCTCGCGGCGGCGGGCAAGCCGACGCTGCCCGCCGGCTCCGAGGTGGTGGCGCGGGGCCGCACCGTCAAGACCTACGACGAGGGCAAGCCGGACGGCGCGGCTTACCACCTGGTCACCACGGAGACCAGCGGGGCCCGGGTGGACGGGTACCCGACCGATGCGGACCTGCGGGTCAACAGGTACGGGTACGGCAACCAGCGCGGCGGCACCTCCGGCTGGGTGCTGAAGAAGGCCACCTCCACCACCGGCGACGCCGGGCCGGGCGGCACGCCGATCACTACGTACGCGGTCTTCGACGCCGCCGGGAAGGTGTTGCGCTCCTACGGCGTCGAGGCGAACGCGGCCGGCACCGATCCCCGCACCACCATCACCGTCTACTACACCGCGGGCGCCAACGCCGACGACGCGGCATGTGGCGACAAACCGCAGTGGGCCGGCCAGCCCTGCGTCACCAAGGCGGGCGGCCCGGCGACCGGTCACGACCCGGCCCGGATGACCGCGGACCTGCCGGTCAAGCGAGTCCTCGAGTACAGCCGGTCCGGCGACGCCTCGGTGATCGCCGAAACCTCGGCCGGCAAGACCCGCACGACACGCACGACGTACGACGCCGCCGACCGCGTGATCCGGGTCGAGATCACCTCGGACGATGGGTCCATGGCGGTGCCCGCCACCGAGACCGAGTACGACACGGTCACCGGACACGCGGTCCTGACCCGGTCGGGTTCGGCCACGATCCACCGCGAGTTCGACAGCCTCGGCCGTCTGCTCTCGTACCGGGACGCGGACGGCGGTGTGACGCGCACCGAATTCGACCGGTACGGCAAGCCGCTTAAGGTGGCGGACAACACCGGTATCACCACGTACGCCTACGACCGCGCCGCCGAACCGCGCGGATTCCTCACCTCCGTGACCGACTCGGTAGCCGGCACCTTCGGAGCCCGCTACTCGCCCGACGGCCAACTCATCGAGGTGCGCTACCCCGGCGGCCTGACCCGCACGGACACGCTCGACGCGACGTTCACGCCCACCGCACGCACCTACAGCCGCGACACCGACGGCGCGCCCGTCTACGCCGAGACGACGCGGCACAACTCGCACGGAGAGCTTGTCTCGCACAACTACACAGGCGGCTCCAAGGCCTACGGCTATGACCGCAAGGGCCGCCTGACCTCGGTCCAGCAGATCGCCGGCGGGCCGTGCACCACGCGGATCTACACGTACGACGGCCGCACCAACCGCACCGCGAAGCGCACCTACGGCTCCGACGCCGGCGGAACCTGCCGCGCCGACGGCACCGCCGACGCGGAGGAGGGACATACCTACGACTCCGCCGACCGCATCACCGACGCGGGCTACGTCTACGACGCGTACGGGCGTACCACAGCCCTGCCGAACGGCCTGACCAACAAGTTCTACGCCAACGACCTGGTCGCCACCCAGCAGTTCGGCGACGCCCGCCAGTCGTGGACCCTCGACCCGGTACAGCGCCTGCGTGGCTGGACCACCGAAAAGCTGGTCAACGGCTCCTGGTCTCAGGCCTCGTCCAAGCTGAACCACTTCGGCGACGACTCGGACGAGCCCCGCTGGATCGTCGAGGACGCGTCGCTGGGCACGATCACCCGCAACGTGTCCGGCCCGGACGCCGACCTCGTCGCGACGACAAGCGCCACCGGCGACGTCCGGCTGCAATTGGCCAACCTGCAGGGCAGCATCGTCGCCACGGTCAACACCGGCCTGACCGCGCCGGAGCTCTACACCTACGACGAGTTCGGCGCTCCGGCCGCCGGGCAGACCGGGCTCCGGTACGGCTGGCTCGGCGCCAAGCAACGCTCGGGCGACGCCCTCAACGGCGTCATCCTCATGGGCGTCCGGCTCTACAGCCCCGCACTCGGCCGGTTCCTCACCGTCGATCCGGAGGTCGGCGGCAACGACAACGCCTACGAGTACTGCTCCGGCGACCCGGTCAACTGCACCGACCTGGACGGCAAATGGGGCTTCAAGCTGCCGTCCTTCAAGAAGGTCATGAACGCGGTCGGCGCGGTCGCCTCGTACGCCTCGATGATTCCGGGCCCGATCGGCGTGGCCGCCGGTCTCGTCTCAGCCGGCGCCTACGCGGCGGCCGGGAACTGGAAGCAGGCGGCCTGGGCGCTGGCCGGCGCGGGCGCGGCAATAGTCGGTGCCGGCGCCGCGGTACGGGCGGCGAGGATCGCCGTGACCGCCGTCCGGGCGTCGAGCAAAGCGGGCCGGGCCGGCGCGTCCGCCGCACGCGCGGGGCGGGCGTCGAAGCTGGCCAGCGGAAACAGTGCGGCTGCCAGATCCGGCAAGAGCGCGCACAAGGCATTCGGTGACTACGCCGCCGCCCGGGGATGGAAAGGCTCCACATATCTCGGCAAGAACAGCCGGGGCAAGAAGATGTTCGCCGACGCCGTCCGTGGAAGAGGACGCCTGGTCGAACTGAAGCACGGCACCTCAAAATCGAGCATGCGCAAGGGCCGTACGCAACTACGAGGCTACATGCACGCCCAGCGGAAGTGTTCCGGCGAGTTGTGGGGTTGGTACCATAACGGCTCCGGCGGATATCGATTCAAGCAGCACGAAATCGTGCGCAGCCGCAAGTCATACTGCAAATAGTCGGTGATTCTGGTGACAACCTGGACGGCGCCGCGGCTGTGCCGCACGATCGCGCACCATGTCTTCGGGGCGAAGTCGTTCGACACCCGAGGCGCCGTCTGCGTCGCTGTCGATGACCTCCGGCGGGAGATCGAAGTCCGCAGGCGGATGCAGCCAACCTTCGACCAGCAGGCCCGCCGGTGGCAGCCGATGCCCATGGCGGAGCTCTATGTCGAGATCGGCTACCCGCCGACCGCCTGGATCGAGGGCCCGAAGAGCGCACTGAGCACTGTGATCAACTTCAAGGTCGCCGTGCACCGTCGATCGAGCCGCGACGAAGACTTGTATTACCCATGGCCGACCGCACCGTTCGGCGAGGCGGCCGACGACATCTTCCGCGACGCGACGGATCACGGACGAGACGCCCTGTTCGGCCTCGAGACGCCACTCGACCTGGGTCGCCTCCTCCTCCGACGAGACAGCAATGTCGAGGTCGGCGGGCTGATGCTGGGTCAGTACAAGACCGTCGCATTCCAGCTTCGCCTAGTGCGCGCGCTCCTGATCGCCCGGCTCTCCGGATGCGACCCACTGGAGGCGGAGGCCCTCGCCGAGGTCGACCGCGAACTGCGCAACCGAAGGCGCGCCGAGGAGCTGCTAGACCGTGCCGCCGAGCATCGGAGCCTCGGTTTCGATGAGCTCGACGATGTGGTCGCCGCAGCGGAACGGGCCTTGCGGGAGCCGGCCGACGGCTAGACGAGTGATAACGGGTTTCCGGCGATGGAGGCCCACATCAAGCACGCCGGCGTCCGTCTGCCCCTGTCTCCGGCTCCGTGCAGTCCTGGGTGATTGGGGCGCGGGTTGACCCGCAGAAGCGGATCGATCGCCGGTAGCTGCAAGAACGCGAGGCTAGCCACCGCGCGCTTCATCCGCCACAAGCCCAATGTGGTCAGTCGACGCGGCGCAGGTCGCGATGGTGACGCCGACGCGCCACGTGAGGCAAGGAAGGGCGTGGGCAGCGGGCAGGCCGGAGCGCGGCGATCAGGGATATGTAGATGCGCGACGGGCCGGGTCTGGCGATCTTCGGGTACCGCGTGAGGAAGACGCGAGCCGGACGGACTGTAGGAGCCCGGGCCGGGCTGGCCCGAGCCTGGAGAGGCGGGCGTGGCAGTGCAGAAGCCGTGACAACTGGCGTCTCTCGAGTAACGGCCCTCGGATGGTGGTCGTCGGATTGGATGTGGGTAGCGGGCCTTGGGCACGCCCCGGGGTGCCCGGCTGGCCCGGTGTCCCGCCCAGCCGGCTACTTCGCACGGCCCGCCGCTCGGGGTCACGCCGGGCGGCGGCAGTCTCGGTGGGCGGCGGCGGTCGCGGTGGCGCCGAGCAGCGGCGGGCGGCGCCGAGTAGTGGCGGGCGGCGCCGGGTAGTGGCGGGCGGCGCCGGGTAGCGGCGGGCGGCGCCGGGTAGCGGCGGGCGGCGCCGAGCAGCGCCGAGCAGCGGCGGCAGTGGTGGGCCAGCGCGGAGCGGTGGCGGGTAGTGGCGGGCCAGCACGGTGCGGCAGTGGCGCGCCAGCGCGGAGCGACGGCGGGCCAGCGTGGCGCGGCGGCGGGCCAGCGTGGTGCGGCGGCAGTGGTGGGCCAGCGCGGAGCGGCGGCGGGCCAGCGTGGTGCGGCGGCAGTGGTGGGCCAGCGCGGAGCGACGGCGGGCCAGCGTGGCGCGGCGGCAGTGGTGGGCCAGCGCGGAGCGGTGGCGGGTAGTGGCGGGCCAGCACGGTGCGGCAGTGGCGCGCCAGCGCAACGGCGGCATTGGCGGGCAGGGGCAGGCCAGCGCGGTGCGGCGGCGGGCCAGCGGCGGGCAGTGGTGGGCGAGCGCGGTGTGGCGGCAGTGGTGGGGCCAGCGCGGTGCGGCGGCGGGCCAGCGGCGGGCCAGCGCGGTGTGGCGGCAGTGGTGGGCCAGCGCGGTGCGGCGGCGGGTAGTGACGGGCCAGCGGGGTGTGGCGGCAGTGGTGGGCCAGCGCGGTGCGGTGGCGGGCAGCGGCGGGCGAGGGCGGTGCGGCAGTGGCGCGCCAGCGCAGCGGCGGCATTGGCGGGCAGCGGTAGGCCAGCGCGGTGTGGCGGCAGTGGTGGGCCAGGGCGGTGCGGCGGCGGGTGGGGGGAGCGGGCCAGAGCCGTTGCGGGGCGCGGGGTCGGGGGTTAGGGAGGTGGGTTGGCGAGGTCTCGGTAGGCCGGGCGGAGGATGTCGGCCAGGGGGATGTGGCGGACCCGGATTGGTGGGGGGTCCAGCACTCGGAGGAGGAGCTCAGGGGGTGCGGCCAGGCGGGCTGGGCGTTCCCGGAGGCGGCTCAGGGAGGTGGATGGGGTGTAGAAGTCGGTGAGGCGGGTTTCGAGGGGGGTTTCGGTGATGGCGAGGGGGTCGATGGTTTCGGTGGGTTCGGGGAGGCCGCGGAGGGCGGTCAGGATGTCGTCGCGGTTGCGGCCTCGCCAGGCGAGGACCAGGAAGGGGTCGTCGTCGAAGGCTTCGGCTAGGACGTAGAGGATTGCCGATACGTGTTTGCAGGGCACGCCCCAGTCGGGGCAGGTGCAGCGCATGTCCAGAGTGGAGGGAAAGAGGGGCATGTCGATTTCGTCGAAGAGGTCCACGATTTCGTGGGGCATTTCGCCGGCTAGCAGCGCCGCGCGATACAGGGCTTGGGAGCCGAGTGATGCTAGGGCGAGCGTCCACTGTGGCTCGTCGTATGCCGGGATGGTGATGGATACCTGGTAGGGCTCGGGGCGGGAGCCTTGGACGCGGCCGGCCACCGCGCCGGGGGTGAGTTCGAAGTCGATGACCTGGCCCTTGCGGGCGTACGAACGTCCGCGGGCGAGGCGGCCCGAGTCGCATGTGCGCTCCAGGATGTCGACGAATCGGCGTGACCACCACTGCTCGCCGATCTTGCCTCGCTTGGCGCGCACGGCGATGCCGCCGTCGACGCGGATCGGCCCGGTGGTGTCGAACCAGCGGCCGTCGGGGTCGATGGGCATGTCAGCTCACCGCCACGGGGTCGAGGGCGAACAGTTCGCGGAGCTGGTCGGTGGACAGGTCGGTTACCCATTCCTCGCCCGTGCCGACCACTGTGGAGGCTAGCGCCTTCTTGCGCTCGATCATGGCGTCAATCTTTTCCTCGAGGGTGCCCGTGCAGATGAACTTGCGCACCTGCACGTTGCGTGACTGTCCAATGCGGAAGGCGCGGTCGGTGGCCTGGTCTTCGACCGCCGGGTTCCACCAGCGGTCCACGTGGATGACGTGGTTGGCCGCCGTCAGGTTGAGTCCTGTGCCGGCTGCCTTCAGGGAAAGCAGGAACAGCATCGGCTCCGAATCCGATTGGAAGCGCTCGACCAGCTCGTCGCGTCGGGTCTTCGACAGTCCACCGTGGAGCCATAGCACCGGGCGATCGAGATGGGCGGCCAGATAGGGCTGGAGCATCGCGCCGAACTCGGCATATTGCGTGAAGATGAGCGCCTTGTCGCCCTCCTCGATGATTTCCTCGGTCAGCTCCTCGAGGCGGGCGAGCTTGCCGGATCGGCCCGGCAGGCGAGAGCCGTCCTTGAGCAGATGCGCGGGGTGATTGCATACCTGCTTGAGCTTGGTCATCGCGGCGATCACGTTGCCTCGTCGCTGAATGCCCTCGCTGCCCTCGATCACCGCCATCATGTCCTCGACCACGGCTTGATAGAGCGTGGCCTGCTCGGCGGTGAGGGTGCACCACATCTTCATCTCGTTCTTCTCCGGCAGGTCGGAGATGATCGACTTGTCGGTCTTGAGGCGGCGCAACACGAATGGGCCGGTTGCTCGCTTCAGAGCCGCCGTCGCGTCGGCGTCGCCGCGCACCTCGATCGGCTCCTGGAAACGCTTGCGGAAGCGTTTCGCGGGGCCCAGTAGCCCTGGATTGGCAAACTCCATGATGGACCACAGCTCGGCGAGATGGTTTTCCACCGGGGTGCCCGTCAGCGCGAGCCGCGTGCGCGCCGGTATCGCCCGCACCGCCTGCGCCTGTCGGGTGCCGCTGTTCTTGATGGCCTGTGCCTCGTCGCAGACCACCCGTCCCCATTGGACGCTTCGCAGCGCGCCGAGGTCGCGGAGGGCCGTGCCGTAGGTCGTCACCACCACGTCGGCATCGCGCACGGCGGCCAGGAACTCGTCGTCGCGCTTGCGGGTGCCCCCGTGATGCACGTGCACTCGCAGCCCGGGGGCGAACCGCGCGGCTTCCTTCTGCCAGGTGCTGACCAGAGACATTGGACAGATGAGCAGGGTCGGTGCCGGCTTGTGGCCCTCGGCTCGCTCGGCCAGCAGCAGCGACAGCGTCTGCGCGGTCTTTCCGAGGCCCATGTCGTCGGCCAGGATGCCGCCGAGTCCCAGCCGCGCCAGGAAGAAGAGCCAGGACAGACCCCTCTCCTGGTACGGCCGGAGCACCCCCTGGAAATCCGTGGGCGTAGGAATCGGCGTCAACCGCTGGGCCGCGTCCCCGGAGATGAGGTCGCCGAGCCGCCCGTCGGCGTCCACGTCGACGAGCGGCAGATCCTCATCGCCCCCGTCGACCACCTGCTGGAGCACCTCGCCGACGGTCAGCTCGCCCTCGCGCCGCCGGCTCACCGCCTTCAGCGCCGCCTTGAGCTGGCGCTCATCGAGCTCCACCCACTGGCCGCGCACCCGCACGAGCGGCACCTTCAGCCGGGCCAGCTCGGCCAGCTCCTCCGCGCTGACCGTGCCCTCGCCGATGACCAGGTCGATGCGGAAGTCGACCAGCTCCTCGAGCCCGAACCCGGAGTCGGCGGCGGCCTTGCCCGACGGTGTCGTGCTCTTGGTGCGGGTGGTGAGCTTGAGCCCGACCGCCTTGCGCCCGGCCCACGCCGGCAACTGCACACCGAAGCCGGCCGCCTGCAGCAGTGGCGCCGCCTGCCGCAGGAACTCGTGCGCCTCCGTCGTGCTGAGCGTCATGCCCTGCGGCTCGGCCTCGAGCAGCGCCTCGTGCAGGGAGGGAAAGAGCCGGACCGCGCGCCCCAGGCCGGCGAGCAGGGTTTCGTCGGGCCGGCCGGCGAGCCCCGGCATGCCGCCGCCGGACCACAGCTCCTCCGCGGGCAGGTAGAGGCTCGGGTCGTCGGCCGATTGCAGCGCGAACCCGAGCGCCCAGTCGTCCTCACCCGGTGCCGGCTCGACGAGCCGGAAGCTGACCCGGACCGGCCCGTTCGCGTCGTGCGCCGCGCGCAGCCAGGCCTCCAGGGGCCGGGTCAGCTCCGCGGCGTCGGCGGCGCTCGCCCCGGGCAGGGTGGGATCGGCCGAGGTGAGGGCGGCGATCCACCGGTCGGGGAGCGCGGTTTTGAGCCCGGGTCGGAGCCCGAGCAGCAGTCGCTCGGGCAGCACATTCCGCGCCGCTGCGTCGAGGAGGGCGTGGAGCGCGTCGCGGAGGGTGCGGGCCGAGCCAGCCTCGGGCTGTGCGCAGGCGCGGCAGACCGGGGGCATCGCCTCGGCGAACTCCCGGAAGGCCGCGGCGTCGGCGCCCGTCAGCACCGGACGCCAGCGAGCGGTGTGCACTCCCGACTCCACCACGAGCTGAGGCAGCATGCGGCCGCGGCGCGCGAGATCGCACGCGTGCCCCGCGAGCAGGGAGAGATAGCGCAGGGAGGCGGCGGCCTCCCACGGGCCGTCGGGATCGGGCTCGGTGAGCGCGCCGAGGGCGACGAGGGCCCGATCGCCCGGCACCACCAGGGCCGGCGTCTCCCACTGCGCCAGCCGCAGCCCTCGGGGCGGCGCTTCGCTGCCGGTCTCCGGTGAGGGCAGCGGGCCCTTCGACGTGCCGGGCAGTCGCAGGCTCAGCGTGGCCTCGTCGGCCTTGGCCAGCGCGTCGCGGACGTCGTCGGAGGAACCGGTCAGCGCCGACGCGAGTGCGGCGGCGGGAGCGGCGAAGGGATGCGGGCGGCGGCGTGCCCGGGAGGTTGCGGTCAGCGGGAGGGCGGGATCCTCCGCCCAGAGAACCAGCCGCCCCGGCGCGGACTCACCGGCGACCCAGACGCCATGTACGACGAGCACTGCGACTCCGATTCCGATCGACCCATCGAGATTAACGACCGAGCTGTCTCGAGGCTCACGGCGTCACCCACTCGACCAACTCGTACACGATGCCGTTGGGGTCGGTGACCATGAACAGGCGCTCGCCCCAGGGCTCTTCCCTGGGCGGCAGGGTGACGGGGGCGCCTTCCGCCCGGAGGCGCTCGTGCTCGGCCGCGAGGTCGTCGACCACGAACGCGACGATGGTGCCGCTGGCGTGGCGGTCTCGCAGCTCCTCGGGCAGGACCTCCAGGCCTCGGCGCAGGAAGATCACGTCCATTGCGTTGTCGTCGCGACCGAGGGACGCGAATCCGTCGGCGGACATCCGCTCGGTGAAGCCGAAGTGCGTAGCGAGAAACTTGCTGGAGGCGGGGACGTCGTCGACGGTGAGTGAGACGGCGGACGAAGAAATGCGCACGGTGCCTCCCGGCGGCCTGCGTAGTTTCTGGACGCTGTATAAGATACACCGTACAAGAAAGGAGTGCAACCTCGTGGCCGAGGCGCGACGCACGATCGATCTGCTGTGGTTCGAGGAGCCGCAGAGCCGGCGTGGACGCCGGAAGGGGCTGTCGCTGACGCAGGTCGTCGACGCCGCCATCGCGCTCGCCGACGCCGAGGGGCTCGACGCGGTCAGCATGCGGCGGGTGGCCCAGGAGCTCGGCGTGGTGCCCATGACGCTTTACACGTACGTACCGGATAAAGCGGCCCTTCTTGATCTCATGCTCGACGCCCTCTACCTGCGGATGCCGCGAGCGGAGGAGGACGCGCCCGGATGGCGGGAGCGGGCCGTGGCGGTGGCGAGCGAGAATCGGCGGCTGTATGACGACCACCCGTGGGCCGCGCAGCTTTCGGCGAGTCGGCCACCACTCGGGCCTGGCCTGATGGCGAAATACGACCATGAGCTCCGGGCGTTCCACGGGTCCGGGCTCACCGAGGTGGAGACCGACTCCGCGCTGACCTTCCTACTGGGTTTCGTGCAGCACTCGTCCCGGGTCGCGGCGCAGTCGCGGGCGGTGGCGGAGCGCACCGACCAGACCGACGCTCAGTGGTGGGAGGAGAGCGGCCCGCTGCTGGAAAAGGTGTTCGACCGGCATCGCTACCCGATCGCCGTCCAGATCGGCGAGGCGGCGGGAGCCGAGCTGGGTGCGGCATTCAACGCCGAGCATGCGTACGCCTTCGGCCTGGAGCGGGTGCTCGACGGACTTGAGGCCCTCATCGGGTCCAAGCAAGGCGGTGGCGAAGCGACGCGGCAGTGACCCTCGCCGCTGACCGCGGGTGGCGGGGCGACGTAGTCTTCGAGGCGTGACGGTGAACGCGGAGATCGACAGCATTCTGCAGCGGGGAGCCGACGGCGGGCGGATCACGCCCGACGAGGCCTTGCTGCTCTACACCGACGCCCCGTTCCACGCCCTGGGCGAGGCGGCGGACGCCGTGCGGCGGCGGCGGTTCCCCGACGGCATCGTCACCTACCTGATCGATCGCAACATCAATTACACGAATGTCTGCGTCACCGCGTGCAAGTTCTGCGCCTTCTACCGGGCGCCGAAGCACGCGGAGGGCTGGTCGCACCCGATGGAGGAGATCCTCCGCCGGTGCGGCGAGGCCGTCGACCTCGGCGCCACCCAGGTGATGTTGCAGGGCGGGCACCACCCCGACTACGGCGTCGAGTATTACGAGAACCTCTTCTCCTCGGTCAAGACGGCCTACCCACAGCTCGCCATCCACTCCATCGGCCCCAGCGAGATCCTGCACATGGCCAAGGTCTCCGACGTCTCCATCGAAGAGGCCGTCGTGCGGATCAAGGCCGCCGGGCTGGACTCCATCGCCGGTGCCGGCGCGGAGATGCTGCCCGAGCGGCCCCGCAAGGCGATCGCCCCGCTCAAGGAGTCCGGGGCGCGCTGGCTGGAGGTCATGGCGGTCGCCCACCGCAACGGGCTGAGCTCCACGGCGACCATGATGATGGGTACGGGCGAAACCAACGCCGAGCGCATCGAGCACATCCGGATGATCCGCGAGGTGCAGGACCTGGCCGTCGCCAACGGGTACGTGGACTCGCCGGTCGAGGCGTTCAACGGCGTGGGCGGCTTCCGGGCGTTCATCCCGTGGACGTACCAGCCGGAGAACAACCACCTCAAGGGCCGCACCCAGGCGACCACGCTGGAATACCTGCGGTTCGTCGCGGTGTCCCGGCTGTTCTTCGACAACATCGCCCACCTGCAGTCCTCGTGGCTGACCACGGGCAAGGACGTCGGCCAGCTGTCGCTGCACCTCGGCGTCGACGACCTGGGTTCGATCATGCTCGAGGAGAACGTCATCTCCTCGGCGGGCGCCCGGCACCGGTCGAACCTGCACGAGCTGATCTGGATGATCCGGACGGCGGGTCGCGTCCCCGCCCAGCGCGACACCCTCTATCGCCACCTGGCCGTGCACCGCACGGAGGCGGACGATCCCACCGATGAGCGGGTGGTCTCGCACTTCTCGTCCATCGCGATGCCCGACAGCGGCCGCAAGAACCTGCCGCTGGTCGACGCCGGCTGACGCATGCCGATGGCCGCTTGGGTGCGGCGGCGTCGGTGGGGCCGGGATGTGTCGGGCGCCCACCGCCGTTGAGGGGTGTCGATGGGCCGTACGGCAGTCGGGGTCGGCCGATCGGACAGGCGAGGGTCGGCGGACCGGAGAGGTGCGGATTGCTCCTCGGTAACGAGCTCCGCGTGTCTCTGTGCTGGCGGTGTTCGCGCTGGTTACCGTGCCTGCGTAACAACCCGTAGCACCAGCAACACCCAAGCGTCGCCGAGGCATCATGACCGCCGGCGGTGGGTTCGGACCCGACCGATGGCGGTCGTATATATAACGCACAAGGAACGGCGGGGATGGGTGACCATCCCCGCCGGTTCTGTGTGACGCAGCCTTCAGTCCGTTTATGGGCGGCGGGTGGGGCGGTCGGATGGGGCAGAGTAGATGTGTGACGCGCGCAGACTTGGATAAGCAGCCGCACGAGGTCGCCGAGATGTTCGACGGCGTTGCCGAGCGGTACGACCTCACCAACACCGTGCTCTCCTTCGGGCAGGATCGCGGCTGGCGCCGGGCGACCCGGGCCGCGCTGGGTCTGCGACCGGGAGAGCGGGTCCTCGACGTCGGCGCCGGCACCGGTGTGTCGACCGCGGAGCTGGGCCGTTCCGGCGCCTTCGCGGTCGGGGCCGACCTCTCGACCGGCATGCTTCAGGCGGGGCGCCGCGTGCGCCGGGACGTTCCGCTGGTCGCGGGGGACGCGCTGCGGCTGCCCTTCGCCGACGAGGCCTTCGACGCCGTCACGATCTCCTTCGCCCTGCGCAATGTCGTCGACACGGGCGCGGCGCTGCGCGAGTTGGCGCGGGTGACGCGGCGGGGTGGCCGGCTGGTGGTGTGCGAGTTCAGCAGCCCGACGAACGCCGCCTTCCGCACGGTCTACATGTCGTACCTGATGCGCAGCCTTCCGGCGGTGGCGCGAGGGGTTTCCAGCAACCCGGACGCGTACGTGTATCTCGCCGAGTCGATCCGGGCCTGGCCGGACCAGGGGGAGCTCGCGTCCCGCATCGCCGGGTCCGGGCCGTGGGACCGGGTCGCCTGGCGCAATCTCAGCGGGGGCATCGTCGCTCTGCACCGCGCGACGAAATGCTGAGCGCTGGAGCAAATACTGAGCGCCGGAGCAAATACTAGGAAGGGCTAAAAACCGAAGTTCGCCCGATTTCGCCCATACCGAGGTGTTAGCTCGAGGTATGACGACTATCGACCTTTTCGTCGACGACTCGGACATCGACGTCGCGATCGACGACCGGGACGAGGGCGAGCGGCGGGCCATGGAGTTGGCGCACCGCATCCGCGTGGTGGCCGCCCACGATCCCGGACAGGCGCAGCGGCTGGTGGATGAGCTGATCGTGCAACTGGACCGGGTCCTGGGCGGTACGTTTCTCCAGTACCTGGACGGGGTTACGCGGGAGGTCGCAGATCGGGCGCTCCGCGAAGCGGGCAGTGAAAGTTCGGCGGTATTTCCGCAGCCGGGAAATAGTTAGGGTTCCCTAACCCTAATCCGCTTCAATGCCGGTCTTAGACTCCGGACTGGGCTGGCTTGTGAACTGTTTCACGAGCCCGCGCGAGACGGAGGTGAGCCGTGAACGGGACCGTCGCCGACGAGGCTGACGTGATCGTGGTCGGAGCCGGGCCGGGTGGATCCGCCGCGGCCTACCACATGGCCAGGCACGGGCTGAGAGTACTGCTACTGGAGAAAACCCAGTTCCCGCGCGAGAAGGTTTGTGGCGACGGCCTCACTCCGAGGGCGGTGAGACAGCTCGTGCGCATGGGCGTGGACACGTCCGAGAAGGCCGGCTGGCTCCAAAACAGAGGCCTGCGGGTGATCGGCGGTGGCGTGCGCCTCGAGCTCGACTGGCCCGACCTCGCGAGCTTCCCGAACTACGGCCTCGTGCGCACCCGCCTCGACTTCGACGACATGCTCGCGCAGCGGGCCGTCGAGGCCGGCGCGCTGCTGCGCACCGGCGTCACGGTCACCGGCCCGGTGCTGGACGCCGACGGCCACGCGATCGGTGTGGAGGCCAAGCTCGGCTCCACGAAGGAACCCGTTCAGTATCGCGCCCCGCTGGTGATCGCGGCGGACGGTGTGTCCGGCAAGCTGCCGCTCGCGATGGGTCTCGCCAAGCGTGACGACCGGCCGATCGGCGTGGCCGTGCGGCGCTACTTCCACTCCCCGGTCCGCGCCGACGACGACTACCTGGAGTCGTGGTTGGAACTCCGCAGCGCGCAGGACCGTGACCGGCTGCTTCCCGGCTATGGCTGGATCTTCGGCCTCGGCGACGGTCGGGT
Source organism: Actinoplanes sp. NPDC051346 (assembly GCF_040682215.1). Taxonomy (NCBI): domain Bacteria; kingdom Bacillati; phylum Actinomycetota; class Actinomycetes; order Micromonosporales; family Micromonosporaceae; genus Actinoplanes; species Actinoplanes sp. NPDC051346. The sequence continues at coordinate 246,467 of NZ_JBFBAJ010000011.1, read as the reverse complement.
CAATGTGGGCCTCGGCATCCTCAACTCGTCCAGCGCCTTCGGCAAGACGAACTACCGGGCGATGCTCAGCGACTGGCTCAACACCACCCCGGAGGACTGGGGCATGCGCGGCGAGGAGAACGCCGACGGGCCGATCCTGGGTGCCGCCCTGCCGATGGGCTTCAACCGGGTGCCGCACTACACGCGCGGCATGATGCTGGTCGGCGACTCCGGCGGCATGGTCAACCCCATGAACGGCGAGGGCATCGCTTACGCCATGGAGTCCGGCGAACTGGCCGCGGAGGTCGCCGTCCAGGCGCTCGCCCGCGCCGCCGGCCCCGACCGCGAGCGGGCCCTGCGCGCCTACCCGGCCGAGTTGAAGGTCCGCTTCGGCGGCTACTACCGGCTCGGCGGGGTGTTCGTGAAGCTCATCGGCAACCCGCAGATCATGCGCATCGCCACCAAGCACGGGATGCCGCACCCGACCCTGATGCGCTTCGTGCTCAAGCTGCTCGCCAACCTGACGGATCCGCGGGACGGAGACGCCATGGACCGCATCATCAACGGTCTGACGAAGGTTGCACCTGCGGTATGAGTATTCGCCGACCCCCGGTCGAGGCCGGGCGAATGCGCATTAATAGTGTGAAGCGGCTAACAGTCGAGCAGGAGAAGGCATGACGCTCAATCCTTACGTACCGATCGTCGGGCTACTGATTCTCGGTATGCTCTTCGCCCTGTTCTCGGTGTCGGTCGCTCCGATCGTCGGGCCCAAGCGCTACAACCGCGCCAAGCTGGACGCGTACGAGTGCGGCATCGAGCCGGCGCCCCAGCCCATCGGTGGTGGACGCTTCCCGGTCAAGTTCTACCTGACCGCGATGCTCTTCATCATCTTCGACATCGAGACCATCTTCCTGTACCCGTGGGCCGTGTCCTTCGAGGCGCTCGGCCTGTTCGGCTTCATCGAGATGGTCCTCTTCATCGTCACCGTCTTCATCGCCTACACCTACGTGTGGCGGCGTGGCGGCCTCAACTGGGACTGAGTGCATTGGGAATCGAAGAGAAACTCCCGAGCGGCATCCTGCTGACCTCGGTGGAGAAGCTTTCGAACTGGGCCCGCAAGTCGTCGTTCTGGGGCGCCACGTTCGGCCTCGCCTGCTGCGCCATCGAGATGATGGCCGCCGGCGGCCCGCACTACGACCTGGGCCGCTGGGGCATGGAGGTCTTCCGGGCCTCGCCCCGCCAGGCCGACCTGATGATCGTCGCGGGCCGGGTCAGCCAGAAGATGGCCCCCGTCGTCCGGCAGATCTACGACCAGATGCCGGAGCCCCGCTCGGTGATCTCGATGGGCGTGTGCGCCTCGTCCGGCGGCATGTTTAACAACTACGCGATCGTGCAGGGCGTCGACCACATCGTCCCGGTCGACATCTACCTGCCCGGCTGCCCGCCGCGACCGGAGATGCTGATCGACGCGATCCTCAAGATGCGCGAGAAGGTCATGGCCCAGCCGCTCGGCCCGAACGGCCGCAAGATGCTGGCGGCCCGCATCGAGCGCGGTGACGTGCCGGTCGTGGCCCCGGGCGCGATGCCCTCGTCGTACCGGGCGGACAAGGCCCGGCGTGCCGAGTGGACCCAGGCGGTCAAGGAAGGCCGCGAGGAGCAGCTCCGCATCGAGAACTGGATGAAGCTTCAGCCGCACCTGCGGGAAGGTGGCAAGTGAGCACGCACCCCTCGTCCCCGACGTCCGACGGCGGTGTACCGGCGGCCCAGCCGACCGGCGCGAACCTGGGCGCTCCGGCGCAGACGCCGCCGAGCCCCGACAAGGGCATGTTCGGCATCCAGGGCACCGGCGACGTGTCCGGCTTCGGCGGCCTGGTCCGCCGGCGTCCGACCACGGCGGACAGCCCGCGGCCGTTCGGCGGGTACTTCGACGAGGTCTACGACGCGCTCGAGGAGGCCTACCCCGGCTTCTCCGACGCGATCGAGAAGGTCGTCGTGGACCGTGGCGAACTGACGCTGCACATCGCGCCGGAGCGGATCGCCGAGGTCTGCCAGATCATGCGCGACGACGAGGGGCTGCGCTTCGAGCTGTGCTCGTCGGTGTCGGGGGTGGACTACCTCGGCTCGGATTCCCGCCGGCTGCACGTCGTCTATCACCTGACCTCGATGACCTACCGGCGCCGGGTGCGGCTCGAGGCCGCGGTCGCCGCGGGCGGCAGCCTGCCGAGCGTGACGAGCGTCTACCCGACCGCCGACTGGCAGGAGCGGGAGACCTACGACATGTTCGGCGTGGTCTTCACCGGCCACCCGAACCTGACGCGGATCCTGATGCCGGACGACTGGGAGGGCTTCCCGCAGCGCAAGGACTATCCGCTCGGCGGCGTTCCCGTCGAGTACAAGGGCGCCGAAATTCCGCCTCCTGACCAGCGGAGGGTCTACCAATGACACAGTCGGGATACGCCACCGAGCGTGAGACCACCGAGGGCCGCGTCTTCACGGTCACCGGCGGCGACTGGAACACCGTCACCGACAGCATCGATCCGCTCAGCAACGAGAAGATCGTCGTCAACATGGGACCGCAGCACCCGTCCACGCACGGCGTGCTGCGGCTGGTGCTCGAGCTCGAGGGTGAGACGGTCACCGAGGCCCGGCCGGTCATCGGCTACCTGCACACCGGCATCGAGAAGAACCTCGAATACCGCAACTGGACGCAGGGCACGACGTTCGTGACCCGCGCGGACTACCTCGCGCCGCTGTTCAACGAGGCCGGCTACTGCATGGCGGTCGAGAAGCTGCTGGGCGTCGAGGACCAGATCACCGAGCGGGCGAACACCATCCGGGTGCTCTTCATGGAGCTCAACCGGATCTCGTCGCACCTGGTCTGGATCGCCACCACCGGCATGGAGCTCGGCGCGATCTCGATGATGCTGTACGGCTTCCGCGAGCGCGAGTACATCCTCGACATCTTCGAGGAGACCTCCGGCCTGCGGATGAACCACGCGTACTTCCGCCCCGGCGGCGTCGCGCAGGACATCCCGGAGTCGGCGATCAAGAAGATCCGCGACTTCCTGAAGTACCTGCCCAAGAAGCTCAAGGAGTACGAAGCCCTGCTCTCCGGCCAGGTGATCTGGCACGAGCGCACCCAGGGCGTCGCCGTCCTGGACGTGACGGGCTGCCTGTCGCTGGGCGTCACCGGCCCCGTGCTGCGCTCCGCCGGCCTCGCCTGGGACCTGCGCAAGACCACGCCCTACTGCGGGTACGAGACCTACGAGTTCGACGTGCCGACCGCGCAGACCGGCGACGTCTGGGGCCGGTACCTGGTCCGCATGGCGGAGATCCGCGAATCCCTCAAGATCGTCGAGCAGGCGCTGGACCGGCTCCGGCCCGGCCCGATCATGCTCGCCGACAAGAAGATCGCCTGGCCCGCCCAGCTCGCCATCGGCGTCGACGGCCTGGGCAACTCGCTCGAGCACGTCGCCAAGATCATGGGCCAGTCGATGGAGTCGCTGATCCATCACTTCAAGCTCGTGACCGAGGGCTTCCGGGTTCCCCCGGGCCAGGTCTACGTCGGCATCGAGCACCCGCGCGGCGAGCTCGGCGTGCACGCGGTGTCCGACGGCGGCACGCATCCCTACCGCGTGCACATGCGTGACCCGAGCTTCGTGAACCTCCAGGCCATCCCCGCGATGGCCGAGGGCGCCCTGCTGGCCGACGTGATCGCCGGCGGCGCCTCCCTGGACCCCGTGATGGGTGGGTGTGACCGCTAAATGTCCGATACCACGGTGGACTTCTCCCCAGCCGCGGCGCCGCTCGCGGAGAAGCTCCTGGAACAGGCGCGCGAGATCATCGCCCGCTACCCGGTCGGCCGCGAGCGTTCCGCGCTGCTGCCGCTGCTGCACCTTGTGCAGACGGTCGAGGGGCACGTCAGCCCCGACGGCGTCGCGTTCTGCGCCGAAGTTCTGGGCATCAACAAGGCCCAGGTCGGCGCGGTCGCCACGTTCTACACCATGTACAAGCGCCGCCCCACCGGCGAATACCTGGTCAGCGTCTGCACCAACACGCTGTGCAACGTGCTGGGCGGCCAGGAGATCTACGACGGCCTGACCGAGCACCTCGGCGTCGGCCACGACGAGACCACGGCCGACGGCAAGATCACGCTCGAGCACGCCGAGTGCCTCGCGGCGTGCGACTACGCGCCGGTCGTGACGGTCAACTACGACTTCACCATCGACCAGGCCACCCCCGACGCGGCGGTCGGCCTGGTCGAGAGCCTGCGCAAGGGCGAGCGGCCCGCGCCGAGCCGCGGTGCGCGCCTGTGCTCGCTCAAGGAGATGCAGCTCCAGCTCGCCGGCTTCGCCGACGAGCGCGACAGCGCGGTGGCCGACGGTCCCGCGGGCGCGCCGACGCTGCGGGGCGTGACGCTGGCCCAGCAACACGGCGTGGCGGTGCCGAATTTCAACATCGACACTCCGATCACGACCACCAAGCCGGCCCGTGACGAGTCCGCCAAGGCCGTGAAGGACCCGGCGCCGGCGGGCGCGCCGACGGCGAAGCCCGAGGGCAAGCTGGCCAGCGCGGCCAAGAAGGCGGCGGAGGCGGTCAAGACCGCGGCGGCCACGGTCGTCGACAAGGCCGAGCATGTGATCGAGCACCGCAAGGCGGGCGCGCCGGTCCAGGCCGGCGACGCCAAGGACCCGGAGGTACGCACCGCGGAGGTGCGCAACCCGGACGCGTCCACGCCCACTCCGAATCCGGCGAAGGTCGACGCGGCGCAGGCGGGTCCGGCGGGCAACGCTCCGGCCGGCGACGGCAAGCCCGCCGGCGATGGCAAGCGCGGCACCAAGGAGAAGAAGTGACCCAGCCACGGCCTGAGGTGCTCCAGAAGCTCACCCCCGTGCTCACCAAGCGCTGGCTCTCGCCGGACGCCTGGAAGATCGAGACGTACGAGCGGCTCGACGGGTACGCCGCCGTCCGTAAGGCGCTCGACGTGCACCCGGACGACCTGATCCAGCTCGTCAAGGACTCCGGCCTGCGCGGCCGCGGCGGTGCGGGCTTCCCGACCGGTCTCAAGTGGGGCTTCATCCCGCAGGGCGACGGCAAGCCGCACTACCTCGTCATCAACGCCGACGAGGGTGAGCCCGGCACCTGCAAGGACCTGCCGTTGATGACCTACGACCCGCACTCGCTGATCGAGGGCGCGATCATCGCGTCCTACGCGATCCGCGCCAGCCGGGCGTACATCTACATCCGCGGCGAGGCCGTGCACGCCGCCCGCCGGCTGCGGCACGCCGTCAACCAGGCGTACGCCAAGGGCTACCTCGGCGAGAACATTCTCGGCTCCGGGTTCGACCTGGACCTGGTGGTGCACAGCGGCGCCGGCGCCTACATCTGCGGCGAGGAGACGGCGCTGCTCGACTCGCTCGAGGGCTTCCGCGGCCAGCCCCGGCTGCGCCCGCCGTTCCCCGCGGTCGCCGGCCTCTACGCCAGCCCCACCGTCGTCAACAACGTCGGGACCATCGCCTCCGTGCCGTACATCGTGCTGGGCGGGGCCGACTGGTGGAAGAGCATGGGCACGGAGAAGTCGTCCGGCCCGATGATCTACTCGCTCTCCGGCCGGATCGCCAACCCGGGACAGTACGAGTGCGGCCTCGGCATCACGCTGCGCGAGCTGATCGAGCTGGCCGGCGGCATGAAGCCGGGCCACACCCTGAAGTTCTGGACGCCGGGCGGCTCGTCGACGCCGCTGCTGACGGCCGAGCACATCGACACCGCGATGGACTTCGAGGGAGTGGCCGCGGCGGGCTCGATCCTGGGCACGACGGCGATGCAGATCTTCTCCGACCAGGACTGCCCGGTCTACGCGACCTGGCGCTGGCTGGAGTTCTACCACCACGAGTCCTGCGGCAAGTGCACCCCGTGCCGCGAGGGCAACTACTGGATGGTCCGCACGTACCGCCGGATCCTGTCGGGCGAAGGCACCTACAAGGACCTGGACACGCTGCAGGACACCGCGGACAACATCTTCGGCCGGTCGTTCTGCGGCCTGGGCGACGGCGCGGCGACCCCGGTCATGTCCACGCTGAAGTACTTCCGGCAGGACTACCTGGACTACATCGAGGGCCGGACCGCCCCGCGGCTGTCCGCGAAGGCCCTGGTAGGAGCGCACTGATGACCGATGTAGCTAAGAAGGCCGATGAGGTCACGCTTACCATCGACGGCGTCGAGGTCACCGCCGCCAAGGGCGAGCTGGTGATCCGGGTGGCCGAGCGGATGGGCACCGCGATCCCGCGGTTCTGCGACCACCCGCTGCTGGCCCCGGCCGGCGCCTGCCGGCAGTGCCTGGTCGAGGTGGAGGGCCAGCGCAAGCCGGTTGCCTCCTGCACCCAGACGGTGGCCGAGGGCATGGTCGTCAAGACCCAGCTCACCTCGGAGGTCGCCGCCAAGGCGCAGGGCGGCGTGATGGAGCTGCTGCTCGCCAACCACCCGCTCGACTGCCCGACCTGCGACAAGGGCGGCGAGTGCCCGCTGCAGAACCAGGCGATGACCAACGGCCGGGCCGAGTCGCGGTTCCACGAGCACAAGCGCGAGTACGAGAAGCCGATCCACATCTCCAGCCAGGTGCTGCTGGACCGGGAGCGTTGCATCCTCTGCCAGCGCTGCACCCGGTTCTCCGAGGAGATCGCCGGCGACAAGTTCATCGACCTGATGGACCGGTCCTCCGGCGAGCAGATCAACGTCTACCGGGACGACTTCTTCGGCGGCCGGGGCACCGGCGACGGGCAGGTCGGCGAGGGCGAGGGCGACGTCGCCTTCAACTCCTACTTCTCCGGCAACACGATCCAGATCTGCCCGGTCGGCGCGCTCACCGGCGAGCAGTACAGGTTCCGCGCCCGCCCGTTCGACCTGGTCTCCACGCCGACGACGTGCGAGCACTGCTCGGCGGGCTGTGCCATGCGTGCCGACCACCGGCGGGGCAAGGTGCTGCGCCGCCTGGCCGGCGACGACGCGGCGGTCAACGAGGAGTGGAACTGCGACAAGGGCCGGTGGGGGTTCCGCTACGCCACCGCCTTTGACCGCATCACCACCCCGCTGGTGCGCGACGCCGGCTCCGGCGAGTTGCGCGAAGCCTCGTGGTCCGAGGCGCTGCTGGTCGCGGCCGAGGGCCTCGCCGCCGCCAAGGGTCGCGGCGTCGGCGTGCTCACCGGCGGCCGTCTCACCGTCGAGGACGCGTACGCCTACGCGAAGTTCGCCCGGGTGGCGCTCGGCACCAACGACATCGACTTCCGGGCCCGGCCGCTGTCGGGCGAGGAGGCCGACTTCCTGGCCGCCTCGGTCGCCGGCGTCACCGACGTCACCTACTCCGACGTCGAGAACGCGCCGGCGGCGGTCATCGTCGGGCTCGAGCCCGAGGAGGAGTGCCCGATCCTCTTCCTGCGGCTGCGCAAGGCACACGGGAAGAACAAGCTGAAGGTCACGGCGGTGGCGCCGTACCTGAGCCGGGGCTTCGAAAAGCTCGGCGCGACGTTGGTCACGGCCGTGCCCGGTGACGAGGCCCGGCTCCTCGGCTCGGACGCCACGGTGGCCGCCACGCTCGCCGTGCCCGGCGCCCTGCTGATCGTCGGCGAGCGGCTGGCGAGTGTGCCCGGCGGGTTCTCCGCCGCGGCGGCGCTCGCCGCGCGGACCGGCGCCCGGCTGGCCTGGGTGCCGCGACGCGCGGGTGACCGTGGCGCGGTCGACGCGGGCTGCCTGCCGAACCTGCTTCCCGGTGGCCGCCCGGTCACCGACGCGGGTGCGCGGGCCGAACTCGCGACCGCCTGGGGCATCGAGGCCGGCGCCCTGCCCGGCATCCCCGGCCGCGACACGGACGCGATCGTCGCGGCCGCCGCGGACGGTTCGCTCGGCGGCCTGCTGGTCGCGGGCGTCGACCCGGCCGACCTCGCGGATCCGCGCCTGGCCGAGCAGGCTCTCGACGCGGTGCCGTTCCTGGTCAGCGTCGAGCTGCGGCAGAGCGCCGTCACCCGCCGCGCCGACGTGGTGCTGCCGATCGCCCCGGCCGCCGAGAAGTCCGGCACCTATATGGACTGGGAGGGCCGCCTGCGGACCTTCGGGACCGTGCTGCCGACCGGCGCGATGACAGACGGACGGGTGCTCGAGGCCGTCGCCGCGCTCATGGGGGCCCCCGAAGGCATCTCCCTGGGCACCGGGGACGTCGTCGCGATCCGGCGTGAGCTGGGCACGATGCCGCCGAGCCGCTCGGAGCGCCCGGCGCTGCCGACGGCCACCGCGGCGGAGCCGGCGCGGCCCGCCGCGGGCGAGGCGGTCCTCGCCACCTGGCACCACCTGATCGACCTCGGCACGCTGCTCGACGGCGACGAGGTGCTGGCCGGCACCGCCCGCACGCCACTGGTGCGGCTCGGCAAGGACCTGGCCGAGACGCTCGGCGTGGCCGACGGCGACGCCGTCACGGTCGCGACCGACCGGGGTGCGATCACGCTGCCGGCCGCGATCACGGACCTGCCCCCGCAGGTGGTGTGGCTGCCCACGAACTCGCCGGGCTCGACGCTGCGCCGCAGCCTCGGCGTCACCTCGGGAGCGGTGGTCCGGCTCAGCGCCGGCAAGCCGGGCCCGGTCCTCGCCCAAGGGGTGAACTGACAATGAACACTCTGATTCTCGGGGCCGCGCAGGATCCGACGCTCCAGACGTTCGAAGACGACGTCTGGTGGATCACGCTCATCAAGCTGCTGGGCGTCTTCGTCATCCTGCTGCTGCTGACGCTCTTCACGATCAACTACGAGCGCAAGGTCGTGGCCCGGATGGCGGTCCGGCCAGGCCCCAACCAGGTCGGGCCCAAGGGCTGGTTGCAGAGCCTCACGGACGGCATCAAGCTGCCGTTCAAGGAGGAGATCATCCCGAAGACCGCCGACAAGGTGGTCTATTTCATCGCCCCGGTGATCTCGGCGACCTGCGCCTTCACCGCCTTCTCGGTGATCCCGTTCGGGCCGGTCGTGTCGATCTTCGGGCACAAGACCGCCCTGCAGCTCACCGACGTGCCGGTATCGGTGCTGGTGCTGCTCGCCTGCTCCTCGATGAGCGTCTACGGCGTCGTGCTCGCCGGGTGGGCGTCGGGTTCGACGTACCCGCTGCTCGGTGGCCTGCGGTCGAGCGCCCAGATGATCTCGTACGAGGTCGCCATGGGCCTGTCCATCGTGGCGGTCTTCATGACCGCCGGGACGATGTCTACCTCGCAGATCGTCAAGGCGCAGGCCGGCAACGGCGAATCGACCTTCGACATCCTCGGCTGGAACCCGACCGCGCCCAGCTGGTACGCGGTCCTGCTGCTGCCCAGCTTCATCATCTACTGCATCGCCGCGGTGGGTGAGACCAACCGGGCGCCCTTCGACCTGCCCGAGGCGGAATCCGAGCTGGTCGGCGGCTTCCACACCGAGTACTCGTCGTTCAAGTTCGCGCTCTTCTTCCTCGCCGAGTACATCAACATGATCACCGTCTCGGCGTTCGCCACCACGCTGTTCCTCGGCGGCTGGCGCGCGCCGGCGCCCATCACCACCTTCTGGGAGGGCGCCAACTCCGGCTGGTGGCCGATGGTCTGGTGGCTCGGCAAGGTGCTGATCCTGCTCTTCGGCTTCATCTGGCTGCGGGCCACGCTGCCCCGGATGCGCTACGACCAGTTCATGCGCTTCGGCTGGAAGGTGCTGATCCCGGTCAACCTGGTCTGGATCCTCTTCCTCGCCGGCGTCCGGGTCACCAACACCCGGGTCGACGGCGGAGCCCGCTGGCTGGTGTACGCGGTCGCGGCGGTGGTGGTGCTCGGCATCGCGCTGCTCTGGCCGGCGAGCAAGAAGCAGCGGGAGTACTCCATCGAGGAACAGCTCGCGGCGCGGCCGCCGGGCAGCTTCCCCGTACCACCGATGGACCTGCAGGTCCCGCCCAGCCCGCGCGCCCGGCGCGCGGTCGCCGAACGCCAGCCGGCCACGGTCGGCGGCACGAACGCGAGCCCCGACGACACGTCAGACAAGGAGGTGTGACGTGGGAACGTTCACGGGCTCGTTCAAGGGCTTCGGGGTGACCTTCGCGCACATGTTCCGCAAGGTCATCACGACCGACTATCCGTTCTCCCCGCCGAAGCCGGCGCCGCGCTACCACGGCCGGCACATCCTCAACCGGCACCCGGACGGCCTGGAGAAGTGCATCGGCTGCGAGCTGTGCGCCTGGGCCTGCCCGGCGGACGCGATCTACGTCGAGGGTGGCGACAACACCGACGAGCTGCGCTTCTCGCCCGGTGAGCGGTACGCCAGCATCTACCAGATCAACTACGCCCGCTGCATCTTCTGCGGACTCTGCATCGAGGCCTGCCCGACCCGCTCGCTGACCATGAGCAACGAGTACGAGCTGGCCCGCGACAACCGGCAGGACCTCATCTTCACCAAGAAGGAACTGCTGGCGCCGCTGCTGCCCGGCATGGAGCAGCCGCCGCACCCGATGCGCCTTGGCGACACCGACAAGGACTACTACCTGGGCGCGCTCACGAACCCGGGCACGTCGGCCGGCGCCGAACGGGCGCCCTGGTCGGAGACCGGCACGCAGGACGCCGCTACGGCCGCGGAGGTCAAGCGATGATGGCGTACGCGGCCGAGGCAGCCGCACAGGTCTCCACCGCCGAGGCCTGGAGCTTCTGGATCCTGGGCACGCTGTCCGTCGCTGGCGGCCTCGGCATGGTGCTCGCACGCAACGCGGTGCACTCCGCGCTGTGGCTCGTCCTGACGATGTTCTGCCTGGGCTTCCTCTACGTGGTCAACGACGCGCCGTTCCTCGGTGCGGTGCAGATCATCGTCTACACCGGCGCGATCATGATGCTGTTCCTCTTCGTACTCATGCTCGTCGGCCGGGATGCCTCCGACTCGCTCATCGAGACGCTGCGCGGCCAGCGGATCGCGGCGATCCTGCTGGGTGCCGGCTTCGGCGGCCTGATCGCCACCGGCCTCGCCCGCTCGCTCGGTGACTCGGCGGTGGTGGGGCTGGCCGACGCGAACGCCGCCGGCAACGTGCAGGGCATCGCCCGACTGCTGTTCACCAAGTACGTCTTCGCCTTCGAGGTCACCTCCGCCCTGCTCATCACGGCGGCGGTCGGCGCGATGGTGCTCGCACACGTCGAGCAGTCCTCGCTGGAGAAGGCCGACCAGGTGACGCGGATGAAGGAGCGTTTCCGGCCGGGCAACTACCCCGGCGCGAAGGCGGGCCCGGGCGTCTACGCCAACACCATGTCGGTCGCCGTCGCGGGCAAGTTGCCGGACGGCAGCGGCTCGGAGCGCACCCTCTCGCCGATCCTGCCCGTGCGCGAGCTGACCGAGCAGGAAGCCGCACCCAAGGGGACGGAAAAGTGACTCCTGACTACTACCTCGTACTCGCGGCGATCCTCTTCACCATCGGCGCCGCCGGGGTACTGGTACGCCGTAACGCGATCGTCCTGTTCATGTGCATCGAGCTGATGCTGAACGCGGCGAACCTCGCGCTGGTGACCTTCAGCCGGATCAACGGCAACCTCGACGGCCAGATCATCTCGTTCTTCGTGATGGTGGTCGCGGCGGCCGAGGTCGTGGTGGGGCTCGCGATCATCATGTCGATCTTCCGGACGCGACGCTCGGCGAGCGTCGACGACGCCAACCTCCTCAAGTACTAAAGGGGCCTTCACGTGGAACAGACAGTGGAGTACGCCCACGCCACGGGGCTTCTGAGCGGAATCTGGCTGCTTGTCGCCATTCCGCTCGCCAGCGCGGCCGTCCTCCTGCTGCTCGGCAAGAGGTCGGACAAGTGGGGCCACTGGCTCGGCGTGCTGGCGGTCGCGGCGACCTTCGTCCTCGGCCTGACGATGTTCTTCAGCCTGCGCGGGCTGGACCCGGCGGCGCGCTCGGCCGAGCTGAGCCTCTGGGACTTCATCGTCGTCGGCAACCTGAAAGTCGACTTCGGGCTGCTGTTCGACCCGCTGTCCGGCGTCTTCGTCCTGCTGATCACCGGCGTCGGATCGCTCATCCACGTGTACGCCGTCGGCTACATGGAGCACGACCCCGGGCGGCGCAGGTTCTTCGCGTACTTCAACCTGTTCGTCGCGGCGATGCTCCTGCTCGTCCTCGGCAACAACTACGTGATGCTCTACTTCGGCTGGGAGGGCGTGGGTCTCGCGTCGTACCTGCTGATCTCGTTCTGGTACACCCGGCCGTCGGCGGCCACCGCCGGCAAGAAGGCGTTCCTGATGAACCGGGTCGGCGACGCCGGCCTGGCCATCGGCATCTTCATGATGTTCGCGACGATGGGCACCACCCAGTACGACGACGTGTTCAGCGGCGTTTCCGCGCTCTCCGGCGGCACAGTGCTGATCATGGGCATCCTGCTGCTGCTTGGCGCCGCGGGTAAGTCCGGCCAGTTCCCGCTGCAGGCCTGGCTCCCGGACGCCATGGAGGGTCCGACCCCGGTCTCCGCCCTGATCCACGCGGCGACGATGGTCACCGCCGGCGTCTACTTGATCGCCCGCTCCCACGCGATCTTCTCGGCCAACGAGACGCTCCAGACCATCGTGGTCAGCGTCGGTGCGCTCACCCTGCTGATGGGCTGCATCATCGGCGCCGCGAAGGACGACATCAAGCGCGTCCTCGCCTGGTCGACCGTCAGCCAGATCGGCTACATGTTCGTCGGGGTCGGGCTCGGCGGCGGGGCGTACGCCCTGGCGATCATCCACCTGCTGGCGCACGGCTTCTTCAAGGCCAACATGTTCCTCGGGGCCGGCTCGGTCATGCACGGCATGCACGACCAGGTCGACATCCGCCGCTTCGGCGGCCTGAGCAAGTACATGAAGTACACCTGGCTGACTTTCATGATGGGCTGGCTGGCGATCATCGGCATCCCGCCGCTGTCCGGCTACTTCTCGAAGGAGCCGATCATCGCGGCCGCCTTCGAGGGCGAGGGCTGGAAGCCCTGGCTGTTCGGCATGGCCGCCCTGCTCGGCGCGGGCCTGACCGCCTTCTACATGACCCGGCTCTACGTGCTGACCTTCCACGGTCCCGAGCGGTACACCGCGGAGAACAAGCACCCGCACGAGTCGCCGTTCATCATGACCGTGCCGCTGATGCTGCTGGCGGTCGGCTCGGTCGCGGCCGGCTTCCTGATGTCCACCTCCGTCCCGGACTGGCTGGTGCCGGTCTTCGGCGCGGTGGAGGAAGAACACCCGCACGCGGTCCTCTCGCACACAGTGGTCGGCATCCTGGGCATCGTGGTCACGCTGATCGGCGCGGGCCTGGCCTGGACGCTGTTCCGCAACGGCACCGCCGAGCAGGAGCAGCCCGCCGGTGCGCTGGTGCGGGCGGCCCGGCGCAACCTCTACACCGACGCCTTCAACGAGGCGGTGTTCGAGCGGCCCGGCATCTACCTGACCCGCGCCCTGGTCTACCTCGACAACCGGGGCATCGACGGCGCGGTGAACGGCCTGGCGGCGGCCGTCGGCGGCAGCTCGGGGCGCCTGCGCCGGCTGCAGACCGGTTTCGTCCGCTCGTACGCGTTGTCCATGCTCACCGGCGCCGTGCTGGTCGTCGGCGCGTTCCTCGCGATCCAGCTGGGGTGGTTGGCGTAATGAAGGACTTCCCGTTCCTGTCCATCCTGACGTTGCTCCCACTGGTGGGCGCGGCAGTGGTGGCCTTCCTCCCGCGGAGCAATGCCGGCCTCGCCAAGATCGTCGCCCTGGCGTGGTCGCTGGTCGTGCTCGCGCTGAGCATCGGCATGTGGGTGGCGTTCCAGGTCGACGGCGACCGCTTCCAGTTCCGTGAGTCCTACCAGTGGATCCCCACCTGGGACGCGCGGTTCACCTTCGCCGCCGACGGCATCGCGCTGGTGATGCTCGTGCTCATCGCGCTGCTCGTGCCGCTGGTCATCCTGGCCTCCTGGCACGACGTCGACGAGAGCCAGCGGTCGGTGCCGACGTACTTCGCCCTGCTGCTCGCCCTCGAGTGCACGATGATCGGCGTCTTCGCGGCCGCCGACGTGTTCCTCTTCTACGTGTTCTTCGAGGTCATGCTGGTGCCGATGTACTTCATCATCGGCTCGTACGGCGGCCAGCGCCGCCAGTACGCCGCGGTGAAGTTCTTCCTCTACTCGCTGGTCGGCGGCCTCTTCATGCTGGCCGCGGTCATCGGGCTCTGGGTGGTCGGCGGGCACACCTTCGACTGGGCGACCCTCAAGGACGCCTCGGCCGCCTTCGAGACGAACACCGCGCGGTGGCTGTTCCTCGGCTTCTTCATCGCGTTCGCGGTCAAGGCCCCGTTCTTCCCGTTCCACACCTGGCTGCCGGACGCCGGTGGTGCCGCCCCGGCACCCGCGGCCGCGCTGCTCGTCGGCGTGCTCGACAAGGTGGGTACCTTCGGCATCCTGCGCTACTGCCTGCCGATCTTCCCGGAGGCGTCGCGCTGGTTCGCCCCGGCGGCGCTGGTCCTGGGTGCCATCGGCATCATCTACGCGGCGCTGCTGGCGGTCGGGCAGAACGACCTCAAGCGGCTGGTGTCCTACACGTCGATCGCCCACTTCGGGTTCATCGGCATCGGCATCTTCGCCTTCACCACCCAGGCCGGCACCGGCGCGGTGCTCTACATGGTCAACCACGGCCTCGCCACCGGCCTGCTCTTCCTGGTCGTGGGCATGTTCGTGGCACGCCGCGGCTCGGCGCTGGTCAGCGACTTCGGCGGTGCCGGCAAGCTGGTCCCGGTGCTCGCGGGCGTCCTGTTCTTCGCCGGTCTGGCGTCGCTGGCGCTGCCCGGCACGGCGCCGTTCATCAGCGAGTTCCTGGTGCTGATCGGCACCTTCACCGTGCACCCGGTCTACGCGATCATCGCCACGGCCGGCATCATCCTCGCCGCCGCGTACGTGCTCTGGATGGTGCAACGCACGACGCAGGGCACGCTCAACCCGGCGCTGACCGAGGTTCCGGCGATGCACAAGGACATCAGCCTCCGCGAGAAGGTCGTGGTCGCGCCGCTGGTGCTCCTGCTGCTGCTCCTCGGCTTCTACCCGAAGCCGGTCACCGATGTGATCAACCCGGCGGTCCAGGCGACCATGCAGGACGTCGGCACGACCGATCCGGCGCCAACGGCGGTCGCGAACGGAAAGGTGGCGCCCTAGCCATGGGAGAGCTCAAACTTCCCGACATCGACTATCGGGCACTCTCGCCGATGTTGATCCTCTTCGGGGCGGCCTGCCTGGGGGTCCTCTTCGAGGCCCTGGTGCCCAAGGCCCGGCGCCACCTCGTTCAGCTCGGCCTGGCGCTCGTGTCGCTGCTCGCCGCGCTGGTAATGGTGATCATCGTCCGCGACAAGCAGGTCGTCACCATCGGCGGCGCGATCGCGGTGGACGGGCCCACGCTGTTCCTGCAGGGCTCGATCCTGCTGCTCGGCATCGTCTCGCTGCTGCTGATCGGGGAGCGGACGCTCGAGGCCGGCGGCGCGTTCGTCGCCCAGGCGGCGGTCACGGTCGGCTCGCAGAAGGACCTGAAGCAGGCCGGCGGTCAACCGGGCGCCACCGAGGTGTACCCACTGACAGTGTTCGCCCTCGGCGGCATGTTGCTCTTCGTGGCGGCCAACGACCTGCTGACGATGTTCGTGGCACTCGAGGTCTTCTCGCTGCCGCTCTACCTGCTCTGCGCCCTGGCCCGCCGGCGCCGCCTGCTGAGCCAGGAAGCGGCGCTGAAGTACTTCCTGCTGGGCTCGTACGCCTCGGCCTTCTTCCTGTTCGGCGTGGCGCTCATCTACGGCTACAGCGGGGCGGTGGACCTGGCGTCCATCCACGCCGCGACGGTCGACTCGACCCGCAGCGAGATCCTGCTGTTCGGCGGGCTCGCGCTGGTTTCCATCGGCCTGCTGTTCAAGAGCGCGGCGGCGCCGTTCCACGTCTGGACCCCGGACGTCTACCAGGGCGCCCCGACGCCGATCACCGCGCTGATGGCGGCCTGCACCAAGGTGGCGGCGTTCGGTGCGCTGCTGCGCGTGCTCTACGTGGCGTTCGACGGCGCCCGGTGGAACTACCAGCCGGTGCTCGGCGTCATCGCCATCCTGACCATGTTGGTCGGCGCCGTGCTGGCGGTCACCCAGACCGACATGAAGCGGCTGCTGGCGTACTCGTCGATCGCGAACGCGGGCTACCTGCTGGTGGGCGTCCTGGCGCTCAACAAGCAGGGCCTGTCTAGCACGATGTTCTACCTGGTCGCGTACGGCTTCTCGGTGCTGGCCGCGTTCGGCGTGGTCTCGCTCGTGCGCGACGCCGAGGGAGAGGCCACCCACCTGTCCCGCTGGGCCGGGCTGGGCCGCAAGAGCCCGGTGTTCGCCGGGATCTTCTCGTTCATCCTGCTGGCCTTCGCGGGCATCCCGCTCACCAGCGGCTTCACGAGCAAGTTCGCGGTCTTCGGCGCGGCGATCGAGGGCGGGCAGACCTGGCTGGTCATCGTCGGCGTCATCACCAGCATGCTGCTGGCGTTCCCGTACCTGCGGGTCATCGTGATGATGTGGCTGTCGGAGCCGGGCGAGACCACGCCCGCGGTCTCCGTTCCGGGCTTCCTGACCGCGGCCGCCCTGTCGATCGGCGTGATCGCGACCTTCGCGCTGGGCGTGGTCCCGGAGCCGCTGCTCGATCTGACCAGAGACGCCGCTCAATTCGCGAGATAAGCGGCATGTCGTAACAGCCCCGGCCAGCTGGCCGGGGCTGTTCGCATTCCCACAGTTTTCGCCGGACGATTTTCCCCGGGGCGGCTCGGCACCGGGGTTTCGCCCGGCAGCTCCGCCCGGCGGCTTAGTGCGGGCCTGACCAGGCACTTCCTTCGCCCGTGTGCCCCTCGAGCGGGCTGTGCCCGTACCAAAGCATGATTCTGATCGTCCCCCCTGGAGCAGCCACGGGAAAGCGGTATGGCATCGTGAATGTGTGACTGCTGACAGCGCGCTGACGTCGCTCGGCCTCGACATCGACCCCGCGGTCGACGCGTCGGTTTCGGCGACGCTCACCGTCGTGGAGGATCAGCTGCGCAGCAACGTCGCCAGCGCCGATCCCCTGGTGGCCGAGGCCGCCCGGCACCTGATGGACGCCGGCGGCAAGCGGTTCCGCCCGCTGATCGTGGCGCTCGGAGCGCAGTTCGGTGATCCCTCGCGGGCCGAGATCGTGCCGGCGGCCCTGGTCGTCGAGCTCACCCACCTGGCCACGCTCTATCACGACGATGTCATGGACGAGGCCGCGGTGCGGCGCGGTGCGCCGAGCGCCAACGCCCGCTGGGGCAACTCCGTGGCGATCCTCGTCGGCGACTACCTCTTCGCCCGTGCCGCCGACATCGCGGCCACGCTGGGCACCGAGGCCGTCCGGCTGCAGGCGCAGACGTTCTCCCGGCTCGTGCACGGCCAGATCGCCGAGACCGTCGGTCCGCGCGACAGCGACGCGATCGAGCACTACCTACACGTGATCGCCGAGAAGACCGCGTCACTCATCGCGACGTCGGCCCGCTTCGGCGGCCTCTTCTCCGGCGCGACCCCCGCGCACGTCGAGGCCCTCGCCGGGTACGGCGAAACGATCGGCGTCGCCTTCCAGCTCTCCGACGACCTGCTCGACATCGCCTCGGAGTCGGTGCAATCGGGCAAGACCCCCGGCACCGACCTGCGTGAGGGTGTCCCCACCCTGCCGGTGCTCTACGCGCTCGCCGACGACGATGCGGACGCGTCCGCCGTGCGCCTGCGGGAGTTGCTGCGCTCCGGGCCGCTCGTCGACGACGCGCTGCATGCCGAGGCTCTGGGGCTGCTGCGCGAGTCGAGGGCGATGAAGCAGGCGCGCGAGACCGTCCGCACCTACGCGGAGGACGCCCGCACGCGGCTCGCGCCGCTGCCGGACGGGTCGCCGCGGCGCGCCATGGAGTCGCTCTGCGACTTCATCGCTGACCGCACGAGCTGATCCCGCGCACCACCGTCCACATGGTGGGGTGCCCGGCGGGCATCGCATTTGCGAGGGCCGTGATAATGCGACGGCCGGTCTAGTCGCATCGTTGCTGGTCATAGCGCCGCGTCCACGATCGGCCACTAGCTGCCGCCTGCGCGTTCATGCCCATCGATCTAGACGGTGAGTGTCAAGAGCCACACGTGCCGTAGAGATTGGTCATGGTCGACACGCTTTAGGCATTCCGTCCGGGGAAGATTATTCATATGGTGTAAGTCCCCGGCGTCGGAGGTAGCAGTGCGCGACCCCCTGGCGGAGCCGTCAGATCTCATCCGGAGCGTGTCACGCGCCCTGCGTGTGCTCGAGTCGGTAGGTCGGGCCCCGCGCGGACTCACCGTGAAACAGATCGCTCGGCGGTGCGAGCTGACCGTTGCGACGACGTACCACCTCGTGCGCACCTTGGCGTACGAGGGCTATGTGATCAGACGTGAGGACGGCACGTACATCGTCGGCCTGGAGATCGCGGACCGATACCGTGAACTGGTCTCGGCGTTCCGCGGCCCACCCTCGGTCGGCGAGGCGTTGCGGCGCGCGGCCGTCGAAACCGGCTACAGCCACTACCTCGGCAGGTTCGTCGGC
The DNA here is from genome assembly GCF_040682215.1 of Actinoplanes sp. NPDC051346. NCBI lineage: Bacteria > Bacillati > Actinomycetota > Actinomycetes > Micromonosporales > Micromonosporaceae > Actinoplanes > Actinoplanes sp. NPDC051346. The sequence continues at coordinate 227,897 of NZ_JBFBAJ010000011.1, read as the reverse complement.
GGCCGGATAGCGGTGACCGCCTGCGCCGAGGGCGCCCGCTCGCCGTTCATGGACGACATGGCCCCCGGCTTCGACGAGGGCGGCCACGCCACCGCGCTCGGCAAGGCCCTGCTGGCCACGCTCACCGCCGACCAGCGTGCCCGATATCTGCGCGACTGGGGCATGCGTGCCTTCACCCCGGCCACCCTGACCACCCCCGAGGCGCTCGAGGCCGACCTGGCCGCCGGTGAGCGGCGGGGGATGCAGTTGGAGATGGGCCAGTTCCGCCAGGGGCTCGCCTGCGCCGCGGTCAACGTCATCACCGACCGGGACATGGAGCGCCGGCTGGTGCTCGCCTGCGCGCTGCCCGCCGCGGAGATGCTGACCTCGGCCCGGGTGGTCCGGGCCAAGCTGACCTCGGCCGCGCGCAGCGTCGCCGAGGCCCTGTCCACCGGAGACGCCGCCACCGCCTGACTCTGCGTTGAACCCGCCGACCCTCCTCGCCCGTAAGACAGGGTGGAACGCGCGAGGGAGGTCGGCAGCCTTGGAAAGTCATGACGCCGATCTGCTGCGCGCTCTGCAGGACGAGCACGGGGACGCCCTCTTCGCGCACGCCGTGCGCCTCTCCGGGGGCGACCGTCAGCGGGCCGAGGACCTCGTGCAGGAAACCCTCCTCCGGGCCTGGCGCTATCCCGAGGCGCTGGATCCGCAGCGGGGAACGGTGCGGTCATGGCTGTTCACCACCGCCCGCAACCTGGCCATCGATGCCTGGCGGCGGCGGTCGGTACGGGTCGACGAGGTGGTCACAGACATGATTCCCGAGCCTCCGCCCAGCGCGGACGAGGCGGATCGGGCGGTAGAGGCGTGGACGGTCGCCGAGGCGCTGGGGCGGCTCTCGACCAGCCATCGCGAGGTCCTCGTCGAATGCTTCTACCAGGGACGATCGGTCGCCGAGGCGGCCGCCCGGCTGGGCGTGCCGCCGGGCACGGTGAAGTCACGCACGCACTACGCCCTGCGCTCGCTGCGCATGGTGCTGGACGAGATGGGGGTGACAGGGTGAGATGCGACCACGAGCACGACGACGGTGCGTACGTCCTGGGCGCCCTGTCGCCGTCCGAGCGCGCCGCCTACGAACGGCACCTCGCCACCTGCTCGTTCTGCCGTGAAGCGGTGGCCGACATCGCGGTCCTGCCGGGACTGCTCGGCCGCCTCGACCCGAGCGACTTCGAACGCCTGCTGGAACCGGAAGCCGCGCGGCCACCCCGCCGCCGGGTAAGCGTGCCGGACCTGGTCACGGTCGCGCAGACGACCCGGCGTCAGGAACGCAAGCGGGTGCGGTGGCGCGTGCTGGGCACGGCCCTGGCGGCGGCCTGCCTCGCCCTCGTGGTGGGCATCGGCGCGGTCTTCTGGATGGACGAGCGGGGCGGCGGTGCGGACCCCGACGCCTGGGGCCCGACGATCGCGATGACACCCGCCGCGGACCAGGTGCCGGTGAGTGCCCAGATCAGTCTCGCGGGCGCGGCCGGCGGGACCAAGATCAAGCTTTTGTGCGCGTACAACCGGGTGAACGCCGAGTCGGAGCCGTACACCATCCGCCTGATGGCGTACGGGCCGGACAAGGAGAGCGAGCAGCTCGGCTCGTGGACCGCCTCACCCGGCAAGGAATTCAGCATGTCCAGCGTCACGCACTTCGCCGGTGGGTCGCTCGCCCGGCTGGCGCTGGTCCGCAACGACGGGCGGACACTGCTGGCCTACGACGTCCCCTGACGGCCCGCCCCTTGGGCCGTCAGCGCGGCGGTAGCGCGGTAGCCGGCTCCGCGGTGGCGGCCGCGGAGCCGGCCACCGTCTTTCCCGCACCCGTCCTCGCCCGTCGCAGTCCGTCCACCGTGAAGATCACCAGAGCGGTCCAGACCAGCGCGAACCCCACGAGGCGCGGCGCCGGCATCGGCTCATGGAAGATCAGGACCCCGCAGGCGAGCTGCAGGATCGGCGCGACGTACTGAAGAATCCCGAGACCGACCAGCGGCACCCGGTTGGCGGCCCCGGCGAACAGCATCAACGGTACGGCGGTGGCTACGCCCGACAGCACCATGAGCGCGGTGTGCCAGGCCGAGACGTGCCCGAACTGGGCATCGCCGTTGAGCCACCACAGGTAGGCAAGGGCGGGCAGCACCAGCACCGACGACTCGACGAGCAAACCCTCGGCCGGCGGCAGCGACAACCGCTTCTTCACCAGACTGTACGACCCGAAGGTGGCCGCCAGCACCAGCGCGACGTACGGCAGCCGCCCGTAGTCGACGGTCAGCACACCCACGGCGACACCGCCGATCCCGACGGCCACCCACTGCCACACCCGCAGGCGTTCCCGCTGCACGGTGACACCGAGCAGCACGACGACCAGTGGGGTGATGAAGTAGCCGAGAGCCGTCTCGACGACCCGCGACGAGTTGACACCGTAGATGTAGGTGGCCCAGTTCACCCCGATGAGCAGGGCGGCGAGCGTGACACCGCCGAGCAGCCGCCGATCCCGGATCAGCCGGCCGACGAACCGCCAGTTACGCGCGGCGGCGAGCAGCAGACCGACGAATACGACAGACCAGACGATGCGGTGCGCGAGGATTTCCAGGGGTGGGGACGGCTTGAGCAGCTTGAAGTAGATCGGGAAGAAGCCCCAGAGCACGTAGGCGGTCAACCCGTACAGATATCCACGCCGCTCCTCGCCCATATCTCCACCGTAAGGTGCGTAAGGGGTAGCGGTCCTTGCATATGTCCAAGCTCACCGGGGCGACGCGTTTCTGCGCCTCGCCCCGGTGGCCCGGATTGTTTTGGTGCGGTCAGTCGTCGCCGTCGGGAACGAGCATGTTGAGCAGCCAGCTCACGACCCCGACGAGCAGAGCGCCGAGGACAGCGCTGGGCCAGAAGTCGTCCACGTGGAACGGCAGGTCCAACCGGCCGGCGATCCAGCTGGTGAGCAGGAAGAGAAGCCCGTTCACCACCAGGGAGATCAGGCCGAGCGTGAGGACGTACAGCCCGCAACCGACCATCTTGATGATCGGTCGAAGTACGGCGTTCACGATGCCGAAGATGACAGCGACGGCAAGAAGCGCGCCGGCCTGCCCGGAAACTGAGTCGGTTGTGAGCCGGATGCCGTCGATGACCAGAGTGGCGATCCACAGCGAGACGGCGGTGATCACCAGCCGGATGATGATGCCCATGGCTGGCGATGGTGCCACGCCCGGGCCACCAAGAGCAGCAACACTCCGCGATCTTGTTCGAGCGGACCGACATGGGGTCCCAATGGTGAGTTTTGCGCTGCGGAGAGTCAGTGGCTGGGTGTGGCGAGATAGTGTGACCGATCCGTTGGCCCAGCCAGTCATTGAAGGAAGGAAGCCACCGGATATCAGGAGAGCGTGTTGTGGAGCAGGACCTGCGAGGCCTTTTCGAACGGGCCCTTGATGACGAGCCCGTACCCCCGCCGGGCGACCCGGCTCGGATGGCCATGGCCCAGGGCCGGCGGATCCGCCGCCGGCGCGGGCTGCTGGCGGGAGGTGCCGCAGCCGCGGCGGTTGTCGCCGCGGTAGTCGCGGTGAACGTGAGCGTGGCGCCCGCCGCGCCGCCGCCGGGGATTTCGGCCGCCCAGGCGATGATGGCTCCGGCGGACCCGAGGTGTACGTGGCCGGCGCGGGACCGCGCTTCCGACGCTTCGATCTTCCTTGCTTACGAGATCACGGAGTCGCAGCGGTCCGATCTGCGGGCCGCGTTGCAGGCTGATCCTCTGGTGCGGGACCTGCGGTTCGAAAGCCGCGAGGAGGCGTTCGCCCGGTTCAAGAAACTCTGGGCGGACAGCCCGGATTTCGTAGCCTCGCTCTCCGCTGACTCCGTGCCGGAGTCGTTCCGGATGACACTGGCCGAGCCGTCCGGGTACCCGGCGTTCGCCGCGAAGTTCCGCGATCGTGCCGGCGTGGCGGATCTCGTCGGCAGCGCCTGCCCGGAGGCGGGCAGGTGACCGACATCGTGTCTTCCGAGGCGGGCTGGAATTTCTCCTGGCGGCGTGAGCGGGTGGCCCGGGACGAGGAGTTCGCCGCGTTCGTCGCGGCCGCCACGCCCAGGTTGCGGCGTACCGCGTATCTGATGTGCCGCGATTGGCATCTGGCCCAGGACCTGACGCAGCTGACCCTGGCGAAGATGTACGCATCATGGGGCCGGATCTGGCGCACGGCGAACCTGGAGGCGTACAGCCGCCGGGTCCTGATGAACGCGGTCTTCGACCAGCGGAAACGCCGCAGCGACTCCGAGGTCCTCCTCGCGGATCTGCCCGACCAGCCCGGGCAGTTGGTCGCACCCGACGCGGACCTGCACGTCACGTTGATGCGGGCGCTGGCCGCCCTACCGGTCCGGGACCAGGCCATCGTGGTGCTGCGGCACTGGGAGGACCACAGCGTCGACACGGTCGCGGAGATTCTCGGCGTCTCGGCCTCGGTGGTAAAGATGCGCAGTATGCGCGCGCTGGCCCGGTTGCGGGAGCTCCTGGGCGCCGATTTCGTCCGGCAATGAGAGGGCCACAGCGGGTTCCCTGAAGCTGTTGCCGGTCTCTGCTGAAACGGTCGACGTGCCAGGCTAGGATGCCGCCGATATCTATATCGGGGGATTGTTCGATGTTGCGTAAAGCCTGGTCGGCTCTTCTTCTCTCAGCCGCCACCACCATTGCTGCCACGGCCGTCGCTGGCCCCGCCGCGGCGGCGAGCTACGGATGGGTGACCGCGGGCGCCACCACGGTCTCGTTCTCGGCCGACTACAAGGTCAAGAACAAGGTCGTGATCACCCGCTCCGGGCGGACCGTCACGATCGACGACCGGGTGGCTGTCCGACCCGGCAAGAACTGCAAGCAGGTCAAGGGCGACAAGACCCGGGTCCGCTGCAGGACCACGAAGACACCCGCCAAGGTGATCGTCAAGGTTTACGACCGAGACGACTCGGTGGTCAACAAGAGCGACCTCAGGATGGAGGCGTACGGCGGCGCGGGCAACGACAAGCTTGTCGGCGGCCCGAAGGCCGATGAGCTGCACGGCGACAGCGTCTGCGACCGGGGGGACGGCAACGACAGGATCTGGGGCGGGGGCGGCAACGACCTGATCTACGCCGGTGACGGGTCCGACTACGTCTCCGCGGGTGACGGCAACGACCGGGTCCTCGGCGACACCGACTGCATCAACGCGCCCCATCGCTCCGGCAACGACGTGATCCACGGCGGCAACGGCAACGACGACCTCTTCGGCGACAACGGCAACGACAAGCTGTACGGCGGCAACGGCAACGACTTCCTCAACGCCTGGTACGGCGCGGACCGCATCGAGGGTGGCGCCGGCGACGACCAGCTGTACGGCGACCCCGACGACCGCAAGGTCTCCGCCGACGTGCTGCTCGGTGGCACCGGCCGGGACATGGTCGGCTACCAGGGCTACCGGAAGCCCCTTGCCATCTCCCTGAACGGCGTGTCCCGCGACGACGGTGTGGCCGGCGAGCACGATACCGTCGGCGCCGACGTGGAACTCCTCGACGGCGGCTCGGGCAACGACCGCCTCGTCGGTAACGCGGCGGCCAACGAGATCAGCGGCTGGGACGGCAACGACACCATTCTCGGTGGCGGCGGCAACGACGACTTGCGCGGCGGCGACGGCGACAACAAGCTCTACGGCGAGGCGGGCGACGACCTTCTCTTCGTCTACCACGGTGTCGGCTTCCTCGACGGCGGCGAGAACAACGACGTGTGCAACGGCCGACGCGAGACCGTCACCCTGGTCTCCTGCGAGACGTTCCAGCCCTGGTGACACTTCGCGGATAGCCACTGCTCGGGCCCGCACGTCTATGCCGGTAACGGCTGCGGGCCCGTAGTACGGCGATGCCCCGTCACGTCCGCACCTCGTTAGCGGTCGATGGCTGGCCGCTCGAACAACGCGGTCGATGGCTGGCCGCTCGAACAACGCATCAGCGCGGGCGGTCAGACACCGGGGAACTCACGCCGGAACCTGGCCAACCGCCCCCCGCCGTCCGTCGTGCCCTACCTCGTGGCGGGGCGATGTCTCCAGGCCGCAGGTGAAAGCGCAGGCTTAGCGGCTTGGGTCGAGCCGTGTAGCGCGTTTGTTGGCGTGCTGGTGTGCCGTCGTGTTCTGTGCGGGTGGCGCAGGCACGACTTCGCGGCCTGGGGTCGGGTTAGCGGCTTGGGGGGCCGATCAGCTGGGCTTCGATGGGGGTTTGGGACAGGACCGCCCAGCGGACCGCGCGGCGGTTGATTACCGCGACCATGTCCGCGCGGATCTGAGTCAGCCAGGCCGCTGTCTCGCCCAAGCCGAGGGTCTTCCCGACGAGCTCGGCCTCGTCCGTGCGGAGGGGCTGCACGAGCAGGAGGTCTGCCCGGGACGCGACGTCCGCGTCCGCCGTGCTGAAGCTGTCGCGGACCACCAGGGTGGTCTGCCAACCTGATCCCGGACGGCTGTCCGCGCCCACCGGGCCGACGTCCATCACGATCAAGAGTGGGTGCAGGGCCGAGCCCGGGGGGATGTCCACGGCCCGGCCCGGCGGGATGACGGCAATCGACTCGCCGGGAACCGCGGCACCACGTACGAAGGGTTCCCAAGCCTGCGGCCGTGCGGTCTGGACGACCACCCGCGCGCCCAGCGCCATCGCACGGAGCGATACGAGCTGTGCGCAGCGCACACCTCCGACGAGCAGAGCGCGGGTTTGCTCTGGCCGGAACAACCGGGCGATGACCGGGTCGCCCCGGCGGTTGCTGCCGATCATCAGGCCCGCGTTGCTGATCGGCAGTTCGAGGTTGTCGAGCAGGTCGGCCCGATGGCCGCCGAGGCCGTCGACCGCGGGACGGCCAGGGATCGCCGGTGCCGTCGGAATGCCCAGTGGCAGGGTCGCGGTCAGGCCGGCGAGGTGCTCGCCGTCGAGGCGTTGAATGGTGGCCCGCTCGGCGGCGAGGAGTTTGCGCAGCGACTGGGTGGCGAACGACAACGTCGCGGCATCGGGTGCGGCGAGGCGGACGGTGAGGTCGATAGCTGTGTCCGTACCCGTGGGTGAATGTGGCCCGGCACCGAGCGCAACCGTCGTTGCCGCCGTCGGCAGGGCGAGTATGCGGGCGATGATGCGTTGAGACGTCTCGATCCGCAGGTCGGGCCAGCGGCGGAGCCGGAACGTCACCTGCGTCAGGCCGCCGACTCGGAGACCCGGCCAGCTCTCCTGAACCTCGCCGGTGCCGTCGTCGTGGGCGAGGTCGGCGATGGCTCGCAGGGCGGCTGCCTCGCCGAGGGGGCGAGCCGGGGTCGGTGCGAGCCGACGCAGCAGCTTGCGGACCAGCCCGGACAGGGCCAGCCGCAGGTCGCCCTCGGACCAACCCTCGGCGCGCAGCACGCGGACGGCGAGTAGCGCTCGGCTGTGGCCGAGCAGGCGACCCTCGGTCAATTGACGGTACGAGTTGGCGGGCGTGCCGCCGCCGGCCCGCAGGGAAGGGGCAGGAGCCCCGGTGAGCACTAGTTGGATGCGGCACGGTGGATGTTCCGCGTCGGCCGGGGGGAGCAGGCCGGCCGGCGATGGCACCGCACCGGCCTCCTCGGCGAGCAGGCCAGTCGGATCGCCGAGCTCGAGAATGGCGGTGAGGCCCTGCCCGTCGACGATGATCGCGGCGGGATCACCGGCCATTGCCATCTGCTCGACGGCGGCGCCCGGTGTGACGAACTCGAGCAGTGCGGTCGGCGTGGCCCCGATCGAGCCGACGTGGCGCCGGCCCGTGTATTTCATCGCCGTGCCCAGCCACTCGAACGCCCATCGCCCACGCAATCGCAGCCAGGTCACGGCAAATAGGACAATAGCCACGAATACCGCCGCGCCGAGAGCGATCGGCCCGTTGACGGCGCCGATCAGCAGGGTCACGGCGGCCGCTTGGGTGCTGACGAGTTGACCGGTGCGAATACCGAACAATCGCCCATGCCGGACACGCTGTTGGTGCACCTTGGGCAGGCGCTGACCGCCGCCGCTCAGCTCCGGGAAGCTGCGGCCGCTTACCGCCTCTGCCGTCACCCCGCGCCGCCCTTCGATAGTGGTTGTGCTTGCGAGGAGCCATCGTATGGCTCGGCGTTCGATGGTGGGTGGGGCTGTGGATAACCAACGTGTGGATATCCACAGGCTCACGCCGGGGTTAGCGTTGCCGCGCCCAGCCGGCTACGGTCATTGTTCAGAACGGGATAAGAGCTGCTCAGGGTGCCCCCCGCTGCTTCGCGGTAGGGGCTAACCTGGGGGCCACGTCAATGCGCCGGTGCGTCGTATCACCAGTACGGCCCGCCCATCCAGGGCACGGCGCAACGCAGACGATCAAGGAAGCGGGGTGACGTCCGGGGTGGCCCAGACGAAGGTACAAGCCGAGGCGATGGCGGCGGCCGCGAAGGATTTCGATGACGTGAACTCGTCGTTGACCTCCATGCTCAACAAGCTCATGGGGGAGCTCTCAGCACTCCAGACCGCGTGGGTGGGTGCTGGAGGCCGGGCGTTCGAGACGGTCAAGAACCAGTACCAGCGGGATCTGGCCGACCTGAACAAGGCCCTGGCCGACACCGCCGAAGCGATCCGCAGTTCGGGTGTCAGCTACGAGAGCACCGACAGCGCAGCCGCGAGCACGGTGACCAAGTCCGGCGGCGGCGGCGTCAGCCTGCCGCTCTAGAACTGACAGTGGGGAGAGTCACTCGATGAACGACGGTTTGCTTCGCGTGAACTTCGGCGCCCTGGAAACGGCCAGCGCCGACATTCAGGCTGCCCTGAACAAGCTCGAGACCGATCTCGGCAAGCTGGAACACGACGCCCGCCCCCTGGTCGACACCTGGGAAGGCAAGGCGCAGGAGGCATACCGCCAGCGCCAAAACAAGTGGACCACGGCGGCCACTGACCTCAAGAACATCCTCCGCGACATCAAGGCCGCGGTGGACCAGTCGGCGCTGGACTATGCGACGACTGAGGGCAATGCGGAGAAGCGCTTCGCGGGCTGATTCGTGGGTGGCCGGGGCTGCTCCAGGTGAGTAGCCCCCGGCCGCGTCCCCGGCGGTGACAGCCTCCGGCGATTGATGGTCGCGAGCTGTGACCAGCTTGAGCGGTTGACGGTCTCGAGCTGTGGCCGACTCCAGCTCCGGTCGTGGCTGGCTCCGGTCGTGGCTGGCTCCGGTCGTGACCGACTCCGGTCGTGACCGACTCCGGTCGTGACCGACTCCGGAACGTCGCCGCCCTGACCGGTGACCGCACCGCGCCCGGGGGCCTCGCAGTGGCCTCTTTCAGGTGGCGGGCGAGGACGAAGTCCCTGGGCGCCTCGACGGGCTCGGGATTGCCGCGGACCTGCCAGGGGTTTTGCCCCGTTGGTGGAGACCTTTCGGTGCGATCCGACGGGCTGCTCTGCGTTGCGCTTCCGCGCGGCGCCCAGTGCCCAGGGTCTGGCGCTCGGCGATGGGATGCCGACTCTGGCGCCGCTCTCCGGTGGCAGGCGGGTTATGCGCCGGCCCTCTCTCTGCGTCGTGGTCGAGGGTTCTGAGGGACCTGCGGCATGGGAAGCGCTGCGGGTGATCTGCCCTCTCGAGCGCTGCGGACGGGCGATATCCCGAGCGGTGCGGGCGTCGCGCCATCTTGAGCGGTGCGGGCGCTGCCGCATCTCAGGCGGTGCGGGCGTTGCACCA